>NZ_JAHLYS010000039.1 GCF_025128055.1 Synechococcus sp. CS-1329 | reverse complement strand
GCGGATGGCTGGCCGGGATCCGCTCCTCGATCGAGACGTAGGAGAACAAGGAGCCGCTGCGCTCCTGCTGACCTCGCATCAAACCTGGGGCAGTTGACTCATTCTCGCAGAGGAAGCGGGGTTTTTCAGCAAACTCTTAACGGAGAAGCAGCCCTTCGGCCCCCAGAGTGGAGTTGAAGGGCAACCACTCCATGAGCTCGAAGCTGAAGCCGCTGCGTTCGCCTCTGGGCCTGGGAGCTCGGCCGCCCAGCGCTCTGGCCGCCCTGGCCCTTCTGCCGGCCTTGGCGTCTCCCAGCTCAGCTCTGGCCCAGAGCACCCAGCCAGTGATCCGCATCAGTGGATCCAGCACCGTTTTCCCGATCACAGGCGAAGCCATCCGCCGCTTCCGCCAGAGCTCCGCCGGTCGGGATGTGCGCTTCGAGCTCAAGGAAACCGGCACCACCGCTGGCTTCCGTGCGTTCTGCGCCGGGGCCGTGGCCATCAGCAATGCCTCAAGGCCGATCAACAGCCAGGAGCTCAAGGCCTGTGAATCCAAGGGGATCCGCTTCATCGAGCTGCCGATCGCCTTCGATGCCCTCACCGTGGCGGTGAATCCCCGCAATAGCTGGGCCAGGGAGATCTCCCCCGCAGAGCTGGGCCGTCTCTGGAATCGCCGTGCCCAGGGCCGTATCAAGACCTGGAATCAAGTGAACAGCGCCTGGCCGGCACGACCGATCACCCTCTGCGGTCCTGACAAGGATTCCGGCACCTTCGATTACTTCAACAAGGCGGTGAGCGGCCAGGCCGATAACTCCAGAAGCGACTACACCAGCAGTGAAGACGACAACGTGCTGGTGAAATGCGTCGCCAACGACCTGCAGGCCCTTGGCTACTTCGGCTACAGCTACTATGCCGCCAATCGCAATCGCATCCGATCACTGGCGGTGAAGGGGCCCAAGGGGGCCGTGCGTCCTTCCTTTGAGACCGTGCAGAAGGAGCGTTACCTGCCCTTCTCCCGTCCACTGTTTCTATACATCAACAACGAGCAGCTGCTCAAGCGCCCTGAGCTGCAGCGGTTCGTCACGACCTTCGTGCGCCAGGGTCCTGAAATCGTCAAAGCCGTTGGGGCGATTCCCCTGCCGGAGACCACCTACCGGCTGGTAGAAACCAAGCTCTACCGCCATGTACTGGGCAGCTCCTTCGCCGGCGATCTGCCGGTGGGGCTCACGGTCGGCCAGGCCCTGGGTCGCAGCTTCCAGCAGCTCAAGCGCCCCCTGCCCCGCTAGAAACCTGGGAGCCTGGGCGGCGCCGGCGGGAGAATGAAGCCAGCAGCAGCCGAGACCATGGAACCTGACGAGACCATGGAACCAGCCGGGAACCAAGGATCTGATCGCTTGGCTGCGTCATCGCTGCCGATCCCGGAGGCCGTCAGCAACGGCAGCCACGCCGCCCAGCTGATCCAGAAGCAGACCCGCCGGCTGGGACGTCTGCAGCCGGAGGTGCTGGCCGATGCCGATCCTGAACCCCTGCATCAGCTGCGGGTGAGCCTGCGGCGGCTGCGCACCGCCCTGGTGCAGTTCCAGCCGGCCCTCAGCCTGCCCGATGGCATCAGCGAACGGCGCATCGCCCGGGTGGCCCGGCGCACCGGGCTCTGCCGTGATCTCGATGTGCTGCGCCAGCGCCTGGAGAGCGGGCTGCTGCCATCTCTGACAGAGGCTGAAACCAGGGCCCTGCGCCCCGCCATGAAACAGCTGAACCGCGATCGGCGCCGGGCCTTCGAGGGACTGGCGGAATCCCTGCGCGGCCACCGTTACCTGAAACTGCTGGAACGCCTGCACCGCTGGCAGGACCACCCCCACTTCACCAGCCTGGGGGAGCGGCCCCTGCAGCCCTGGCTGGGGGAGTGGCGCGCCCAGGCGGCGGCGGGGCTGTTTCTTGAACCGGGCTGGTTCAGCACTGATCCCGCTGATCCGGCCCTGCATGGGCTGCGCAAGCGGATCAAGGGGGTGCGCTACGGCCTCGAGAACCTGGAGCCCTACCTCGAGCCCGCCTTCAGCCCCTGGCTCAGCGACCTCAAGCGAGCCCAGGACATCCTCGGTGACCTGCACGATCTGCAGGTGCTGGCCGCAGCACTCGAGGATGTGCTCGGCTCCAGCCCCTTGTTTTCCCAGCTCAGCCATTGGATCGAAGGCCAGCAGCGGGAGGGCTGGCAGCACTGGCTGGAGCTTGGCGACCGGCTCAGCCAGGACAGCAGCCGCTCGTCGCTGCAGGGTCTGCTGGCGGGGGCAGGCACAAAAAAACCGGCTGGGGAAGCCGGTGAAGTGGTGATGAACGGTTAAAGAATCGGAGCGGCGGGATTTGAACCCACGACCCCCACTACCCCAAAGTGGTGCGCTACCAAGCTGCGCTACGCCCCGTTGAAATGGAAGCTATCACAGCCCCCGCGGCAGCAAGGCCTCCCAGCTGCGGACCCGCTTGAGCCGCCTGAGGATTCGCAGGGTGAGCCGATCGCGGCTGTCACTGGCGTAGCCCCAGAGGCGCAGGCTCCGCGCCAGCTCGCGCAGCTGGGCCAGGTCCAGGGCCGCCAGGCGCAGCTCCGGCAGCCGGCGCCAGGCACTGGCCGTGACCGGCAGGGGGTTGCCCTGGTGCACCCCTGGGATCGAGCGCATGGCACCGCCGGCCATCCACTCGGGCACCAGCACGAACAGCACCGCCAGCAGGCCATAGAGCTCCACCAACCCCTTGGGCAGGGGGTCGAGCTGTCGTTGGCCCTCCGGGCCGTCGTCGGGGGATGCCAAGGGAGTCAGAGCAGGGTGCCTTTCGGCTGGGCCGCCGGGCCGGCTGGGGCACTGCGGCCGGGGGTCTCCTTCCAGAGCAGGGGGGTTTCGGGGGCGGGCTGCAGCCGCACGCTCCAGAACACCAGGGCCGCCACCACCCCGAGGGTGATGGCCATCAGCAGCAGCACCGTGCGATCAGCGAGGGGCGTCATGCCATCAGACCTGATCGGTGCGCAGACAGACCATGCGCTGGGGCAGCCGCTCCAGGGTGAGTTCGTCGCCGCGCAGGATCAGGCGCAGACGGTCGGTGCCGTAGCGCAGGCCCGGCAGCGGCGAGTCTTCGCGGAAGAGGGTGGTGCGGGAGCGTCCGGCCAGCAGCGCCGCCTGGGCGTCGTTGCGCTCCACCACCACCTTGTTGGTGTCGTTGCAGAGGAACGTTTCGCGCACGTCGTAGTTCTCCCACCAGGGGGAGGACATGGCCAACGCGTCGCCGGCGAAAGGAAGGCCCAGCAGGGGCGCCCAGACCAGGAGCCCAAGCCAGCGCGGTCTGCGGTGCTGCCTGGTCGATGCCATGCCCATGGACGCTCTGCTGTGAGTTTGCCCCAGCCTCACAGGGAACGCCAGGAACCGTGAGCCTGGGTGAGGCCCTGCTCATGGGGAGAGGCCGGCAGCACCTGGCGAAATCCACCGGCACTGAACACCTGCAGGGGCATGCCGAACAGCTGGCTGAGGGGGCCAGCGGCCAGCAGCTCGTCCGTCGGGCCATCAGCCACCAGCACCCCCTGACTCAGCAGCAGACAACGGCTGATCTCAGGGATGATCGCTTCGATCTGGTGGGTGACCAGCAGCAGAGTGGTACCGGCCTGGGCCAGCTCACGCAGAATCTGCAGCAGCTGGTGCTTGGCGCCCAGATCAAGGCCGGTGGTGGGTTCATCCAGCACCAGCACCTGGGGATCGTGCACCAGGGCGCGGGCCAGCAGCAGGCGCTGGCGCTGGCCATCGGAGAGCTGGCGGTAGGGGCGATCGGCCAGGTCCTCCAGCTGCAGCCGACGCATCAGTTCGCACGCCCGCTGACGCTGGCCAGCGTTGGGGTGCTGGCTGGGGCCGATCCCCACCGAACCGAAGAAGCCCGAGAGCACCACATCGGCGGCCGGCACCGCGCCCACGTAACCAGCCTGGAGGTCACGGGAGACCAGGCCGATGCGGGCGCGCAGGTCCCAGAGGTTGACGGTTTCCAGCCCGAACAGGCGCAGGTGTGAACCCGGCCTGACCACGGGGTAGATCTCACGGCTGAGCAGTTTGATCAGAGCGCTCTTGCCGGCTCCGTTCGGACCCAGGATCACGCTGTTCTGCCCTTGCTGCAGCCGCAGACTGAGGCTCTCGAACACCCGCCGGGATCCCAGCCAGGCCTCCACTGCCTCCAGTTCGAGGTAGGGCTCCGCCGCGCTCATGGGTTGCGGCGCAGGGTCTCCAGCGCCAGCTGCAGGGAGGGGGCCAGGGGCCGGCTCTGCTGCAGCCTGGGGCTCCAGACCTCACCGGCGGCCAGCTCATCGAGGCCAGCGAGCGTCATGTCCTGACCCTCCAGCAGCTGAAGGCCGTCCAGGGACAGAGGCAGGCTGGAGCGAAAGAAATGGGCGATCCGTTGCGGATTGCTGTGACGGAACCAGAAGGGCAGGTCGCCGCAGCACCAGCTGATTTCCTCCTGCAGCTCCCGCCGCACGGCCTGCTCAGGGCTCTCGCCAGGTTCCAGGTGGCCGCCGAAGAGGCCCCAGCAGCCCGGAGCGACGATGCCGGGTATGTCGTCGCGCAGCTGCACCAACCAGCGGCCGTCGCGCTCCAGCATCGCCAGGGCCACCTCCAGCATCAGCTCAGCCGCTGCCGCCATCAGGCCGGTCCATCGAGAACGAAGCGATAGCGCACATCACCTCGGCGCAGCCGCGCGATCGCCGTGTTGATCTCGGCCATCGGCAGGTGCTCCACCTGCGGCGTGATGCCGTGGCGGCCGCAGAACTCCACCATGCGCCGCAGGGTGGCGGGCGAGGAGGTGGGGCTGCCGGTGACGCTGCGGCGACCGCCGATCAACGGGAAGGCGGGGATTTCCAGCGGCGAGGGCGGCACCCCCAGCTGATGCAGCCGCCCGAGGGGCGCCAGGCTGGCGATCAGCACCGGCCAATCGAGATCGTGGTTGCTGGTGTTGATGATCAGATCGAAGGCGCCCGGATGGTCGCCCAGCTCAGCGAGGCTGAGCACGCGATGGGCCCCGAGCTGGCGGGCCTCCTCCGCCTTGGCCATCGAGGTGGTGATCGCTGTGACCTCACAGCCCCAGGCGCGGGCGAACTGGAGGGCGAGGTGGCCCAGCCCGCCGATGCCGATCACCGCCACCCGCGCCGTGGGTGACACCGCCTCATCAAAGAGCGGAGCAAACACCGTGATGCCGCCGCAGAACAGCGGCCCGGCATCGGCGGCGGCAAGCCCGGCGGGGATCGGCACGATCCAGTCCTGATGGGCCAGCACATGGCTGGCGAAGCCTCCGTGGCGACCGACCACCACCGCTTCGAGCGAGGGGCAGAGGTTGGCGTGACCCCCAACGCACCAGTCGCAGTGACGGCAGCTGCCGGCGAACCAGCCCAGGCCCTGAACCGATCCCAGCAGCGAGCGACTCACCCCGGCACCCACCGCGCTCACCCGTCCGACCACCTCGTGGCCGGGCACCAGCGGGTAGGTGCTGATCCCCCAGGCGTTGTCGAGCATCGACACATCGCTGTGGCAGAGCCCGCAATGGAGCACCTCCAGCAGCACCTCATCCGGGCCCGGCTCCAGCACGGTGGCTCCGGAGCGCTCCAGCGCCGCACCCTGGGCCTCAGCCTGCCAAATGGTGATCTCCACCCGACCTCAGCGGCGTGGCGTCAACGTAACCCAGTCTTCAGGACAGGCGCTGCAGCGGCAGGTCGTACGGATTGATGACGGCCCTGGAGAGAGCGTGGCGATTGCAGCCACCGGACCATCAGCCTGGGGACTCGATGCACGCACTGACGATGGTGGCAGCCTTGGTGATCCTGGCTGTGATCGTGGCGGTTGGAGCCCTGCTCAACCCGTCCCAGGCCGATTTTCGCTGGTTCCTGCAGCTGCGCCGCCCCCGCTGGCTGACCTTCGAGCGCTGGATCCCGGCGATCTGGCTGGCGATCTACCTCTGTTTCTATGCCTCGGCCCTGCTGGTGTGGCAGGCCAGCAGCAGCCTGGCACTGATGGCGGGCTATCTGGGGCTGGTGCTGCTGGTGCAGAGCTACACCTTGCTGATCTGCCGCAGCCGGACCCTGCGCAACGGCACCGTGATCGGCCTGGCGGGCTGGGCCTGGGGAGTGGCCCTGGCGGTGGTGGTGGTGCAGCAGTCGCGGCCAGCGGCATGGCTGCTGATCCCCTTCCTGCTCTGGAGCCCGGTGGGCAGCTTCGTGACCTGGCGGATGGAGGGCCTTAACCGCTGACGCTCTCGCCCAGATGCTCGACGTGCTGCTCGACGGCCTGCCAGACCACCCGATAAGCCAGGGTCTCGGTTTTACCCCATGGCTTGGTGGCGGGCTGATGCCAGGCCACCTGACGTGAAAGCTCCCCGAAATCCTCAGGTAATTGATCTAAGTCGAGCAGGTTCAGGGCTTCGGGTAGATCCAGTGAATGAGCATGCATGGGGAGACCTCCTGCTGATGCAGCCAGTGGCTGGGCAGCGCGTGGGGCGTGCCCAACTCCAAGCTGGCACAACACTTCAGAACATGGTCAGGGCCGCTTGATCAGCCGCAACACCAGCACCGCCAGCCCAGCGCCGATCGCCGCCTTGATGACGCTGTCAAGCAGCGCACCGCCCAGGGAGGGGCCCAGGCCCACCAGGGCCAGGCCGCCGATGAGGGCACCGATGATCCCAGCCACCAGGTGCATCACCAGCCCACCGGCCAACCATCCGGCGGTGACGCCCACGAGCAGGAACAAGAGAACGTTCATGGCCTTGACGCAGCGGATCGCAGCAGAGATGACGGCGCGAACCCTACCGTCAGATCCTGTTCAGGCCTGGGTGTTGGAGCCAGGAGCGGATGAGGCCGTCTCAGCGACAGGCCTTGAGGTAGGCGGCGTCAAAATCCCCGGGCAACGGGATGAAGCCGGGTTTGAGCGCACGGCCCTGGCGGAAGCTGGCACAGGGGAGCTGGGATTGCCCGAGCAGAAACAGTGTTTCGCCGCGGTTGCAGTAGGTGAGCACCTCAGCGGGCTCCACTCGATAGCCCTGTTGTAATCAGCCAGGCCCCCGCTGTAATCATTGAGGGCATGCCTGGCGACCCCACGATTGCTGTAGGCCGATCCATCCTTTGGATCAAGCTCGATGAACTTGGCGCAAGTCTCCAGCGCACTGGGGTAGTCAACGGGCGTAGACATGGCTTTCACATCGGCAAGGCGAAGATAGGCTTCTGAGTTCTCAGGCTCCAGCTGGATCGCTTGGCGGCGATCCGCCATCGCCTCGCTCAGCCTGGAGAGTTAAAGGCTGGCCTGACAACGGTCGATCCAGGCAGCCGTGAGCTTCGGATCCTTCTCGATCGCCTGGCTACAGAGCTGCACAGCGCCCTGCCAATCGAAGGCCTTGATCCGTGCTCGACAGGCTGCCGCCAGGTGAACCATCGCCGCAGAGGCCGCCGGCACTCCTCCCCAGGGAAGCAGCACGCTGGCGACCAGAGCAGTGCTCAGGCTGGCCATAAGACTGGTGATCAGGTTGGTGCTGAGCCGTGCTGTTGCTGGAATCCAGCGAGCTTGACTTGGCATCGTCACAGACCCCCCTGATTCACCCTTCGAGGCCATCAGGGGCCAGGGTCTTCGGCAGGTGGCCGGTCTTCACCCAAATCGTGCAGCCAGCCTCACTCCAGGGACAGTGCGAGCTGGCGTGGGGATTGCGCAGCCAGCTGCCGGCGGGATAGTTGCCTTGCTCGTCCTGAAAGACTCCATCCAGCACAAAGATTTCTTCGCCGCCAGGATGCCCATGGAGCTGGAAGCGCGTACCCGGCGCCCAGCGCACCAGGGCCACATGCTCGGAGCCGAAGGCGTGCAGCGGAAGCACCTGCAAGCCAGCCACCAGACCAGGCAACCAGTCGCTGCTGCGGGTGTCGATCACCACCGTCGCCTGATCGAGCGGATGCATCTGATGCAGCTTCACCAGGAGAGTGCAACCGTCCTCGCTGAACGGGGCATGGGCGGAGCCGGCCGGGTTGCGCAGATACGTCCCGGATGGGTAGTGGCCCTGTTCATCGGAGAAGGTGCCCTGCAGCACCAGGATCTCCTCACCCCCGCTATGGCTGTGGCACTCGAATCGGCTGCCTGCGGCATAACTCACGGTCGAGGTGGCCCGGGCCACTTCTCCACCGAGGCGATCCAACATTCGTCGATCCACCCCGGCCATCGGCGATGGGGTCCAGGGGAGGGCCGTGGTGTCGAGCACCACCCGCTGGGCGAGGTCGGCGTGAAGTTCCATGGTCTTGATTCTGCTGCTTGACCCAGAGCCTGTGTCCCTGCGGGAGCTCGTATCAACGGCCGGGACAGTTTCATTGCTTCCGTTCAGTCGCCATGGTCGGCAAGCTTCTCGGTGCCGGCAAGAACTGCGACCAGGGGATCCATCGCCGAGATGCGCCGGATCGGTGTCAAGCCTCATGTGGCCCAGAACACCGCTCACGCCGCGGCTGATCAGCCATCAATGGACGCACAACCCGCCAGCAGGATGACGCCCAATCGATCAACACCCGCCACGGCATCGAGAAGGGAGTTGTCAGGATCAAGCGCTCGGCGGGCTGCGCCAGCTCAAGCTGCGCAGCCAGGACACACTGCTCAAACCCGCCATGGCAACGGTATGGCCAGTTGGTTGCCCAGAGAAGTGCCCAAATCAATGCCGCTACCGGTCAGCCAACACAGGGCCAAAGCGATGAAATCGGGGGACCCCCAAATGGCGTTGTCTGTGCCGCTGAATGATCCCGATCCGGCGATATCAGATCGGAGAGGGGCAAAATGCGGCTCCTGGGAGAGCTTTCCGCAAACTCTCAGCGACTGGCCTCCAGGGCGATGTCCTCAGCGATGTCGGCGCTGGCCGGTCCGATCTCGCCGAGTGAGCGCATCAAAGGCGTGATCGATAGCCCCTGCACGATCACCGAAAAGGCCACCACGGCAAAGGCCACTGTCACGACGGCGTCGCGGTAAGGGAGGCTGGTGGGCAGGCCTAGGGCCAGGGCCAGGGCCAGGGCGCCGCGCAGGCCGCCCCAGAAGAGGACGTGCTGGTGGCTGGCCTTCACCCGCAGGGGTGAGGCCTGGAACAGGCTGCAGCAGAGATAGGTGGACAGGGCCCGCCCCACGATCACCAGGGCGATGGCGATGCCGATCGGCAGCAGAACGCGGTTGAAGTTCTGGTGCGCCTCCAGCATCCCCATCAGCAGGAAGATCAGCGAGTTCACCACGAAGGCGGCGTAGTCCCAGAACGACTGCACCGCCTCGCGGCCCTTGGGTGAGATGGCCCCGAGGGGGCCGAGGTTGCCGAGCATGATCCCGGCGGTGAGGGTGGCCAACACGCCAGACACCTCCAGGTGCTCCGCCAGCAGGAAGGAGCCGTAGGCGGCCACCGTGGTGAAGGTGATCTCCACCAGGGGGTCTTCGGTGCGGCCGGCCAGGGCGAGCAGGGCCGCGGCCACCGCCGCGCCACAGGCCACCCCGCCCAGCACCGTCACGGCCAGGAACTGAACCGTGCCCAGCGGCGTGATCGCAGCGCCAGTGGCGAAGGCGATGGCGATGCCGAAGCCCACGGCGGCGGTGCTGTCGTTGAGGAGGCTCTCCGCCTCCACCAGCTCCCGCAGCCGGCCATGCACGCCTGCCTCCTTGAAGGTGGCGATCACCGACACCGGATCCGTGGCCGAGATCAGCACGCCGAACAACAGCGACGCCGGCCAGCTCCAGTGGGCCAGGTAATGCATCCCCAGCGTGGTGATGCCGGCGGAGAGCACCACCCCCACCGTGGCCAGGGTGAGCACCACCGGCAGGTCCTTGCGCAGCGAGGGCCAGGCGATGTAGATCGCCGCCTCGAAGATCAAGGGCGGCAGAAAGGCGTTGAAGATCAGCTCCCGCGTCAGAGGGATGTCAGGGGCGAAGGGCAGCCAGGCCAGCACAATGCCCCCCAGCACCAGGCCTACGCTGTAGGGCAGCCGCAGCCTGCGGGCGACCATGGCGACCACCGCCGCCACCAGCAGCAGCAGTTCGACCGATTCGATGGTGAGCATTGGCGGGGCGTGCGGCGTCCGCTGCAGGTCCTCAAGTCTGAAGGCTGGGGGCCGCCATCGTCAGCGCTGCGCAGGGGAACGGATCAGAGACCATCTGCAACTGGCAGCTGTGGCAATGGAGCAGGGTGCTCCCGCATGCACGGCTGGGTCACCAGGATGGAAGCGGCGCCAGCCGACCTCGCCTGAACTTCAGGGCCATCGCCTCGATGTCATGGTGATCCTGCTCTGGCAACGGCGCCCAGGATCGCTACTACGCGTGAATAGCACGCATCGATTCAGGCACGCTGCGCTTGCGGCGACTCACGGAGAGGCCTTGAGATCTTCCCAACCAGCTGGCCTTAGTTGGTATTCTTCCTCGCCAAAGGCACCACAGGGACCAACCCATACCCATTCAATCTCGGCGTCGACGGAGTAACCCTAGAAAGAACTGCATAGGCAAGGCTGCGGTTTCTGATGGAGCTATCTGCCGCTAACTGCATACCAGGCAGTTGCTGGAAGCGAATTCTTCGAGGTTCTATCCGGACATTCTAATGCTTCCTTGCAGTGAGACACCTCAGGGTCAGAAGGGCATTACAACGATTAAAGCCAGGATGACAGCAAAGTGCGCCACTTACCAGCCGGGAAGTCACAAGATCATGGGAAATCAGAATAGAAAGCACCGCTCCCACCTGCCGATGCCGAACACGGCGCGGCAGGGGCTGATCACCTACGACGCTAAGGATCCCGACACCTCATTCCCGCCGATCGAGCAGTTGCGTCCGCCCGAAGGAGCGCCGAACGTGCTGATCGTCCTCATCGATGAGGCTGGGTTCGGCTCCGCCAGCGCCTTCGGTGGCCCCTGCCAGACGCCAACGGCAGAGAAACTGGCTGCTGACGGTCTGAAGTTCAACCGATTCCACAGCACCGCTCTGTGCTCGCCGTCGCGGCAGGCGCTGCTCACTGGGCGCAACCACCACTCTGCCGGCATGGGCGGAATCACCGAGATCGCCACGGGTGCGCCGGGCTAATGCTCAGTGCTGCCGAACAGCATGGCCCCTCTGGCCTAAACATTGAGGCTGAATGGCTACGCCACCGCGCAGTTCGGCAAGTGCCATGAAGTACCGGTGTGGCAGAGCAGCCCAGTCGGACCGTTTGACGCCTGGCCGACGGGCGGCGGCGGCTTCGATCATTTCTATGGCTTCGTCGGCGGTGAAGCCAATCAGTGGTATCCCACTCTGGATGAAGGCACCACACCAGTGGAGCCTGACAAGACACCAGAGCAGGGCTACCACCTCATGGAGGACTTGGCCGACAGGGCCCTGAACTGAATTGGGCAGCAGAAAGGCCACCGGCAGCACCCAGATCGCCGGCGGGCCGAGAACCGCGCCCCAGAGGCCCACCGCCACCATCGCCACCACGTGATCAGCGCCGGTCACCGGGTGCAGCAGGCCGGCCGCCAGGCCGCTGGCCTGGCCCCCTTCCACGTGGGCGTGGGCGCTGTCGCCCATTATCACAAGAACGGCAGCAACCGCGGAGGTCAGGCCTCCAGCGCAGAGCGGCGATAACCGCTTGAAGCCTCTGAAGGTCAGGAGCACGGGCGGGCTTGGCCAGCAGGGCCTGGTCAGCGAAATGGAGGGACCATCATCAGCCCGAATCCAGGGTTCGCACCTGAGGCCTCAGACCTGAATCGGCTCGTTGGAACTGCGCAGGACGCAGTGCTGAATGCTCCAGTCGTACTGGCTCCAGACCGCCTCGGGCAACTGGAAGCTGGCGCCGGGGAACGGGGTGAGGCGCACGCCACTGGGGCGGGCGGAGCAGTAGGGGCGGCTGCCGGGGCGGGCCAGGTACTGCTGGTGGTGGGTTTCGGCGAAGTAGAAGGGCGGGCCGGCCAGAAGATCGGTGGTGATCTCGGGGAAGCCGGCGGCGCTGAGCTGCTGCTGGTAGTGGTCGCGGCTGGCGCGGACGAGCTCGGCCTGGGCTTCGGTGGTGGTGACGATCGCCGAGCGGTACTGGCTGCCGCGGTCGTTGCCCTGGGCCATGCCCTGGGTGGGGTCGTGGCATTCCCAGAACAGCTTGAGCAGATCGGCGAAACTCACCTGCTCGCTGTCCCACACCACCCGCACCGCTTCGGTGTGGCCGGTGCGGCCGGAGCAGACCTCCTCATAGGTGGGGTTGGGGGTGTGGCCGCCGCAGTAGCCCACAGCGGTGGTGATCACACCGGGCAGACGCCAGAAACCCTTCTCCGCACCCCAGAAGCAGCCGCAGCCGAAGAAGGCCTCCTCCTGACCAGGCAGAAGGGGCGCCTGCAGGGGGGTACCCAGCACCACGTGGGTGAGGGCTGTGGCCAGGGGAGTGTCGCGCCCGGGCAGGGCCTCCTCAGCCGAGACGATCCTGCCCTTGGCCGCGCCTGGGGCCTGGTTGAAAAGTCCGAACACCGCTGTCCTGCTGAGGTTCAGAGCCTAAGCAACGCGATCGAGGGCCGGAGACGGGTCGAGGGAGATGTGGTTGAGCAGGGTGGTGGTGAAGGCAAAGAGCAGGAAGGGCAGCGAGAGCACCAGGATCACCCCCACCCCCACCAGGGCGAAGATCGGCTTGCTGGAGCCCATCAGGGCCAGACCCGCCGCCAGGCTCACGAAGATGACCACCATCCACACCAGCACCTGGCCGTAGATGTCGCCGAAGGTGAGGGTGCAACGCAGCTTGTAGCCCTTGGGTTTCTCCATCGGTCTCGCGGGATCTGCCTCAGCTAAGCCCCTCAACGCGGGCTTGTCTGTGAGGTTCAACAACTCGTGCGATTCAGGCCACCTGCTGCAGCCTCTCCTCGGCCTGCTCCCGCTCCCACAGGCGCCGATAGGCCCCGGGGATGGCCACCAGCTCCTGGTGATGGCCCTGCTGCACCAGGCGGCCGTCCTCCATCACCAGCACCCGGTCGCAGGCGGCGGCGGCCGAGAGCTGGTGGCTGATCATCAGGATCGTGCGGCCCTTTTCGGCGCGGATCGACTCGAGAATCGCCGCGGCCGTGTTGTTGTCCACGCTGGCCAGGGCGTCGTCGAGCACCAGCAGGGGGGCTGACACCAACAGCGCCCGGCCCAGGGCCGCCCGCTGGCGCTGGCCGCCGCTGAGGGTGATGCCCCGCTCCCCCACCAGGGTCTGGTAGCCATCGGGGAAACCGCGGATGTCACCGGCCAGGCGGGCCTGCTGGGCCGCCGCCTCCACCCGGTCCTGATCGGCTTCGGGGTCGCCGTAGCGCAGGTTGTCGGCGAGGCTGGCGGTGAAGAGATAGCCCTCCTGGGGCACCAGGGCCACCTGGCGGCGCAGGTCGTCGAGGGAGAGGGCCGTGACATCGACCCCATCGAGGAACAGCTGCCCGCCCGGCACCTCCACCATGCGCCCCAGGGCCCGGGCCAGGGTGGTCTTGCCGCAGCCCACCGGCCCCACCAGCGCCACCAGCTCGCCCGGCCGCAGCTGGAAGCTCACGTCATGGAGCGCCTCGCGCTGGGCGCCGTCGTAGCGGACGCTCAGCCCCCGGGCCTCCACGGCCCCGCGCGCCACCGTGGCCGGTGCCTGGGGCACAGCCGGGGACTCCACCCGCGGCTGCCGCGCCAGCAGCTCTTCCACC
The DNA here is from genome assembly GCF_025128055.1 of Synechococcus sp. CS-1329. GTDB lineage: Bacteria > Cyanobacteriota > Cyanobacteriia > PCC-6307 > Cyanobiaceae > Regnicoccus_A. The sequence goes on along the minus strand of NZ_JAHLYS010000039.1, from coordinate 22,360 downwards.
CGCTCCAGGCTCACCTGGCCGGTCTGGAAGGTGTTGAGGGTGAAGCCCAGCAGGGCGGTGGGGAACACCAGCCGCTCCACGAACAGGATCAGGGCCACCAGATTGCCGATGCTGAGCCGGCCGCTCTCCAGCTGGCCGCTGCCCAGGGCCAGCAGCAGCAACAGGCTGATCGAGGAGATGCCCTCCAGCAGTGGGAAAAGGGTGCTGCGGGTGCGGGCCAGCGACAGCGCTGCGTCGCGGTAGAGGCCATTGCGGCGGGAGAAGGCCCCCTGCTCATGGTCTTCCTGCCCGTAGATCTTGATGGCGCTGATGCCGGAGAGGTCTTCCTGGATCAGGTCGCTGAGGCTGCCGAGGGCCTCCTGCTGACGCCGCTGCTGACGCATCATCCGGCCGCCGAACAGGCGCACCACCACCAGCATCACCGGGTAGAGCCCCACCGCCGCCAGGGTGAGGCCGGGGTCGATCGCCAACATCGCCGGCAGGGTGAGGGCATAGGCCAGGCCGGTGTTGGTGAGGCTGAGCACGGCGAAACCCAGCAGCCGGCGCACGTTCTCCACATCACTGGTGGAGCGGCTGATCACCTCACCGCTGCCGGTGACCTGCACCCAGCCGGGCTCCTGGCGCAGCATGTGATCAAACAGGCGCTGGCGCAGGTTGGCCTCCACCTGGCGGCCCACACCGAACACGAGCATGCGCGAGAGCTGACGGGCGGCCGCCATCACGGTGGCCAGCAGCACGATCACGCCGGCGTGACGCAGCAACAGCGAAGGGGAGAAGCCGTCCTGGAGGTCGTCGATGACGCCCCGGACCAGCAGCGGAATGCTGACGCTCAGCAGGTTCACCACCAGCAGGGCGGCGACACCGAGGTAAACCTCGCGCCGGTGGGGGCGGAGGTAGCGCCAGATCAGGCCCAGACGGATGGCGGCCATGATGCGGAGCAGATGCATCCAACCTAAGGATTCGCCCCATGGCCCCGTCCGACGGCTCCGCCGCCCAATCCCAGGCCCACCCTCTCTATGCCACCGACCGGGAGCTGGTGGACGGCCTGCTGGCGGCCCAGCAGCCGAGCGACGCTCAGCTGACGGACCTGGCCCGGCTGCTCAACCGCTACGACGGCTTCCCCGGCGCCAAGGATCTCCAGGACGATCTCAGCAAGACCCTGCGGCTCTGGGGCCTGAGCCTGGAGGAGCTGCAGCGGCGCACCCGCGCCATCTGGGCCCAGGGCTACCGGCCCGGAGCAGTGGTGGGAGCTGAGGCGGTGGGCAGCGGCTTCGACACCTCCTCCACCGAGGGCTGACAATCTGAGCAGAGTCCTTCTGCTGTTCCTTGGCACCGATGGCTGCTCCCTTCCCCTGGCCGACCCTGCTGGAGCAGCTGCTGCAGGGCCAGGCCCTCTCGGGGCCCCAGGCCACGGCCCTGATGCAGGGCTGGCTGGCGGGGCAGCTGGAGCCCGAGCTCACCGGTGCCCTGCTGGCGGCCCTGCGCAGCAAGGGGGTGAGCGGCGAAGAACTGGCGGCGATGGCACGGGTGCTGCGCGAGGCCTCCTGCCTGCCCGCTGAGCGCCCGGCCCTGAGGCTGGTCGACACCTGCGGCACCGGCGGCGACGGGGCCGACACCTTCAACATCTCCACCGCCGTGGCCTTCGTGGCCGCCGCCTGTGGCGCCACGGTGGCCAAGCACGGCAACCGCAGTGCCAGCGGCAAGGTGGGCTCCGCCGACGTGCTCGAAGCGATCGGCCTCAACCTCAGGGCCGACCCCCAGACGGTGGTGGCCGCCCTGCCCGGCAGCGGCGTCACCTTCCTGTTCGCGCCGGGCTGGCATCCGGCCCTGGTGGATCTCGCCCCGGTGCGCCGTCGCCTGGGGGTGCGCACCGTCTTCAATCTGCTGGGCCCGCTGGTGAATCCCCTGCGGCCGGAAGCGCAGGTGCTGGGGGTGGCCAAAGCGGAATTGCTGGAGCCGATGGCCGAGGCCCTCTGCCTGCTCGGACTGGAGCGGGCGGTGGTGGTCCATGGCCACGGCGGCCTCGATGAGGCTTCTTTGGCGGGCGTCAATCAGCTGCGCCTGGTGGAGGGGGGCACGGTGACCTGCCTGGAGGTCGACCCCGAGCAGCTGGGCCTGGAGCTGGCCCCCCTCTCGGCCCTGGCCGGTGGGGATCTCGACACCAACCGCCACATCCTCGAAGCCGTGCTGCGGGGGCGGGGCAGCACCCCCCAACAGGACGTGGTGGCCCTGAACACGGCCCTGGTGCTCTGGGCCACCGGGCAGGCCGATTCAGTGGCGGATGGCCTGGAGCAGGCCCGTGTGGCCCTCCGTGGCGAGACCCCCTGGCAGCGACTGGAGCAGCTCAGGGCCGCCCTGCAGGCAGGGCCATCAGCCAGCTGAGCACCGCCTGGGGGATGATCGATTCACTTGGTTGACCCCCATTGAGCGCTGCAGCCCCGGCTTCGGCCAGCCCCACCCCACTGGCCGGCAGCGAGGCGCTGCTGGTGCTGGCAGACGGCACCCTGCTGCGGGGTACGGCCTTCGGGGCCCGGGGCACCGCCGTCGGTGAGGTGGTCTTCAACACCGGCATGACGGGCTACCAGGAGGTGATGACCGATCCCAGCTACTCCGGTCAGCTGGTGACCTTCACCTATCCGGAACTGGGCAACACCGGCGTCAATCCGGAGGATCAGGAGGCCGAGGCCCCCCATGTGCGTGGCGTGATCGCCCGCCAGCTGGCGCCCTGCCCCAGCAGCTGGCGCAGCCGTGGCGACCTGCCCAGCTGGCTGGCCTCCCACGGGGTGGTGGGCATCGCCGGTGTCGACACCCGCGCCCTGGTGCGGCACCTGCGCGAGCGGGGGGCCATGAACGGGGTGATCAGCAGTGATGGCAGCAGCCCCGGCGAGCTGCTGGAGCTGGTGCGCCGCAGTCCCTCAATGGAGGGGCTCAACCTGGCGGCGCGGGTGAGCACCGCCAGCGCCTACCCCTGGCAGAAACTCAGCGCCACCGGCTTCGATCAGCGCCCGCAACCCTCGCCGCAGCGGCCTTATCAGGTGGTGGCCATTGATTTCGGCATCAAGCGGGCCATCCTCGAGCGGCTCACGGCCCATGGCTGCACGGTCACGGTGCTGCCCGCCAGCAGCAGCCTCGCCGAGGTGCTGGCCCATGGGCCGGAGGGGGTGTTCCTCTCCAACGGCCCGGGCGATCCGGCGGCGGTGGCTGAGGGCATCACCCTGGCCAGGGGCCTGCTGGCACGGGCCGATCTGCCGGTGTTCGGCATCTGCCTGGGCCACCAGATCCTCGGTCTGGCCCTGGGCGGCAGCACCTTCAAGCTGGGCTACGGTCACCGCGGCCTGAACCATCCCTGCGGCGGCGATGGCCTGGTGGAGATCACCAGCCAGAACCACGGCTTCGCGCTCGAGGCCGGCTCACTGCCCGAGGAGCTGGTGGAGATCACCCATCGCAACCTCAACGACCGCACCGTGGCGGCCCTGCGCCATCGCCATCAGCCGGTGTTCGGCGTGCAGTACCACCCCGAGGCCAGCCCCGGCCCCCACGACGCGGATCACCATTTCGGCCGCTTCACGCGCCTGATGGCGGAGCGGCGCCCCTGAACTGCTGCTCCAGGCTGATCCTGCTCTGAGACGTGATTACACTTCAGCCTCTTCATTCCCCGCGAGGGCTGGAACGATTCCTGAACTGCACCGGTTGACCGTATCCCTGCGGGGCGGCTTCGAGCGACGGGACGATTGCCTGCTGTTCAGTTTCACCGGCCAGCTCGACGCCTACTCCGACAAGCAGTTCCGCGACTTCGTCAGCGAGCAGCGCGGCAGCGACAAGCGGGCGGTGCTGCTGGATCTCACCCACATCGATTTCATCGATTCCTCCGGACTGGGGGTGCTGGTGCAGCTGGCCAAACAGTGTGCCGATGCCAAGGTGGGCTTTGTGATGGTGGGCAACGCCCGCGTGATCCAGACGGTGAAACTGGTGCGGCTGGAGCAGTTCCTGCACCTCCAGCCCGACCTCGCCACGGCCCTGGCCGCCCTTGCCAAACCCTGATCCCGACGGCCGGGCCTGGTTGCGCCAGATTCAGCCCGATCCCCGCGATCAGCGGCAGCTGGAGAGCCTCGGCGCCCTCCAGCTCGCCTGGCTGGGGGATGCGGTCTGGGAACTGCACCAGCGGCTGCGCCATTGCCAGCAGCCCGGCCGCCCCGATGAGCTGCACCAGTCCGTGGTGACCCAGGTGCGGGCCCAGGCCCAGGCCAGGGCATTGCAGCAGCTGGAGCCCCTGCTGGATGAACGGGAGCGCGAACTGGTGCGCCGCGGCCGCAACCGGGCTGGCCGGGGCCCGCGCGGCGGTGATCCGGCCAGCTATGGCCGGGCCACGGGATTTGAGACAATGGTGGGCTGGCTCTTTTTGCGGAATCCCGAGCGGCTTGCCCAGCTTCTGGATCATCTGGACAAGACCGACCTTTCTGACCCCTTGACCGAGTAACCCATGAGCCAACGTTTTGAGGGCCGCAAGCCCAAGGGTGCCGGTTCCGGAGATCGCCCGTCCGGAGGGGCCAGAGGAGGCAAACCCTCCCGCTTCGGCGGCCCCCGCCCCGAATGGCGTGGCAGCAGCGGCGCCGGCGGCAGCTCCAGCTATGGCGCCGAGCGCGGCAGCCGTGAGGGAGGCGACAGCCGCGAGGATCGCCCCCGGCGTGAGGGGTTCCAGCGCCCCCAGGGGGAGGGCCGCCCCAGCACTCGCCCCGCCCGCGTGATCGGCGCCCGCCCCGCGGCGCGGCGCTTCGACGATCAGCGCCCGGGAGCAGGCCGCAAGCCTGAGGGCCGCTTCGAGGGCAGGCCCGAGCGCCGCCCAGCCGGCCGCTCCGAAGGCCGCCCTGAAGGCCGCAGCGAAGGACGTCCCGAGGGTCGTGATCAGGGCCGCCGCCCCAGCTTCGGGGCACCCCGCTTCGGCCGACCCGATGGCGACAGGCCCCGCTTCCAACCGGGGCGCCCCCCCGCCCGCACCCCGCGCTTCAGCGAGCCCGAGGCCCCCGGCCCCGAACCCAGCGGCACGTCCGAACGCTTCGGTGCTGAGCCCGCCGACGACCTGATCTGGGGCCGCCACCCCACCCAGGCCGCCCTGGAGGGGGATCGTCCGATCCACCGCGTCTGGTGCACCCCGGAGCTGCGCTTCGCCCCACGCTTCCTGCAACTGCTGCGCGATGCCAAGGCCAGCGGCGTGCTGGTGGAAGAAGTCACCTGGGCGCGGCTGGGACAGATCAGCGGCGGCGCCGTGCACCAGGGGATCGTGCTGCAGGCCGCCGCGGCGGAAACCCTGGATCTGGCCAGCCTGATCGACGGCTGCAGCTCCATCGGTGAAGCGCCCCTGCTGATGGCGGTGGACGGCCTCACCGATCCCCACAACCTGGGGGCGATCGTGCGCAGCGCCGAAGCCCTCGGCGCCCATGGCCTGGTGCTGCCTCAGCGGCGCAATGCAGGCCTCACCGGATCGGTGGCCAAGGTGGCGGCCGGCGCCCTGGAGCACCTGCCCGTGGCCCGGGTGGTGAACCTCAACCGCTCGATCGAGCAGCTCAAGGACGCGGGGTACCGCGTGGTGGGCCTGGCCGAAGAGGGCAACGTCAGCCTGATGGAGGCCGACCTGGCTGGCCCCCTGGTGGTGGTCACCGGCTCCGAGGCCCAGGGCCTCTCGATGCTCACCCGCAAGCACTGCGACCAGCTGATTCGCATTCCCCTGCGCGGCGCCACCCCCAGCCTGAACGCCTCGGTGGCCACCGCCCTGCTGATCTACGAGATCGCCCGGCGTAGCTGGATGAAGAACATCAGCGGCAACGCCCCGGCACCGCGGCTGGTGCGCCCCCAGGTGCCCACCACCGCCGCCGCCAGCAGTAGCAGCCAGGCGCCCACCGCCAGCGAAACCGACGCTGCCGTTGAACCCGATCAGGAGAGCGCAAGCCCAGATCTGGCGGTCTCGATGCCGGCAGCAGACACCTCAGCTCCGGAGCCGGAAGCCGCCCGCTCATGGGAGGTTCAAGCTGTGGTTCAGGACCTCGAACTGATCGAGGAGAGCAGCGACGAGCCGCTTCAGGGCGGACCTGAGCAGGCCGAGCTTGAAGGCGCAGCTCAGGAGAGCCATTCAGAGGCGGCTGCCGAGACCCCGGATCCTCAGGGCCCAGTCGCTGAGGATCCGGTTGCTGAAGAGCAAGTTCCAGAGGAGCCAGTTCCTGAGGAGCCAGTTCCTGAGCTGGAACTGAAGGTGGCCCTGCCCGAAGCGATCGAGCTGGGCTTCACCCCCACCACCGGCTCTCCCTTCCAGGGGGACATCCGCCTGTGATCGCAGGGCCCCTTGATCGGCACAATGGTGCGGTTCGCCAAGGTTCGATGAACCCCTTGATTCGGCTGCTCAGAGGCATGGCCAACGGTCTTGGGGTGGCCTGGTGGGCCCGGGTCGAAACCCAGGCTCCGCATGTCATCTACTGGTTCGGGCCCTTCGTGCGCCGGGAGCATCTGGAGGCGAGGCTTCACGTCTTTCTGGACGACCTGCGCAGCGAGCAATCGGGCTCGATCGCGCACGAACTGTTGCAGGTCCGCCGCGGTGAGCCCCTCACCGAAACCCTGGACCCTGGCTGATAGCGTCGCTCGATCGAGGGCATGGGCTGATGGGGATCGCTGAGTGGCGCGGGCAACTGGAGCGCGGCGAGGTGTCGGCCCGGGAGCTCACCGACCAGCACCTGGCCCGGATCGAGGCCGTCGATGGCACCGTCCATTCCTTCCTGGAGGTCACAGCGGAGCGGGCCCGGGCTGATGCCGACCGCATCGATGCCGCCCGCGCCGCCGGTGAATCGTTGCCCTCCCTGGCCGGCATCCCCCTGGCGATCAAGGACAACCTCTGCACCAAGGGCATCCGCACCACCTGCTCCAGCCGGATGCTGGAGCAGTTCGTGCCGCCCTACGAGTCCACCGTCACCGAGCGGCTGTGGCAGGCCGGCGGGGTGCTGATCGGCAAGACCAACCTCGATGAGTTCGCCATGGGCAGCTCCACCGAGACCTCCGCCTTCGGCCCCAGCCGCAACCCCTGGAACCCCGAGCGGGTGCCCGGTGGCAGCTCCGGCGGCAGTGCCGCCGCTGTGGCCGCCGGCGAATGCATCGCTTCCCTCGGCTCCGACACCGGCGGCTCGATCCGCCAGCCGGCCGCCTTCTGCGGGGTGGTGGGCCTCAAGCCCACCTACGGCCGCGTCAGCCGCTGGGGGCTGGTGGCCTTCGCCAGTTCCCTCGATCAGGTGGGACCGTTCAGCACCAGCGTGGCCGATGCCGCCGAGCTGCTGCAGGTGATCGCCGGTGAGGACCGCCGCGATGGCACCTGCCTCAAGGCCCCCGTTCCCGACTACACCGCCGCCCTGCAGGCGCCGGTGAAGGGCCTGCGGGTGGGTCTGGTGAAGGAGTGCTTTGAGGCCGACGGCCTCGATCCCCAGGTGAAGGCCTCGGTGCTGGCGGCCGCCGCCCAGCTGGAGGCCCTCGGCTGCGAGCTGGTGGAGGTGAGCTGCCCCCGCTTCAACGACGGCATCGCCACGTACTACGTGATCGCCCCCTCGGAGGCCTCCGCCAACCTGGCCCGCTACGACGGCGTGAAATATGGCTACCGCTCAGGGCAGGCCGGCAGCCTGGCGGAGATGACAGCCCGCAGCCGCGCCGAGGGCTTCGGTGATGAGGTGCAGCGCCGCATCCTGATCGGCACCTACGCCCTCTCGGCCGGCTACGTGGACGCCTACTACAAGAAGGCCCAGCAGGTGCGCACCTTGATCCGCCGCGACTTCGACGCCGCCTTCACCGGCGTGGACGTGCTGCTCACGCCCACCTCTCCCACCACCGCCTTCCGCTTCGGTGCCCACACCGACGACCCCCTGGCGATGTACCTGGCCGATCTGCTGACGATCCCGGCGAACATGGCCGGCCTGCCGGCCATCAGCCTGCCCTGCGGCTTCGACAGCGCCGGCCTGCCGATCGGTCTGCAGCTGATCACCGGCGTGCTCGAGGAGCCCCGCCTGCTGCAGGTGGCCCACCACTACGAGCAGGCGGCGCTGGTGATGGACAGCCGGCCCGAAGCGGCCCTGGTGGCCTGATGGTGAGAGATTCAGGCCGGCAGAGCTGAATCGCGAAGGAGGGAATCCAGCGCAGTACCCACCCGCTTAAGCACCTCCGGCCAGTCGCCTCGCTTGTGTTGGCGAAACAGGCGGGCTGTGGGGTACCACGGAGACCTGCAGCCTTCGATGCCCCAGCGCGGCAAGGGGACCCGCTGCAGCAGCACCCAGCTGGGCTTGCCGAGGCCGCAAGCCAGATGCACGGTGGTATTGCTCACGGAAATCACGAGATCGCAGGCATCAATCAACGCCGCAAGCCCGTCCAGGTCATGGAACGCATCGATTTCATCAAGAGTTTCAATCTCAATGCCGGTGTTCTCTCGCAGTTGAGTGATTTCGCTGCTGGTATCGCCGTATTGCAGTGACACGAGCCTGACATTGGGCCGCGCCAAGGCCCTAGCAAGATCCTCAAGTGCCATGGACTTGGAGCCTCCGAGCACGTTGTGGGCGCTGTGCCACGAGATCCCACAGACCAGCCCGTGCCCCCCATCCCGAAACCTGTTGACCAGGCGTTCACGCCGAGGTTCATCCGCCACCAGGAAACCAGCCTGTGACGTGGAGAAGGCCTGGAGTGATGGCCGTAAATGCGTACCCAGACTGCCCATGGAAATGTAGGCAACATCCTCGGTTTCCTGGGACATAGGCGCTCTGTCAAAGAATTTAACGTCTGGCCATGAACGCTGCATCAATGGCACAAGCCTATGATCGACCAGGACAACAAGTTCCTGCTGTTGTCGAATCAAGTCTGGAATCATGCTGCAGAACATGATCTGATCACCCACACCCTGTTCCTTCGTCACGATCAGCCTGCTCACCGGTTGCCCAGGGGTCCAAATTGGAGAGGGAGGTTTTTGCTGTTGGAATGTTGCCGACTGCCACCTCCACTCATACAGTGACCAAGCCTCTGCGAATCTCTGCTGCAATAGGAGGATCAGGCAGCGGAGGTAGTGGGCTTCCACATGGCCTGGCTGAAGTGCAATGGCACGATCCAATGCCTCAAGGGCCGCATCAAGCTCGCCAAGCTCCTTGAGCGCCGCCCCAAGGTTGTAGTAAGCATCAGGAAAATCAGGATAGATAGCCAGTGCCTGATGGAACGAATAAATGGCCGCTTCGAGTTCGCCAATGCCTGTGAGAGCATTGCCAAGATTGGAGAGAGCCAATGGGAAATCAGGTCGAATCGAGATGGCTTTCTCGAGGATTGCGATGGCCTCCTTAAATCTAAATGTGCTGTTGAGGGCAGCACCTAGGCTGCAAAGAGCCATCGCGTCAGCAGGATTAAGCAGGAGCGCACGCCTAGTCAATTCGATCACTTCGCGATAGCGCTTAGCCTCGCCATAGATCGACGCCAAGTTGGCATAAACCAAGGCATTTCTGGTATTCGCCTTGATTAGTTTCTTGTATTTATTTTCCGCTTCCTGTAGTCGCCCCTGTTGATGAAGACTGAAAGCTTCCCGCTCAATTCGCTGGTCATTGCTGGCGATCGATTGTTGAAAGATCGATCTGACCGGCTGCCTCCTGCGGCTAGCCCCTTGGCCTGCTTGGGTAGAGAGAGCCTTTTTGTCTGCTCCAAATCCGCCCACGCATCATGCCTGCCAAGGGATCTTTTATCCATCGATAATAATCGACTTAGCCGAGCCTTGCCCCAGAGCAGAGTCTTTTTGATGCCGTCCCATGGCTTCGTCAATCCAGATTGGATCCTGGCAAACCGGCATCCCACGCTACAGGTGGTGCTTTGAGCGTCTCAAAGTGGGAGTCAACCCCCTCATTTGGTGGCTTGACCTAGGGTTGCCTTGGTTTCTGCCCACCGGCCGGTACCCAGTCAGCCGCAACCCTAACCTTGGCCTTCGTCCCCCTCCACAACCACAGCGATTACAGCCTGCTGGATGGCGCCAGCCAGCTGCCGCAGATGGTGGAGCGGGCCGTGGCACTGGGCATGCCGGCCCTGGCCCTCACCGATCACGGCGTGATGTATGGCGCGATCGAGCTGCTGAAGCTCTGCACCGCGGCCGGCATCAAGCCGATCATCGGCAACGAGATGTACGTGATCAACGGCTCGATCGATGATCCCTGGGTCAAGGGCGAACGCCGGTATCACCTGGTGGTGCTCGCCAAGAACGACACCGGCTACCGCAACCTGGTGAAGCTCACCAGCCTCAGCCATCTGCGCGGCATGCGCGGCCGGGGCATCTTCTCGCGGGCCTGCATCGACAAGCAGCTGCTGGAGCAGCACAGCGAGGGGCTGATCCTGGCCACCGCCTGCCTGGGCGGTGAGATCCCCCAGGCGATCCTCAAGGGTCGCCTGGATGTGGCCCGCGATGTGGCCCGCTGGTATCAGCAGCGCTTCGGAGCCGACTTCTACCTGGAGATCCAGGACCACGGCTCACCGGAGGACCGGATCGTCAACGTGGAGCTGGTGCGGATCGCCCGGGAGCTGGGCATTCAGCTGATCGCCACCAACGACGCCCACTACCTCAGCAGCGCCGATGTGGAGGCCCACGACGCCCTGCTCTGCGTGCTCACCGGCAAGCTCGTGACCGACGTGAAGCGCCTGCGCTACACCGGCACCGAATACATCAAGAGCGAGGCGGAGATGGGCCGCCTCTTCGCCGATCACCTCGAGCCGGAGCTGGTGGCCGAAGCGATCGCCAACACCGCGGCGGTGGCGGAGAAGGTGGAGGCCTACGACATCCTCGGTCGGCAGCAGATGCCCCGCTTCCCGATCCCCGACGGCCACACGGCGGTGAGTTATCTGGCGGAGGTGTCGGAGGCGGGGCTGCGCCAGCGGCTGCACCTGGGCAGCGCTGATCCGATCGATCCCCTCTATGGCGAGCGGCTGGCCTTCGAGCTGCAGGTGATGGAGCAGATGGGCTTCCCCACCTACTTCCTGGTGGTGTGGGACTACATCCGCTTCGCCCGCGAGCAGGGCATTCCGGTGGGGCCCGGCCGGGGCTCGGCCGCCGGCTCCCTGGTGGCCTACGCCCTGGGGATCACCAACATCGATCCCGTCAGCAACGGGCTGCTGTTCGAGCGCTTCCTCAACCCCGAGCGCAAGTCGATGCCTGACATCGACACCGACTTCTGCATCGAGCGCCGCGCCGAGGTGATCGAGTACGTCACCCAGCGCTATGGCGAGGACAAGGTGGCGCAGATCATCACCTTCAACCGCATGACCTCGAAGGCGGTGCTCAAGGATGTGGCCCGCGTGCTGGACATCCCCTATGGCGATGCCGACCGCCTGGCCAAACTGATCCCTGTGGTGCGCGGCAAACCCGCCAAGCTCAAGGAGATGATCGGCCCCGACTCACCGGCGCCGGAGTTCCGCGAAAAGTATGAAAAAGATGCCGATGTGCGCCGCTGGGTGGACATGGCCCGCCGCATCGAGGGCACCAACAAGACCTTTGGTGTGCACGCCGCCGGTGTGGTGATCGCGGCTGAACCGCTGGATTCGCTGGTGCCGCTGCAGCGCAACAACGACGGCCAGGTGATCACCCAGTACTTCATGGAGGACGTGGAGGCGATGGGGCTGCTGAAGATGGACTTCCTCGGCCTCAAGAACCTGACGATGATCGACAAGACCCTCGATCTGGTGGAGCAGTGCAGCGGTGAGCGCGTCGATCCCGATGACCTTCCCCCCTGCGATGAGGCCACCTTCGCCCTGCTGGCCCGCGGCGACCTGGAGGGCATCTTCCAGCTCGAATCCAGCGGTATGCGTCAGATCGTGCGCGACCTCAAGCCCTCCTCTCTGGAGGACATCTCCTCGATCCTGGCCCTCTACCGGCCGGGCCCGCTCGATGCTGGCCTGATCCCAAAATTCATCAACCGCAAGCATGGCCGCGAGGCGATCGATTTCGCCTGCCCGGCCCTGGAGCCGATCCTGAAGGAGACCTACGGAATCATGGTCTACCAGGAGCAGATCATGCGCATTGCCCAGGATCTGGCCGGCTATTCCCTCGGCGAAGCTGATCTGCTGCGGCGGGCGATGGGCAAGAAGAAGGTGTCGGAGATGGAGAAGCACCGCAGCCAGTTCGTGGAGGGGGCCACGGCGCGGGGCGTCAACGCCACGGTGGCCGAAGCGCTGTTCGAGCAGATGGTGCTGTTCGCCGAATACTGCTTCAACAAGAGCCACTCCACCGCCTACGGCGCCGTCACCTATCAGACGGCCTACCTCAAGGCCCACTACCCCGTGGCCTACATGGCCGCCCTGCTGACGGTGAATGCCAGCAGCACCGACAAGGTGCAGCGCTACATCTCCAATTGCCAGGCGATGGGCATCGAGGTGATGCCCCCCGACCTCAATGCCTCCGGCATCGATTTCACCCCGAAGGGCGAGAAGATCCTCTTTGGTCTTTCGGCGGTGCGCAACCTCGGCGATGGCGCCATCCGCCAGTTGCTGGAGGCCCGCGTCCAGGACGGTCCCTTCGCCTCCCTGGCCGACCTCTGCGACCGGATCCCCACCACCTTGATGAACCGGCGGTCGCTGGAATCACTGATCCACTGCGGCGCTCTCGATGGGCTGGAGCCCAACGCCAACCGCGCCCAGCTGATGGCCGACCTGGATCTGGTGCTCGACTGGGCCAGCTCCCGCGCCCGGGACCGCCTCAGCGGCCAGGGCAACCTCTTCGATCTCTTCGCCACCCCCGAGGCCGCACCCGCCGGTGCCCCAATCATCCCAAGCACCGCCCCGAAGGCCGCGCCGGTGGCCGACTATCCCCCCAAGGAGAAATTGCGCCTGGAAAAGGAGCTGGTGGGCTTCTACCTCTCCGATCACCCCCTGCGCCAGCTGGCGCGGCCGATCCGGATGCTCTCGCCGATCAGCCTCGGGCGGCTGGAGGAGCAGGCCGACAAGGCCCGCGTCAGTGTGGTGGCGATGCTGCCGGAGGTGCGCCAGGTGAACACCCGCAAGGGCGATCGCATGGCCGTGCTGCAGCTCGAGGACCTCAGCGGCAGCGCCGAGTGCGTGGTGTTCCCCAAGGCCTACGCCCGCCTCAGTGACCACCTGATGGTGGATGCGCGCCTGATGATCTGGGGATCCGTGGATCGCCGCGACGACCGGGTGCAGCTGATCCTCGATGATTGCCGCGCCATCGACGACCTCGATGTGCTGCTGGTGGAGCTGATGGCGGACCAGGCCAGCGATATCACCGTGCAGCACCGCCTGAGGGAGTGTCTGGTGCGCCACCGGCCGGAGCAGGAGGAGGCGGGCGTGCGGGTGCCGGTGGTGGCGAAGGTGCTGCTCCACAACGAAGCCCGCTACGTGCGCCTCGGCCACCAGTTCTGCGTGCGCGACGGGGCTGCCGCGCTGAGCACCCTCACTGCAGCGGCCTTCAGCGCCCAGCTGCACTCAGCGCTCCAGAACGCCTGAACCTGCACCTGAGGCCTCAGGCGCCGCTGCCGCTGCCCTGGCGGATCGCCTTGATCGAGGCCTTCATGCGGGCCAGGTTGGTGCCGATCTGCTCGGTGCCCAGCAGGCTGCCGGGTTGCTGCTCCCAGCTGGCGGAGAGCACGCCGTAGCTGAGGCCAAGCACCCCCAGCAGAAACAGCCCGCCGGAGCCCGCGAGGGTGACCACGGGCGGCACATCCGCGACGCCGCGGCTCACCAGCAGATAGCTGCCGATGAACACGCCCATGCCCAGCACCGATGGAATACCGCTGGCCACACCGATCCGGCGGGCCATGCGATTGGCCACGGCCGGCGGAATCACCTGGGATCCCTTGGGCTGAGCTTTGGCTGCTGTCTTGGCTTTGACTGCTGACTTGGGTTGAGCTGCTGCCTTGGGTTTGGCAGCAGCCTTGCCTTTGGCAGCGGCGTTGGCCTTGGCAGCAGGCTTGCCTTTGGCGCCAGGTTGAGCTTTCGCGCCAGCTTTGGGCTGGCGCTCCGGTTCGAACGGCAGGGGCTTGCGCTTGGCCGCCATGGCTGGGCTCAGCCCCTGATGCCGAGTTTGGCGATCAGCTGGCTGTAGCGATCCTCGCTTTCGGCGCGCAGATAACCGAGCAGCCGCTTGCGGCGACCGATCATCTTCAGCAGCCCCTGACGGGAGGAGAAGTCGTGCTTGTTCTTCTGCAGGTGACCGGTGAGCTGGGTCACCCGCTCGCTCAGCATCGCCACCTGGACCTCAACCGAACCGGTGTCGGTGCCGTGAGTCTGGTGGGAATTGATCAGTTCCTGCTTTTTGGTGGTATCGAGCGGCATGCCGGCGTCGGGCCCTGACGGTGCAAACAATCAACCTAATGCCTCAGGGTGCTGGGCACCAAGCAAGCCCTCCCCATCAGGCCGCTTCGCGGGCGAGCCAACGCAGGCAGGCACTCAGCCAGGCCTCGGCGCTCTGATCCGGATCCAGACCCTCCCGGCCGAGACCGCGCAGGGCCCGGCTGATCTCCAGCGGCTCATAGCCCAGGGCCGTGAGCGTGAGCTGCAGCTCCTCACGGGTGGAGGCCGCTGGCCCCGGATCGCCGCCGCGGCCGCCGTCCGCCCCATCGAGGAGGTCGTCATCGCCGGCGGCGGCGGCCGCTCCGAAGCTCTCGGCCAACTTGCCGCGCAGCTCCACCGCCAGGCGCTCGGCCGTGCGCTTGCCCACCCCCGGCGCCCGGCAGAGACGGCGCAGGTCGGCCTGAACGATCGCCTGCACCAACTCCTCGCAGGGCATGGTGCCCAGCAGCGCCAGGGCCATCTGCGGGCCCACACCGCTCACGGCCACCAGCAGGCGGAACAGATCGCGCTCGTGGCGGGCGCCGAAGCCGAACAGGGTCCAGCCGTCCTCCCGGATCGACTGGTGGGTGTAAAGGCTCAGCGGACTGCCGGCCGGGGGCAGCAGCTCCCAGTGGCGGCGGGTGAGTTGCACTTCGTAGCCCACGCCGGCGCAGGCCAGCAGGAGACCGCAACGGTTGCCCTGCTGCCACGGCTCCGCCACATGGCCTTGCAGCCAGCCGATCATGGAGACCACTCCTGAACCGATCCATGCTGCCCGGTCCGCCAACCCCCGCCAGCCGGTCTGTGGCCATCCCGCTACCACCGACCCCATGGCTGAGCACCCTGCTGGCGCTCCTGCTCAGTGTGGGGCTGCTGGGCCTGGGCGGCTGCCAGGCGGCGGGCCAGCCGCCCCGGGCGGTGTTGCTGCAGGCGCTGGGGCTGCAGATCGAGCTCACCCAGCAGGCCATCGCCGAGGCCCTGGAGCTGGAGCCCAGCGGCGGGCGACCGCAGGTGAGCCGCGTGCGCGTTGATCACCAGGAGGCCGTGGCGATCGGGCTGGGCGAGGGCCTGCACCTCACCGGCCAGTTCGACTGGCGCCTGGCGGACGATCCCTACCGGGTGGACAGCCCCTTTGAGCTGTATCTGCTGCGGGGGGAGCGGGGCGAGAGCTGGCGGCTGGCCCGACCGATCGGGGCGGCCGAGGACAGCCTCAGCCAGGAGTGGCTGGTGGATCCCCTGCCCCTGGAGCGCGACCGACCGAGCTGATCAACTCCCGCGGCGCCTGAAGACCACCGAAGTCGACCGTCAAGCGCCATCGATCATCGAGCTAACTCACGCAAATTCCCAAGGCAATCCATGACTTCCAAGCCAGATCTTCATTCCGAGCAATCTTCCGACCAGCCTTCAGATCAGCCTTTAGATCAGGCTTCAGGTCACAGCACCAAGGGCCGCAGCGGTCGCCCCAGGGATCGCCACTCCAGCGACGACGACATCTATGCCTCCGGTGATCTCTCCGCCGGCATGCCCAAACGGCTGTTTCCGGCCAAGGAGAGGGCTCCCAGGGCTGTCTATGCCGCCATCCACGATGAGTTGATGCTCGATGGCAACTCCCGCCAGAACCTGGCCACCTTCTGCCAGACGTGGCTGGAGCCGGAAGTTCATCAGTTGATGAATGAGTGCATCGACAAGAACATGGAGGACAAGGACGAATATCCCCAGACCGCTGAGATCGAAGCCCGCTGCGCCCGCATGCTGGCCGACCTCTGGAATGCCCCCTCGATCGATGGGGCGGTCGGCTGCACCACCCTGGGCTCCAGCGAAGCGGCCATGCTCGGCGGCATGGCGATGAAACGACGCTGGGAGGCCCGCCAGCGCCAGCAGGGAAAACCCACCGACCGGCCGAATCTGATCACTGGTCCGGTGCAGATCTGCTGGCACAAGTTCACCCGCTACTGGGATATCGAGCACCGCGAAATCCCGATGGAGCCGGGCCGCCTGCTGATGACCCCCGAGCAGGTGCTGGAGCGCTGCGATGAGAACACAATCGGAGTGGTGCCCACCCTGGGGGTCACCTTCACGGGCCAGTACGAGCCGGTGCAGGAGGTGGCCGCCGCCCTCGATGCCTTTGAGCAGCAGACCGGCCTCGACATCCCGATTCATGTGGATGGCGCCAGCGGTGGCTTCCTCGCCCCCTTCTGCCACCCGGATCTGCTCTGGGATTTCCGCCTGCCCAGGGTGAAGTCGATCAATGCCTCGGGCCATAAGTTCGGCCTGGCGCCATTGGGGGCCGGCTGGGTGCTGTGGCGGGAAGCCAAGGATCTTCCCGAGGAGATGGTGTTCTGGGTGAATTACCTGGGCGGCAACATGCGCGACATCACCTTGAACTTCTCCAAGCCCGGCGGTCAGGTGGTCTGCCAGTACTACAACTTCATCCGGCTGGGCCATGAGGGCTACCGCAAGGTGCACAACGCCTGCTATGCCACCGCCCAGCATTTAGCGGCAAAAATTGAGGCCCTCGGTCCGTTCGAGATGATCTACGGGGGTGATCCCACATCGGGCATCCCCTCGGTCTGCTGGCGGATCAAAGACGGCGCGGATCCCGGCTTCAACCTCTTCGATCTGGCGGATCGCCTGCGGGTGCGGGGCTGGCAGGTGCCCGCCTACACCCTGCCGGCCCACTGCGGCGATCAGACGGTGCAGCGCATCCTGGTGCGCCATGGCGTCAGCCGTGACCTGGCTGATCTGCTGCTGCTGGATATCAAGGGAGCCATTGATCATCTCCAACTCCATCCCGTCAGCACCCCGCTGAGCAGCCAAGAGGCGTCGGGGTTCCATCACTGAAGTGCTCAGGGCCTTTCAGCGGCCGGCGCCGCGCGGGCCCGCAGGCTGAGCAGGGTGGCCAGCAGCACCAACAGCGCCGAGAGCCCGGCCCGGGCCGGCACCGCCTCGCCGAACCACCACACGCCCCACAGCGCCGCCAGCGGCACCTGCACGTAGCTGATGGCGGTGGCCCGGGCGGCCGCCATGCCCATCAAGCCGTAGGTGAGGGCGATCTGACCCAGCTGGGTGAAGACCCCCACCCCCAGCAACCAGGCGAATTCGCTGGCCGTGGGAGCCACCGGCTGCAGCAGCACCAGCGGCAGGCTGAGCGGCAGGGCCATCAGCGGGAAATAGAACACCACCACCAGGGGATGCTCGCTGTTGCGCAGGGCGCGCACACTCACGTAGGCCAGGGCCGAGAGCAGGGCGCCGGCCAGGGCGCACAGCAGCGGCAGGGCCGGCAGACCAGCGCCGGCCGCCGCGCCGAAACCGGCCCCGACCGCCCCGGCCCCGCCCGGGACCACCAGCACCGCCACCCCCAGAAAGCCCAGCAGCACAGCGCCCCACACCCGCCAGCCCGGCCGCTCAGCCAGCAGCGGCCAGGCCAGCAGGGCCGTGAAGGTGGGGTGCAGGTACTGCAGCACCGTGGCCACCGCCAGCGGCAGGCCGGTGAGGGCCAGGTAGACGCAGTAGAGCCCGGCGGTGCCGAGGATGCCGCGACCCACCAGCAGTCGCCGCCGGTTCCCCCAGGGGTTGAGGCCGGCGCGACGCAGCATCCACCAGCTGATCAGCAGACTCACCACCGCCCGGGCCAGCACCACCTCCGCCACCGGCAATCGGCCGCCCAGGGCCTTGACGCACACCCCCATCAGGCTGAAGGCCAGGGCGCTGGCCACCATCCAGAGGCCGGCCCGCCGGGCCGGGGGCTGCCCATGGGCTGAATCGCACCACTTCTGGTGTGGTGAGGCAGAATGGACGCCAGAGCGACCCCAGCGGTAGCGCCATCCCTTGAGCCAGTCCCAGCCCCACGCCCGCCTCCACCCCCGCACGATCGAAGCGGTGAAGGAGCGCGCGGACATTGTTGATGTGGTGGGCGAGCACGTGGTGCTCAAGAAGAAGGGGCGCGAGTTCGTGGGGATCTGCCCCTTCCACGACGACAAATCGCCGTCGATGACGGTGTCGCCCGCCAAGCAGTTCTACTACTGCTTCTCCTGCGGGGCCGGCGGCAACTCGATCAAGTTCCTGATGGAGCTGCAGCGCATCAGCTTCAGCGAGGTGGTGCTGGACCTGGCGCGCAAGTACCAGCTGCCGGTGGAAACGGTGGATGGGCCGCAGCAGGAGCGGCTGCGCAAGCAGCTCTCCCGCCGCGAGGCGCTGCTGCGCGCCCTGGGCCTGGCGGCGGGCTGGTTCCGCAGCCAGCTGCGCAGCCCCGCCGGCGCCGGCGCCCTGGCCTACCTCACCCAGCAGCGGGGGTTGAGTGAGGGCACGATCGATGCCTTCGACCTGGGCTATGCGTCCGAGAGCTGGGATGGGCTGCTCAAGCACCTCGGCCAGGTGGAGAACCTCTCGCCGGAGCTGCTGGAGGCGGCCGGGCTGGTGGTGCCGCGCAAAGGCAGCGATCAACGGGCCGCCAGCGGCTTCTACGACCGCTTCCGCCACCGGGTGATGGTGCCGATCCGCGACCGCCAGGGGCGGGTGATCGGCTTCGGCGGCCGCAGCCTCGATGGCGGCGAACCGAAATACCTCAACTCACCGGAAACGGAGGTGTTCGAGAAGGGCAAGCATCTGTTCGGCCTGGACCGCGCCAGCAACGCCATCCGCAAGGACGACCAGGCGGTGGTGGTGGAGGGCTACTTCGATGTGATCGCCCTGCATGCCGCCGGCATCACCAATGCGGTGGCGGCCCTGGGCACGGCGCTGAGCAGTCAGCAGATCACCCAGCTCTGCCGCTGCTGCGACAGCCGCCGCCTGGTGCTCAACTTCGACGCCGACGGCGCCGGTGTGCGCGCCGCCCAGCGGGCGATCGGATCGGTGGAGCAGCAGGCGCTGCAGGGTCAGCTGGAGCTGCGGGTGCTGCACCTGCCCGCCGGCAAAGACCCCGATGAATTCCTCCAGCAGCATGGCGCCGGCGAGTATCGAGCCCTGCTGGAGCGGGCACCCCTCTGGCTCGACTGGCAGATCGAGCAGGCGCTGGAGGGCAAGGACCTGGCCCGCTCCGACCAGTTCCAGCAGGCGGTGGCAGCGCTGGTGGAACTGCTGGGCAAACTGCCCCAGAGCGCCGTGCGCAGCCACTACCTGCAGCAGGTGGCCGAGCGGCTCAGCGGCGGCCAGGCGCGGCTGGCGCAGAAACTGGAGGAAGACCTGCGTCAGCAGGTGAAGGGCGAGCGCTGGCATGGCCGGGCCAGCCGCTGGGAGCAACCCGGGGAGATCGGCCTGCGCGAGCGCGCCGAAGCGGAGCTGCTGCGGCTGTATCTGCATGCCGGCCGCCACCGCGGCGCCATCCGGCGGGAGTTGCGCCAGCGGGAGCTGGAGGATTTCGCCATCTCCCACCACCGCCTGCTCTGGGCGAGCATCAGCGAACTGGAGGAAGACAACCTCGGCGTCGGTCGGCTGGAGGCGATCAACCGGGGCAGCGATCCAGGCGACGACCTGGCCGACCTCGACCTGCCGCGGCTCCTCAGTGACCGGCTGCTGGTGGAGGAGAACGACCTGCTCAACCGGCTCACCCCCCTGCTGGAGCCCAACGAACTGCAGCGCATGGCCCTGGCTGAGCCTCTGCTGCAACTGCGCGGCACCACGGCGGTGCTGGAGCGGCAGCGCAGCCTCAAACGCTGCCGCCACCTGCTCGATGCCTGGGGCTCGCAGCGGCTGGAAACCCTGGAGCTCTGCATCGCCCGGCTGCTGGAGGAGAGCGAGGCGGAGGCCAATGCCGCCGCTTCACTGAGCATGGAGAGCCGGATTGATTCGATGTTCAGCGAACTGAACGGCGATGCCCTGCGCTTCCAGGAGCTGTACTACAACGAACGCCGTCACATCAGCCATCTCGACCAGCAGCGTTGCGCCGACCCCATGGCCGCGGCACGGCTGGCCAGCTGAGCGGCCTTTGGATTGGGCTGCAGATTGGCCGTTCCTGCGCAACCCCACATGGCCCCAGGCAACCTTCAATTCTGCTTCCCCCTGGGGGCCTTGAGCACGGCCGGCTATGCCCTTCTGGCATTCACAGCAGGCATCAGCCCTGCAGCCGCCGCTGAAGCCAGCAGGCCCGCCCCAAGGATTGTTCGCATTGTGGCGCCGATCGCCACACCCAACCGAGTGCTGGAGGAGGCGCTGCGGCTGAACCTGTTCCCAGTTTCAGTCCTCGACGGCCAGGGCCATGGCCCCGACCCCGGCTCAGCGGAATGGCGCCAGGCCGAGGCCTTCCAGCGCCGCAGGGCCTGTCAGCAGGCCGGCCCCCTGCGCTACGCCTACAACCGCATCGATCTGAACGCCAACGGGCAGAACGAAGTGGTGGCCACCGTGATTGGCCCCTACACCTGCGGCACCGGCGGCTGCACCGCCTACGTGTTCGAGAACGATTCCAGCCAAGGCAAAGGTCTACGCCTGGTGTCAAAGATATTGCTGTTCAATCCACCGCTGATGGCGAGCGAGCAGCGCCACAACGGCTGGCGAGACCTGATCAGCCGGGTGCACGCCGATCCCGGCCAGAGCACCTACGCAGTGCTGCGCTTTGAAGGCAGCAGCTACACCTACCCGAGCAACCCTTCGGTGCCCCCCGCCGAGCCCCTGCGCCAGGCGGTGTCGGGTATGGCCCTGCTGGACACCAACAACGACGCCAGCCCCACCCATCTGCTGCGCTGCGACAGGCGCGGCGCTTCGCTCCGCCAATGGTCGCGATCAGTCGATCCCCTGGCACCAAAAGAAGCGCCTGCAACGGCTGCTCCAGCGCGCCTCCAGTGCTCAGGCGCGCGAATGAATGCACGGGATCACCAGGCGGGCCTGCCCAGAAGGATGACAGCTTGAGGGCTGGCAACTCTTTGTTCGATTGATCATGCGCCACGCACTGACGAGACAACTGGCAGGAGATCAATTGGCCTGAGATCACTACAATCGAAGGATGATCCACTAAGCTACCCGGATGTCAGCTTGGATCGGTGCCACCATGAAATTAATCCGCCACGCCTTAATTGTTGGCCTTGCTGTTGCCACAGCAGGGCTGTCGGGCTGCGCAGGGAATAGCAACAACCAAGAGAAAACCAGCACCCCAGAGAAAAGCAGCACCGTGGAAACAGCCGAGGCCCCTGGGAAATCCGGGGCGATCCTGATCCGATCCGGGCCATTCGTTAGCGGTGAACATCCCACAACGGGAGGCGCCCAGCTTGTGAAACAGAACAACCAGAACCGCCTGGAGTTGAATCAAGTCTTTGCCACCTCCACATCAGGCCCCGATCTGGTTGTGGTCTTGCACCGGTCCGCTGATGTGATCAGCACTACCACGCCGCCGGCCTATCCAATCAACGAAGGGGATTATGTTCTGCTGGCACCTTTGGAGAGCTATGAGGGCGCCCAGAGCTATCCAATTCCAGCCAACATCAACCTTGATGAGTTTCAATCCGTGGCCATCTGGTGCCGTCGCTTCAACGCCACCTTTGGGTCCGCAACCCTGAAATAAACAAGATCGCCGGGATCGAGATCATCGCTGGGCTCTCTTCCAGGGATCTCTGGAATTGATCTCTGCAAGCCCACGTGACCCCGATCGGCGGCGGCTCAGCCACGAACCGAACCGCCTGCGGGTGAACGGCGGCACAGCCCATGGATCATCAGTCCATGAGTTGTAGAGACTTGACCCAGAGGTAGGGGCCTGTTGGGCCTTGATCAACCTCGGTCAACAGCCGAACTTGCATTCCTGGCAGAACCTTTCGATTCTGCCAGACTGAATTCTCAATTTCGACACGGATATCACCAGAGGCATCACGAAAGGTGTAATAGTTTTCTCTCTGGCGCGCAACGATCGTGCCGATGACCGTGACATAGCTACCAGGCTGCGCGTCTCGAGCCTGGACCACAGTGCTGGATCGCCCTGCCGCCTCTGAGGTGGTCTGGCTTTTCTGGACAGGGCCCATCGTTAACCTTTGAGGCGGGGCACCGTCCCTGAAAGGGGCTCCCAACGATGAGCAAACGCCGAACCCACAGCCCCGAGTTCAAGGCCAGGGTCGCCATGGAGGCGATC
>NZ_JAHLYS010000038.1 GCF_025128055.1 Synechococcus sp. CS-1329 | reverse complement strand
CTGAGTTTACAGACAGAGGAAGCGTAAGCCCACTCAATTACCTATGTAGTTCTCAGGGATCACCTGAGAGCGAACAGATTCTTTCCTGGTGTTCATGGCACTGTGGACCCACTCCGATCCATCTCGAACTCGGTTGTGAAATGCAGTAGCGGCGACGATAGTTGGAGGGTAGCTTCCTGCAAAAATAGCTCGATGCCAGGATAAAACAATCTGAACGCTCAAGCCTCACCCCAGCGCTGTTGGGATGAGCCGAGAAAAGCCACCTTTGGGTGGCTTTTTTTGTACGTACTGTTGATTTGCCTTGAGCGCCAGTGAAAGAGTCTGACTTGTAGGCTAGAGCCTGCTGTCCGTCACCAGCTTGGCAGGGAGCGTTTAGGCTGACCTTGATTCCCATCTGCTTGGCACGACGTGGATGCTTCGAAGGACGATCAGCTCGTTGATCGTGCTTGGAAGCCAATCAGAAGATTTGTTCGTCGTTTGTGGTGGTCTTGTCGCCTCTGGAACCACTTTGATTGTGTTGATCTGAGTGCTGCTTTTGCCTACCATACTCTCCAATCTTTTTTCCCGATCCTCCTAATCATTCTTGCTCTGGCTAGTTGGATATTGGGGCGAGATGATGGCCTTACTGGGCAGATTCTTGATCGAACCTCTCAACTCTTGCCTCAGTCTGCTCAAGGGGTCGTACAGTCGACCCTCGTGCAGCTCTATCAGCAACGGGGAGGAGCTGGTTTCCTTGGTGTTGCTGTGTTATTGGTCACTGCTAGTAATGCCTATCTCAGCTTGCAGCGTGGTACGGATCATCTCTGGTCGCTGAGATTTGATCGGGATCCTCGAAACAGATCGATGGAATCACCCCTGCCTGTCCTTCAACATGTGCTGTTGGTGGTCCGGCGGTTCTTGATGCTTCGACTCAAGGCGACGTTATTTCTACTGGCCGTGGGGAGCTTGTTCGTGATGGATCAGCTAACCGTCAATTTGCGCTTCATGGGTTTTGAAACTTGGCGCGGATTAACGGCTGTACCGGTTGCCTGGGTCTATCGGTATCTATTTCCTGTCTCTGCACTGGCTGATCTGCTGGTCTCTTTGTTGATTGCTTCATTGGTCTCTCTGGCCTTACTGAGATTGCTGCCGTCAAGGCGTATCAGTTGGAGGCTTCTCCTGCCTGGCTCAATTCTTGTTGGATCTGCTTATACACTGTTGAACTTGGCTGTTGGGCGAAGTATTGTGTCTTTGGGTACCCGCTTTCAGGCCTATGGGTTGATTGGCGGGGTGTTGGTGCTGACTCTTTGGGTGTGGCTGTTGGGCTTGATCTATTACTTCGGAGTCGCTTATAGCGTGGTGTTATCCACTTCAGGCTCAATGAAATCTGATCGCTTTGAGCTCGGACCCAATCGGATCCAGCCCCCTGATCTTGAAGGGGACACCCGTCGGGGGATCCGCTGATGGGTCTTCGGAGATCCGCACCAGCGGCATGCTCAAGAACCGAGCGAAATGGGCGACGATAGTGTCATCTGAAGAGGCTGCGGTGGCCCAATCAAATTTGAGCCTGCGTCCATTGCCCACGGCACTCCTGTTGCTCTGCGCTGGAGTGGGTGCCTGTGTTGTCGGTACTTTTTTCACCCTCACTCTGGTTCCAGTGCTGATGATGGCTGGCTTCGTGGTGGCGTTTCTGTTCGCTGCCGTGCTCTGTGCCTGGGCTGGAGTGGAGGCGCTTGCGGCCCTTGAGCGCTGGCTGGAGCGCGATTCGCGCTTTCAGCGCTGATGAACCGCCCGTTGCCCTGGTTCTGGATCCTGCTGGTGGGCCTGCTGCTGGCAGCCCCCACTCCGTTGGGTCGTGTGTTGCTTGACCTGCTGGGAGGTCTGACCCTGGCTGTCCTGCTCTTGCCCTTGCTGCTGGCCGGTGCCGGAGCCATTGCTTTTCAGGTCATCAAGCGGCGTGTGCGCACCTGCACGGTCTGTGGTCTCAGCAGTCTGGCCTCTGTCACCTGTCCCGCCTGCGGAGCCCCTCTCCCCAGCACCAATGACGGCGTTCCCACCCCCTACGACTCCCAGCCGTCCGGTCCGGTGAACGCCGCTGCGCCCAGGGGGCTTGCCAGTTGGTTCTCGCCCGCTTCTGGGAGACCTTCCGATCCTCCCGCCACTGATGGCAACCTTGATGTGAGTGATGTCACGATTGATGTGCAGTCAACGGATGTAGAGCCCCGTTGAGTATGGCTCCCCATCCATTGATGATTATTTTTCCAGATTCCTATGCTGATCGTTTTGCTCATGAGCAGCGCTGTTCGCTGTTCAAATCTGAGCCAAGCTGAGCAAACCAAGCTGAGTGAGCCAAGCCAGACCAAACAAGCATTGCCGTCGAGCGTTCAAGTCATTGGAATGATGATGGCTGCGTCTACGGGTTCGTTGACCGGTCGCGACTGATCTCGATCAGGCGGCGCTCTCTGAGAAACAGAAAGAAGGGGGCGGCAAAGGCGAAAGCGATCGTGACACTACTGAGGAGCACGATCCAGAGACCGCGCACCTTTAGTCGCCGGGCTTCGGTGATGATCCAGATCGTGATAGCCGTGGCCCCAATCAAGAGATCACGGGAGAGCGAGCGAGCCGCCGAATTGGCATTGGCCAATTCGATGAACTGGGTCAGGTCGAAGGTCTGGCCGTAGTCACGAATGAATTCGGCGTTGGCCAGCCACGGGAAAATGGCACCGGCAACGGCCAGAGCCAGGTAGACCCATTGCAACCAAAAGGATGGAGTCGCTGCCGAACGCATGGCTTCGGCATCCGACATGGGCCCACTTGCCTTGGAGGCGGCTGAATCCTGCGCTTCGCTTGGAGTTGAATCGCCAGGCCTGCCCTGGTTTGAGCCGTTTTCCTTGCTCGCTGGCGTCATGACTGGGCCTCCAGGGCGCTCAGGTCTAGCTCTTCCACCTGCTGCTGCACCTGCAGCAGCACCTGCTCACAACGATCGGCATAGGCCACGGCACGTTGATAGAGCCCGGCCATGGCCTCCACCTCCAGATCCTCCGATTGCAGCGCCGCCAGGCTGAGCTCGAGGGCCGTGCGGCTCTGGGCGAAGGTCAGTTGCTGCGTCTCCTCCTGCCAGCTCTCCTCGGCCGGCACCTGGGCAGAAGGCTGGCGTTTGCGGCTGCTCATGGCTCTGTTGGCTCAGGGCGGCGTCCGGTGACCCGGGCGTCGGCAGCTCCATCCAACCACTGGACCTGCAGAGCCTGACCCACTTCCACCTGCTCAATGGAGCGCAGCAGCTGACCGGCTTCTCCGCGCACCAGGCAGAAGCCGCGCTTGAGCAGTTGCCTGGGTGAAAGGGCCTCCAGCAGCTGCCGCCGTTGCTGCAGCTGAACCATGTGTCTCTGCAGCAGGGTCTGAGGCTGGAGGTGCTGCAGCCGCTGACGCTGCAGCACCAGTCGCTGCTGCTCCCGGTCCGTTCTCCAGCGCAGCGTCTGCCGAAGCAGGAGCTGCCGCTGTCGTAACTCCTGGAGCAGAGTGCGTTGGTCGGGCAGCAGCGCCACGATCGCCGCCGTGGGCGTGGCGGCCCGGTAGTCGGCCACCAGGTCGGCAATCGTCGTGTCGTCTTCGTGGCCAAGGCCGGTCACCACCGGCAGTGGCAGGGCCGCCAGGGCCAGGGCGACCTCCTCGCTGTCGAAGACTGCCAGATCCTCGCGGCTGCCGCCGCCCCGGGCCAGGACCACCGCCTCGATGCCCAGGCGGCCCGCGGCCCGGCCCACCAACTCCAGAGCCCTGCAGATGCTGGCCCCGACAGCGCCCTGCACAGGGATCGCCACCACCAGCACCTTCGTGGCTGGCCAGCGTTCGGCGGCCGTGCGCAGCATGTCTGCCAGAGCTGAGCTGGGGCTGCTGGTGAGCAGCGCGATCACCCCGGGGCACTCCGGCAACGGCTGTTTGCGGGAGGGATCGAACAGGCCGCTGCCTTCCAGTTGCTCCCGCACCCGCTCGAACTGACGCAGAACGCTGCTGAGGCTGGGGCGGATGTCGATGGCCTGGACGCAGAGACTGGCGCGAGCTCCCCAGAAATTCAGCTTGCCGACCACGATCACCCCATCGCCGTCGGCCGGTGTGAAGCTCAGGCGCGGCAGCTGGGATGCCCAGACCACCGCTGAGATCGAGGCGGTTTCATCCAGCAGCGTCAACCAGAGATGGCCCTTCTTCAGCTGGGGCCGTGAAACGGTGGCCTCCAGCAGAAAGCGGGGGGCGAAACCGCGCTCCAGCAGGGTGCCGATCGAGCGATTCAGGTCGCTGACGCTGTAACGGGGCAGGGGCTGGCCGCTGGTGTCCGCCGCCAGCTCAGGGGCTCCGCTGGAGGTGAGGCGGCTCAATGCTCCAGCCGCCCGTAGCAGTACCCCCAGTAGAGGCTGATGGTCGAGGCCGTAAAGAAGAGCATGCGGCCGATCGGGTGGTCAAAGCGAATCAGCCCTGCCGTGCCGACCACCAGAACTGTGCTCAACAGGCGTGAGCCATCTCGCCGATTCTTGACGAAGAACGGAGCCAAAGGCACGAACCGCCGGGGGAATCGACAAGTCTGGCTGACGGCACAGGCGCCGTGGCTTTTCGGGACTGCTCTGAACCGTCCTGTCCGTCGGCAGCGGTGGTCTCAGTGGACATCAAAAACCCCATCGACTCCACCTGACGGAGACGATGGGGTTGCTGGGGCTTGGCCCGGTGAGAATCGGAGGAGAGCCTTGGCGGCTCAACCCACGCCGATCTGGGAGAGAATGCCCTGGCCGGTGAGCAGCTCGGTGGCCAGGCCGATCACGAAGCCGAGCATGGCCAGGCGGCCATTCCAGGTTTCAGCAAAGTTGACGAAACCGAAGCGGGATTGGGTGGCGTCAGACATGGATGGATCCAGTGGGCCCACGAACTGTAACGAATCTTGGAGCTGACTTGACGCTGGGGCGCGACCAATTTCCGTGTTCGGGTTTCCGGCCTATCGCTTTGGTGCCCCTTCCAGGCGTCCACTCCCTCCTGTCGAACCTCCTGCCATGACCCGTGCCCCCAGCGGTGCCCGCCGCCGGCGCCTGCAGCGGCAGTTGTCGGCTCCCCTGCCCAGCAGCCCTGAGCTGGTGTTGGTCACGGACCTCGACGGCACCCTGCTGGAGGGCTCCATCGCCGGGCGCCAGCTCCTCTACAGCTGGTTGCGCTCCCGCCGGGAGCAGGTGCTGCACGTGTTCTGCACCGGCCGTGACCTGGGCTCGGTGGCTCGCTTGCTGACGCAGGAACCCGGGCTGGGTCTGGGAGCCCCCCATCTGGTGATCGGTGATGTGGGCTGCTCGGTAGCCTGCGGCGCCAGCCTGCAGCTGGTGCCCCTGGCGGTTGACCCGATCGAGCGGCGCTGGCGGGGGCTGCAGCAGCGGCTTGAGCCCCTGCTGCGGGGCCAGCCGGGGCTCAGTGCCCAGCCCATCAGCATCGATCGACACCTGGCCTACGACTACGACCCAGAGCGTTTCGACCACAGATTGATCCCCCGACTGGAGGCCGAGGGAGTCGATTGCCTGCACTCGGGCGGGCGCTACTTCGATGTGCTCCCAGCTGGGGTGAACAAGGGCTCCACGCTGCTGGAGCTGCTGGGCTGGCTGGAACTCGACGCGGCTCGGGTGGTCACGGCCGGGGACAGCCTCAACGATCTGGCCATGTTCCAGACAGGCCTGGCGGGGATCATGGTGGGCAATGCCGAGCCGGCCCTGCGGCTGCATCTGCCCGGTTTACCAGCCACCTTCGCGGCGGCGGGCCATGGCTGCGACGGCATCGTTGAGGGGCTGCATCATTTCGGCTTCACCCACCTCTTCGCGTGAGCCACGGCTCAGTCAGGACGTTTCGGCTGTTCCCTGGCTCACGCGGGCCTGGGCACGACTGGTGCCGGCGGTGGGCAGGGCCTGAGCTGGATCTTCGGGCCAGGGGTGCCTGGGGTAGCGCCCCCTCAGCTCCCGGCGCACCTCGGCGTAGCTGCCCCGCCAGAACCCGCACAGATCCTGGGTGATCTGCACTGGCCGTCGGGCTGGCGAGAGCAGGTGAAGGCTCACGGGCAGGTCGCCCTCCAGCACCCTTGGTCCCTCGCTCAGTCCGAACAGTTCCTGAAGCTTCACAGCCAGCACAGGCTCGCCACTGCCGTACTCCAGCCGGGCCCTGCGTCCGGTGGGAAGCGTGATCTGGCTCGGGAGCAGCCGCTCCAGCTCCTGGCGATGCTCCCAGGCCAGTCCGCTCCAGAGGCCCTCCATCAAGTCGAGCTGACGCAGATCGTCCTGGGAGCGCAGGCCCAGCAGCTGATCCCCGAGCCACTGCTCCAGTTCTTGCTCCAGCGCTGTCTCGCTGCGGTCGGGCCAGGGCTCGCCGCGGCGGGCATGGGCCAGGTTGAGGCGGTGTTGCAGGTCCCGGCTGTCACGGCTCCAGGGCAGTGCCGCCAGCCCCAGCGAACGCAGGCCATCCAGCAGCGCCGCCAACAGGGCTGCCGGCGGTGGGTCGTCCCAGGGGCGGCGCTCCAGCACCAGAGCCCCCAGCCGCCGCTCGACCACGGCGCGCACCCGGCGCTCGGCCGGCTCCCAGCTCACCAGCGGCCGCTGCTCCCCCTGCTGGGCCTGCAGCCTCTCCAGGCTCTGGCGCTGCAGGGGCAGAGCCAGGAGGATCCGCCCATCGCTGCCGCTGTCGTCCACCGCAGCCACCGCCAGGATGCTCTGACCGGCCAGGGGATCGTGGGCCGGCAGTTGGGCGCCCCGGCCGCTGCGCATCAGAAAGCGACCCTGACCCTCCAGGCGGGCCAGGGCGATCCGCTCGGGATAGGCGCAGCTCAGCAGCACCGCGGCCAGCTCCGCCTCCCCTTCGACCTGCTTCTCAGCCTCTGCACCAGCCCCCCTTGAGCGGGCTGCAGGCCACTCAGTGGCCTGCAGCTGCTGCTGGAGCTGCCGGCAGAGCTGCCGCAGGGGACCCCGCCGAGGGTCTCGCCTGTCCTGACGCAACCAGTCGAGACGGGCCATCAGATCGCTGCCCGCCCCTTCGCCCGCCAGAGGATCCCGTTCGTTGAGCAGAGTCGCCAGCTCACAGGCCAGCTGCGGGTTCCCCAGGCACTGGCCCTCCAGCAGCATGTGAGCCAGGCGAGGATGCAGTCCCAGCTGGGCCATGGCCCGGCCATGGGCGCTGAGCACCCCGTGCGGGTCGATCGCGCCCAGCTGCTTGAGCAGCTCCAGACCCTGGCGCAGGGCGGCCTGCGGCGGTGGATCCAGCCAGGGGAGTGATTCCCCCAGCCCGGCGCCCCAGCGAGCGAGCTGCAGCACCAGGGGCAGCGGGTCGGCATCGAGCAGCTCGGGCGGGTCGTAGGCCGGCCGCCGCTGCTGCTCTGCCGGCGACCACAGCCTGACGCAGTGGCCGGGCCCCAGGCGGCCGGCCCGACCCCGCCGCTGCTCGGCGCTGGCCTGGCTGGCGGGCAGGGTGATGAGCCCGTCCATGCCGGTGCGGGGATCGAAGCGGCTGCGCCGGCTCAGGCCGCTGTCGACCACCAGGCGAACGCCCTCGATGGTGAGCGAGCTTTCGGCGATGGCGGTGGTGAGGACCACCTTGCCGGCGGGGTGGCGGCCGGCGGCGATGGCGCGGCCCTGGGCCTCCAGCGAGAGGCCTCCGTGCAGGCTGTGAAGCTCCGCCCGCTGGCCCCAACCGGTGGCTTCAATCGCCCGCAGCGCCTGCCTGATCTCCCGCTGGCCGGGCAGGAACACCAGAGCTGTGCCGGCTCCCCCCTCGTCCTCCTCCTGCAGCCAGTGATCTTCGAGGGCTCGCACCACCTGGGCCCCCAGGGGCTCCCGCTCCCGCGGGGGTTGATGGTGCAGCTCCACCGGATGGCTGCGCCCCTCGCTACTGAGCACCACCGCCTCGGGCAGTTGCCGGCTGAGGGGCTGCAGGTTGAGGGTGGCCGACATCACCAGCAGCCGCAGCTGGGGGTTCAGCAAGGGGCGGGCCTCCCGCAGCAGGGCCAGGGCGAGATCAGCGTCGCTGCGGCGCTCGTGAAATTCATCGAAGATCACCGCCGCCACGCCCTCCAGGGCGGGATCGTCCTGGAGGCGGCGCAGGAACAGTCCGTCGGTGATCACCTCCAGGCGCGTGGCCTTGGACACGCGCTGCTCCAGCCTGACGCGATAGCCCACCAAGGCTCCCACCGGCTCAGCAATGGCTTCAGCCAGGCGTGTGGCTGCGGCTTTGGCTGCCAGCCGCCGGGGCTCGAGCATCAGGATCGTGCCGCCCTCGCCTTTGGCGCTGCCCAGGTGCTGGAGCAGGGCCAGAGGAACGCGACTGGTTTTGCCGGCCCCGGGTGGAGCCTGAAGAAGAAGGGTGCCGCCCGGAGGAAGTTGCTGCAGGATCTCCGGCAGAAGCGGGTCGATCGGCAACGCTTCCCCGTGGCGGCTGCAGGGGAAGCCCATGGAGTTCAGCGGGGTAGGAAGGCTCCCGCCGGCGAAGACAGTGAGAAGGGAGCGGTGTCCGTTGAGCTTGGATGCTCAGCCGAGAAACCGCAGGACAAGAGCCAGCAGGGCGGTACTGAGCAACCCCAGGGAGGCCAGCAAACGCACGAGCGGCCCGATCGACAGGCCCAGAGTGGACATGAAGAAAATTGGAAGAAGTGGACACCGCTGTTTTAACGCCGCTCGGTGGGGCGAGCGGTGTTGATGGCCACGTTTCGTTGCCACACGTTGGAATGACCACAGCTCAAGACCACCGGCTGACGCCTCGTTGCTCAGCGCACGTGGCGGGCCCCATCCACCGGGTGATAGGCCTCTCCGGTGGTTTCCTCGTAGACGATCGCCGGCAGGCCTGTCTCAAACATCGTTTGCAGAGCCTCCTTGAGGTAGGGGTTCCAGCCGCCGGTGCTCACCTTGCCGTGACGCACGGTCCAGTCCCAGGTGCCCTGCAGATCGCGGGGAATGCGACCTTCGCGGTCACGGCGGGCCACCAGATCCTGCGACTCCACCAGTCCCACCAGGATGGGATCCTTGCCGTAGGCGGGGGTGAGACTCAGCTCGAGGCGAACCGGATCGTCTTTGGTCAGGTGAAGGCGGAAGCGGGGCGGCAGTTTCAGGCCGCGCAGCACTGCCGCCACGATGCGGGTTTTCTGATCCAATTCTCGGCCTCCGCCAGAACTCGGGTTCGCCCACCGGTTGTACCAGCCGGCAGGGTCGCCCCAAGATATGCAGGTGGCGGATCAGTCGTGTTGGGCCGGCAGCTTGGGGAGATCGTTGTCTCCCCCGAAACGCACGGTGAGCAGATCCTCTGAAGTGATCTGCCCATCGGCATCAAGCAACTCAGGGTGGATGGTGAGCCTGCCGGTGCGATCCCCCTTGGTCTCGGGTTCATTGGCGAAGTCCGGAGCCATGGGGGGCGAGCTGCCGAGATCGCCAGCTCGGGGCACAGCTGAAAATCCCTTGGCCATCACCTTGAAGGCCTGCCAGAGCAGCACCAACATGCAAGCGCCATAGACGATCGGGAAGATCTGGGACAACAGTGGTGTCATCGGCGGCTCGGCGGTGCTGGAAAAATCCGGCTCACTTCACCATCATTGCCTGGATGAGGCACCTTGGGCGAGCTTCCAGGCCCAAAGGCTGCTGCAGGCAGCACCAAAAGCTAGAAACAGCAACAGAAAAGAACTGGTATCCATGGATCGGTTACAAATCTTTGTTAAGCCTAGGCGGTTGCTGGCCCACCTGCAGCCAGATCCCCGCCGCACTTCGTCACACCTTGGCGGCTGACCGCCCTTACGTGCAGCCCGCCACTGCCGTTACGGTCCAAAAACCCCTGTGCTCCCCTGACGTGATGACGATGATCTCCCTCTGGCATCGATCTCTGCGTCCTGTGTTGCCCCTCGCCCTGTTGCTGGGGGCTCCGCTGCTGCCGGCTGGATCTCTGCCGGCTTTGGCCAGGCCCTCGGTTGCGGCACCCTCCCTCTCGCGCCAGTCGTTCGTGGCCGATGCGGTGCGCCGCTCAGGACCGGCCGTGGTCACGATCGACACCGAGCGCACCGTGATCCGCCCTGGCAGTGGCGGACTGCCACCGGGAATGATGCTGGATCCCTTCTTCCGCCGTTTCTTTCCCCAGGCCCAGCAGCCCACGCAGCGCACCGAGCGGGGCCAGGGCAGCGGTGTGATCTTCCAGGCCGATGGCCTGATTCTCACCAACGCCCACGTGGTTGAGAAAACCGACCGGGTCTTTGTGGGGCTCAAGGATGGTCGGCGCACGGAGGGCAAGGTGATCGGCCTCGACAACGTCACCGATCTGGCCCTGGTGCGGCTGATGGAGCCAGGCCCCTGGCCGGTGGCTCCTCTGGGCAACTCCGATGCTCTGCAGGTGGGTGACTGGGCGATTGCCGTGGGGAATCCCTTTGGTCTCGACAACACCGTGACCATGGGCATCATCAGCAACCTGAATCGCAATGTGGCCAAGCTGGGGATCACCGACAAGCGGCTGGATCTGATTCAGACCGATGCAGCGATCAATCCCGGCAACTCCGGTGGCCCCCTGCTCAATGCCGACGGCGAGGTGGTGGGGATCAACACCCTGGTGCGATCCGGCCCAGGGGCCGGCCTGGGCTTCGCCATTCCGATCAATCGAGCCCGGGAGATCGCCACCCAGTTGCTGGCTACGGGCCGGGTCAGCCATCCGATGATCGGCGTGGGGCTCGACAACCTGCCCTCCGAGCTGAGACGGAGCTTGAACGGCGGAGCGCTGGTGCGTTCGGTGATGCCTGGTGGCCCGGCCTCAAGGGCCGGGCTTCGCAGTGGCGACGTGATCGTGGCGGCGGCTGGCAAGCCGGTGGCCGGTCCGTCGGAAATGGTGGCGGCTGTGGAGGCCAATGGTGTGGGGCGACCGCTGGCGCTCCAGGTGGTGCGTGGCGGAAGCCAGGTTCAACTGGAAGTGGTGCCCACCGGGATGGAGATCAGTGGTGAACGGGCCCGGTAGGCCTTGGTCAAGGCTGATCGCCTGTGGGGAGGAGGGGAGCCATGGACTCCCCCCTGCGCAGTGCCCGCAGACGTTCCGGACTCAGAGAACATCCATCGAGCCGTTGACGTCTGGCCTGGAGTCGCTGTCACGGGAGGTGCCAGCGGTGGACCTGGTCGGACCACCGAACTGGCTGGGGGTTCCCAGCTGCTGGCGCATGATCCATTCCGTGGCTGCTTTCTGGGTGTGCCAGGCCTGCAGCAACTGCTTGGCCAGGCCACGCAGCGACTGGGTGTCTCCAGTGGAATCGATCATGCGGGTCATGCGCTCCAGCTCAAACTTTTGGCCGAGGCTGAGGGCGAGCGGTTCGGACATACGAGGCATCGCGACGGGGCAGTGAAGCCACGCCGATGCTACGAAGTGTTTCGGGTGCTCGCGTAGCGAGCGCCACAGACTTACCGATTTTTTGTCAGGGTCTGCCCATGGCGCCTCGATCAGTGGTGTTCCCGGAGCTCCTCCACGCAATGGGTGATGCACTCGCCGTCGTCGAGGGAGCAGGTGGTGATGCACTCGAAGTAGCTCTCCACCGAATCACCGTTGTCGTCATGGCTGAGGCTGGCGCCTGTGGCCACCACCGCCAGGCCCGCAACGGTCTGGGGAGAGCCTGCGCCGGTTTGGTTGGCAAGGGGCTGGCCGAAGGAATGGGTCATGTGCCGGACCTGAGAATGGGGATATGGTCAGGATATGGAGATCATTCCTGCGGGTCCAGACAATTGAGTCTTCTTGCCTACTCAAGGATGAAGTTGTCTGTGCTTGCTTGAGAGATTCTGCTGATTCACTGCCCAGAGAGCTTCTGGGGGTTCAGCTGCCGCCCCGGGTGCGGCGTGACTGGTTTTTGTCTTTCTGCTTCTGGCGGTTGGCCAGCTGCCGGGCCTGCTTCTGCTGGTCCTGCTGAGCGAGCAGTGCGGCTTCGGCCTCCTCGGCTTTCTTCTCCAGGTAATAGGCGTAGTCGCCCTGATAGAGCACCAGGTCGCCGTCGCGGAGTTCCACGATGCGGTTGGCCACCTGGGCGATGAAATAGCGGTCGTGGGAGACGATCAGCGCGGCCCCGTCGTAGTCCTTGAGGGCCGACTCCAGCATCTGCTTGGCGGGAATGTCCAGGTGGTTGGTGGGCTCGTCGAGCACCAGCAGGTTGCAGGGTGTGAGCAGCATCAGCGCCAGGGCCAGGCGGGCTTTCTCGCCGCCGCTGAGCTGGCCCACCGCTTTGAACACGTCGTCATTGCTGAAGCCGAAGTTGCCCAGCAGCGAGCGCACCTGGGTCTGGGTCCAGTCGGGCACGGCCTCGAACAGGGTGTCGACGACGCTGCGCTCGAGATTGAGGGCCTCGGCCTGGTTCTGCTCGAAGTAGCCCGCCTCCACGTTGTGCTCCCCCAGGCCGGCCTGGCCCGCGTCGGCGGCCTCCAGCCCCATCACCAGCCGCAGCAGGGTGGATTTGCCGGCTCCGTTCGGGCCGACGAAGGCGATGCGATCTCCCCGCTCCACCTCCAGATGGGCGCCGAGAAAAAGGATCTTGTCGCCGTAGCTGTGGGTGAGGTCGTCGATCAGGGCCACCTGGCGCCCCGAACGCGGAGCCGGAGGGAACTGAAAGCGGGGGCCTGAGAGGCCCTCCAGCGGGGCCTCGATCCGCTCCACTTTGTCCAGCAGCTTCTCGCGGCTCTTGGCCTGGGTGCTGCGGGTGGCGCTGGCCCGGAAGCGGTCGATGTAGGCCTGCTGGCTGGCGAGATCCTTCTGCTGGCGATCGAAAGCGGCCTGGCTGGCCTCCCGCTCCAGGGCCTTCTGCTCCAGGTGCTGGCTGTAGTTGCCCAGGTAGGTGCGCGAGACGCCCCGCTCCGTTTCAACGATCAGGTTGCAGACCCGATCGAGGAAAGCGCGGTCGTGGCTGACCACCACCATCGGCACCTCCTGCTGCAGCAGATACCCCTCCAGCCACTGAATGGTTTCCACATCCAGGTGGTTGGTGGGTTCATCGAGCAGCAGCAGATCCGGATCCTGCAGCAGGATCTTGCCCAGGGCGATGCGCATCTGCCAGCCCCCGGAGTAAGCCCCCACTGGCTCTTCGGCCCCCTCCGGCGTGAAGCCGAGGGTGGGCAGCAGTTTGTCGATGCGGGCATCGAGCTCATAGCCGTGCAGGGCTTCGAAGCGGCTGTGCAGCCGCCCCAGTTCGTGGATCAGCTCATCGAGGTGGTGAGGGTCGGTGGCCGCCTGATCACTGGCCATCTCATGCTCCACCTGGTGCTGGCGGATCAGCACGTCGGCGGCCTCACCGAAGGCCTGGAACAGTTCCTCGCGCACGCTGCGCTCCAGATCCACATCGAATTCCTGGCGCAGATAGACGATGCGGGGGTTCCCCTGGCGCACCACCTGGCCCGAGCTGGGTTCCTCCAGGCCGGCGATCAGCCGCAACTGGGTGGATTTACCCGCTCCATTGACGCCCACCAGACCGACCCGGTCCCCCGCCTTGACCTCCCAGGTGACATCCCGCAGCACCTCGCCGGTGGGATAGATCTTTGAGACACGTTCCAGACGGAGCACGGTTTGGGCGGATCGGCGGTGAAACGTCATCATCCCCGCTGGCCCTGTTCAGCTGCGGGGCAGACTGCAGACCGTCCTGAGCCAGCGGCCGTGATGGTGAAACGTCTGGAGCAGGTGGCGGCGCTTGTGGTGGCTGCCGGCCTGGCGATCGTCAGCTACTGGCTGTTCTTCAGCTGGGCTCAAGGTGGGCGGGAGCTGCGCCAGCCCCAGGCCCAGCCGAGCCAGGCTGAGCCATCCGCCGCGTCCCGGCGGCAGGGCCTGCCCTGAGTGCAGTCAGAGAGGCCTCTTCTGAATCAGCGCCTGGGGCCGAGAGAGACCGAGAGCGGCCCGAGCAGGGCTCCTGCCTGGATCAGAGACCGCCGCGGGCCTTGATCAGCCACTGCTTGCTGTCGAGATCGTCGAGGGAGGCCAGATGCTCTCGAACCGAGGCCTCGGTGACCGGGAGGTTGAACTCGACTCCCATGGCGATGATCCGCTCGATCGTGCCTTTGGGGTCCTGCAGCGCCTGACGGAACAGGGACTGGGTGAGGGCTTCATCGCAGCGGATGCGCTCGTAGAGAGCGGCGGTATTGGCCGCGGCGGCCGGTTCGGGCGGGTGCTCGGTCATGGGTACAGGCCTGGCGGGTGCAGCCGGAACTCTCTGGTGGGCACCCTATGGCCACTCCGCAACCGGGTCCAGCCTTTGGTGGCTGTTGTTGGCTGGCTCATCACCACGACCGGCGCCGGCTCAGGCTGCTGGCGTAGCCCCAGAGATGACTGATCAGGTTCAAGGGGATGTAGAAGAACGGCCTGAGGCTCAGCTCGATCAGGGCGCCCGGCACCGAGACCTCCGAACGGCCGAAGGCCCGCCGGTAAACCTCCAGCGACAGGCCCGTGAGCAGCAGCCCCACCAGGGCGGAGATCAGGGCCAGCAGGCCAAGGCCCCCCAGCCCACCGGCGGGTGGGCGGGCCAGCAGGGCCAGACCGGCCAGAAACCAGGCCAGCGGGTAGAGAAAGCTGGCCACGGTGTAGGTGTTGTGGCTCAGGTAAAGCAGCCCCAGCACGCCGTAGCGGCGGTTCCCCACCATCGGGCGATAGCGGATCAGGGTTTCCAGGAACCCACCGGCCCAGCGCCGCCGCTGGCGCAGAAACACCCCCATGCGGCCGGGGGCTTCCGTGCGCACGGCCAGGGCCGGCTCCACCCTGACCCGGCAGGGCTCGCCGCGGTCGCGGCGGTGGCGCTGCAACCGGTAGATGATTTCGTAGTCCTCGACCCAGCTGGAGGGATCGAAGCCGCCGATGTCGAGCAGGGTCTGGCGGCGGAAGGCCGAGCAGGCCCCGGAGATGATCAAGGTGGCGTCCCACTGGCTCCAGGCCAGGCGCCAGAGATGGTTGCGGGCGTATTCATAGCGCTGGAAGCCGGCGAACAGCCGACCCTGCAGGTTGGCAGGACAGCGGGGCAGCAGCGTGCCGCTCACCGCATCGAGGCCCGGTTCCAGGGCGAACCGGTGCTCCAGGGCGGCGAGGGCGCCGGGCAGCAGTTCGGTGTCGGCATCGAGGATCAGCACCACCTCAGCGGTGCTGATGGCAACGCCCTGGTTGATCGAGTCCCCTTTGCCGCCGTGCTCCTTGGTCAGCAGCTGCAGGCTGGGATGGCTGCTGGAGCGACGCAGCCGCCCCTGACCCCCAAGGCCATAACCCTCGGCCAGTCGCACCAGGGTGTCATCGCTGGAGCCGTCATCGCAGACGATCACCTCACTGGGCTGGGGGCTCTGGGCCAGCACGCTATCCAGGGTGGCGCCCAGGGAAGCGGCCTCATTCCAGGCCGGAATGACCACGGCGATTGTTGGTGCCGCCGCAGCGGCCACGGCTCCCGCTGAGCTGCGTAGCCGCTGCAGGCCGCTGCGGGCCAGCAGCAGGATGCCAGCGGCCTGGAGGGTGTCGTAGAGCACCACCAGCAGCGACAACGCCAGGAAAAGATCGAGCCAGCTCAACAGGCCTGCCGCCAGAATCCCAGCCGGAATCAGCCAGGAGAGGCTCATCAGGACCACAAACAATCCCGCTGGTTCCCGTGGGGAGATGGCCCTTTGTCCTGGTCTTGGCATGCTGCCGCGGAACCCTTGGCCAGGAGGGGAACCAGGCTAGGGACACCATCAGGCGGCCTGGGGCGGCTCCACTGATTCAACGGGCTCAGGGCCGCAGGAGGCACTCTCCAGACTGCGGGCCTCCAGGCAGAGCAGTTGGCGCAACTGGGCGTAGTTGGCGGCCAGGGGTTGGCGCCCCTCCTGCAGGGCGTTGAACTCAGCGCGTTGCAGGACGTGATGGAGATGGGTGAGCAGGTAGGTGCTGATCACCGCTGAAACCTCCACATCACTGGAGCCGGCTCCTCGAGCACCGGGCACCCCTGGGGAGGCCGATCGCTCTTTGCTGCGTCGGGGATTCGGGGGCTGTCCCGCCTCCGATTGGACCGCGCTTTTGGGCATGGCTCTGGCTCGGAGCGCTTCAATCTTAGTGCCGGATAGTATCCGTTGGGAACTCTGTACACTGGTGTGTAACGCGTGGGATCTGTTCCGCTGTGGCCACTCGCCAGACCTCCACGAGCGGCCGCCCCAAGTCACCCCGCATTCAGGTGGTGCTGCCGGAAGAGCTCTGTGATCGTCTCACCGCCGCCGCCGAAGCCGAGTCGCGCACGGTCAGCAACATGGCCAAGGTGCTGATTCAAAGAGGGCTCGAGAGCCTTGAGCAAGCCGTGTCGCCTCCGTCTGGCGTGGCGGAGAAGCGCCTTCGCCGCGAAGCACGGCCCACCGAGCGCACCGAGCGCTTCCGCGAGGTGCTGGAACGCCAGGAGCGCAGGGAGCCCCGCCGGCTGCGGGGCCTGCCACGCCGTCTGCGCCTGCCCCGCTCCTGAGTCGGCCCCAGCAGGCTCAGCGGCTGGGATCAGTTCTGACCCCCATCACCGCCGCCAGGCGAGCCCCGGTGACCGAGGGAAGACAGCCGGCGTGGCCATGCTGCTGCCACCAGGCGAACAGGGCAAAGCCCAGGGCCTCGCGGGCGGCCTCATCGAGGCCCAGCTCCGCCAGTGGCCGCACCCACAGCCCCCTGCAGCGGCGTCTGAGCTGATCCATCAGCATCCCGTTGCGAGCTCCGCCTCCAGCGACCACCAACTCCAGCGGCCGCGGCCCATGGCGCAGATCGGCCGCCACCACCGCCGCACTGAAGGCTGTGAGCGTGGCCAGGGCATCGGCGGGCTCCAGGGGTCCTGCAGCGGCGCCTGCCCGCTGTTCCAGCTGCTGCAGGCGCCGCTCCAGATCCGGCAGGCCGAAATCCTCGCGGCCGGTGGACTTCGGCGGCGGCTGCTGGAAGTAGGGCTCCCGCAACCACGCCTGGATCAGGTCCTCGTGCACCACGCCCCGGCTGGCCCAGGCACCGTCCTCGTCGTAGCTGAGGCGGCCCTGACTGAAACGACTCACCGCCAGGTCGATCAGGCTGTTGGCCGGGCCGCAGTCCCAGCCGCGCACTGGCCGATGGCGTTCCGGCCCCCGGGCCGGTGGCAGCAGGCTGAGGTTGGCGATGCCTCCGAGGTTCAGCACGGCCCGCCAGCCCCCGATCGGCTCCAGCAGGGCCGCATCGGCCGCAGGCACCAGCGGGGCACCCTGGCCCCCCAGGGCCAGATCGTGGGCGCGCAGATCGAACACCACCGGCCGTTCCAGCAGCTGCGCCAGCAGCGGTCCCTGCAACAGCTGCCAGCTGGCGCCGCGCCGATTCGCCTGGGGGGGGCGGTGCCAGATGGTCTGGCCGTGGCAGCCCACCAGCTGGGCCCGGCCGCCTGGGTCGCAGCGGCGGGCGCACTCGGCCTGGGCTTCGCTGACAGCTTCGGCCAGATCCAGCAACGTGGCGGCCGCCAGGGGCTCTCCCTGCCCCACCGCGATCAGCCGGGCGCGCAGATCACTGGGATAGGGAGTGAAGCAGTGGTTCAGCACCCTCCAGCGGGGATGGGCCAGTGGGGGCTGGAAGCTGGCCAGCACCGCGTCCACCCCATCGGCGCTGGTGCCACTCATCAGCCCAAGCACCAGCTGGGGCCGTCCCGGAAGGCTCACAGCTGGGGCAGGCCTTCGAGCGCCTGAACCGTTCCCATCACCACCAGCAGATCCCCTTCGCTGAGCACGTGGGAGGCCGGGGGGTTCACCGAGAGGCGGTTCTCCGGGCCGGCCGCCAGCACACTCACCTCATAGTTCTTGCGCAGGTTCAGATCGCGCAGGGAGCGGCCGATGAAGGCCTGGGGCACCTTGATCTCCTCGATGCTGTTGCGATCATCGAGTCTGAGCCGCTCCAGCAGGTTGGGGCGCACCAGCTGACGGGCCAGCTGCTCCCCCTGCATGCGCGAGGGGAAGACCACCTTGTCGGCTCCCACCCGGCGCAGCATCTTCTCGTGCAGGTCGTTGGTGGCCCGGGCGATCACCTGCTTCACCTTGCTGCCCTCACTGTCCTTGACGATCAAGGTGGCGGTGATGCTGGCGGCGATCGGTTCGCTGATGCCCACCACCACCGTGGTGAGATCGAGCACGCCCGCCTCGCGCAGGGCCTCCTCATCGGTGCAATCGAGGGCGCGGGCCTCGATGGCCGGGTCCACCTGGCGCAGGGCATCGATGGCCCGCTGCTCTTTATCGATCGCCAGCACCTCGGCGCCGCAGCGCACCAGTTCCTTGCAGACGGCGGTGCCGAAACGACCCACCCCGATCACCGCAAAACTGTCCGGTGCGGCCGTTCCGGCTCCCTGCCAGCGCCACCAGTTGGTCATCGAGGTTCAGCTGCATGCGGCGCCATTCTGTGGCCAGCGCCCTCCGGCTGCCGCTCGGCTCGGCTCCTGGCTGCGCTCGGGCAAAAAAAATCCCACCTGAGGCGGGAGTGAAGGGGCCAAGGCGGCGGGAGCCGGGCCGATCAGGCCGGCTGGAGGCTCACTTGTTCGGCTGGGGGGTCATGCGCAGGTAGGGCTTGATCTCGGTCACACCCTTGGGGAATTTGACGCGGGCATCCTCGGTGGCGATCGAGGGCACCACCACGCAGTCTTCGCCGTCTTTCCAGTTCACCGGGGTGGCCACCTGGTGGTGGTCGGTGAGCTGCAGGGAATCGATCACCCGCAGGATTTCAGTGAAATTGCGGCCGGTGCTGGCGGGATAGGTGATCTGCAGGCGCAGCTTCTTGCTGGGATCGATGATGAAGACCGAGCGCACCGTCAGGTTGTTGAGGGCCTTCGGATGGATCATCCCGTAGAGATCGCTGACCGTCTTGTCGGAATCGGCCAGGATTGGATAGTCAACGACGGTGCACTGGGTTTCGTTGATGTCGGAGATCCAGCCCTTGTGGCTTTCGGCCGAATCCACGCTCAGGGCGATCGTTTTGACGTTGCGCTTCTCCCACTCGGGGCGCAGGCGTGAGACCTCGCCCAGCTCAGTGGTGCAGACCGGGGTGTAGTCGGCGGGGTGGGAGAAGAGCACGACCCAGCTCTCGCCTGCAAAGTCGTAGAGGTTGATCGGACCCAGCTGAGACTCCTGGGTGAAATCGGGAACGGTGTCGCCGAGTTGCAGCGTCATGGAAAAAAACGTGTGGGGGGGGAGAAGGAATGGGGGGTGGCGGGAAGGGGCTCCCTTCCGCTGCCGCATGCCGGACCTGGTTCAGGTTAGGCACTGAAGGGCCTAGATCCCGAACTTCCGGCAGATCAACCAGGGGACCAGCAGGGTCATGGTCATGGTGAGTGGCACGCCATAGCGGGCCACATCCAGGAAGCGGTAGCGACCGGGGCCGAAGACCATCAGGTTGGTCTGATAGCCCACCGGGCTGAGGAAGCTCTGGCTGGCTCCGAACAGCACGGCGAAGATGAAGCCCATGGGCTCCTGGCCCAGCCCCTCGGCCAGCTGGGCGGCGATCGGGATCAGCAGCGCCACGGTGGCGGCGTTGCTCATCACCTCGGTGAGCAGGGTGGTGAACAGGAACACCGCCACCAGTGCCCAGAACACGGGCCAACCTTGGACCAGCAACAACATCGCCTTGGCGATGGCCGTGGCCAGGCCCGTTTTCTCCAGGGCCACACTGAAGCTGGCCAGGGAGCCCAGCAGCAGGATCACATCCAGGCGGATCGAGCGCTGCAGATCCCCAGGCCTAAGGCAGCCGCTGGCCACCATCGCCACGGTCCCCAGCAACACCGAGGCCACCAGCGGCAGCAGCTTGAGACTGGGCAACAGGATCACCAGCACGGCGATCACCAGGGCGATGCCCTTGCGGCCGGCATAGGCCAGATCCTTTTCCAGCTGCTCCAGCACCACCAGGTCGTTGCTGGCCTGCAGGCCCCGGATCGCATCCCTGGGCGCCTGCAGCAGGAGCACGTCGCCGTCGCGCAGCACCACCCGCCCCAGGCGCTCGCGCAGCACCGCATTGCCACGGCGCAGGGCGAGCACGGTGGCGTTGTAGCGCTGGCGGAAACGCAGATCCCGCAGGGTCTCACCGGGCAGGGTGGAGCCTGAAGGCAGCAGCACCTCCACGGTCAGCTGGCTGGCGGGATCAACGGCCTCAACTTCGCCGTCGTCGAGCTTGGCCGGCGCCAGGGTGACCGTGCGCTCCTGTTGCAGCCGCAGCAGCTCCTCGCGGTTGCACCGCAGCAGCAAACGATCGCCTTCCGCCAGCGAGAGGTCGGCCAGGGGGGGCAGGAAGCGCTCGTTGCCGCGGTGCAGCTCCAGCACGTCAAGGTCGAAGCGCCGCTGCAGGCGGCTGTTGTGGAGCGATTGGCCCAGCAGCTCCGAGTGCCTGGGGATCAGCACCTCGGTGAGGTAGCCGCTGCGGGACATTCCGGCGATCAGGCTGCTGTCGTCGACCCCACGGTTAGGCAGGAAGCGGTCGGCCAGAACCACCATCAACGTTCCCCCCACCAGCCAGACCCCCAGGCCGATGCCGGTGAAGCTGAAGAGGTCGAACTCGCCGTAGCCGAGCTTCTTGCTCACGTCGCTGGCCAGCAGATTCACCGAACTGCCCAGCAGTGTCAGGGTGCCCCCCAGCACCGTGGCGAAGGAGAGCGGCAGCAGCACCTTTGAAGGGGCGATCCTGTGGCGGTGGCACCAGCCCTCGATCACCGGCAGCAGCGTGGCCACGATCGGGGTGTTGGGAATGAAGCCCGAGACCGGGCCCACCACCGCCACCATCAAGGTGATCATGCGCTTGGGACTGCGCACCGCATTCGAGCCGATCACGGCCCGCAGGCGATCCATGGC
This sequence comes from Synechococcus sp. CS-1329, assembly GCF_025128055.1. Classification (GTDB taxonomy): domain Bacteria; phylum Cyanobacteriota; class Cyanobacteriia; order PCC-6307; family Cyanobiaceae; genus Regnicoccus_A. The sequence goes on along the minus strand of NZ_JAHLYS010000038.1, from coordinate 41,068 downwards.
GCCGGAGCGGAACAGGCCAGCCGAAAGAGCGAACAGGCCCATCAGGGTGACCAGGGCCGTGCTGCCGAAGCCCTCCACGGCCTCGGCTGGTTTGAGCACCCCGGTGGCCATCAGCAGACCCGCCGCCAGCAGGCCGGTGAGCTCAGGAGCGAGCCAGCCGCTGATGAACAGCACGATCGCCAGGGCCAGCACCAACAGGGTGATCAGGGCCTGGGGCTGGAGGGCGGCCTGGAGCAGGTCGTCCATGGACGTAATCCCTACGTGGATTGCGGCCAATCATGCAGCAGCTCGCGCAGGTGCTGCAACCCCAGCTCTTCCGTTGCGGAAATGAACACCGCATCGGCCTCCAGCGCCCTGGCCTGATCCAGGGCGCCGGCCGGGCAACGATCGATCTGGTTCGCCACCAGGCGCCGGGGGGCGTGGCTGCCGAGGGAATCGAGAATCGTATGAACCGTGCTGAGCTGCACCGGCCAGGCCGGATCAGCCAGGTCCACCACGATCAACAGGCCGTCGGCCTCCAGGGTTTCCTCCAGGGTGGAGCGGAAGGCCTCCACCAGTGCCGGCGGTAACTGGCGGATGAAGCCCACCGTGTCGGTGAGCAGCAGGCGCCGCACCGCTCCGCTGCCATCGGGCAGCTCCAGCCGACGGGTGGTGGGATCGAGGGTGGCGAATAGCTTGTTCTCCGCCAGCACTTCCTCCCCGGCCACCGGCTTGGTCAGGGCGTTGAGCAGTGAGCTCTTGCCCGCATTGGTGTAACCCACCAGGGCCAGCCGCTTTAGCCCACCCCGGCCCTGGCGCAGTCGAGCCCGGTGCTCCCCCAGCCGTTCCACGTCGCGCTGCAGCCGCTCGATCCGGCGGGCAATGGTGCGCCTGTCCTTCTCCAGCTGGGTCTCCCCGGGCCCGCGGGTGCCGATACCACCCCCCTGGCGCGAGAGGCTCAGGCCGCGGCCGCTCAGCCGGGGCAGGCGGTAGCGCAGCTGGGCCAGTTCCACCTGCAGGCGCCCGGCACTGCTGGCGGCCCGCTGGGCAAAAATATCGAGGATCAGCTCGCTGCGATCGCTCACCGGCAGGTCCAGCAGTCGCTCCAGGTTGCGGACCTGCAACGGCGTCAGCTCCCGATCCGTCACCACGAGAGTGGCCTCGAGCCGGCGGGCCTCCAGGGCCGCTTCCCGCAGCTTGCCTTCGCCCCAGATGGTGTGAGCGGCGGCCTGCTGACGCTTCTGGCGCACCACCCCCACCGGTAGCCCACCGGCGCTGCGCACCAGCCCTTCGAGCTCGGCGATATCGCGCTGGCTCTCGCCCTCATCGCTGCCCACCAGAGCCAGCAGCATCACCCTCTCCGGCCCTTCCCGCGCCTGGTTGCTCGCCTCACCTCTGTCCAGGTCGGTGGCCTCGGCGGGGTTGATCCCCGGATCACAGAGGTCGGCGAGCTCGCCCTCCAGCCGGCAGCTCCAGGGCTGAACCTCGTCGCGGCTGAGCCCATAGACGGCGGCCGGCCAGCGACCGCCGGCGCGGGCACGGTCGCTGAAGCGCAGCCAGAACAGGGGCTGCAGATCCATGCCCACCAGCGCATCGCTGCCGATGGGATCGAGGGACTGACCCCGGCCGATGCAGCTGAGCAGCCGCAGGTCGTGGCCCTGACGACGCTCCGAACCGGGCAGGCGCTCGATCAGCCGGCCCGATTGCTCCAGGGGACCCACCCAGAGCAGGCGGCAGAGGCCGCGGCCATCCACCACCAGGCTGAGGGGGAGCTCCAGCTCCCTGGCCTCCGCCGCCAGGCGCTGCAGCCCCAGCAGGTCGGCGCCGCCCTGCTCAGGGTGACGGCGTTGGGCCAGACGCTCCAGCCGCCGTTTCTGAGCGGGCCGCAGCCCTGTGACGCGGCCGGCAAGGACAGACTGTTTCAACGGCGCTGGATCAGAACGCAGCTGATCCTGGCCGCCCGGGCACCCGCCACATCCTCGGGACTGTCGCCCACATGCCAGACCTGCTCGGGACCGAGCCCCAGGCCGTCCAGGGCCAGCTGGAAGGGCAACGGGCTGGGTTTGGCGGCACCGGCCGCACTGGAGACCACCACCAGCTCCAGCAGCTGAGCCAGGCCGAGGGCCTCCAGCAGTCTGTGCAGGCGCTGATCGAAGTTGCTCACCACCGCCAGGCGCAGACCCGCTCCATGCCAGCGGCCCATCGGGCCGATCACATCGGGATACACCTGCCAGAGATCCGGCTCGGCAAAGCGCTCGAACAGCTCGATGGGCAGCTGCGGGGGCCAGTCCAGCTCGGCCAGCTGGTCGCCGGCTGAGCGAAAGGTGTCCTCGATGCGCTGGCCCCACCACTGCTGCTCGGCCGCCAGCAGTTCCGGGCCCTGCAGGCCTGGAAAGGCCAGGGGCGGAGCCTGATGCAGCACGGCGGGGAAGGCCCGGTCAATCGCTGCTGGCTCCACGATCACGCCGTGCCCCCGGGCCACCTCCGCGTAGGTGTGGCCCACCGAGCGGCGCAGACCGATCAGTGTTCCCATCGCATCCAGCAGCAGAGCGGCAGGGGGATCCGAGTTCAGGGGCGGCCTCATCGAGGCGAGCGCAGGGGGCTGCCGAGATCGCTCAACCAGCCCGCCGCCACCCTGAGCTGGTGCGGCAGGCCAGGCAGCCTCGAGAGGTAGGTGAGCTGGCGGATGCGGTAGGCGGCGGGTCCGGCCAGGGTCAGGCCCAGCCCGGTGAGGCTGGCCTCGCCGATGCCCAGGCTGATCATCTCGCCCAGGTCATTCCAGTGGAATGGCTGCAAGGGCTCACCCTCAAGGGAGCGCAACAGATTGTCCGCCAGACAGTCGGCCTGCTGGAAGGCCACCTGGGCCGTGGCCGCCAGGGCGGCCCCATCGGCATCAGCGCTGTGGGCCACATCACCGAGCGCAAACACTCCAGGGGTCTGCTCCAGCTCCAGGCTTGGCTCACACAGCAGGCGCCCCCGGCCATCGAGGAGGGCGGCCGGGGTGATCGGCGGTGGGGCCACCGTCACCCCGGCGGTCCAGATCACCCCATCCACCGGCAGGGTTTCGTGGCTGCCGTCCTGCTGGCCGGCTGTGAGGGCCAGCTCCAGGCGGCCGGGCTCCAGGCCCAGCACTTTGGTGTGGGTGCGCAGACGGATGTCACGGCGCAGCAGGGCCGAACGGGCCTGCTCGCGGTTGAAGGCACGGGCCTGGGGCAGCAGGTCGGCGCCCTGCTCGATCAGCTCGATCACCGTGCTGCCCCCAAGCAGATCGGCCAGCTTGCAGGCCAGCTCCACCCCGCTTGGTCCGGCCCCCACCAGCGCCAGTCGCTGCAGGGGCCTGGGCCGGCTGCGCAGATGCTTCACCAGCTCCTGCAGGCGCTCCACGTCGGCAAGGCTGCGGAAGGGAATGGCCAGCTCCTCGACCCCGGGAATGCCGTAGCTGGTGCCGCGGCTGCCGGTGGCGATCACCAGCCGGGAGTAGGTCAGCTCGCGGCCCTGCTCGGTGGACACGCAGCTGGCCGTGGCATCGACATGGGTGATGCGATCCCGCAGCCAGGCCACGCCGCGGCTGGCCAGCAGGGTGTCGTAGCGGGGGGCCACTTCCCACCCGCGCAGTTCCCCGGAGAGCAGCTCATAGAGCAGGGGCAGGAACAGGAAGCGCTCCTGGGGCTCCACCAGCAGGATCGGCGGGTGATGACGGCGGGAGGCCAGGGCCAAGGCGGTGTAGAGGCCGCCGAAGCCGCCGCCGGCGATCAGCACCGGCCGGGTGGGGCCGGGGGGCTGTGGGGAGGTGTTGTCCGGGTGCTTGCTGGGCTCCTCCATGGGCGAAAGGGCGTGCCGTCTGGGGTTGATCAAACCCTAACCAGCAGTGTTGCCCCGGAGGAGATGATGGACGCCATGACCAGCCTCACCACGACGCCACTGCCGACGGACCGGCTCGGCCGCACCGTCGAGCCAGAGCCGGCCCGGCGTCTGCTGGAGCCCCTCGATGCCGCCGGGAAACTGGCCTGGGGATATGAAACCTTCGGTGAGGGATTCGCGCTCACCACCAGTTTCGGGATCCAGTCGGCGGTGCTGCTGCACATGGCCAGCCGGCTCAGTGAGCGCATCCCCGTGCTCTGGGTGGACACCGGCTACCTGCCCCCAGAGACCTATCTCTATGCCGACAGGCTCTGCACGGCCTTGAACCTCAATCTCAAGGTGGTGCAGGCCGATCTCTCTGCGGCCCGGATGGAGGCGCTCTACGGCCGCCTCTGGGAGAGCGGCCGGGTGGAGGACCTGCAGACCTACCACCGCCTGCGCAAGGTGGAACCCCTCGACCGGCTTTTCCAGCAGCTGGGGGTGCACTGCTGGGCCAGTGGTGTGCGCGGCGGCCAGACCGATCACCGCGGGGCCATGGCCCCCCTCGATGGGGTGCGGGGGCGCTGGTCGCTGCGACCCCTGCTCTCCTGGGATCCGCGTCAGGTCTTCTATTACATGGAGAACCATGCCCTGCCCCAGCACCCATTGTTTGAGCAGGGGTATTCGAGCGTGGGTGACTGGCATTCCAGTCGTCCCGACGACGGTGACGGCCGCGCCAGCCGTTTCGGCGGGCTGAAGCAGGAATGTGGCATCCACCTGCCGGGAGTGATGGGCGAGGGCATCTGAGTCGTGGCGGCTGGCGACCTCTGGTTGCTGATCGGCAACAGCCGCTGGCACTGGGCCGAGGCGATCGGTCACGCCGGCGCCGGCAGCGGATCTGCCGTGGATTCCGCTTCAGTGCCCCTGCGCTTCAGCCACAGCCCACCTTCGCCTGACCCAGGCGGCCTGGCCTGGAGCCGGCTGCGGGCCTGGGCGGCCGTGGGCCGGCTGCCGAGCCCGGGAGAACCAGGGTTCGGGCGACTGCAGGCGCTGGAGTCTCGGCGTCTGGGGCTCGGGCGGGTGCCCCTGCTGCAGCTGCCCCCCTGGCTGGGCATCGACCGCGCTCTGGTGGGCTGGCAGGCCTGGTGGCATCAGAGCCAGCGGGGGGGTGGGGCCGTGCTGGTGGCGGATGCGGGCACGGCTCTCAGCCTCACCCGGGTGGCAGCCACCGGGGCTTTCGCGGGGGGGCGACTGCAGCCCGGCGTGAGCCTCCAGCTGCAGTCCCTTGGCCAGTCCACGGCTCTGCTGCCGCTGCTGAAATCAGGCGCTGGGGAATTGATCACCGTCGCCGAGGCCACCGACCCCTGGCTCACCGACCCCTGGCCGATCGAGACCGAGCGGGCGATGCGGGCGGGATGCCTGCTGGGCGTGGCGGCGGCGGTGGCCCAGGCCTGGCGCGACGCCCAGCAGCTGGAGCCCACGGCGCTCTGGCTCACCGGTGGCGATGCTCCAGCACTCTCCCCTCTGCTGCAACAGGAGCAGGTGCCCCACGAACTGGCAGCGGAGCTGGCCTTGGAGGCCCTGGTGACCCTCAGCTCAGAGCCAGGTCCGTGAGGATCTGCTGGGCCATCTCCTCAGATTTGACCTTCCAGTAGATGCGTTCCAGCTTTCCCTCGGGATCGACCACGAAGGTGTGCCGCATCATGCCCATGTACTCCTTGCCCATGAACTTTTTCAGCCCATAGCTTTCATAGGAGGCGGCCACCTCGCAGGGCTCGGGGTCAGTGAGCAAGGTGAAGGGCAGCTCATATTTAGCGATGAACTTGGTGTGGCTGCCGGCCTGGTCCTTGCTGATGCCCAGCACTTTGATGCCGTGCTGCTCGAAGCTGGCCCACTGATCGCGGAACCCACAGGCTTCCTTGGTGCAGCCCGGCGTGTCGTCCTTGGGATAAAAATAAAGAACCACCCGTGCTCCCCGCAGATCAGCCAGCGACACGGGAATGCCGTTCTGATCGGGAAGGGTGAATGAGGGGGCCGTATCTCCGATCTGAAGTGTCATGAACCAGGTACTGCCGTACAAGCTTTGCTTTGGCGGAGCCTAAGTCGCCGGTAGGCTCAAGGTGTCCTCCCCAAGCCCGATGGCTCTTGCGTTTCGCCTCGGCCTGTCCACCCTGCTGGCGCTCATCGGCGTCGCTGGTCTGGTGCAGCTGAGCCTGCAGCCGCCCCTGGCCAGCCGCCCGGGGGACTCTGTCTCCGTCGTGTTGGCTGATCTTGAGGCCCAGGAAGCCCTGCTGGATCAGCGTCAACAGGCGACCCTCCTGCTCAATCTCTTCGTGGGTGCCCAGATCACCCGCTACTTCTGGGGGGGCTTCAGTGGCTACCTCGAAGTGCTGGGAATCGAACGCCCGCGCGATATGAAGGCCGAGTTGAAGGTGGAAGACCAACAGAGCGCCCAGCTCAGGCTCATTCCCCGAACGGGCCAGGAAACTTACCTGGCGCGGGTGGAGGCGATTGAAGGCGTACCCCGGGGGGTGGTCTGCCGCGGAGAGGGCACGCCGGGGGCCTTCCCCATCCAGGCTGATCGCCTGGCTTGCCCGCCTGGATGGCGGCCGCTTGGCAGCCTCAGGCGCCTTCGTCCAAGCCCCTGAGCCAAGGCCTGAGGGCTGGTCCAGCCTGAGGGATGTCTCGATTCCCACGGCAAGATGTTGGCAGGTGCAACTCAACTGGTTAGGTTGAAAGAGATGTTCCTTCGCCTCCCCGTGCTGAAGCGTCTTGCCGCTGGCCTCCTTGCTGGAGCCGCTTTCTCAGTCACAGCCCTGCCTGCTTCGGCTGCTGTGGACAACGATCTTCCCGTTCGTTGGAACACCGGTGGTGCCGTGTGGTCCACGAGCCTGGATTCTTTTAAAACCTTCATCGAAACCGGTGATGTGGTCGACCGTGGTCTTGGTGGCGGAATCTCCCGCTCCGGTTGGACCGCCAGCGAAATCCGCACCGGCCTTGCCAAGACCTACAGCGTCGATGTGGTGGGCGTCACCCGCTTCCTCTACTCCGACGCCGGCGTCAAGTTCCTCAAGAACCAGACCCGCAGCTACTTCCCGTACTGGTCGATGAGCACCTACGCGGTCCAGGGCCTGCGTGGCGCCATCATTTCGGACGCCGCCGATGGTTCGATCTCCTCGGCCGGCATCATGGCGGCCCTGCCCACCGACTTCCGCCTGGCGGACACCTGCGGCACCTACGACGGCAAGCAGAACATCTGTGCCGAAGGCAAGTGCCAGGGCGAAGCCCAGTGCACCTCCCTCCTCTCCTGGTACGTCTTCCTGCCGGCCTGCATCCAGGCCAACCAGATGATGGATCCCGTGGCTGAAGTGAGCACCGCGGCCCCCGCGCCCGCCTTCATCCCCCAGAACGAGCCCATCCGCGGCCTCTGGTGACACCAGACCAGCCTGCTGGCTGACCCCAGAAGCGCTTGGACTCAACCCCGGCACTGCCGGGGTTTTTTCATGGGCCCACCCCGCTGCGGCGGGCGATCAGGCGCTGGTGCAGCAGGCGCTGGGGTAGAACCGCCCTCAGTTGTCCCCGGAAACCAGCGTCCAGCCTGGCGATTTCAGCAGGTTTCAGCACGCTCTCCAGTCGGCATCGATAGGCCGCCCCCGGGCCGAACCAGCGCTGGTGGGTGGCCTCGTTCAGCTCCAGGCTCAGCGACTCCTGCCAGCTCTCGTGCTCCACCTGCCAGCCCAGCGCCACCAGCGCTGCGCTGAGATCGCCTGCCTCTGGTGCCGCCGCGAGCCAGTTGCCCTCCATCAGGCTGACGCGTTTCAGCAGCTCAGACCACGTGCCTGAGGGTTTGCCCTCTGCTGCCACTGCTGGGGCCCCAGGCCTGGTGAGCAGCTCCGCCAGGGCTCCGGCGGGCCCCAGCAGCGGCCCACTCAGCAGCAGGCGCCACTGCGCCCTCGAGCTGGCCAGCCGATCCAGCTCCAGCAGCCAGCGTTGCCACAGCTCTGGCGCGACCCTCTGAAAAGGGGAGCGGCCCACCAGCCACTCGAACTGCTCGCCAGGTTCCAGCCCTTCGCCCAGGCTGCCGGGCCGGCTGGAATCCAACCCCAGAATCCGGGGGCTGCTCAGGCTGTCGAGCAGCTGGCTCTGGGCCTGCAGTCGCTGCTGATCCGCTGCAGTGTCCACACAGATCAGCACGCCCCCCTCCGGGCAGTGCTCCAGCGGATCGAGGGCCCAGAGCAGGGAGCGGGCGGCCACAACCAGCGTCCGGTCCTGCCGCCGCCAGTCGGCCCCCTGCCAGAAGCGCTGGCGCAGCTGATCGAGTCGTTCGCCTTCGGCAGCGGCCTGGCGCTGCAGCCAGCGCTCCAGCTGTGCGTCGTCGGGTCCGCTGCTGAGCAGGGGACCATCGTTGGCTTCACCTTCGGCGGCCGCAGCGAGCTGGGCGGCCCGCCGACGCTGCAGCCGGTTTTGCAGGGCCCCCTCCCAGCCGAGGCGACCCGGCAGCCAGAACACCTCCCCCTGCAGGGCGGCTGGCAGGTAGGTCTGGCTCACCCAGTGCTCGGCGTAGGCGTGCGGGTAGCGATAGCCGACTCCATCGCCGAAGGCCGCCCCATCGCGGTTGGCATCGCGCAGGTGCGAGGGCACCTCCTGGCGGTTGCTGGCCCGCACACTCCTGAGGGCATCGAAGAATCCCAGCAGGCTGTTGCTCTTCTCCGCGCCGGCCAGATAGAGGGCGGCCTGGGCCAGGGGATAGAGCCCCTCCGGCAGCCCCACCCGCTCGAAGGCCGCCGCACAGGCTTCCACCACCACGATCGCCTGGGGGTCGGCCAGACCGATGTCTTCGCCGGCGGAGATCAACATGCGCCGGAAGATGAAGCGTGGATTCTCGCCGGCCTCCACCATCCGTGCCAGCCAGAACAGGGCGGCATCAGGATCGGATCCCCGCAGCGACTTGATGAAGGCGCTGATCGTGTCGAAATGGGCATCCCCTTGCTTGTCGTAGAGCACGGCCCGCTGCTGGATCGACTGCTCGGCGATCTCCAGGTCGATCTGGATCACCCCGCTGGCCTCGGCGGCGCTGCTCTCCACCGCCAGCTCCAGCGCATTGAGCAGGCTGCGGGCGTCTCCGCCGGCCACATCCAGCAGGTGATCGGCGGCCTCAGGGCTCAGCTCCACCGCCCGGCCGCCGTAGCCCCGCTCCCCATCGCTGAGGGCCCGCTCCAGCAGCACCCGCAGATCACGGGGCTCCAGCGGCTGCAGGCGGAACAGCCGCGAGCGGCTCACCAGGGCCTTGTTGACCTCGAAGTAGGGATTTTCGGTGGTGGCGCCGATCAGGGTGACGGTGCCGTTCTCCACCCAGGGCAGCAGGGCGTCCTGCTGGGCTGCGTTGAAACGATGCACCTCATCGATGAACAGCAGGGTGCGCAGACCATGGCGCTCCAGCCGCTGACGTGCCGCCTCCACCTCCAGCCGCAGCTCCTTGACCCCGGCCAGCACTGCATTGAGGCTGGTGAAATGGGCACGGGTGCTGCTGGCGATGATGCGCGCCAGGGTGGTCTTGCCCACCCCCGGCGGGCCGTGCAGGATCAGGTTGCCCACCCGGTCGGCGCGGATGGCGCGCCTCAGCAGTCGGCCGGGGCCCAGGATCTCCGCCTGGCCCACGAACTCTTCGAGGCTGCGGGGGCGCAGGCGATCGGCCAAGGGGGCAAGCGCCTGGCGATTGATCTCCCCCTGATGGCTGAACAGGTCGCTCACAAACGGTGGGGCGGTGAGGGGACAATCCTGGGATCAACCCCGAGGGACTGCAGCCGGCGGCACGGACCTACAGAATCGGGCAACCCTTGTCACCGTGCGTGAAGCGTTCCTGTTTGGTGATCCCAGCCGCTCTCGGTCTGCTGGCGGCTGGTCTCAGTGGTTGCGGCGATCCCCCCAAGCCGCCCCCCCGGCAGGTTCAGGTCAAGACCGAGCCCGTAGCCCAGGCCCGCTTCAGCGATGACGTGGACACGATCAGCACGCTCGAAGCCCTCAATGTGGTGGAGCTGGCGGCCCAGGCCGGTGGCCGCATCGAGCGCCTGCTGGTGCGCCAGGGCGATGTGGTGCGCCAGGGTCAACTGCTGATGGTGCTCGACCAGGTGCAGGTGCGCGCCGATGTGGCCAGCCTGCGCGCCCAGCTGGAGAAGGACGAGCTCAACTACAAACGCTTCGAATTCCTGGTGCGTCAGGGGGCCGCCAGTGCCCTGCAGCGCGATCAGTTCCGTGCCCAGTTCGTTCAGTCGAGGGAGGCCCTGCGGGCCCGACAGGCCGATCTGTCCTTCCGCGATCTGCGCTCCCCCAGCGATGGGGTGATCAGCGATCTGCAGGTGAAGGTGGGCGATGTGATCAGTGCCGGCGACCCCTTCACCAAGGTGGTGCGCAACGATCGGCTCACCGCACGCATCGATGTGCCCGGCGTGCTCACTGCCCGGGTGAGGCCCGGTTTAGCGGTGACCCTGCAGGAGCCCCAGTCGCCGCGGGTGCTGGCGCGGGGCGTGGTCAGCTCCGTGGATCCGGTGGTGAATGCCGGTAACCAGTCGCTGCTGGTCAAGGCCCAGTTCGACAATCCCACCGGCGCCCTGCGCACAGGCCTGCGGCTGCGCACCCGGCTTCAGCTGGATGCAGCCGATCTGCCATCCGTGCCCTTCGCCGCCGTCACCCAGACGGCGGGCCAGAGTTTCGTGTTCATCCTCGGCAGCCTGCAGGATCTGGAGAAGAACCCCGGCAAGGCCCCTCTGGACCAAGTGCGCCAGCTACCACCGGGCAGCACCTTTGCCCTGCAGCGTCCGGTGCAGCTCGGCCCCCTGCAGAACAACCGCTATGCGGTGTTGCGCGGCGCGACAATCGGCGAACGGGTGATCACCACCAACCTGCTAACCCTGCGTCACGGCACGCCCGTGACGGCCCAGTAGGAGCAGCACCCAGATGTCCGCTTCCGACAATTTCATCACCCGGCCGGTGCTGACAACCGTCTGCAGTCTGCTGATTGTGATCGGGGGCCTGATCGCGATCCCCCTGTTGCCGATCGAAAACCTGCCCGACATCGCTCCACCGACGGTGACGGTGAACTCCCGATACAACGGCGCCGACGCGGTGTCGGTCGAGGAGGGTGTCACCAATGTGCTGGAGCAGCAGATCAACGGGGTGGAGAACATGGACTTCATCACCTCTTCCAGCGCCGCCGATGGCAGCAGCGCGATCACCGTCTCGTTTGCCAGTGGCACCGACGGTGACATCAACCAGGTGAATGTTCAGAACCGGGTGGCCCTGGCCCAACCGCAACTGCCCGAGGAGGTCCGTCAATCTGGAGTGGTGGTCAACAAGGCCTCGAACTCGATCCTGCTGGTTTATAACTTCGGCAGCGAGGATGCCGCCAATCCTTACAGCACTGAATTCATCAGCGGTCTGCTGGATCAGAACCTCACCGATCGCATCAAGCGGGTCAAGGGCGTGGGCAACATCGCCTACGCCGGCAACCGTCAGTTGGCCTTCCGTCTCTGGCTCGACCCCGACCGTCTGGCGGCCAACAAGCTCAGCTCCTCGGATGTGGTGACCGCTCTGCGCAGCCAGAGCCGCCTGGTGCCGGCCGGTCAGGTGGGAGGTGAACCTGCCCCCGACGGCCAGCAATTCACCTTCACGGTGCAGCTGCAGGGGCGTTTGCGCAGCGTTGAGGAGTTCTCGAACATGATCCTGCGCAGCTCGGGGGAAGGGGGTCTGCTGCGGCTGGGGGATGTGGGCCGGGTGGAGCTGGGCGCGGAAACCTACAACGCCAACGCCACCGATCTCAACGCCGTTCCTTCTGTAGGACTGCTGGTGTATCAGTCCAGTGGCAGCAACGCCCTTGAGGTGTCTCGCGGTGTCGAGGAGGTGCTCGATGAGTTCAGCCTCACCATGCCGCCCGGCATGAAGGTGGAGAAGATCTACGACAACACCGATTTCATCAATGCTTCGATTCAGGGTGTGACCAGCTCCCTGCGGGATGCGGTGGTGCTGGTGGTCTTGATTCTCTTTCTGTTCCTGCAGAACTGGAAGGCCACGCTGGTGCCGGGTATCGCCATTCCGGTGGCGCTGGTGGGCACCTTTCTGTTCGTGAAGGCAGCGGGCTTCTCTCTCAACCAGCTCACGCTCTTCGGTCTGGTGCTGGCCACGGGGCTGGTGGTGGACGATGCGATCACCGTGATCGAGGACACCTCCACCAAGAAGGCCCAGGGTCTCTCTGCCCTCGACGCCGCCAAGAGCACCATGAATGAGCTCTTCGGAGCGGTGATTGCCACCTCCTTGGTGCTCTTTGCGGTGTTCTTGCCGGTGCTGTTCTTTCCCGGCGCCACGGGAACGATCTACCAGCAGTTCGCTGCCACGATCATCTTTTCGGTGGCGATTTCCACCTTCAATGCCCTCACCTTCTCGCCGATGCTCTCGGCCCTCCTGCTGGCCCGGGAGGGGGCATCTCCCAGCCGCCGGGCCTATGCGATCGCTGGCACCTCGATCGGTTTTGTCTATGGCCTCCTGGTGAGTGGCGGTGGTGCCTTGGTGGTGCTCGCCTGGGTGGTGGGGGGCCTGCTGCTGGGCTATCTGCTGGGGTTGATCACCCGCCTGCCCCTGCGACTTCCCGTCACGGTCGCGGCAGCGGTGATGGGGCTGCTGCTGGGCAGCGTGTCGAGGCCTGTGGCGGTGCTGGTCTTCAGTCTGATCGGGCTGCTGCTGGGAGCGTTCCTCGGCCCGATCTTCAGTCGCTTCAATCAGATGTATTCAGGCGGTGAACGCTGGTATCAGAGGGCCCTGGCCTGGGCCCTGGCCCACCGTGCCCTGATGATGGGCGTGCTTGTGGGTGGCATCGCTCTCACGGGTGTGGCGTTCACCTCGATCCCCTCAGGATTCGTGCCGATTGAGGATCAGGGGTATGCCATCGGTTTTGTTCAAGCTCCCGACGGGGGTTCCGAGCAGAACACCCGTCAGATCAATGCCCGGGTGGCGGAGATCATCCGCAGCGAGCCCGAGATTTCCACGGCCGTGATCATCAGTGGCTTCAGCCTGGACGGCAGCGCCCCCAACAGGGGTCTCTTCTTCGTTGGAGCCAAGAACTGGGACGATCGCCCCAATCCCGATCAGTTCATGGATCAGATCGTGGAGCGGTTGAACCGCAAACTCTCGGTGATCGATGGGGCCAGGATCTTTGTGGTGGAGCCACCGGCCATTCCCGGCTATGGAACCTCCGGTGGTTTTGAATTCCAGTTGCTGGATCAGAGCGGTGGCGCCCTCTCCCTGCCGGAGTTCTCTTCCACGGCCAATCAGCTGATCGGCAAGGCTCTGCAGACGGACTTGTTCAGTCGTGTGTTCACCCAGTTCACGCCGGAATCACCCCAGCTCAAGGTGAGTGTGAATCGTGATCAACTGGCGGCTCTGGATGTGGATTATGGCCAGGCGATGCAGGCCTTCAGCTTCTACTTTGGCGGTGCCTACATCAATGACACCTTCCAGGAGGGCAGGATCCGCCGGGTCTTTGTTCAGTCGGATGCCCAGTTCCGGGCCACGCCCCAGCAGTTGAAGTCGTTGTTCGTGAACACCCGAAGCGGCGAGCCGGTGCCGCTGGCCGAAGTGTTCACGGTGGGGCCCACCACAGGTCCAGCGGTGATTCCCCACTTCAACCTGTTCCGCTCGATCAAGATCGATGGCTCAGCCGCCCCTGGCCGCAGCTCCGGCGAGGCGATCAAGGGCATGGCCGACACCTTTGCCGAGCAGGGCACCAATGGCCTCGGCTTCGACTGGACCGGCCTCTCAAGGGAAGAGGTGAAGGCCGGGGCCCTGGCGGTGGTGATCTTCGCCCTGGGCATCCTGGTGGTGTACCTGGTGCTGGCGGCTCAATATGAGAGCTATGTCGACCCACTGATCATTCTGATGACCGTGCCCACCGCCATGCTGGGGGCCCTGGCCTTCCTGGCCGCCCGGGGGGAAGTGCTCAACATCTATGCCCAGGTGGGGCTGGTGATGCTGATCGGCCTGGCCGCCAAGAACGGGATCCTGATCGTTGATCTGGCCAACCAGCGCATGGCTGATGGGGCCACGGCCTATCAGGCGGCGAAGGAGGCGGCTGAATCCAGGCTTCGGCCGATCCTGATGACGGCCATCTCCTCCCTGTTTGGCTTCCTGCCCCTGGTGCTGGCCAATGGGGCCGGGGCCCGCAGCCAGGCGTCCCTGGGCACCGTGGTCTTCGGGGGGCTGATGGTGGCCACGGTGCTTTCGCTGTTTGTGGTTCCGGTGTTCTATGTGGTGATCAAGCAGCTTGGTGCGTCTGAGAAAGACAAGCCACTGCCTCCAGCCGCTGTTTCGCCCTCACCCTGATGGCCCTGACTCCAGAGCCGCTCAATGGACGCCGCATTGTCGTCACCGGTGTGGTGGGCGGCCTGATCGGCCTGGCTGTCAGCCTTTTTCTGGAATCAGTCGTGGCGCACACGCCGGCCACGGTCAGCTCCTATGCCCAGTTCTGGTTCCGGGTGATGCTGGGTGCCTTCGGCAGCCTGGCGGGCCTGGCGATTGAAACTGTGCGCCAGCTGCAGGCCACCAACCCCGATCCCTCCTACCGCCATTCCACCAAGGGCCGGAACCGCCGGCGAGATCGCCGATGAGGGCCTTCATACCGGTTGTCAGCCCTGGTGATCAGAGAGAGCGGGGCTAGGCTGGGAGCTGCCTTGGGGCCTGAGGAGTTGCGCAGCTGGTTTGATGTTTCCAGCCCCTTCAAGCCAGTCTCCCTGACGGCTCAGGCTCTGCATCAGTCCGGTTGGGGAGAGAATCCTCGCGCCGGTCTGGACCATCGCCTGTCGATCTCCGCCCGTTCATCGGCCTCACCTCTGTGATCAAGCCCGCTGTTGTTCTCGTCCCTCTGTTGCTGCTGCTGGGCTGCGGCAGCAAACCGGTGGAGCCCACCTTGCTCTCCGTACAGACGGTTCAGCTGAGTGAACAGGTGTTCAGCCCCGGCATCCGTGTGGTGAGCAAGCTTGAATCGGTGGCTGATGTGGTGATGAAGCCCGAAACCGATGGCCGCGTGGTGCGAATCCTGGCCCAGCAGGGCCAGAGAGTGGAGAAGAATCAGCCGATTCTGGTGCTCGACAATGTGCAGCCGGCAGCTCAGCTGAACTCCAGCATTGCCGAGGCCCGCAAGGATAAGATCAACGCTGAGCGTTATATCTTCCTCAACGAGCAGGGTGCTGTTTCCTCCAAGGATATGGATTCTTACATCACCCAGGCGATTGAATCGCGGGACCAGGCAAAGGCCGATGCCGCCACCCTGGACTACACCCTGGTGAGATCCCCGATCGCTGGGGTGATCGGGGATCTCAGCACCGTCAAATTAGGCGATTTCGTGCAGAAGGGTCAGGCGATCACCGGTGTGGTCGACAACGGCGCCCTCTGGACACAGATGGACGTGCCGGCCACCCAACAGGGCAGGGTCAGGATCGGCCAGAGGGTGCTGCTTACGTCCCAAGGCACGCCTGCGGTGACAGGCGAGGGCCGGGTGGTGTTCATCTCGCCCTATTTCAGTCGCGCGAGCAGCTCAGCATCGCCGAATTCACTGCTGGTGAAAGCGGAGTTCCCCAACCTGACTGGCCAGCTGAAGAGTGGCCTGGTGGTGAAAAATGAGATCATCACCAGTCAGAAGCAGCAGCTGGCGGTGCCGGTCCAGGCCGTGACGATGCAGGCCTCCCAGCCCTTCGTCTACCGCATCCTCCCGCTCTCGGAGGTGCTGCCGAAGATCAAGGCCTCGGATCAGGTGCCCGAGGCCCAGAAGGAGAAGCTCAGCAAGCTGGCCGCCCGCAACCCCAGCCAGCCCACCGTGGTTCAGGTGGCGGTGCAGCTCGGCCCCCTGCAGGGCAATGCCTACCCACTGATCAGTGGCCTGCCCAGCGGCGCCCGCGTGGTGATCAGCAACACCGCCCTGTTGCGCAGCGGCATGCCGGTGAAGGAAATGGCCGTGGGCAGCCGGGTGGAGAGCTGAGCCGGGATGTCACTCTCCGACAATTTCATCAAGCGGCCCGTTCTGACCACGGTCTGCAGCATTCTGATCGTGCTGGTGGGGTTGATCAGCATCCCCGCTCTCTCGATCGAGAACCTTCCCAGCATCTCGCCACCGCTGATTCAGGTGATCGCCAACTACGGCGGTGCCAATTCCCTCGTCACCGAACAATCGGTGACCAATCCGATCGAGCAGCAGATCAGTGGGGTGCCGGGAGCCTCCTACATCTCCTCGTTCAGCACGATGCAGGGGAACAGCACGATCAATGTCTATTTCGATGAAGGAACCGATATCAACATTGACCAGGTCAATGTTCAGAACCGGGTGTCCCTGGCCATGCCCCAGCTGCCCCAGCAGGTGCAGGCCACGGGCGTGTCGGTCAAGCAATCCACGCCCTCGATCCTGCTGGCCTATCAGGTGGGCTCCAGTGAGGGCCAGTTCGAGGCCCCCTATCTCAATGGCCTGATCTACGCCAGCCTCTACTACCAGCTGGGCCGGGTGCCCGGGGTGGCCAATGTGAACCTGCTGGGGGGCAGCAATCCCGCCTTCTGGCTGTTCATCGATGCCAACAAGGTCACCGCCAATGGCCTCACCGCCAATGATGTGGTGAGCGCGGTTCAGAGCCAGAACACGGTGGCGATCGGCGGCCTTGTGGGTGGACCGCCGGCCGGCGGCGACCAGGCCTATGCCTATCCGTTGCTGGTGAAGAACAACGGCAACCTCGTTTCGATCGAGGAGCTCAATGATCTGATCGTTGGCCGCACCTCCGGCGGCAACCTGCTGCGGCTGCGGGATGTCGGCAGTGCCTCCTACGGCTTCAACACCTTCAGCCAGACGGCGGTGGACAAGCGCGGCCGGCCGGCCATCACGGTGGCCATTTTCCAGACCCCCGAGAGCAATGCCCTTGACGTGTCCGAGGGGGTGGTGAAGGTGATCAACGAGTTTGCCGCCAATGTGCCGCCCGGCGTGACCGTTGAGCAGATCTACAACATCGGCCAGTTCATCGAGGCGGCCGTGGAGGGGGTGGTGGATGCCCTCGGCCTGGCGATCCTCTTGGTGCTGCTCATCCTCTTCCTCTTCCTGCAGGACTGGCGCGCCACGGTGGTGCCGAGCCTGGCGATTCCGATCTCGCTGGTGGGCACCTTCGCCTTCGTGAATGTCTTCGGTTTCTCGATCAACCAGCTCACCTTGCTGGGGGTGGTGCTGGCCACCGGCCTGGTGGTGGATGACGCCATCGTGGTGATCGAGGCGGTGTCGATCAACCTGGAGAAGGGCATGGGGCCGCGCCAAGCGGCGATCGCCTGCATGGGTGAGCTGATCGGTGCCCTGGTGGCCACCGCCCTGGTGTTGATGGCGGTGTTCGTGCCGGTGGCCTTCTACCCCGGCGGCATCGGCATCATCTACAAGCAATTCGCACTCACGATCGCGTTTTCGATCGCGATCTCAGCTTTCAATGCGCTCACCTTCTCGCCGATGCTCTCGGGTCTGATCCTGCGCGGCAAGCCCCAGCCACCGAAGGGTCCGATCTGGATCGTGCTCGGGGTGCTCGTGGGCCTGGCCTTCGGCCGCTTCAACGGCGTGGGCGGCTGGACCTACATCCTCGGGGTGGTGGTGGGGGCGATCGGCGGAGCCAACCTGCCCAGAATCTTCCGGGTGTTCAACCGCTTCTTCGACCGCATCCAGACGGGCTACGCCGGGCTGATTGCCGGTCTGATCCAGCGGCGCAAACTGATCCTGTTCGGCCTCATCGGCGGGATCGTGCTCACCGTGCTGGCCTTCGCGAACATGCCCACCGCCTTCATCCCCGATGAGGATCAGGGCTACGGCGTGGGTTTTTTCCAGTTGCAGAACGGCGCCTCCCTCAGCCAGACGGGGGGTACGGCGCTGGAGATCGCCAAGCTGATCAATGAGGAGGAGGAAATCACCCAGGCCTCGGTGATCAGCGGCTATGGCTTCAATGGCTCCAGCCCCGATCAGGGCGTGTTTTTCTTTGGTCTCAAGCCGCTGGAGGATCGCGGTGGGGCGGGTCAGTCGGCCGCCGCGATCGTCAAGCGGCTCAACGAGAAAATGGCCACGATCAGCAGTGGCTTTGTGCGCGCTGGCCTGCCTCCGGCGATTCCCGGCTTCTCCTCTCAGGGGGGGTTCTATTTCCAGTTCAACGATCTCAGCAATGGCGGTTACAGCTTCACGGAACTGGCCGACCAGGCCGCCAGGCTGGAGAGTGCCGCCAATGCCACCGGTGATTTCAGCTCGGTCTACACCCAGTTCATTCCCAGTGCCCCGGCCTTCATGCTGAGCATGGATCGCGATGTGATGGGCGCCCTGAACATCGACTTTGCCAAGGCGATGAACACCATCGGCATCCTGGCCGGCAGCAACTTCGCCAGCCTCACCTATGAGAATGGCCAGGTGCGCAACATCTATGTTCAGGCCGATGCCTCCAACCGCAGCACGATTGAGGATGTGCAGGGCTATTACGTCCGCTCCAACGACGACAAGCTGGTGCCTGTTTCTGAGTTCGCCGAGGTGACCCTCGCCAGTGCTCCGCCGGTGGTCAGCCATTACAACCTCTACCGCACGGTGCTGGTGCAGGGCTCTGAGGCGATCGGCAAGAGTTCAGGAGCGGCCCTTGAATCGATTCAGCAGGTGTTCCGCTCGCTGAATTTCAACAACATCGGCTATGCCTTCACCGGTCTGGCGGCCCTGCAGCTCTCGGCGGGCTCCGCCAGTGTGCTGGTGTTCGGTCTGGGCATCCTGGTGGTTTATCTGGTGCTCTCGGCCCAGTACGAGAGCTACGTCACCCCGGTGATCATCCTGATGACCGTGCCCCTGGCGATGCTGGGGGCCCTGGCCTTCCTGGCGATCCGCTCGATCGATCTCAACATCTATGCCCAGGTGGGCCTGGTCACCTTGATCGGTCTGGCGGCCAAGAACGGAATCCTGATTGTTGAGGTGGCCGAGCAGCATCTCAAGGCCGGCATGACGGCCTCCCAGGCCGCGATCGCCTCGGCTGAATCCCGCCTGCGGCCGATCCTGATGACGGCCATCGCCGCCCTGGCGGGTTTCTTCCCACTGGTGGTGGCCCATTCCGCTGGCGCCCAGAGCCAGCAATCGCTGGGCACGGTGATCTTCGGTGGCCTGCTGGTGGCCACCGTGCTCTCGCTCGGGGTGGTGCCGCCCTTCTATGTGGTGATCAAGGAGCTGGAGAGCCGGCTGTTCAAAGATTCCGAGGCAGGCACGGAGCCGGCCTGATCAGGTGATCACGGTGGGCCGCTCCATGCCGGTGCGGCTGCGGATTTCGGCCAGCGCATCGGCGGCTTTGATCAGATCGGCCAGTGCCTGCTGGGGATCCTGATCGAGGTTGCCGCCGGCTCCCACGTAGCTCTCCAGGTAGAGGCGCAGGGTGGCCCCCTGGGTGCCCGTGCCCGAGAGGCGGAACACCGCCCGGCTGCCGTCGTCGAGCAGCAGGCGCAGGCCCTGGCCACTGGTGAGCGAGCCATCGACGGGATCGGTGTAGCTGAAGTCGTCGGCGGTGGCGATGCTGCGGCCGGCAAAGCCCGTGCCCACCAGGGAGGGCAGCAGGCCCTTCAGGCGGTCGTAGAGGCCATGGGCACGGCTGCTGTCGATCGCTTCGTAGTCGTGGCGGGAGTAGTAGTGGCGGCCGAAGCGGCTCCAGTGGCCGGCCATCACCTCCGCCACCGAGCAGCGGCGGCTGGCCAGGATCTGCAGCCAGAACAGCACCGCCCAGAGGCCATCCTTCTCACGGATGTGGTCGCTTCCCGTGCCGAAGCTCTCCTCCCCGCAGAGGGTGATGCGACCGGCATCGAGCAGGTTGCCAAAGAACTTCCAGCCCGTGGGGGTTTCGAAGCAGGGAATGGCCAGCTCCTGGGCCACCACATCCACCGCGGCGCTGGTGGGCATCGAGCGGGCCACCCCGGCGAGCCCGCCGGCGTAGCCGGGCGCCAGGGTGGCATTGGCGGTGAGCACCGCCAGGCTGTCGCTGGGGTTTACGAAGCAGCGCTGGCCCAGGATCATGTTGCGGTCGCCGTCGCCGTCACAGGCGGCGCCGAAGCGGTAGGCGTCGCCATCGAGCAGCAGCTCGGCGAGCTCATGGGCATAGGTGAGGTTGGGGTCGGGGTGCCCACCGCCGAAATCCTCCAGGGGCGTGCCGTTGCGCACCGTGCCGGCCGCCGCCCCCAGCAGCCCCTCCAGCAGGCGGCTGGCGTAGGGACCGGTGACGGCATGCATGGCATCGAAGGCGATCGGGAAGTCGCCCTTGAGCAGCGCCTTGATCGCCTCGAAATCGAACAGGCCCTGCAGCAGGGTCACGTAGTCGTCGACCCCATCGATCACCTCGATGCTCAGGCCGCCGAGGGCATGGGTTCCCGCCACATCCAGGGATGGCACCTCCCCCTCAACGATCCGATAGCCCTGCAGACAGGTGGTGGCGCTGTAGATGGCCTCGGTGATCGATTCAGGCGCCGGCCCGCCGTTGGCGCCATTCACCTTGACCCCGAAATCCCCCGTGGGTCCGCCGGGGTTGTGACTGGCCGAGAGGATGATGCCGCCGATGGCCCGGTGTCTGCGGATCAAGTTGGAGGCCGCCGGGGTGGAGAGAATGCCGCCGGTGGTGGTGATCAGCCGCGCCACGCCATGGGCCGCGGCCATGCGCGCGATCACGGCGATGGCGTGGCGGTTGCCGTAGCGGCCGTCGCCGCCCAGGATCAGCGTGCCCCCTTCCACCCCAGGCAGCACCTGGAGGATCGCCTCGATGAAGCTCTCGAGATAGTGGGGCTGCTCGAATTGCCGGCTGCTCTTGCGCAGGCCCGAGGTGCCGGGTTTCTGGTCGCTGAAGGGGGCATTCAGGGACACCTGGCGCACCGATGGCGCTGGAGAGGTGGTCATGGCAGCGGCTGGAGCATCGGAGGAGGCGCTGCTGGTCATGGATGCCAACCTGGGGAGATTCCAGGCTAGCCCTGCAGTCAGGTCCGATCCGGCCCATGGCTGGCCGCTGGCTAGCCTGCGCTCACTGCCTGAACCCTGAGCCGATGGCCTTCCCCTGCGCCCTGCCGAGCCGGATCCAGGGGCTGTTGCTGGCCGTGGTGGCCCTCGGCCTCTCCCCAGTTCAGGCCGGAGTGATGGGTGCTGCCCCGGCCCAGCCGATGCCCGAGGCCATCAGCACCACCCGCAAGGCGGCCACGGCCGTGCTGGAGAAATCAGGCACCTCCAGCTGCCTCACCGGCAAGCTCACCAATGCCCTGCTCAGCCTCTCCTCCAGCTGTGAGGCCCAGGCTGATCGCTCCCCCCTGTGTGTGCTGGCCGACCAGGCTGTGGTGACCACCGGCTGGTCGATGGAGTTCATGGAGCGCACCTCCAGGGAGTTGCTGAATCTCTCCGACACGCCTGTGGCCGCCACAACCCCCTGAGCGGAGGGCGGCTGACGGCCTGGGGTGATCCCTCAGCGGCCGCCCGATCCGAAACCGAAGCCCGAGCCGGAGGGTCGAGTGCCACCGGCGCCGCCGGCAGGAGGGCCACCTCCGGCGGCGGCTGGCCCGCCGGGACCCCCACCCGTCCCATCCCTGGCCACGGGCTTGCTCACCGGCCGGCAGCTGCTGACCACGCGATCGGCGGCCTCATCGATGGCGTCACGGCGCTTCAGGCTGTTGTCCGGGTCGGTGACGGCTTTCTGAACCACGCCCCAGAGGGCGTCCTTGCAGAAGCCCGAGAGCAAGGGGTGATCCATTAAGGGATCCGCCAGCTGGCGGGCCCGACCACAGGTGGCGGTGTTGTTCTCCCGGCCGCAGTCGAGGGCGGCCAGCTGCACCTCCCTCAGGGTCTCCGTGCTGGGGTAGAGGGCCATGCTGTCATTGGCCCGGGCCGGGCCCATGGCCAGGCCTGGCGCAGCCAGCATCGCGGCGCTCAGCAGCGTGGCGGCAAGGCTTGATCGGGCCATTGATGCACAGCAGCAACAGCTCCCATCATGGCGGCGGCTCAGACCGTGAGCTGAACTGGGGCCAGACCCTGCCTCAGGGGAATCTGCCGCTGCCGCCAGGACTGTCCGATCCGCCCCCCCAGCCAGGGGGCCAGCTGCACCAGGACAAGGCGCAGCAGGGGTGATCGCCGCAGCCACTGCGCCTGGCGGGCCTCCTGCTGCTGCAGGGCCTGGGCCCGGCGGATCTCCGGCATCCGTTCAGCCTCGATCCGCTTCAGGCTGTCGTCGATGGCGGCGGTATCGCCCGCCAACAGGGGCGCCAGCAGGTGGTTGGTCGCCACGATCGCGTCGCGCAGGGCCATGTTGATCCCCTGGGCACGGATCGGACTCATCGGGTGGGCGGCATCTCCCAGCAGCAGCAGGCCTGGGCGCTGCCAGCGGCGGCAGCAGCCCACCTGCACCGAGAGCTTCAGTGGCGCACTGATCACTGGGCCCACCTGGCGCAGGTGATCCGCGAGCCAGCCGGGGGCCAGGGCTGCGAAGGTTTCGCCCCAGGCTTCGGGGCTGCGCTCGATCCGCTCGCCGGGGTTGAGCACCCAGCCCAGCTGGAGTTCTCCGGGCAGGGCGCCATGGAAGACGCTGCAGGCGCTGCCGTCATCACCCAGGAGCATGGTGAAGGCGTTGTCGTCCTCGAAGCGGGGGTGGCTGGGAAGGCGGAACCAGAGCAGATCGATGGGGCTGCTCTGGCGCTCCAGCTCCAGTCCCGAGCGCTGCCGCAGCAGCGACGAGCGGCCGTCGCTGCCCACCACCAGGCAGGCCCCGAGCCGGCTGCCATCGCTGAGCACCACCCCGGTGATGCGTCCCCCTGACTCGATCAGATCCGCCACCGCCACCCCTGGCTTCCACTGAAAACCACCCGCCCGGCTGGCCCGCTCCAGCAGGGCATCGAGCAGCGCCGGCTGGGAGATCAGCGTGCAGGGCCGATCACCCTCCAGGGGCTCCTCCACGCGGAACAACTGCTGGCCGTGCAGCTGGAACGACCAGGCGCTCAGCGGCCTCTGGGGCAGGCGGGCCAGCAGGGGCCCGCAGCCCATGCTCTCCAGGGCGGCCAGGCCCGAGGGCATCAGCCCCTCGCCGCGAAACTGGCGCTGAAAATCTCGAGCCGCTTCCACCAGGGTCACCGGCACCCCACGCTCGACCAGCAGCATCGCCAGGGAGGCGCCGGCCGGACCGGCGCCCACGATCACGACGGGCTGGGGCTGGGGGCTTGGGGTCATGGGTCCTGGACGGGGGTGGTCGGGGGCCGCGCTGTGCCCTGGCCGCAGCTCTGGCGAACCCGCTCCAGCTTGCGTCGCAGCCTTGGTGTGATGCCCAGTTCAGCCCCCTGCCACATCCGGTCCTGCTCTCGGGTGAAGTGGGCCGCCAGCTGGGGCGACTCCAGGATCATCAGTGTTTCGTCGTTGCTGTGGGCCGCCGACGGGCTCCAGTTGAACGACCCCGTGATCACCGTCTGGCCATCCACCACGGCGAACTTGTGGTGCATCTTGTCGCCGCGGGCCAGACGGGGCGTACCCACTCCGTTGATCGGCTGCTGCCAGGGGCTGTTGTCCTGCTCCAGTTTGCAGAAGCGATCCGGCATCGAGACCCCCAACAGATCGAGCACCTCCGAGAAACTGCGGCTGGCGAAGCCAGGATCGGCCAGCAGCCGGATCGTCACGCCCCGCTGCTGCAGTTCGGCGAGCCCATCGGCCACCGGCTGGGCTGAGAAGACGAACAGGCTCAGATCCAGCTGCCGCTGGGCCAGGGCCAGGCGCTCAGCGAGCAAGCGCAGGCCCTGGTTGGAATCCTTGCGGCGGTGGGGAGCGAAGAGCACCTCCACCCGGGTGGGGCCCACCATCACGGCCTGCACCGGACCTTCGTTCTTGGCAATGCCGAATCGGCTGTCGGTGAGGCCGCCGGGGCCATCGCCCCACATGCGGCTGAATTCCTTGCTGAACAGCTCAGAGAGCGCCCGACTCTCGAAACGCAGCAGATGGTTGACGTTGCCGCGGGTGCGGGGGTCGTCGGGGTCGCCGTGGATGCAGGAGGGGGTGAAATTGGCGGAGCCGGTCACCAGCCAGCGCTGGTCCACCACCAGGAATTTGTGGTGCATCAGGCCACTGCCCGCGCTGCCGTCGGCGGTGTCATCGATCAGGGGAATGCCGCCCCGCTGCAGGATGCGCACGGCATCACCGCGCTCGCGTTCGCCGGCGCTGAGGCGTCCGTCACCATCGCTGTCGGCAAGGGCCAGCAGGTGGCGGTAGCGCCCCAGCTGATGGGACTCCAGGCCAGCCGGCAACTGCTCACTGAAGGGGGTGCTGTAGGTGTTCTCGAGGATGACCCGCACCCGCACTCCCTGACGCTTCCGCTCCACCAGGGCTTCGGCCACCCGGGGCAGGGAGAGCTCCTGCACGGCCACCAGGATGTCGCTTTCGGCCCGCGCGATTGTTTCGAGCAGCATCTGCTCGAGGTCGTCGCCACTGCGGCGTTCGCCGCTGATCGGGCTGCGGTAGTGGTGGTCGGCGCGGTGGTTGAAGGCCAACTCGATTCCCGCCGGCAGCGGCAGATCCGGCGGGGGGGAGCCCAGGATGCGGGCGGTGGCGGAGCAACCGTCAAGGACCAGAGCCATCAGGCCGCTCGCCATGGCCAGGCCCCTGGATGGGCCGGAGCCTGAGCGAAGCGGTGGTTGGGCTGATGGGGATTGCACGGCGCTGCATTGCGGCTCCCCTGAGCATTCCCCTCTGAGGGGGAGTTGGGCTGGCCTCAGTGGTGGCCGGGCATCTCGGCGGTGCGCAGCATCAGCACAAACCAGAGGGTGCTCACCAGCACGGCCATGCCCACCGCTGTGCCGATGCCCACTTTGAGCATCAGCACCGGCACAAGAAAGGGCAGGGCGAGCGTGCCGGCCAGGGGGGTCAAGGCAACGAAGGTGCGCATCAGAACCACTCAGCCACGGCCTGGCTGGAGGGATTGCTGTTGTCCTCGGGGGTGCTGCGCTTGAAGCTCAGGGTGATGTTGCGCTTCTGTTCGCCGTCAGCGGCCACGGCCTGGATGGGATAGAGCTGCTGGCCGTCGCGGAAGGGCACCTGCACACGGAAGGTGCCATCGGCGGAGAGGGGCACTTCTTCATCGCCGATGGTGAGCTTGGCGGCCGGATCGGTGGCGCCGTAGACGATCAGCTCCGCATCGGCCACCAGCCAGAAGGACCGCTGACGGGGCGCCACACCACCGAGGCCTGATTCGTTGCGGCCACTGGCCCAGAGGCCGATGCCGGAATCGTTCAGGCCGCGCAGGCCTGAGGCCGAGTCGGAATCCTCGAGCTCGTGGAAAGCTTCGGATCCGCGGCCGAAATGCTTCCAGCGCACCGTGGCCGACTGATACAGGCGTTCGTGCAGGCCACTGTCCACTTCGGTTGCGTGGGGGGCGGGGCTGCTGTGGGGGTAGGGGCTGCCGAGAGCTGTTTCGCTGGGGGCTGCCTCCAGGGAGAAGGGCACGAACTGATCGAGGATCTGCTCGCTGGGCTGCAGGGCGGGCACTCGGGCCATGGAGGAAAAGCCCAGGGAGAGCCAACCACCGCCGTGCTTGCGGTAGCCCAGCTCAACGCGATAGTCCCGGTCGCTGAGGGGGACAGGCAGGTACCACTCGGTGGCATGGCTGTCGACAGGAACCTCCTGAAGCGTGTGCGGGTGAGCAGCGCCAGCGGGCAGCCCGGTCACGTCGGCGACCCGCAGACAGAGCTGGCCGGCACCGGCCTCGATGGCCTTCATGCGCTCGGCTTCCGCGATCTCCCAGAACACGTAGGCCCACTGGGGATCCCTGGGCAGAAACACCACCTTGGTTTCAGCGCTGGGGCGGGGAGCGGCGCTGAATCCCGCTTCCAGGGTCTCGAGGCTTGGAGAGGACGGGCCGGATGAGGGCGCTGGATCGGAGCGGGATGGATCGTCTTCGCCATTGACGTGGTGGATCTCGTTGAGCAGTTCCTCCTTGGATTTCCTGCTGTACAGGCTCACGCCGAGGTCACTGGCGATCTGACGGAGCTGACGCAGGGTCATGCGAGCCAAGGACGAGAGAGCCTGAGTCACCGTATCTCCGGATTTCGTTTGGGATCAGTTTGGGGTCAATCCCGCCGATCTCGGCCTCTTGGCTGCCCTCCGTCAGCAACACCTGACTGGGCTCCTGTTGAAGGACCAACAAAAAAACGACGGGGTGAGCCGCCGTTTTGAAGAACGTGAAGGGGAGCCAGAGGCCCCTGGAATCAGCGACCGATGCTGCGGTAGGGAACCTTCGAGAGGTAATCCATGTTGGTGTTGCCCGATGACGCGGCTCCGCTGCGCAGAGCAGGCAGGG
The DNA here is from genome assembly GCF_025128055.1 of Synechococcus sp. CS-1329. GTDB lineage: Bacteria > Cyanobacteriota > Cyanobacteriia > PCC-6307 > Cyanobiaceae > Regnicoccus_A. The sequence continues at coordinate 14,894 of NZ_JAHLYS010000038.1, read as the reverse complement.
TGCGAACCCAGGGGAGGTAGTCCTCGGGGAAGCCGCCGCGGCGCTGGCTGGCCCATTTGGGCAGGGTCTTGGCGGTACCGGTGTAGACGATCTGGGGGAAGCCCAGAATGCCGCGGTGGTAGGCCTCGTAGCGGGGCGAGGTGATGTTGAAGGGGGTTTCGCCCACTTCGCGGGAGCCGACCACGCGGTTGCGGTGGTACGGAACCATGTCGTAGCCAAAATTCTCGAGATACTCGTCGCTGTCGAGGATTTTATCCACGGCACCGGCGATTCCCTTCGTCATGATCACTGCTGACCAGGCGATTTCCTCGGCCTTGCCATACACCTGACGACCCAGCAATTTCTCCACCAGGTGGCGAGCCACCCGATAGTTGCTGTTGAGGTTGTAAAAGCTGCGGGTGAAGGTATCCGAGAGGCAGAGGGCCCGGATGAAATCGCGCACAGTGATCTGGCCATCGCGCAGCTGCGACTCCAGAATTGTGTCGCGATCCACCTTGAACGCGTGGAAGAAGATCTGACGGTAAGCCGCCTCGATCACCACGTTCTGGGCGTTGCGGTCGAACGCCTTGTCAAGCGAGACGCCTTTCGGATCCTCGTCAGAGCCCACACGGAACGCCTTCACTCGAGAGTTCTGGCTGGTGGGTGCGTACTTCAGAAGCGGGATCGCCACGCGAACATCGTCATCCGTCGCCATGGATCGTAGAAGTCAGGCCCGGTGGAACCCGGCCCGGGGCGGCAGGGCTCACAGTCCGTAACGTTTGAAGGGCTCTTTGGGGCAGGGCCGCCCTACCAGCCGAAGGCCGAAACCAGGGCTTGGCGCGGGGCCTCTGCCGGCTCCGTGGCGCCCTGGTCTGAGGCGACACTGTCCTCGGTCTGGTCGGCCTCCAGGCAGCGGCTCTCCATGCAGAAGGAGGCGGTGTTGGAGAGCCCCTCCACGGTGCTGGTGCGCAGGCGCAGGTTGGGGTTGGGGAACCAGAAGCGCTCCAGGCTGCTCATGGTTTCGTAGGCGGTGGTGAGCAGCAGGCCGTCGCGGTCATCCATGCGGAAGTGACCCGCCACAGGAGCGGTTTCCGCGTAGCCCCGGTCACGCAGCAGCAGCCCTTCGCGTCCGGCGGCGTCGGTGGGGATCAGGCCGAACACCGACTCCCCCTGGTGGGCTTCGCCGGCCTTGTCCCAGGCCATCGAGCCGCTCCAGCGCACCTGACAGCCCCCCACCAGACCCGCGGGGTCCTGGCCGTGCAGCTCGGCGATCGCCCTGAGGCGTGGATCGCTGGCCTCCACGTTCACCACCTCGATCATCGAACCACCGGCCTCGGCGCGGCGGTGCAGCAGGTGGTGGCTGGTGCGCTGGGAGCGCCAGCGCCCGCAGCTGAGCCTGAAGAAACTGAGGGCGTCGGCGATGGGAATGCTCACGGCGGCAGCACGGCTGTAGCGATGATCGCAACTCCCTTACCCCAGCCGTTGCCCGGTGGCCAGCACGGGAGTCGTGGCGGCCCTGGCCGCAGCCCTCTGCTGGGCACTCTCCAGCAGCCTCTGGCGGCGTTTGCCCACCTCCTTGAGCGCCGCCCAGCTCAACCTGGTCAAGAATCTGTTGGCGGTGGGGCTCCAGATGCCTTTCCTGCTGCTGGGGGGCTGGTGGGTGTCGCCGCCGGCGCTGCTGTTGCTGCTGGCCAGCGGCGTGCTCGGCATCGCCCTGGGGGACAGCTTTTATTTCGCGGCGCTGCGCCGGCTGGGCACCCGTCGCACCCTCACCCTTGAAGCGGGTGGCCCGGCCCTTTCGCTGCTGGGCGGGGCCCTGTTTCTGGCCGAGTGGCCCCGCTGGCCCCAGGGGCTGGGGGTGGCGCTGATCTGTCTCTCGGTGGCGCTGGTGGCCCGTCAGCAGCCCCCGGCCGGGGGCCCCGATGTGGTGCCCCTGCCCCCGGGGGGCCAGAGGCTGGGTCTGCTGCTGGCCCTGGCCGCGCTGGTCTGCGGCAGTGCCGGCGCCCTGCTCTCCAGGGCCGCCCTGCGGGATTCGGACCTGCCGCCGCTGCAGTCGGCCAGCCTGCGCCTGGCGGCCGCGGCCTTCGTGATGCTGCCGTTGCTGTGGCGACTGCCGCCCCCGGGGCTGCGTCCGCGCCCGCTGCGGCGGCGTTGGCCGCTGGTGGTGGTGGCCACCCTGCTGGGCACCAGCGCCGGCATCGTGCTGCAGCAGACGGCCCTCCAGCACCTGCCGGCCGGCCTGGCCGTGGCCCTGCTGGCCACCGCTCCGGTGCTGGCCCTGCCGCTGGCGGGACTGGAGGGGGACCGGCCGGGCGCCAGTGGGCTGCTGGCGGCCGTGCTGGCCCTGGCGGGGGTCAGCCTGGTGGTGGGGCTGGGTTGGCGAGGTTGAGCCGGGCTCTGGCCTCTGCCTCCGCCCAGACGATCAGGTCGCTGATGTCGAGGGCGAGGGGATCGCAGCCCCGGCTGGTGGCCAGGGTCTGCAATTGCAGGGCGCCGCGTTCCAGCTGGGTGAGAAACGCCTGCTGGAAGCCGGGATCGGCGGCGGCCCCTCCCTGCTGAGCCACCCAGGCGACCAGGGCGGGGCGGGCCGGCAACGGGCCCCAGCGGCTGCCGGCCACCTGTTGCAGGGTGCGCAGGCAGTGGGCCAGCAAGCGCAGGTGGTGGCGCTCGAGGCTGGGGAGCAGGGTGGCCTCAAGGGTGGCCAGATCCGTGCTGGCGAGGGGGCCGGCCTGGGCCTCAGTCATCCTGGTCCTGGGTCAACGGGGCCGATCCGCCGCTGTGGGGGGTGATGCGAAATCCGCAGGAGTGGCCTGCTTCGAGGCGCCAGTGCACCCGCTCAACGCTGCAGTCGGGAAACGTGTGGCGCATCTGTTGCAGCTCCTGGTCGCAGAGCACCGGGAACTGCTCAGCGAGGCGGGAGACGGAGCAGTGGAATTCACTCATGCACCAGGAGAGCCCGTCGGGCTCGGCGTGGCAATCGCTGACATAACCCTCGTTGCAGCGCAGTTCCACCAGACGCTCCAGGCGCTCCAGCAGGGACCCACTGCCGATCTGACGCCGGTAGTCGAGGGCTTTGGTGATGGCCTGCTGGCGCAGCAGGGTCTGCACGGTGTCGGCGGGCAGGCTGTCCGCCAGGGACGTGAGCAGGGCGAGGGCGAAGTGCTCGCTGCCGTTGGGGAACTGGTCGTGGCCTTCGTCTGTGAGGTGCCAGTGGTTGCTGGGGCGGCCCGGGCCTTCACCACTGGAACTGCTGGCCACCAGGCCGTCGTCTTCGAGGCTGCGCAGATGGCGACGCATGATCTGCACCGATACCCCCAGGAGCTCGGCGAGCTGGGCAGCTGTGGCTTCTCCCTGTCGCAGGAGGAGTGCCAGGGCGGCTTCTCGGGTTGGGGCCTGGGTGGAGGCGCTCATCGGACACTCAGTCCGGTCCGTCCAGTCGCGAACCTTCTCCACACATTGCCACGCTCGTTCTGGTGTTGTGGCCATGGGCAGTTCACAATGGCTTCAGCCCCCATCGCCAGCCCAGCTGCCCTAGGGTTTCTGGTAACGAAACGAATGGGTTTCGTAATTCAACGGTGTCGTCAGCCCGATCCGTTGACCCCCTTCGGAACTCTCTGCAGCCCCCTGTCCGCCCTGTCGCCCCGGGTGCTGTCTCTGCCCTCCCGCCGCCTGGGTCCTTCACTCCGGCCTCGGTGACCCACTCATTCCTCTGAATTCATGTCTGACGCCCCCTCCGCCACGGCCGCACCCAGCAGCGAGAGCCTGGAGCTGATCCGGCGTTTCGCTGAGGCCTACGCCAAGCGGACCGACACCTATTTCTGCATTGATCCAGGCGTGACGGCGGTGGTGCTTGAGGGGCTGGCCCGCCACAAGGAGCAGCTGGGCGCAGCCCTTTGCCCCTGCCGCCACTATGAGGACAAGAAGGCCGAGGCGGAACAGGCGTTCTGGAACTGCCCCTGCGTGCCGATGAGAGAGCGCAAGGAGTGCCACTGCATGCTCTTCCTCACGGAGGACAACCCCTTCCGCGGCGAGCAGCAGTCCATCGGTCTCGAGGAGATCAAGACCCACATCGAACCCCCTGCCGCCTGAATCCCATGACCACCACCACCAGCGTCAGCGATCTTGTCAGTCAACCCTACAAATATGGGTTTGTCACTGACATCGAAACTGACAAGATCGATAAGGGTCTCAGTGAAGATGTTGTTCGGCTGATCTCCTCCAAAAAGAACGAGCCTCAGTTCCTGCTTGATTTTCGCCTGCGGGCTTACAAGCAGTGGCTGCGCATGGAGGAACCCGACTGGGCGGCCCTGGGGCATCCGGCGATTGATTATCAAGAGATAATCTATTACGCCGCTCCACGCCAGCAGGAGAAGAAGGCGAGCCTCGATGAGGTGGATCCCAAGCTGCTGGAAACTTTCGACAAGCTCGGCATTCCCCTCAGTGAGCAGAAGCGCCTCAGCAACGTGGCCGTTGATGCGGTCTTCGACAGTGTTTCGATTGCCACCACCTATCGCGAGAAGCTTGCCGAACACGGCGTGATCTTCTGCTCGATCAGTGAGGCCGTCAAGGACCACCCTGAGCTGATCGAGCGTTACCTCGGCACGGTGGTGCCCAGCAATGACAACTTCTTTGCGGCCCTCAATTCAGCCGTGTTCAGCGACGGCTCCTTTGTGTTCATTCCCAAGGGTGTGGAATGTCCGATGGAGCTTTCCACCTATTTCCGCATCAATTCCGGCGACACCGGTCAGTTTGAGCGCACCTTGATCGTGGCCGAAGAGGGCGCTTCGGTGAGCTACCTCGAAGGTTGCACCGCCCCGATGTTCGACACCAACCAGCTGCACGCGGCGGTGGTGGAACTGGTGACACTTGATGATGCCTCGATCAAGTACTCCACTGTTCAGAACTGGTATGCCGGCGATGAGAACGGAGTGGGTGGCATCTACAACTTCGTGACCAAGCGCGGCCACTGCCGTGGCGACCGCAGCCACATCAGCTGGACCCAGGTGGAAACCGGCTCGGCGATCACCTGGAAATATCCCAGTTGTGTGCTGCAGGGCGCTGATTCCGTCGGTGAGTTCTATTCCGTGGCCCTCACCAACAACCTTCAGCAGGCCGACACCGGCACCAAGATGGTGCATGTGGGGCCCCGCACCCGCTCCACGATTGTGAGCAAGGGCATCAGCGCCGGCCGTTCCTCCAACAGCTACCGCGGTCTTGTGCAGATCGGCCCGAAAGCCACGGGTGCGCGCAACTACAGCCAGTGCGATTCGATGCTGATCGGCGATCAGGCGGCTGCCAACACCTACCCCTACATCCGCTCGCAGCAACCCGAGGCCAGCGTGGAGCACGAGGCCAGCACCTGCCGCATCTCCGCCGATCAGCTCTTCTATCTCCAGAGCCGTGGCATCGGCTTTGAAGAAGCGGTCTCGATGATGGTGAGCGGCTTCTGCCGCGATGTCTTCAACCAGCTGCCGATGGAATTCGCCGCTGAGGCCGACAAGCTTCTCGCCCTCAAGCTGGAGGGGTCGGTGGGCTGATCACCCCGGCCCCCTCCCTCGGACTTCATTCATCAGGAGCACCGCTCCTTTCCCTATTCTTTCCTCTGCTCCGCCCACTGTGATTCGCCCCGAAGCCGATACCCTCCTCGAAATCGTTGACCTGCAGGCCCGGGTGGAGGACAAGCCGATCCTCAAGGGTGTGAATCTGACGATCAAGGCCGGAGAAATCCATGCGGTGATGGGTCGCAACGGCAGCGGCAAGAGCACCCTCTCCAAGGTGCTGGCCGGCCATCCCTCGTACGTCGTCACCGGCGGCCGTGTGCTCTATCGCGGCGCCAATCTGCTGGATCTTGAACCGGAGCAGAGGGCCCGGCTGGGCCTGTTTCTGGGCTTCCAGTATCCCGTGGAAATTCCCGGGGTCAGCAACCTTGAGTTCCTGAGGGTGTCCACCAACGCCCGTCGCAGTGAGAAGGGCGAAGAGGAACTCGACACCTTTGCCTTCGAAGATCTGGTGCGGGAACGTCTGCAGGTGGTGCAGATGGATCCCGCCTTCCTTGAGCGCAGTGTCAATGAGGGCTTCTCCGGTGGTGAGAAGAAGCGCAACGAGATTCTGCAGATGGCCCTGCTGGATCCCCTGGTGGCGATCCTCGATGAAACCGATTCCGGCCTCGACATCGATGCCCTGCGCATCGTGGCGGGCGGCGTGAATCATCTGGCCAGCCCCGACAACGCCACCCTGTTGATCACCCACTACCAGCGTCTGCTGGATGTGATCACTCCCGACTATGTGCATGTGATGGCCGGCGGCCGCATCCTGCGCACCGGCGGCAAGGAGCTGGCGCTGGAGCTGGAGGACCGCGGTTACGACTGGGTGGATCAGGAGCTGGCCGTTCTGGAGGTGGCCTGATGGTGGCGGCGATGTCCAACTCGGCGGCTGTGGCCGCCTCCGCATGGGTGACCACCTTCCTGGAGCGGCTGCCGGCCCCGGTCGGTGAGCTTGAAGCTGTGCAATGGCGCGGCCGCGAGGCCCTGTCTCGCCAGCCGCTGCCCTCCCGCCGCCAGGAAGACTGGCGCTTCACCGATCTCGCCGCGCTCACGGCCCTGGCTCCGGCCCTGGCTCCGGCCCTGGCTCCGGCCAGCGAGCAGGGCCGCTGGCCGGAGCCAGCCGCCGGTGTGGTGCGGCTCTGGCTCGATGCCCCTGGGGATCCCCTGGCCGGGCAGAGCCTGCCGGCTGGGCTTTCGCTGCTGGACGCTGATGAGGTGCAGCAGGCCCTGGGTCACACCCTGGCCACCTGCAACTGTGAGCAGCATTGGCCGGTGGAGCTCAACCAGGCCAGCGCCCCTCGCGTGCTGGCGCTGCGGGTGAGCGCTGTGGTGGCCCCAACCCTGGAGCTGGTGAGCCAGGCCGCCGGAGATGGTGTGATGCGCCCCGTGCGGGTGCTGTTGCTGCTGGAGGAGAAGGCCAGCCTGGAGGTGCTGCAGGTGCAGCTGGGCTCCGGCAGCAGCCTCACCAGCCTGGTGATCGAAGCCCATCTGGGCCGTGAATCAACGCTGCGCCATGGCCTGCTGGCCCTGGGTGAGGGTCCGGCCTGCTTCCTCGGCCATCTGGCGGTGGAGCAGGAGCCCCGCAGCCTGCTGGAGTCGGTGTGGGCCAGCCACGGCTGGGCGCTCTCGCGCTTTGAACCACGGGTGGTGCAGGTGGATGGTGAAGCCACCACCAGCCTCAAGGCCCTGCAGCTGGCCGATGGCCAGCAGTTGGCCGACACCCACAGCCGCGTTGAATTCCGCGGCCCCGAAGGCCAGCTCGATCAACTGCACAAGGCCATCGCCGATGACCGCGGCCGCAGTGTGTTCAACGGAGCGGTGAAGGTGCCCCGGGCCGCCCAGCGCACCAATGCCTCCCAGCTCAGTCGCAACCTGCTGATCTCCAACCAGGCCCGGATTGACACCAAGCCCGAACTGGAGATCGTGGCCGACGACGTGCGCTGCGCCCATGGCGCCACCGTGAGCCGGCTGCAGACCGACGAGCTGTTCTACCTGCAGAGCCGGGGCCTCTCGGCGGCGGTGGCCGCTGGCTTGCTCAAGCGCGGCTTCTGCGAAGAGGTGCTGCGCGCCCTGCCCGCGGCGGCGGCGCCCTGGAGACCGCTGCAGCGACTGCTGGGGGAGATCTGATGACGATGCTCTCTACAGCCAACACAGCCAACACAGCCATCGCTGGCGCTGCGACCGCTCAGGCCTCTGCTGCTGTTGCGCCCAAGCCCGTGATCGACCTGGCTGCGCTCACCCGCGCCGATTTCCCGCTGCTGGCGGATCAGGCCTGCCTGGGTCAGCCGCTGATCTACCTCGATCACGCCGCCACCAGCCAGAAGCCCCGGGCGGTGCTGGAGGCCCTGCAGCGCTACTACTCCCACGACAACGCCAACGTGCACCGGGGCGCTCACCAGCTCAGCGCCCGCGCCACCGATGCCTTCGAGGGTGCCCGCGACAAGACCGCCCGCTTTGTGGGCGCCGCCACGCCCCGGGAGATCGTCTTCACCCGCAACGCCAGTGAGGCGATCAACCTGGTGGCCCGCAGCTGGGGCGATGCCTTCCTGCGCCCGGGCGACGAGATTGTGCTCACGGTGATGGAGCACCACAGCAACCTGGTGCCTTGGCAGCAGCTGGCTGCGCGCACGGGCGCCCGTCTGCGCCACGCCGGCCTCACGGCCAGCGGTGAGCTGGACCTGGAGGATCTGCGCGCGCAGATCAACGAGCGCACCCGGCTGGTGAGCGTGGTGCAGATCAGCAACACCCTGGGCTGTCACAACCCGATCAGCGCGATCGCGGAGCTCACCCATGCCGCCGGCGCCCTGCTGCTGGTGGACGCCTGCCAGAGCCTGCCGCACCTGCCGGTGAACGTGCAGTCGCTGGGGGCTGATTTCCTGGTGGGGTCGTCCCACAAGCTCTGCGGCCCCACGGGCATGGGCTTCCTCTGGGCACGGGAGGCTCTGCTGGAGGCGATGCCGCCGTTCCTGGGCGGTGGTGAAATGATCCAGGACGTGTATCTCGACCACAGCACCTGGGCCGAGCTGCCCCACAAGTTCGAAGCGGGAACGCCGGCGATCGGCGAAGCCGTGGGCATGGGTGCTGCCATCGACTATCTCAATGCCCTGGGACTGGAGCGCATCCACGCCTGGGAACAGCGGCTTACCGCCCATCTGTTCGAGCGGCTGCAGGCGATCGATGGGCTCAGGGTGCTGGGCCCCACCCCCCAGCAACAACCCGACCGCGGCGCCCTGGCGGCCTTCGTGGTGGAGGGCCTGCACGCCAATGACATCTCCGCCCTGCTGGATGCCAGCGGCATCTGCATCCGCAGTGGCCACCACTGCACCCAGCCCCTGCACCGCCACTACGAGATCAGCGGCTCGGCCCGAGCCAGCCTCAGCTTCACCACCACCCTTGAGGAAATCGACCGCTTCGCCGAAGAGCTGGTCAGCACCGTGGCCTTCCTGCGCGAGCACAGCTGAGGCACGGGCCGATTGATGCTGGAAATCGTGGCGGCGCTGCTGGTCGATCTCTCCGAGCAGAAGCTCTATGCCTACGACGATCGGCAACAGTTGCTCTATGCCGCCTTGGTCTCCACGGGGCTTCCTGGTATGTCAACTCCCACGGGTCGGTTTCAGATCGGCAGTAAGTACAGCGAAACGACGCTGGTAGGGGCCGATTACCGCATCCCCGCCGTGCCGAACGTGATGTGTCTCAGCGGTGGCGGCCTCGCCCCCGATCGCCTGTGCCTCCACCCGGCCCCCTGGCAGGAGAGGGCCGGGCAGTGCTTCGGTGTGGCCCGCAGCCACGGCTGCATCCGCACCACGGGTGCCACGGCCCGCTGGCTGTTTCCGCGCACGGCTTTGGGCACACCGGTTGAGATCCGACCCTGAACGGATTCAGCGTTGTGGCGGGCAGCGCTTGCGGACGAATGGCTTGTCCTGGTCTGGCCCCCCGGCATGGGAGACGTCGGTGAGGGTGGACTGGTCGGGGGAGAGGAGGAACCGGCGCAGATCCAGCCAGGTCTGGCCTTCCCCGGCCAGTGCGGTGATCAGGGCCAGCTCCGAGGTCCCGCTGGTGACCACCGCAACGGTGGGGCCGCCACTCTCGTAGAAGCTGACCGTGCCAGCCTGCAGCAGCAGGCGTGTTTCCATGTTGATCGCAGAGCCGCAGAGGTGGCGGCTGTCCTGCCATTCCCCGCGGAAGCGTTCGGGGATGACACGCTGCAGCTCGGCGGCGGTCGCTTTGGAGCCGCTGCTGACGCTGACGCCAGCGGCGACCAGGCCCAGCAACAGAAGAAAGCTTCGGCTCATCGTCTCTGACATCTCCCTCAACGTACCGGGGTGAGCATGGCCAGGGCTTCAGCGCGGTGTGCTCCCTGCCAGAGCCAGTGCCACCGCCAGCCGCAGGCTTCGGCGCTGCGCTGGATGACGTCACGATCAGCCGGGTCGTCGTACTGGCTGAGGTGGTCGATCACTTCCTGGCGCTGCTCGGGTTCGAGGGGGGTCCAGCCGCTGCGGATCCGCTCCACATAGCGCGCCACGTAGGCCTCGCGCGCTTCCCCCGGCTCGCGGAACACATCAGCCCAGAGCAGGAGCCCGTCAGGCGCCAGATGACGGCGAGAGAGCTCCAGAAACCGCGCTTTGTCGTCGTCGCTGAGGTGGTGAAGGGCGAAGGCGGAATGGAGCAGGTCGACCGGTTCGGGTTCGGGCTCCGCTTCGGCCCAGGCCAGCAGATCCTGCTCACGCCAGGCGCAGGGGTAGGGCACCCCCTCCAGCTGGGTGGCGGCCCTGGGCAGCACGGGTGCGGAAAGATCAAGCCCGATGTAGGAGCCCAGCGGCAGCTGTCGAAGCAACGGGGCCAGCAGAGCGAGATCCCCACAACCCAGATCCACCATGTGGGGCGGTGCCGCTCCCTGGGGCCGCTGGGCCAGCCAGCCCTCGATCGCCGCGGTGGTGGCCGCCGAGAGCGCCTGATGCTCCATCAGGTCGTGGTCGACCACCCTGCGGTAGGTGCTCCATTGACGGTCGAAGAAGTCCATGCCTGAGGCTGGGCAGACGGTGCGTGCTGCTGCCGCCAATCGTGCGCTGAGCGTAGGCGGCCTGGCGTGGGAACTCTTCAGGCAGGTTGACCAACTCCTGATTGATGGCCCCTGAAGCCCGCTCCCCCGGATTGATCCAGCGCTACCGGGAGGAGCTGCAGGTGCGGCACTACGCCCGACGCACCGTGAAGACCTACGAGCAGTGGCTGCGTCGCTTTCTTCGCTTTCACGGGAGACGGCATCCCCGCGAGATGGGCAGTGTGGAGGTGAATGCCTTCCTCAACCACCTGGCGGTGGACCTGCAGGTGAGCGCCTCAACCCAGAACCAGGCCTTAAGTGCGCTGCTGTTTCTGTTCCGAGAGCTGTTGGAGCTGGATGTGGAGATCGAGGGTGTGGTGCGGGCGCGGACGCGCAAGCGGCTGCCGGTGGTGCTGACGCCGGAGGAGGTGCGGGCGGTGCTGGAGCGGATGGATGGCGTGGAGGCACTTGTGGCGGGGCTGCGACTGCGGGTGCAGGACCTGGATTTCAGCCGGAAGCAGCTCACCGTGCGCGATGGCAAGGGTTCCAAGGATCGCCGCACCCTGTTGCCCACCCGTGTGGGGGAGAAGCTGGGGCATCACCTGGAGAAGGTTCGTCGGTTGCATCAGACGGACCTGGCAGAGGGCTATGGCCGGGTGCAGCTGCCCCATGCGCTGGGACGGAAATACCCCAATGCCGCGGTGGAGTGGTCCTGGCAGTGGGTTTTTCCGCAGACGCATCGCTGGACTGATCCAGTCACCGGCCAACAGGGACGGCATCACCTGGATCCCAGTCCAGGGCTGATTCAAAGTCTTAGCTAGGGCTTGGTTCTGGCTTTCTCGTCGCCATCGCCAGTAGCGCCGCGATGTCGTGAGTTACGGCCTGCATGCCGGCTCGAATCGACTGAAACCCACCCAGTCGGAGCAGGTTGAGGGCTGCCGTCCTGAGCGTGGCCATCGCCCCAGCTCCATTGCCCCGGTAGCGGTGGGCATCCTCATGGAGCTGGGTGTCGCGAATCCAGTGCCAGCCCTCAATGCTCCAGCGGTCGCGCACCAGTTGTAGCAGGGCTTCTGGGGTGGTCCGCAGGCTGGTGAGGAATCGGTGCGTGGTTTTGAACGGCTTGCCGCCGCGGGTGCCGATCGCGGTCACCTCAACGATCCAGCTGGTGCCGCTCCAAGTCTCGCGGATATGCTCCGGTGCCTGCTTGGCGCGCAGCGTCCAGGTGATGTCGCGGCCGTGACTTTTCTCGTGGTCCGTTGCCTCAACAGGGATGTGGCGTTTCGCCTGGAACTGGCTGCGGATCTGGCGATGCAGTGTCTTTTGGTTCCGCTTAACGGTCAGGAGGAAGTCGGCCCCCTGCTCGGTGAGCTGTTGAAAAACGGTTTCTGGGTGTGGAGCGCATCCGCCTGGATCAGCACCCCCTCCAGGTCGAGCTCGCCCAGCAGCTGTTTCAGCACTGCCCGCTTGTGGTTCGCGCCAGTGGCGTAGCAGGCCTGAGAGATCGCCACACCCAAGGCGGCCGAGTACAGCGTCACCTGGGCGATGAACGCCGAACCACCGCCGGGTGTGGTCTCGATCGAGCCTCGCAGGGTCTTGCCGTCACACACCAGCTGATCGAGATCCGCTGCACCACCAGGAATCTGGGCGATTGTCCAGTCACGGATGGCCGCGCACAGGGCCGCCACATCCACCTGCAGGAAGAAGTAGCGGAACGCCGAATCCGATGGGGGCCGCCGCAGTTCAAGGCCCAGCTGCTGACCCAGCACCGAATGGTGGCGCCGAGCAAACCGCTCCAGATCCCGCAAGCTTTCGCAGCCGCTCAGGATGCCCAGCACCGCCACCAGCAGCAGGTACCAGGCCGGGATGCGCACCCCACGCCGCATTCGCGCATCTGGAATCGCCTTGAGGAAGCTGATCAGATCAAGATCAGTTGCAGCAGAGGCGGTTTCGGGCACAAGGAAGGGGCGATACCACCAAACAAACCCCATGGAGGCAGCCCAGGCCAGAGCACCTGTGACACACTTTAAATCAGCCCTGGATCCCAGTCTGATCCAGAAGGCTGTGCGTCGAGCCGTGCTCGCTGCAGGTGTCAGCAAGCCGGCGACACCTCACACCTTCCGCCATTCGTTTGCCACCCACCTGCTGGAGCGAGGGCAGGATATCCGAACGATCCAGGAATTGATGGGGCACAGCGATGTCAAGACCACGATGATCTACACGCATGTGCTGAATCGAGGCCCTCTGGGCGTGACCAGCCCCGCCGACCTTTTGTAACGGTATGAACGGCCTTATGCGGATCCGTCTATGAAGCCGTGACGTGTGAAGGTTCTCTGCAACTTCCGTGCAAGGACAAGGTTTTCATGCTGTTGCACTCAGGTCGACCTGCTCTTATGCTGCCAAGAGAAGCAAGTTGCCGGTATTCACTGGATCCGCCCATTCAGCGTTAGGCTTCATTTACGAGCGGCTGCCCAAGCACTTCGGCCCCGGGCGAGCTATCGCGCGCCATGTGCAAGACCAACGGAGTTTACCACTGTAGTATTTCGAACAACTGATTCCTCAGATGACGCTTCGTGTACATGAAAGATTGACGGATTTCGCGTCCGTAGCAAAGCTTTGGCCTCATCTCTTGCAGATGAGCCGAAATCCACTTAACAAGAAGCGCGTGCTGAACACCGCGTGGTTCTTTTTCATTGTCATTGGCATGGGGCAACTTGGGCCGTTCATTGGCTACGCCGCAGCATATTGGAGCGACAAATCAGTCATTCATGCGATATAGGAAAGTGCTGGCAAAGCGGAATTGCTAACATGCGCTACAGCGATCTTGGCTGGCGCCACATTCTTTCTCGTCAAAGAGTACAACTCTCCCGCCAACATTGAGAATCGCTTCTTGAAATCTTTCGCTCTGCTGTGGGCTGCAGTATTGGGGCTGCTTTGCATACTTACTACGGCGCAACTCTTGACCACCCCTGGGTTTGCTTCTGATAAGCAGTCGTGGCTGCACTGGATTCTTTACATGTGTGCCATCATTACTGCATTCCTACTTTGGTTATTGGAGGAGATGCAAGGAAGCGCGCAACACGAGGTACGAATGATTGCCTCCGAGGCTGGCAACCTAACTGAGAAAGCTCGCTCGGAATCGACGGCGGCAGGCATGAAGATTTAATGCTATGAATAACCCCGATTACTTGGATATTCCGGCGGTTGCCTACTCGCAGCCAGGCGCAGTATTTTATGCCTGTTCTCTTCCTGCGAACGCAATAGTCGGCCGACTTGAGATCCGTCGGCGTAGCCAAGACTTGGTACTTGGTATGCAGCGCGACGAGAACCGTGCACGAGTCCTTGACGTTGCTGCATATGCGAGGGAGGACAACTCGGTTTTTCCCACTCCCATAATTGTCTCGGCAAAGTCGGATGTGGTGAGGCTAGATGGCTCATCCCTCCAGCTCCCCAAGTCGAATAGCGTTGTAGGGCATGTTCTCGACGGACAACATCGCTTGCTCGGACTAAAGGAACTCACCGAGCAGGAGCTTGCTCGTTTCGAGCTTCTAGTTGTATTTACTTTTGATATTGACGTCTACGCCGAAGCAACCATCTTTGCAACTATAAATAGCACGCAGAAGCAAGTTTCGAAATCGCTAATGTATGACCTGTTCGCGCTGCAACCAGGGCGAAGCGTAGAGAAGTCATGCCATGAGATCGTTCGATCACTTAACGACGATCCAACATCGCCTTTCCATCGGAGGATAAAGATTCTTGGCAAGAAGATGGGCGAGATAGAGACGCTTTCGCAAGCGGCCTTTGTCGATCAAATTGGCCGCCAGATAAAAAGTAACGAGATGTTGCGTAAGTTCTATGACCAGTCTGAGGACTGGGTCATTCGGAAGATCATATCGAACTGCTTCTCTGCAGTTCGCCAAGCCCAAGAGCAGTCGACAAACCAATTTCCAGAAGACTATTTTTTTCGAACTACGGGTTTCGGTGGGGTGGCGCAAGCACTGGGATCGCTTGTTGATGCGGGGGCCGACAAAGGGGATGTCTCGGAGACGCAGTTCTCAAGAATCATGAGCAAATTCTTCGAGCTAAAGACATCGCCTCCCGCCGGTGTAGGCAATGCTGCCATGCTGGAAATCAAGGACGGCATTGTTCTTGCCATCGGGCAACTGACATAGCAGTTGGGTGGGAATTCGGCCTAAGGAGACTCTGGAAAACCCAGGGCAGCCGCGCGAAAATATCCGTGTAATCGCAGTTGCGGACTGGGGTCATGGGCAGCAAGCAGCTCGGTTTTGGTGATTACGAGCAGTCGACGGCCAAAAAGCGCACCAAGCGAGAGCGAT
>NZ_JAHLYS010000037.1 GCF_025128055.1 Synechococcus sp. CS-1329 | reverse complement strand
CAATGTCTTGCAGAGAGGCCAACGATGCCGAAATCGGGCAGTTTGCGGCTCTGATAGCCGCCGATCCGACTTTTTGAGCCGGAAATCCACTGATGCCTGTGGAAAACTGGCTCGTGGGCTCGTTTTTCAGCAAACTCTTAGGTGAGTGGAATCCTCCCCAGTTCCTCGGCAATCTCTGGCTCCTGTCCTGGTCGGTGGGCCTCAGCCTGGCCGTTCTGGTGATCAGTGGCTGGTATCGCAGCCTCACCCGCTTCTCAGGCAGCAGATCACTCTACGGCCTTTTGCCCCGCAGTTTGCTGGCGGTGCTGCTTCTGGTTTTGGTCTCTTCCCTAAGCGGACCGGGCGAACATCCTCCCCGGAGTTTCTGGCCACTGTTCTGGCTGCTGGTCTCCACCAGCCTGATCGCCAGCCGCATTGTCATGCGCGATCTGCTGCGGTTTTCGCTTGCCGTGCGGTCCACCGCCACATTCAAGCAGGGTCCAGGAGGCAACCAGAGACAGCCCACCTTGGTATATGGGTCCGGTAAGGCGGCCGCTCAGTTGCTGGCTGAATTGCGCTACCAGAGCACATACAAGCTGGTGGGCGTTCTCGACGACGACCCGGTCCTGTGGGGGCGCCGCCTGGAGGGTTTGACCATTCACTCCCCGGACCAGCTGAGCCAGCTGATTGAGCTCCATGGCATTCAGCAGATCCTCTTGGCGATGCCCTCGGCCCCACGCCACCGAAGACGGGAGCTGGTTGATCAGCTCACAGCCTTGGGGTTGTCGGTGCTCTCGATTCCTTCCCTGGCCCGCATCGCTGCCGGGCAGGAGGTGGTCACCGAACTGCGGCCAGTGGCGATCGAGGATCTGCTTGGTCGCGAGACCTGCAAGCCCGATACTGATCTACTGCGTGCGACTGTGGCCGGCAGGGTGGTTATGATCACTGGCGCCGGTGGCTCGATTGGTTCGGAGCTCTGCCGCCAGATCTACCGTCAGGACCCTCGCAGCTTGGTGCTGCTGGAGCGCAGTGAGCTGGCTCTCTACAAACTCGAGAACGAGCTCCGCAGCCTTCGGCAGCTCGATACGTCCCCCCCGCTCTGCTTCGTGTCGGTCCTGGGGGACGTCTGCGATAGCAGGCGCTTGGCGACCCTCTGCCATGACCATGGCGTGCAGGTGATGTTCCATGCCGCCGCCTACAAGCATGTGTCCCTGGTGGAAGCGAACCCCTGCGCCGGTGTCGTCAACAACGTGCGTGGTACGAGCGCGGCCCTGGAGGTGGCCTTCAGCTGCGGCCTGGAGCGCTTTGTCCTGATCTCCACCGACAAGGCCGTCCGCCCCACCAACGTGATGGGCGCCAGCAAGCGGGTCTGCGAACTGCTTGTGCAGGCCGCAGCCGCTCGCACGGTGGCTGCGGGGAACGGGCCCATCTGTTCGATGGTGCGCTTCGGCAACGTGCTGGGCTCCTCGGGGTCTGTGGTGCCCCACTTCCGCCGTGCGATCGCCGTCGGTGGGCCTCTCACCGTGACCCATCCGCAGGTCACCCGCTACTTCATGACGATTCCCGAGGCGGTCGAGCTGGTGTTGCAGTCCAGTGGCATGGCCCGTGGCGGGGAGGTATTCGTACTCGACATGGGCGAACCGGTGCGGATCCTGGATCTGGCCCGTCAGATGATCCGTCTCTCTGGCTGCACGATCCGCGACGAGGCCCATCCCGATGGGGACATCGCCATCCACTTCACCGGACTGCGTCCGGGTGAGAAGCTCTACGAGGAGCTCCTGACCCAGGAGAACGATCAGCCCACCGACCATCCCCTGATCCGCAAGGCCCAAGAGGAGTTCTTTGCCCCCGAGCAGCTGGAACCCCTTCTCGAGAAACTGCGGCACGTTCTGGAGGAATGGGACGACCAGCGCCTGATTCCTGCCCTGCGGGTTCTGGTGAGGGACTACCAGCCTCTGAGCGGCCCCTCAGTGGGAGTCGTACCAACGCCCCCCATCTTGCCGGCGAGTACGTGATCGCCCCGCTTCCCTCCGAGTGAACTCACCCACGCTCGGGTTGGCCACCACCGGATCCACATGGGCCACCTGCTGCCAGAGCTCGCGCTTCGCCCAGCGCACCGTGTGGCTGATCCGATCGTGCTTCGACACATGGCACCAACGGTTGCCGCCGCATTCCGCACAGAACAGCTCCTCCAGCCACTCGTCGCTGAGCACCAGCACCGGGTAGGCCTGAATCACAAGGCGCGCTTTTTTGTCGCTCATGCCCCGCTGCTTGAGCTCCTCGGGGGTGAGCAGATGCAGAAAGTACTTGCGGCCATTGCCCAGCAGGCGCTGCTCGGGGTGGGCCGGGCAGAACAGCTCTCGCCGTTTCGGTCGGCGGTTGCGGAGAGGCGCGCCGGCAGGGTTGATCTCGGGTCTCGGTGACTGCATACCGATTGGGTTCTTCTCAGCGACTATGGCCCGGATGCACCGATCGATGTGCAGCACTGACTACTTCGTCTCCATCCAGTTCGGCCCCACCCCCGTGTCCACCACCAGCGGCACCCGCAGCTCCAGGGCCGTTTCCATCACCTGCTTCACCGCCGCCAGCACCAGCTCGAGGGCCTCAGGGGCAGCCTCCAGCACCAGTTCGTCGTGTACCTGCAGCAGCAGCCGCGCCGGCAGGCCCGAGGTCCGCAGCTGCTGGTCGAGCTGCACCATCGCCAGCTTGATGATGTCGGCGCTGGAGCCCTGGATCGGGGCATTGGCCGCCGCCCGCAGCTGCTGGGCCTCCATCCCGGCCCGGCGGGCCACCTCCAGCTCGATCTCCTCGGGTGGTTTGCCCCGCAGCCGCCCCAGCCCGCCCGGATCGAAGGCGAACGGACGTCGCCGCCCCAGGATCGTCTCCACGTAGCCGCGGCTGAGGGCCAGCCGCTCCTGCAGCTCCAGAAAGGCGAACACCTTCGGGTAGCGCTGCTTGTATTTGCTCAGGAACTCCTTGGCCTGGGCCTGGCTGACGCCGGTTTCGCGGGCGAAGCGCTGGGCGCCCATGCCGTAGATCACGCCGAAGTTGATCGTCTTGCCCAGGCGCCGTTCGTCGGGTGTCACCTCGTCCTTGTCCAGCAGCAGCCGGGCCGTGAGGGCGTGGACATCGTCGCCGTTGGCGTAGGCCTCCACCAGCACCTCCTCGCCCGAGAGGTGGGTGAGGATGCGCAGCTCGATCTGGGAGTAGTCGGCGCTGATCAGCTGCCAGCCCTGCTGGGGCAGGAACGCCTTGCGGATGCGCCGGGAAAACTCGGTGCGGATGGGGATGTTCTGCAGATTGGGGTTGCTGCTGGACAGGCGACCGGTGGCCGTGACGGCCTGGTTGAAATCGGTGTGCACCCGGCCCGTTTCCGGCTCCACCAGCGCCGGTAGCGCATCCACGTAGGTGCTCTTGAGCTTGCTCAGGGTGCGGTGCTCCAGCACCAGCGACACCACGGGATGGTCGCCGCTGAGCTTCTCGAGCACGGCGGCATCGGTGCTCCAGCCGGTCTTGGTCTTGCGGGATTTTTTGCGGTCGAGACTGAGCGTCTCGAACAGCAGCTCGCCCAGCTGTTTGGGCGAGGCCAGGTTGAAGTCGACCCCGGCGGCCTCGCGGGCTCCGGCCTCGAGGCTGGCGAGGGTGCCCGCCAGTTCTTCGCTCAGGGTCGCCAGATAGGGCTTGTCGATGCGGATGCCGGTGGCCTCCATGCGCGCCAGCACCGGCTCCAGCGGCAGTTCCACCTGATCGAGCAGTTTCGGCAGGGCTTCCCCCAGCTCCTGCAGCTGGCCGCGCAGCAGCGGCGTCAGCCGCCAGGTGACATGCACATCCATGGCGCAGTAGAGGGCGGCGGCCTCGATCGGCACCGCCGCGAAGGTCTCCCCCTTGGCCACCAGCTCGCTGAAGCTGGTGGGCGTGAAGCCGAAATTGCGCTCCGCCAGCACCTCCAGCCCGTGCTTGGCGTTGGCATCGCGCAGGTAATCCGCCAGCAGGGTGTCCATCACCACCCCCTCCAGGCCGAGGCCGTGGCGCAGCAGGATCAGCCGGTCGTATTTGGCGTTCTGCAGGGTCTTGGGGTGCTGGGCGCTCTCGAGCCAGGGGGCCAGGGCCGCGATCACCTGGTCGAGGGGCAACTGCTTCGGCAGCGCTGCGGGCTCAGCGGCCGGTGGTGTGAGCAGATCGGCGCTGGCCTCCGGCGAAGGCGGCTGGTGTCCGATCGGGATGTAGGCCAGATCGCAGCTGCCTTCTCCCCAGCACAGCCCCACTCCCACCAGCTCCGCCTGGAACGGGTTCAAGGAAGTGGTCTCGGTGTCGAGGGCGATCGGCTGGTCGGGGTCGGTGGCGGCCATCAACCGCACCAGCAGAGCTTCGAGCTGCTCTGGGCTGTGGATGATCTCAGGCTCCAGGACGGGCGGTGCGCCTTCCTGGCCGGAGTCGGGTTGCTGCGAGACAGATGGCGAGACTGAGGGCGAGGCCAGAGCATCCGGATCAGCCGGCGCAGACGACGAGCTGCCCGCGCTTGAGCCCGGCGCACCCTGATGGGCCTGGTGATCGGCGGAGAAGGCCCGCTCGAAGGCCGCCAGCTGGCGGGCCAGGCTGAACAGCTCCAGTTCCTCCAGCCGTTGGGCCAGGGCCGTCCCGTCCACCGACCCCAGCGTCAGCCTCGGTTCGGACGGCAGGGGGATGTCGATCAGGATCTCGGCGAGCATGCGCGAGCGGTAGGCGCTCTCCCGATCGGCTTCAAGCTTCTTTTTCAGCGCTCCTTTCTGCTGCTCCAACGCCGCGTAGATGCCATCGAGGTTGAGGTGGGCGTTGAGCAGGCTGATCGCTGTCTTAGGGCCCACCCCTTTGACTCCGGGGATGTTGTCGCTGGCATCGCCGGTGAGGGCCTTGAGGTCCACCACCTCCTCCGGCCTCACTCCCAACTTGGCGATCACCCCCTCGCGGCGGATCGTGGTGGGGCCTGAGCTTCTGGCATAGGGGCCGCCGCCCATGTACAGCACGGCGATGTCGCGCTCGTCATCCACCAGCTGGAAGAGGTCGCGATCGCCGGAGAGGATGCGCACCCGCCAGCCGGCAGCGGCGGCGCGGTTGGCCAGGGTGCCGAGCACGTCGTCGGCCTCATAGCCGGGGGCCATGCACAGGGGCAGATCCATGGCCCCCGCCAGGATCTCCTGCAGGTTGGCCAGGTCGGCGAAGAACTGTTCCGGGGCCTCATCGCGGTGGGCCTTGTAGCTGGCGTCGGCCTCGTGGCGGAAGGTGGGCTCGGCGGTGTCGAAGGCGATCACCACCCCCTGGGGGGTGAGCCCTTTGACGTTCTCCAGCAGCGCCTTGAGAAAGCCGTAGGTGACGCTGGTGGGCACCCCCTCCTTGGTGCTCAGTCCCCCCTCGCCGCCCTTGGCGAAGGCATAGAAGCTGCGGAAGGCCAGGGAGTGGCCATCCACCAGCAGCAGCATCGGTGCTTCGGCCATTCCTCTCTCGTTCCCCAGTCCGGCTGGGGCATTCTGGGGGGCCCTGGTCGTTGAGCCATGACTGATGCCCCCGAGAGGCTCCAGTTGCTCTGGGGGATCACGGTGTTCTCTGGAGCTCTGGCCCAGCTCACCTCCCTGCTCACCGGCCTGCCGTCGGTGGTGCTTCTGCTGGCCTCCGGCCTGTTGATCGGCCGCTCCGGGCTGGGCTTGGTGGATCCCTTCGCCCTGGGCAGTGGCCTGGAAACGATCGTGGGGCTGCTGGTGAGCCTGGTGCTCTTCGACGGGGGCCTCAAGCTGAGCCTTCCGGGCAGCACCACCCGCCTGGCGGTGCTGCGGATCGTGGTGGTGCGCCTGCTGGTGGCCCTGCCCGCCGGCCTGCTGGCGGCCCACTGGCTGGCGGGCCTGAGCTGGCCGCTGGCGGCGGTGTACAGCGCGATCGTGCTGGGCACGGGCCCCACGGTGGTGACGCCCCTGATCCAGCAGATGCGCCTGGCCCCTCCCCTGGGGGATGTGCTGGAGGGGGAAGGGCTGGTGCTGGAGCCCATCGGCGCCGTGCTGGCCCTGCTGCTGCTGGAGCTGGTGCTCACCGACCGCTACGACTGGCAGGATCTCGCCCTGGAGCTGCTGCAGCGGCTGGGCTTCGGCGTAGGGGTGGGTGCCCTCAGTGGCTTGCTGCTGGCGGTGCTGCTGCGGCGGTTGCCGGTGGATCCTGAGAGTGGCCTGCGCCTGCAGCTCACCCTGGGGGTGATGTTCCTGATGTTCACCGGCTGCGAAGTGGTGATGCCCGAGTCGGGTCTGCCCGCCGCGGTGATGGCTGGGGTGCTGGTGGGCCGCTTCGCCGACACCGAGGCCGCCATGCTCGATGACCTGATCCGCCAGCTGGCCCAGCTGGCCATCAGCATCCTCTTCCCGCTGCTGGCCGCCGATGTGGCCTGGGCTGACCTCAGCCCCCTGGGCTGGGGCGGGGTGGGCTGTGTGCTGATCCTGATGCTGCTGGTGCGGCCCGTGGCCATGCAGATCGCCACCTTCGGCCTGCCCCTCAGCGGCGGCCAGAAGCTGCTGCTGAGCTGGCTGGCCCCGCGCGGGATCGTCACCGCCGCCGTGGCCAGCCTGTTCGCCCTGCGCCTCTATGAAGCCGGCGTGGAGGGGGCAGGAGCCCTGCAGGGGCTGGTGTTCCTGACCATCCTGATGACCGTGGGCCTGCAGGGGTTCACCGCCGCTCCCCTGGCGGGTCTGCTGGGCCTGCGCCTCAGCGAAGAGGAGCTGGAGGAGCAGCGGCTGCAGAAGCTTCCCAGCGGCGGCCAGAACCTGGCCGTGGCCTCTCCGGAGGCGCCCTAGGCGGCCCTAGGCGGGTGCCACGGCCAGCATCAGCCGTGTGCGGTCTTCGCCGCTGCTGTGCAGCAGCAACCAGGTGGTGATCAGATCCGGGCCCTGGAGGCTGCCCAGCAGGGCGGCCCTGAGGCTCTTCATCAGCACACCCTTTTTCACCCCCGCCGCTTTGGCGGCCTCGGCCAGCAGGGCCTGGGCCCCTTCAGTGCTGAGACCTCCGTCCTGCAGCCGCTCCAGCAGCGCCGTCAGGGCGGCGGTGGCGCCTTCGACCTCCAGCTGCTGGCTGGCGCCGGCGTCGAGATCGGGGCGCACGAAGAAGGGGCGGGCCTGCTCCAGGCCATCGTTGAGGGTGATCAGGGAAGGGCCCAGCAGTTCAGCCAGGGCCAGTTCCCAGGCCTCCCGGCCGCCATCGCCTGAACCCTCCTCACCGGGGGCCTGCCAGCCCTCGGCCTGCCAGAGCGGCACCAGGGCCTGGCGCAGCTCGGCGGGGGCCAGCTCATGCAGCACCTGGGCATTGAGCCAGTTGAGCTTGTCCCAGTCGAAGCGGGCGCCGGCCCGGTTCACCCGCTCGAAGCTGAACGCCTCTGCGGCCTGCGGCAGCGTGAAGCGCTCAGCCATGCCCTCCGGCGGCGACCAGCCCAGCAGGGTCATGTAATTCACCAGCGCCTCGGCGGTGTAGCCCATGGTGCGGAATTCGCCCACGGAGGTGACCCCATCGCGCTTGGAGAGCTTGCGGCCCTCCGGGTTGAGGATCAACGGCGTGTGGGCAAACACCGGCAGTGGCAGGCCGAGGGCTTCGTAGAGCAGCAGCTGCTTGGCGGTGTTGGCGATGTGGTCCTCGCCGCGGATCACATGGCTGATGGCCATGGCGGCGTCGTCGACCACCACCACCAGGTTGTAGAGCGGGTCGCCGATGCGATCGGCCGGGGCCCGGCGGGCGATCACCATGTCGCCGCCCAGGTCGCTGCCGCTCCAGCGCATCTCGCCGCGCACCAGATCGCTCCAGCCGATGCTGGCACCGTCGTCGATGCGGAAGCGCACCACCGCTTCGCGGCCCTCGGCGATGAAGGCCTGCTCCTGCTCGCCGCTGAGGTGGCGGTGGCGGTTGTCGTGGCGGGGGGCGGAGCCGCTGGCCTTCTGGCGCTCGCGCATCTGCTCCAGCTCCGCTTCCGAGGCGTAGCAGCGGTAGGCCAGACCAGCCTCCAGCAGCTGGCTGATGGCGCGGCGGTGCTCCTCGATCCGCTCGCTCTGGATCACGGGTTCGGCGTCCCAGTTCAGACCCAGCCAGGCGAGGCCATCGAGGATGTCGGCCGTGAACGCGGGCCTGGAGCGCTCGCGGTCGGTGTCCTCGATGCGCAGCAAAAATTCGCCGCCGTGATGGCGGGCGAACAGCCAGTTGAAGACCGCCGTGCGGGCGGTGCCGATGTGCAGGGTTCCCGTGGGGCTGGGAGCCAGACGAACCCGAACGGTCACTGGCGGATGCTCATGAGAGTGAAACGGGACTGACGGGATTCGAACCCGCAACTTCCGCCGTGACAGGGCGGTGCTCTAACCGGTTGAACTACAGTCCCAAAAGAGAGGCGGGAAGGTTGAGAAGCCTTGCCCGACCAGGCATTTGGTGTCGTCGTAACGACAGAGAAAGTATCCACTGCCGCTGGCCCCGCCGTCAACCGGCGGAGACAGGGGCAGGGATTCAGGGGCGGAAGCCAGCGGGCTCAATCAGGCGTACCTGGTTGCCCCGCGCTGTGAATTCACGGCCCTGATCGCTCTGAACGACCACGCGACCGCCGGACTTGACCCGGATGACCCGCGCCCGCACCCAGCCAAGGGCAGCGGACTCGAGCACTTTGACCACATCACCGGGTTGTAGATCCAACTCCATGTCCGGAACCAGGAAAGAGCAGGAAGGGGCATCGAGCGCGCCGTGGAGGACTTGAACCCCCGACATCAGGTTTTGGAGACCTGCGTTCTACCAGCTGAACTAACGGCGCATGACGATGCCCCCTCAACCGGTGCGCGAAGTGGCACCGGCATGGGCAAATGAACAGTGAAGCTTCAGCGATCGAAGCGTTGCTTCACGCGGGTGGCTTTCCCCACACGGTCGCGTAGGTAGAAGAGCTTTGCACGCCTCACTTTACCGCGACGCTCCACCTTGATCGCGGCCACCTGAGGGCTGTGCAGCAGAAACACCCGCTCCACCCCCACGCCCTGGAAGATCCGGCGCACGGTGATGGTTTCATTCATGCCGCCGTGGCGCTTGGCGATCACCACGCCCTCGTAGGGCTGGATGCGCTCCTTGTTGCCCTCGCTGATGCGCACGCCCACGCGCACGGTGTCGCCCACGTAGATCTCGGGCAGATCGCTTTTGAGCTGCTCGGCCTCGAAGGCCCGGATCAGCTCCTGGGCGCTGAGCTTGCCGGTGCGAGCCGAGGACACGGCGGGCTTGTCAGCCACGGCCGTGGGGGCCGGGGTCTCGGCAGTGCCGGTCTCATCCACGCTCGTTTCTTCCATGTTGATGTCGTTCGTCGGTGCCGCCATCAGTTCGGCGCTGTCTTTCTTGTCCGCGACCAGCCCAGAGATTGGGATTGCCCGACCAAACAACCACTGTAACGGCTCATGTTCCCCCCTCCCCGGCGCCCTCCTTCGGCTCCGGCCGCCGCCGCTGCCGACTCCAGCTCTGCAGCGCCAGGCCGGTGCCGGTGACCAGCATCCACAGCAGCCCCAGGCCGTTGAGGGCCACATAGATGGTTTCGCCCACGGGCCCCAGCCACTCGCCCTCGTGCAGCACCATCAGCCCATGCACCTGGTCGCGGCTGAGGCCGCCCCAGTCGCGCAGCAGCCGGTAGCCCATGCCGCTGCAGACCGTGATCAACAGGGGCAGCACCACCAGCGGCCCGATCAGGGCATGCCAGCGGCGTAGCCGGGCCAGGAGCTGCATGGTCGACAGCCTCGATCAGGAAAGTTGATAGCTTGAACCCTGGATTGCCCGGGTTCCGTCCATGAATCTTTTTGCTGATCTGCTGGCGGCCACCCCGGGCCGGGCGGCCCCCGTGGCAACAAAGGCCCAGTCCGCCACCACCAGCACCGGCCCGCGCATCCAGAAGGGTCGGCGCGGGGTGGAGATCAAATCGGCCCGCGAGATCCAGGTGATGCGCCAGGCCAGTCGCATCGTGGCCACGGTGCTGCGCGAGATCATGGAGATGGCCGAGCCGGGCCTGAGCACCGCCGATCTCGATCGCCACGCCGAAGAGCGCATCCGCGCCATGGGCGCCACCCCCAGCTTCAAGGGCTATCACGGCTTTCCGGCCAGCATCTGCTCGAGCATCAACAACCAGGTGGTGCACGGCATCCCCAGCGCCAAGCAGGTGATCAAGGCCGGTGATCTGGTCAAGATCGACACCGGCGCCTACTTCGAGGGCTACCACGGCGACAGTTGCGTCAGCATCTGCGTGGGTGAGTGCTCCGAAGATGCCACCCGCCTCAGCCGCGTGGCCCAGGAATCCCTGATGCAGGGTCTGAGCAAGATCAAGGCCGGCAACACCCTGCTCGACATCGCCGGCGCCGTGCAGGACCACGTGGAAGCCCACGGCTACAGCGTGGTGGAGGACTACACCGGCCATGGCGTCGGCCGCAACCTGCACGAGGAGCCGTCGGTGTTCAACTTCCGCACCGACGACCTGCCCAACCTCAAGCTCCGCGCCGGCATGACCCTGGCGGTGGAGCCGATCCTCAATGCCGGCAGCAAGAATTGCCGCACCCTGCGCGACCGCTGGACGGTGGTGACGGTGGATGGATCGCTCTCCGCCCAGTGGGAGCACACGATCGTGGTCACCTCCGACGGCTGCGAGATCCTCACCGACCGCGACTTCTGAGCCCAGCGCCTCAGCTGGCGGCCCGGCTGAACAGGCGTCCGTAGAGGTGCCTCAGGCCCATCTGCAGCGGCACCAGCACCAGCGTGATCGGATTCGGTGTGACGATGATCAGACCGAAGCCCCGGCGGGCCTGGGCGATCACCTGGCCGGCCACGAAGCCCGCGCCCATCACGCCGTAGGGATTGAGGGCGGAGCGGAACGGCCCCAGCACCAGCCGCCGGATGCGGCAGGGATTCTCGCCCTGGCCATCGAGGGCCCGCAGGCTGAGCAGCTGGCCCAGCAGCCGTTTGCTGATCTCATAGAGGGGGCTGAGGGCCGGCAGCAGCTCCGCCTCCGAGGTGTTCACCCAAACCTCCCGGCAGGGGCTGCCGGCGGGGCGTTCCGGCAGCTGCAGGAACAGCTCCAGCAGGCGCCAGGCGCTGAGGGCGTTCACCTCCAGGCTGCGCTCGATCGCCGCCGCGCTGCGATCGCCATAGACGTTCACCCCGTGGTTGATCACCAGGATGTCGACCTCGCGCAGGCAGGCCGCCAGGGCCTGCTCCTGGCCGCAGCACCAGCCCACGCTGCGCAGGGGGATCGGCCGGTCCTCGCCGTCGCTGAGGGTCATCGGCTCAGGGGAGCTGGTGAGCGCCATCAGCTCAGCCCCGTGGCCATGGAGGGCCCGCAGCAGGGCCGTGCCCAGGGCGCCCCGGGCCCCGCTCACCGCCACGGTTTTGCCGCGCAGGGGCAGCAGGGCTGGCCAGAGCGGGGCTGAAGGGTGTTGACCTGGCACGGCGGCGTCCGGGTGGGCATTCTTTGCAAGGGAATCATCCGCGAGCGGCCCGCTGCGCCGCTGTGTCCTCCCCCAACCGCCCCCTGCCTTGGGTCGTTTGTCCCGCTTCGGCGCCAGCCCCAGCCCCAGCCCCAGCCCAGATCCCGCCCAGGTGGCCCTCTATGCCCCCTACTGCGATGGCGTGCTGCGGGACACCTGGCTGATCCAGGCCCTCGCCCTGCTGGCTGTCGGTGAGATCGAGGGGCTGCGCCGGTTGCGCCCGCAGGGGGAGCATCCGTTTCTGCTGCGCTGGCGGGCGGGTCTGGCTCCCCAGGAAACGAGCTTCTGTGAGCTGCGTTTCCCCGAGGCGCCCGAGCTGGGCTACAGCTTTGAGCGGCCCACCCATGAGCTGGTGCGCTGGTTGATGGACCTGCTGGCGCAGCCGCTGATCCCGCCCTGCACGGATCCCCGCGGCGATCTGCCCGAGACCTTCTGGCGTTGGTTGCTGCTGGGCGAGCTGCCCACCGGCGCATAGATTGACGCCCCTACTGCCCAGCCCAGGGGTCATGCCATGAGCAGCACCTTGCTGATCGGATCCTGTGATCCCTTCAGCGGCAAGTCAGCCCTGGTGCTCGGCCTCACCCGGACCCTGACCAAGCAGGGTCTGCCAGTGCGTTACGGCAAGCCCCTGGCCACCAGCGTGCGGCCCCCACGGCAGGGGGAAGCCGCAGCGCTGGCCTGCCTCGATGATGACGTGCGCTTCGTGGGCAGCATCCTCGGTCTGCCGGAGGAGCACCTGCTGCCCTCCCTGGAACTGCTGGCGGCCTCCACCGCCCAGGAGAGGCTGCTGAGCGGCAATCTGGAGCCCGGTGAGGGCTTCAGCCGCCTGCGCCAGCAGCTGGCCGCCTACCCCGATGGCCTCACCCTGCTGGAGGGCACCGGCACCCTCAGCGAGGGCCTGCTCTACGGCCTCAGCCTGCCCCAGCTGGCCCGTGGGCTGGAGGCCCCCGTGGTGCTCGTTCACCTCTGGGAGGACAGCCGCAGCGTCGATCAGCTGCTGGCGGCCCGCAATCTCCTCCAGGACCGCCTGGCCGGGGTGGTGCTCAATGCCGTCGATCCCGAGGCGGTCGATCGCCTGCGCGCCGAGGTGGTGCCGGCCCTGGAGCAGCTGGGGCTGCCGGTGTTCGGTGTGATGCCCCGCAGTCCGCTGCTGCGCAGCGTCACCGTGGAAGAGCTGGTGGATCGGCTCGA
Source organism: Synechococcus sp. CS-1329 (assembly GCF_025128055.1). Classification (GTDB taxonomy): domain Bacteria; phylum Cyanobacteriota; class Cyanobacteriia; order PCC-6307; family Cyanobiaceae; genus Regnicoccus_A. The sequence goes on along the minus strand of NZ_JAHLYS010000037.1, from coordinate 73,521 downwards.
AGCACGGGTGCTCTGCTGCCCCGAACGGCTGGATCTGCTGGTGGAAACCCTCTCGATCGGGGCCATGAATGTGAACTCCGCCATGGAGTTCTTCCGCCGCCGCCGCAACATGGCCGTGGTCACCGGTGCCGACCGCACCGACATCCAGCTGGCGGCCCTGGAGGCCTCCACCCAGTGCCTGATCCTCACGGGGGCCGGTGAGCCCCTGCCCCAGCTGATCAGCCGCGCCGAGGAGCTGGAGGTGCCGATCCTGAAGGTGGAGCAGGACACCCTGACGACGGTGGAGGTGATCGAGCGGGCCTTCGGCCACGTGCGTCTGCACGAGACGGTCAAGGCCAGTTACGCCATCCGCCTGGTGGAGGAGCACTGCTGTTTTGATCGCCTGTTCGAGCGCCTGGGCCTGGCGGTCGGGGTCTGAAGCAGGCTCCCCGCAAGGGCACTGCTAGTTTCCCCCCATCGGATGCATACACGAGGTGACCCGGTCCCTTGATCTGCCGGCCCTCGACCGGATTGACACGCTGGCCCAGGAGCTGGCCCTGCTTCAGGATCGCGGCAAGCGCCGCATCGCCATCCTTGGCAGCCGCCACGTGCCGGCCGTCTCGATCCACCTGGTGGAACTGGTGGCCCGCTCCCTGGCCCAGGAGGGCCACAACCTGATCACCTCCGGCTCCCAGGGGGTGAACGCGGCGGTGATCCGCGGCGTGCTCAGCGTTGATTCCGCCCGGCTCACCGTGCTGCTGCCCCAGAGCCTGGATCGTCAGCCCAGCGAATCCCGCGAGCAGATGGAGCGGGTGCTGCATCTGGTGGAGAAGCCCGAGCACGACGATCTACCCCTGCCGATGGCCAGCAGCCTCTGCAACCAGGAGATCATCGGCCGCTGCGACCAACTCATCTGTTATGCCTTCCACGACAGCGAGACCCTGCTCTCCAGCTGCCGCACCGCCGAGGACATGAACAAGGTGGTCAGCCTGATGTTCTTCGACTGAGGGCAGCGAGCACCTGCAGGCGGTTGCCCGAGCGCCCCATCACGGTCACGTCCTCCCCTGGCCTGGGCCCGCTCTGGCCGCTGGGCTCCATCAGCTCGGCCGCCCAGCTCTGGCCTTGCCAGCGCACCCGCCCCCGGCCGCGCTCGTCGAAGGCCTGGATCACCTCGGCCCGCTCAGCGCCGGGTTCACTGAGGACATCGGGAGTGGAGCGCCCCCGCAGCGACCAGCGCCGCAGGCCGCCGTAGCCCCCCAGGAAGAGCAGGCTGAACAGGATCAGTTGCAGGCCCGCCGCCAGGGGCAGCAGGGCGGTGACGGCCGAGAGCAGCAGCGCCGCCACCCCGCCGATCAGCAAGCCATCGACGCTGGGGAAGATCAGCTCCAGCAGCAGCAACACCCCGCCACCGGCCAGCCAGATCAGGGGATGCATCACGACAGCTCGGGGCCTTCCAGTCTGCGGCGGTGGCCTTCCTAGGGTGGATCCGGCTCTGGCTGGGCCGCTGTTCCCTCGCGTGCCTCGCGGCGCCTGCTGCCATGGAAGCTCTCTTCTCCATTCCTGCCCTGGCCCTGCTGGCCCTGCTCGGCGCCAGCGGCGTGAAGGTCACCAGCGGTGGCCGCTCCCTGCTGGTGGAGCGCCTGGGCCGCTACGACCGCGAACTGCAGCCGGGGCTCTCCTTCGTGTTGCCGGGCCTGGAGCGGGTGGTGAGCAATCAGTCGTTGAAGGAGCGGGTGCTGGATATCCCGCCCCAGAAGTGCATCACCCGCGACAACGTCTCGATCACCGTCGATGCGGTGGTCTATTGGCAGCTGCTGGAGCACGCCAAGGCCCATTACTCCGTGGATGATCTGCAGGCGGCGATGGTGAACCTGGTGCTCACCCAGATCCGCGCCGAAATGGGCAAGCTTGACCTCGATCAGACCTTCACCACCCGCCAGGACGTCAACGAGATGCTTCTGCAGGAGCTCGACCAGGCCACCGATCCCTGGGGCGTGAAGGTGACCCGCGTGGAGCTGCGCGACATCATGCCCTCCCCCGGCGTGCAGCAGGCGATGGAGATGCAGATGAGCGCCGAGCGCGAGAAGCGGGCGGCGGTGCTGCGCTCGGAAGGGCAGCGCGAAGCCGAGGTGAATGCGGCCAAGGGCCGCGCCGAGGCCCTGGTGCTCGATGCCAAGGCCCAGCAGGAGGCCCTGCTGCTCGATGCCGAAGCCCAGGCCAAGCAGCAGGAGATGCTGGCCACGGCCCGCGGCCGGGCGGCGGCTGAGCTGGCCCGCCTGATCGATGCCAGCCCATCGGGTTCCGAGGCCCTGCGCCTGCTGCTGGCCCAGGACTGGATGGCCATGGGCGAGGAGCTGGGCAAAGCCCCCGGCGGCAGCGTGCTGATGGTGGATCCCCAGAGCCCGGCGGCCCTGCTGGCGGCCCTGCGCGGCCTGCAGAAGGGCTAACCCGCCAGCACGGCTAACCCGCCAGCACGGCCTTGAGCCCCGCCATGTAGAGCACGGCGGTGCAGGACAGGCTCACCGCCCAGCAGAGGGAGCGCAACAGCGGCTGGTTGGCCACGTAGGCGCCGATGTAAATCAGCCGCAGCAGCGGTTGCAGCAGGGCCGCCGCCGTCAGCAGCGGGCCGGTGGCCCCGGCCTGCAGGCAGAGCAGGCAGGCGGGAGCGTGGAGGGTGAAGGCTTCGAAGCTGTTCTGGTGCGCCCAGTTGGCCCGCTGACCCCAGGCCGGCAGCCGCTCGAACATCGCCCGCGGCGCCGCCAGATCCTCGGGCGTGAAGTTGGCATTGGCCCGCCCGGCCCCCAGGGGCACCAGGCTGAGGATCACCACCGCCCCCGAGAGCAGCAGGGACCAGGCCAGGGCGGGCGCGGCGGCGATCTGGAGGGTGGGCATCGGCTGAGCAGAGCGGAGCGAAGCCCCTTTTCTAGGATTGGCCCTGATCCGAGCGCAGCCGCTGCCCATGGCCGACACCTACTCCTTCGACGTGGTCTCCGATTTCGACCGGCAGGAGCTGGTCAATGCTGTGGACCAGGTGCGGCGCGAGGTGGGCCAGCGCTACGACCTCAAGGACTCCAAGACCGAGATCGAGCTCGACGACGCCAGCCTCACCATCACCACCGCCAGCGACATGACCCTCGACGCGGTGAGCGATGTGCTGCGCCAGAAGGCCACCAAACGCCAGCTCTCGCTCAAGATCTTCGACTTCCAGACCCCCGAGCCCGTGGGCGGCAACCGCCTCCAGCAGGTGATCAAGCTGCGCAAGGGCCTCAGCCAGGAGCTGGCCAAATCGCTCAGCAAGACCGTGCGCGATCAGATCAAGAAGGTCACCGTGGCGATCCAGGGCGAGAGCCTGCGCATCACCGGCAAGAACAAGGACGACCTGCAACAGGTGATCCAGCTGCTGCGCGCCGAAGATCCCGAAGTGCCGCTGCAGTTCGAGAACTACCGCTGAGGCGCCTGGGTGAGCGCCGCGCAGACCGAACCCCCCCAGCCAGGCTGGAGCTTCTGGATCGATCGGGGCGGCACCTTCACCGATCTGGTGGGCCGCTCCCCCAGCGGCCGGATCGTGGTGCGCAAGGTGCTCTCGCAGCCGCCTGGGCGCTCTGGTGATCCGGCGGTGGCGGCGATGCGGGAGCTGCTGGGGCTGGGGCCCGCTCAACCCATTCCCGCCGGCGCGGTGCGGGAGGTGCGCATCGGCACCACCGCGGCCACCAATGCCCTGCTGGAGGATCGCGGTGCCCCCACCCTGCTGTTGATCAGCCGCGGCTTTGCCGATGCCGCCTGGATCGGCGACCAGCACCGGCCTGACCTGTTTGCCCTGCAGGTGGAGCGGCCGGCCCCGCGCTACCGCCGGGTGCTGGAGGTGGAGGGGCGCCTGGCGGCCGATGGCCAAGAGCTCACGCCGCTGCAGCTCGACGGGGCGCTGGAGCAGGCCCTGCGCCAGGCCCGCCGCGATGGTTTCAGCAGTTGCGCGGTGGCCCTGCTGCACAGCGCCCGCCATCCCCGCCACGAAGGTCAGCTGGGCCAGTGGCTGGCGCCGTTCGGTTTCGATCCGGTGGTGCTCTCCCACCGGCTGGGCCGGCGGCCGCGGTTGGTGCCCCGGGCCCAGACGGCTGTGGTGGAGGCCACCGTGGCGCCGGCCCTGAAGGCCTATCTGGATCAGCTGATCGCCGAGCTCGGGCCCCACTGCCGCCTGCGGGTGATGCAGTCGAGCGGCGGCCTGGTGGCCCCGGAGCTGCTCAAAGCCAAGGACACGATCCTCTCCGGGCCGGCCGGCGGCATGGTGGCGGCCGTGCGCCTGGCGGAGGGGAGGGGCACAGCGATCGTGGGCTTCGACATGGGCGGCACCTCCACCGATGTCTTCCATGGGGAGGCCGGCGGGCCGGCCCCGGGCTGGGGGCGCCGCCACGACACCGAGATCGCCGGCCTCACCCTGCAGGCGGAGAGGCTGCCGATCCACACCGTGGCGGCCGGCGGGGGGTCGCTTGTGCACTTCGATGGCCAGCGGCTGCAGGTGGGGCCCGCCTCCGCCGGGGCCGATCCCGGCCCGGCCTGCTACCGGCGCGGCGGCCCACTCACCATCACCGACGCCAACCTGCTGCTGGGCCGCCTTCAGCCCGAGGCGTTTCCGGCGGTCTTTGGCCCCGATCGAGATCAGGGCCCCGATCCTTGGGTGGTGCGGCAGGGCTTCCAGCAGCTGGCGCAGCAGGTGTCCCAGGCCAGTGGGGTCGCCACCACGCCGGAGGCCCTGGCGGAAGGGGCCCTGGCCATTGCCACGGAGCGGATGGCGGAGGCGATCCGGCGCATCTCGATCCAGCGCGGCCACGATCTGCGCGACGCCACCTTGGTTTGCTTCGGCGGCGCCGGCGGCCAGCACGCCTGTGCCCTGGCCGAGCGGCTGGGCATGGCCCGGGTGCTGCTCCATCCCCTGGCGGGGGTGTTCTCGGCCTACGGCATCGGCCTGGCCGACCAGCGCCTGCTGCTGGAGGAGCCGGTGCGCCGTCCCCTGGATCAGCAGCTGGTGGAGCAGCTGCATCTCCAGGCCTCTGTCCTGCTGGAGCGGGGTCAGCGGGCCCTGGGCGCCGAGGCCCGCGCCGAGGTGAGTGTGGGCGTGCGGCTGGCGGCCAGCGAGCTCAGCCTGCCCCTTGAGCTGCAGGAGGCCGGGGCCCTGCGGCGCCAGTTCGAGCGCGACCATCACCGTCGTTTCGGCCACAGCCCCGACAACGCCGAGCTGCTGGTGGAGTGGCTGCTGGTGGAGGTGGTGGCGGCTGCCGATGCCGCTGAGGTTGAGGCTGGCGCCACTGAGATCGGCGCAGCCCGCCGGCTGGATCGAGCCGCCACAATCGGCGAGCAACGGCTGATCCCGCTCCACTGCAACGGCGCCTGGCGATCCGGTCCGTTGCTCCGCCGTGAGCAGCTGGCGGCGAATGAGCGGCTTAAGGGCCCAGCGCTGCTGGTGGAGGCCACCGGCACCATCTGGCTGCCCCCGGGCTGGCGGGCGGAGTGCCAGACCGATGCCTGCCTGCTGCTCAGCCATGGGTCAGCAGCGCAGCAGCCAGCTGAACGGCCAGCGGAACTGCCGGCGCAGCGGGGGACCAGCGTGGATCCGGTGAGCCTGGAGCTGTTCAACCACCGCTTCAGCGCCATCGCCGAGCAGATGGGGGTGCGCCTGCAGCAGAGCGCCCGCTCGGTGAACATCCGCGAGCGCCTTGATTTCTCCTGTGCCCTCTTCGATCAAGCGGGGCAGCTGGTGGCCAATGCCCCCCACATCCCCGTGCACCTGGGCTCGATGGGGGCCAGCGTGGCCGCTCTGTTGGCGGCGGTACGGCGGGGGGAGCGCCCAGCCCTGAGGCCCGGCGACGCGATCGTCTCCAACGACCCCGCCAACGGCGGCACCCACCTCCCCGACCTCACCTTGATCACCCCGGTGTTCGTGCCCCGCGAGGGAGCGGATCCAACGGACAGCTCCGGGCCGGCGCCCTTACCCGATGGGTTTGTGGCCTGCCGCGGCCATCACGCCGATGTGGGCGGCATCACCCCCGGCTCGATGCCCCCCTTCAGCCGCTGCCTGGCCGAGGAGGGCCTCCTGCTCGACAACGTGCCCCTGCTGCGCGATGGCGTGCTGCTGGCCGACGACTGGAGGCGGCGGCTGGCGGCCGGTCCCCATCCCGTGCGTAACCCGGAGCAGCTGCTGGCCGACCTGCAGGCCCAGCTGGCGGCCAACCAGCTGGGGGCCCAGCTGCTGCTGGACCTGGCCCGGCGAGAGGGCATCCAGCGGCTGAGCGCCTTCATGGCCCATGTGCAGGACAACGGCGCCGAAGCGGTGCGGCGGGTGATCGATCGGCTCGAGCCCGGCGCCTTCAGCCTCCCCCTCGATGGCGGCCTGCGCATCCAGGTGGCGGTGAGCATCGATCGGGCCTCCCGCCGGGCGCTGATCGATTTCAGCGGCACTTCCCCCCAGGACCCGGGCAACCGCAATGCCCCCCTGGCGATCACCCGGGCGGTGGTGCTCTACGTGTTCCGCTGCCTGGTGGGGGAGTCGGTGCCGCTCAATGCCGGCTGCTTCCGGCCGCTGGAGCTGCTGGTGCCACCGGGCTGCCTGCTGCGCCCCGGCCCTACGGCCGCGGTGGTGGCCGGCAATGTCGAAACGTCGCAGGCGATCGCCAATGCCCTCTTCGCCGCCCTCGGGGTGATGGCCGCCGCCCAGGGCACCATGAACAACCTCAGCTTCGGCAACGCGCGCTATCAGTATTACGAAACGATCTGCGGCGGCTGCGGCGCCGGCCGCGGCCTCGACGGCCGGGGTTTTGCCGGTGCTTCGGCAGTGCAGAGCCACATGACCAACTCGCGCCTCACCGACCCTGAAATTCTCGAACAGCGCTTTCCGGTGCGCCTGGAGGCCTTCGCTTTGCGGCGCGGCAGCGGCGGCGAGGGCCGCTGGCGGGGCGGGGATGGGGTGGTGCGGCGGATCCGCGTTCTCGAGCCCATGACCGCCGCACTCCTCTCCAGTTCCCGCCAGGTGGCTCCCTTCGGGCTGGCCGGCGGCGGTGCGGGCGCCCTGGGCCGCAACCGGCTGATCCAGCGCGATGGCCGCGAGCTGGAGCTGGGCGGATCGGCGCGGCTGGAGCTGGCGGCCGGGGATGTGCTCGTGATCGAAACCCCCGGAGGCGGCGGCTATGGCGGCCTCTGAACGCCGCCGCCGCCGGCGGCTCAGGCGGCTGAGCGTGGCGGGAGGGGCCCTGCTGGCGCTGGCGTTCTTCAGCTCGTTCTCCTTTCTGCCGCTGCCAGCGGCCGCCAATGTGCTCCAGGAGGCCAGCCAGCGCTTCCAGCCGCAGTGGTCGGCGGGGGGGATGGTGGCCAGCCAGGAGGCGGAGGCCTCGCGGGTGGGCCGTGATGTGTTGCGCGACGGGGGCAATGCCGTCGATGCGGCGGTGGCCACCTCCTTCGCCCTGGCGGTCAGCCATCCCCAGGCGGGGAACCTCGGTGGCGGCGGGTTCCTGGTGCTCTGGCAGCCGGAGCGGCTCAGTCGGGGGCGGCCGCTGGGACCCCAGGAGCGGCGGGTGGGCCAGGGCCGGGCCGTCACGGTCAACTTCCGCGAGAGCGCTCCCCTGGCGGCCGGGCCCGATCTGTTCCTCGATGCCTCCGGGGCGGTGGATCGCCGCAAGGCCACCCGCAGCCTGCTCAGCAGCGGGGTGCCCGGCACGGTGGCGGGGCTGCTGCTGGCCCACCGCCACTACGGCCGCCTGAGCCTCGCTCGGGTGATCGCCCCCTCGATCCGCCTGGCGGAGCAGGGGGTGGTGGCGAGCAAGGCCCTGGCTGATTCCCTTGAGGCCGCGGCCCCCCTGTTGCGGGCTGATCCCGAATCGACGCGGCTGTTCCTGCGCCCCGGCGGGCGTCCCTACCGGCCGGGCGAGCGCCTGCGTCAGCCCGAGCTGGCCACCACCCTGCGGCGCATCGCCGCCCAGGGTGAGCGGGGGTTCTATCAGGGGCCGGTGGCCGAGGCGCTGGTGGCCCTGATGCGCCGCAGGGGAGGCCTGATCAGCGCCGCCGATCTGAGCGGCTACCGGGCTCGGCTTCAGCCGCCCCTGCTGGGGGACTGGCGCGGCCATCCCGTGATCGCCATGCCCCCACCCAGCTCCGGTGGGGTCACGCTGATCCAGCTGCTCAACATCCTCGAGGGCTTTGATCTGGCGGCCCTCGGCCTCAACAGCGCCGCCGCCCTGCACCCGATGGCGGAGGCGATGAACCTGGCCTACCGCGACCGCAACCGCTGGCTGGGCGATCCCCGCTTTGTGGCCATGCCCCTGGAGCGGCTGCTGAGCCAGGGCTATGCCGATGAGCTGCGCCGCACGATCCAGGCCGGGCGCCACCGGCCGGCGCGGGAGCTCGATCCTCCGGCCGGCGGCCCCTCCGCCGAGAGCCCCAACACCACCCACCTCTCGGTGATCGACCGTGACGGCACGATGGTGGCCACCACCACCACCCTCAACTTTCCCTACGGCAATGGCGTGAGTGTGCCGGGGGCCGGCTTCCTGCTCAACAACGAGATGGACGATTTCACGGCCCTGCCGGGGGCCGCCAACGCCTTCGGCCTGGTGCAGGGAGAGGCCAATGCGATCGCAGCGGGCAAGCAACCGCTGAGCTCGATGGCGCCCACCCTGGTGCTCACCCCCGCCGGTGGCCCGCTGCTGGCCACCGGCAGCCCCGGCGGCAGCCGCATCATCACCACCGTGTTGCAGGTGCTGCTCAACCGCCTGGAGCACGGTCTCAACCTGGCCTCGGCGGTGGCCGCCAGCCGGATCCACAGCCAGCACTGGCCCGATCGGCTGGCGGTGGAGCAGGGCATCAGCCCCGACACCCTCCAGCTGCTGGAGACGATGGGCCACAGCTGGCGGCTGTCACCAGCCATGGGGGCGGCCCACTCGCTCGAGGCGCTCCCCGGCGGGGGAACCCTGGGGGCGGTGGACCCACGGCGGGCGGAAGCGGCCCTGGCGGGCGAGTGAAACTGGGGACATCCCCGCGGCCAACCCCGTGCCTCTGCCTTCTGTCTCCACGGCCACGTTGCTGGCTGAATTCACCACTGAGGAGTGGATGTGGAGCGGCGGCTTGATTGAGATCAGCCTGGTGCTGGCGGCCCTGCTGGGGGCCGTCTGGCTGGTTGGCCGCCGCGGCTGATGGCTGCAGGCTGCTGGCTGCAGGCTGCTGAGAACCGCATTCCCTGACCGTGGTCACCCCCGCAGCATGCGGCCTCCGAAGCTGGATGGAGTGGCAGGTCGGGTGAGCGCCCATGTTCGAGCTTCTCCCTCCCCTCAACGATCGCAACCTTCCCTGGATCGACACGATCCACCCGATCGTCGTCCATTTCGTGATTGCGATGGCCCTGATCGCCTTCGTCTTCGACGTCATCGGTCGTCTGGCGGGCAAGCCGTCGCTCTACGAGGTGAGCTTCTGGAATCTGCTCTTCGCCACGGTGGCGATCTTCATCGCGATCATCTTCGGCCAGGTGGAGGCGGGGCTGGCCAATCCCTACGGCGCCTCCCGCGACATCCTCAACCTGCACAGCACCCTCGGCTGGGTGCTGGCCGGGGTGCTCTCGGTGCTCACCGCCTGGCGCTACGTGATCCGCAGCCGTGACCCGCTGCAGCTGCCCCTGGCTTTTCTGGGTGCGGGCAGCCTGCTCAGCGCCCTGGTGGTGGTGCAGGTGGTGCTCGGCAACCAGCTGATCTGGGTCTATGGCCTGCACACCGTCAAGGTGGTGGAGGCGATGCGCGCAGGACTGGTGTGATGGAGCTTGGAGCCAATGATCTGCCCTACCGGCTGCCGATCCACCCGAACCTGGTCCATCTCACGATCGGCCTGTTCGTGATCGCCGTCGCCTTCGATATCGCCGGGGCGCTCTTTCCCTTCGAGAAGCGTCTGTTCCGCTTCCTGGCCCTGCCGGTGACCCGCTCCGGCCTGCACGATGTGGGCTGGTACAACCTGCTGGCCTGCTGCCTGATCAGCTTCTTCACCGTGGCGGCGGGTTTTGTGGAGATGCAGCTGGCTGATCCGCTTCCCGGGATCACCAGCAGCTTCGCCATGGGCAGCACCGCCACCATGCTCTGGCATGGGGCCGTTGGCGTGGCCCTGCTGTTCGCGATCGTGCTGATGACCGTCTGGCGTGGCTTTCAGCGCTTCCGCTGGCGCCGTGAGATGGGCCGTCAGGTGCAGTGGAGCTACCTGCTGGTGGGTCTGCTGGTGTTTGCGCTGATGGCCTGGCACGGCACCCTCGGCGCCCAGCTGGGGGTGGAGTTCGGCGTGCACGTCACGGCCAGCCAGCTGCTGGGCGAAGGCGCCAGCCTGCGTGAGGCCCTGCCATGACCTCCACCCCGCAGCGCTTTCCCTGGCCCCGGCTGATCGGCCTCGCCCTCTGGCTGGTGCTGCTCACCCTGTTCAGCCTCTGGATGGGGGCCCAGGTGCCCCGCTGGCTGCCGGTGTCGGCCTCGTCGGCGGCACCGCTGGTGGATGGCCTCTTCGGTTTCGAAACGGCCGTCGCCACCTTCGTGTTCGTCGGGGTGGTGTCGGTGATGGTCTGGGTGGTGCTCTTCAACCGCGCCGAGAAGTACGACATCAGCGATGCGGAGCCGATCGAGGGCAACACCGCCCTGGAGATCACCTGGACCGTGATTCCCCTGGTGCTGGTGATGGGCATCGCCTTTTACACGATCCAGGTGAACCGCGAGATCGGCCTGATCGGTCCCATGGACCACTCCCATGCCCCAGCCAGCGCCAGCTCCGCTGCCGGCGCCTCCATGCCAGGCGGCGAGGTGCAGGTGATCGCCCGCCAGTGGTCGTGGGAGTTCCGCTACCCGGTGGCGGGGGTCTCCTCCACGGAGCTGCACATGCCGATTGATCGCCGCCTCGGCCTGCAGCTGGAGAGCGAAGACGTGATCCACGGCTTCTATGTGCCGGCCTTTCGGCTCAAGCAGCAGGTGATCCCAGGCCGCTCGATCACCCTGTTCATCACCCCCACCCGCGCAGGCCGCTACCGCCTGCGCGACTCGGAATACAGCGGCACCTGGTTCGCCGCCAACCAGGCCGATGTGGTGGTGGAGAGCGAGGAGGCCTACCAGGACTGGCTGCGGCGCGCCTCCCGCCTGCCGCTGCAGCCGGGCCTCAGCGAGGCCTCGCGCGAGTACGCCCAGCAGCTCAGCGGCGATCGCCCCAGCGGTTACGCCACCATCGCCCCGGCCCCGCCGCCGCTGGTGAATGTGCCCGGCTCCAACACCCTTCCCCACGACGGCTGATCCCATGACCTCCACTGCCGGCGTTGATACGCGCATCCTCAAGGCCCCCCATCCGGTGCCCGGTGCCCCGGACAACTGGAAGCGCTTCTTCAGCTTCAACACCGATGCCAAGGTGATCGGCATCCAGTACATCGTCACCGCGCTGTTCTTTCTGCTGGTGGGCGGCCTGCTGGCGATGATCATGCGCGGTGAGCTGATCACACCGGAGGCGGATCTGGTGGATCGCACCGTGTACAACGCCCTCTACACGATGCACGGGACGATCATGCTCTTCCTGTTCATCTTTCCGGTGCTCAACGGTCTCAACAACCTGCTGATTCCCTGCATGATCGGCGCCCCCGACATGGCCTTTCCCAAGCTCAATGCCGCCGCCTTCTGGATGGTGCCGGTGTTCGGGGTGATCCTGATGGCCAGCTTCCTGGTGCCGGGGGGTCCGGCCTCCTCCGGCTGGTGGTCGTACCCGCCGGTGAGCCTGCAGAACCCCCTGGGGCACCTGATCAACGGGGAAGCCCTCTGGATCCTGGCGGTGGCTCTCTCGGGCATCTCCTCGATCATGGGGGCCGTCAACTTCGTGACCACGATCCTGCGCATGCGTGCCCCTGGCATGACCCTGGGCCGCATGCCGATCTTCTGCTGGACGGCCCTCTCGGCCCAGACGATTCAGCTGATCGGTCTGCCCGCCCTCACCGGCGGTGCTGTGATGCTGCTGTTCGACCTGGCGGTGGGCACCTCCTTTTACCGGCCGGAGGGCGGCGGTGACCCGGTGCTCTACCAGCACTTCTTCTGGTTCTATTCCCACCCCGCCGTCTACGTGATCATCCTGCCGGTGTTCGGGGTGTTCTCCGAGCTGTTTCCGGTGTATGCGCGCAAGCCCCTGTTCGGCTACCCCTTTGTGGCCGGGGCCTCGCTGGTGATCGTGGGGCTGAGCCTGATCGTCTGGGTGCACCACATGTTCCCCAGCGGCGTTCCCCAGTGGATGCGCGATGTCTTCATGGTCACCACCATGCTGATTGCGGTGCCCACCGGCATCAAGGTGTTCGCCTGGCTGGCCACGCTCTGGGGAGGAAAGTTACGCCTGAACACGGCCATGCTGTTCGCCCTCGGTGGCCTGTTCAACTTTGTGTTCGCAGGCGTCACCGGCATCATGTTGGCCACGGTGCCTGTAGATATCCACGTCAACAATACCTATTTTGTGGTGGGCCACTTCCATTACGTGATCTATGGAGCGGCCACCATGGGTGTCTACGCCGCGATCTACCACTGGTTCCCGAAATTCACCGGGCATATGTATTATGAAGGCCTGGGCAAGCTGCACTTCCTGCTCACTTTTGTGGGCACCAACCTCAACTTTTTCCCGATGCATCCCCTCGGGCTGATGGGCATGCCCCGCCGGGTGTCGTCCTACGACCCGGAATTCGCCTTCTGGAATGTGATCGCCAGCCTCGGGGCTTTCCTGCTGGGGGTTTCGATCATTCCCTTCCTGCTCAATCTGGTGAGCTCCTGGGTGCGGGGGCCGAAATCCCCGGCCAATCCCTGGAAGGCCATCGGCCTGGAGTGGCTGCTGCCCTCACCGCCCCCGGCTGAGAACTTCGAGGATCACGTGCCCACCGTGATCAGCGCTCCCTACGGCTACGGCACCGGCCGGCCGCTGGTGGAGCACCAGGATGAAATCGAGCGCGCCCTTCTCAAGACCTGAGCCATGACCATCAGCCCTCCCCTCGACTCCACCAGCTCCCCCCAGGGCCCATCCCCAGCGGGCCACAGCGCGGAGCACGCCAACCACAGCCTCACCGGCTTCATCATCTTTCTCTGCTCTGAGAGCGTCATCTTTCTGGCGTTCTTCACGGGCTATGCGGTGCTGAAGCTCTCAGCCCTGCAGTGGCTGCCGCCTGGGGTGGAGGGGCTGGAGTGGCGCAGCCCCCTGCTCTACACCGTGGTGCTGGTGTCCAGCAGCGGCACGGTGGCCCTGGCTGAGCGCTGCCTTTCCAAGGGCCAGCTCTGGGGCTTCCGTGCCTTCTGGCTACTGAGCATGGCGATGGGGGCAGTGTTCCTCTATGGCCAGGCGATCGAATGGCGCTCGCTGTCTTTCGGGATCACCAGCGGCAGTTTCGGCAGTTGCTTCTACCTGCTCACCGGCTTTCATGGCCTGCATGTGCTCAGCGGCATCCTGCTGATGGCCCTGATGCTGCAGCGCTCCTTCCGCCCGGCCAACTACGCGGCTGGTGAACAGGGGGTGATCGCCACCTCCCTGTTCTGGCATTTCGTGGATGTGATCTGGGTGATGCTCTTTCTTCTTCTTTACGCCTGGTCATGATCCTCGACGACCAGCACCACGATGTGATCGTGATCGGCTCCGGCGCCGCCGGAGGCACCCTCGCTGGAGCGCTGGCGGCCAGGGGCCGCTCGGTGCTGCTGCTGGAGCGCGGCGGGGCCATGGATCTGGCCGATCAGAACGTGGCCAGCGTCGATCTGTTCCGCAAGGACCGCTATCACCCCGGCGACGACTGGTTCGGCCCCGATGGCGATCCCTTCTCCCCCCAGACGATCTACGCCCTGGGCGGGAACACCAAGATCTGGGGCGGGGTGCTGGAGCGCATGTGGCCGCGGGAGTTCGAAGGCCTGCCCCTGCAGGAGGGCGTGGCCCCCGCCTGGCCCCTCGGCTACGACGAGCTCGCCCCCTGGTACGACAGGGCTGAGGTCCTCTACAGGGTCCATGGCCGTAGCGGCACGGATCCGCAGCAGCCGCCGCGCAGCGGCCCCTACCCCCATGAGCCGCTGCCGCTGGATCCGCTGTTCGAGCCCCTGCGCCAGGGCCTGCAGCGCCAGGGCACCCATCCCTACGACCTGCCGCTGAGCTGGTCGGAGCAGCTGGAGGATCCCAGCGGCGACGCGGAACTGTTCGGGGTGCAGCCGGCCCTGGAGCAGCCCGGCACCCGCCTGATCAGCAACGCCCGCGTCACCAAGCTGCACGTGGATCCCAGCGGCCGCGAGGTCAAGGGGGTGGAAGTGGAGATTGATGGTCAGAACTGGCTGTTCCGCGGCGATCAGGTGGTGCTGGCCGCCGGTGCGGTGAACACTCCGGCCCTGCTGCTGCGCTCCCGCAGCTCAATCCACCCCCACGGCCTGGCCAATGGCAACAGCCAGGTGGGCCGTCACCTGATGAAGCCCCAGCTCACCGCGATCCTGCAGCTGGCCCGCGAACCCCACAGCGGCCGCTTCCCCCGCAGCCTCGGCGTCAACGACTACCTCTGGGGGGATCAGAACGTCAGCTTCCCGCTCGGCCATATCGAAACCGGTGGTGGGGTGCTGCAGGACGCCCAGTTCGCCGAATCGCCCCCGGTGCTCTCCCTGGTGACGCGGCTGCTGCCCAACACGGCCCTGGAGCAACTGGCGGTGCGCTCGATCTGCTGGTGGGCCATGAGTCCGGTGCTGCCCGACCCCGAGAACCGCATCGAGCTGCGCGGCGAGCGGCTGAGCATCCAGTACCTGGCCAACAACCTCGAAGCCCACGACCGGCTCGTGTACCGCTGGCTCTCGGTGCTCAAGGCCGTGGATGCCGATCCGCTCACCCCCGAGGTGCGCCCGGCTCCCTTCTATCCCCGCGGTGAGGCGCCCCTGGCGGTGATCGGCCACGCCTGCGGCACCTGCCGCATGGGAGCGGATCCAGCCACCTCCGTGGTCGATCGCAACGGCCGCGTCCACGGCCTGGCCAATCTCACCATCGCCGATGCCAGCGTCTTCCCCAGCTGCCCGATCGTCTCGCCAGGCCTCACCGTGATCGCCAACGCTCTGCGGGTGGCGGAGCAGCTCTAAGCTCGTCCCATCGGGGTTTGCAGGATCGAGCAGCCATGGCCGAACGCGGATCTCCCGTCAGTCCCATCCTGGCCAGCGCCATCGCCGGGGCGGTGATCGGTGCGGCTGGTCTGGCCTGGTGGTTGCTGGCTGAAGCCGAGCGCCGCCATCTGGCCCTGCGTCAGCGCCGCACTCTGGCGCTCTCGCGGCTGCAGGGGGGCTTCCGTGACAGCGAGGAGGGCGAGGAGCGGCGGCCCCTGCTCAAGCACGAACTGCAGCACAAGGTGAACGAGCTCAACCGGGCGATCGAAGACGTGCGCCGCCAGCTGGAAACCCTCAGCCCCGAAGCCTGAGCTTCAGCAGCCCGCTTCAGCGCTGGTGTCATGCCTCGGTAAGTTGCTTGCGGTGCCACTGAAGGGTTCATGCTCCGTTCCGCCGCCATCACCGCAGGGGTTCAGCGTTCTCCCAACCGAGCCATGTTGCGGGCCGTCGGTTTCGGCGACGGTGACTTCAACAAGCCGATCATCGGCATCGCCAACGGCTACAGCACGATCACGCCCTGCAACATCGGCCTCAACGAGCTGGCCCGCTGCGCTGAGGAGTCCGCCCGCCTGGCGGGGGCCATGCCGCAGATGTTCGGCACGATCACCGTCAGCGACGGCATCTCGATGGGCACCGAGGGGATGAAGTATTCCCTGGTGAGCCGCGAGGTGATCGCCGACTCGATCGAAACCGCCTGCAGCGCCCAGAGCATGGATGGCCTTTTGGCCATCGGCGGCTGCGACAAGAACATGCCCGGCGCCATGCTGGCGATGGCGCGCATGAACATCCCGGCGATCTTCGTGTACGGCGGCACGATCAAACCCGGCAGGCTCGGCCCCTGTGATCTCACTGTGGTCAGTGCCTTCGAGGCGGTGGGCCAGTTCTCCGGCGGTCGCATCGATGAAGACGAACTGCTGGCGATCGAGAAGAACGCCTGTCCCGGTGCCGGCAGCTGCGGCGGCATGTTCACCGCCAACACGATGAGCTCCGCCTTCGAGGCCATGGGCCTGAGCCTGCCTGGCAGCTCCACCATGGCCGCCGAGGATCCCGAGAAGGCCGAGAGCGCCAGCCGCTCCGCCGAAGTGCTGGTGCGGGCGATCGAGGCCAACATCTGCCCCCGCGATCTGATCACCCGCGAGGCGATCGAGAACGCCATCAGCGTGATCATGGCGGTGGGGGGCTCCACCAATTCGGTGCTGCACCTGCTGGCGATCGCCCGCACCGCCGAGGTGCCGCTCACGATCGATGATTTCGAAACCATCCGTCAGCGGGTGCCGGTGATCTGTGATCTCAAGCCCAGCGGCCGCTTCGTGACGGTCGATCTGCACCGCTCCGGTGGCATCCCCCAGGTGATGAAGCTGCTGCTGGATGCGGGTCTGCTGCACGGTGACTGCCGCACGATCGAAGGCCTCACGCTCAAGCAGGTGCTGGCCGACGTGCCCAGCGAGCCCCCGGCCGATCAGGAGGTGATCCGGCCCCTCTCCAATCCCCTCTATGCCAAAGGTCACCTGGCGATCCTCAAGGGCAACCTGGCCACCGAGGGGGCCGTCGCCAAGATCAGTGGCGTCAAGACCCCGGTGATCACCGGCCCGGCCCGGGTGTTCGAGAGTGAGGAGAGCGCCCTGGAGGCGATCCTCGCCGGTGGGGTCCTTGCCGGTGATGTGGTGGTGGTGCGCTACGAGGGGCCGGTGGGCGGGCCCGGCATGCGCGAGATGCTCTCTCCCACGGCCGCGATCGTGGGTCAGGGGCTGGGTGAATCGGTGGCGTTGATCACCGACGGCCGCTTCAGCGGTGGTTCCTACGGCCTGGTGGTGGGCCATGTGGCTCCCGAGGCCGCCGTGGGCGGCACCATCGCCCTGGTGCAGGAGGGCGACAGCATCACCGTGGATGCCCACCAGCTGCTCATCCAGCTCAATGTGGAGGCCGGTGAGCTGGAGCGGCGTCGGGCGGCCTGGTCGGCACCCGAGCCCCGCTACCGCAGGGGAGTGCTGGGCAAGTACGCGCGGCTGGTGAGCAGCAGCAGCCTGGGGGCCGTCACCGATCAGGACTGAGCAGGGCTGATCAGGGCCCGCAGCCGCCGGGCCAGGGCCTCCAGCGCCGCACCGGCGGGCGGCCGCTCGCAGCGCTGGCCGCTGTCGCCATCCATCCAGACCGGGTGCTGGCCCTGCCAGAGCATCGGTTGATCCGTCTGCTCGGGCCAGCTCAGCATCAGGTGCAGGTCTTCGCCGCTGCGGTAGATCTCCAGCTCGATGTCGTTGAGCTCCGCCCGCTCGCCATCGGCCCGGCGGCAGAGCAGCCGCAAGGTGCATTCATCCTCGTTTGGCTCGGCCTCAGGCCCCGCCGAGATCAGCTCAGGTGCTCCGGAGCTGATCACCACAGCGTGCCGGTTCGGCTTCATGCAGAGATCAGCCGCTGCCGCCACCCGCCTGAGCAGGTCGCTGGGGCCGGGCCCATCAACGGCTGCGCTCAGGCTCTCCACCTCAGGGGACGGCCCGGATTGCTTCCACAGCGAGGCGCAGGGCACCGGCGCGGAAGCCGGGATTGGGTCGGCCATCGTCGCCGAATCTGGAGTGCAGGATCTGCAGCCGCGTGATCCGGCCGGCATCAAAGCGCAGCAGCGGCAGCGTCATGGGCTGGGCCCGCAGCGAGGGTTTGAGCTGGCTGAAGGGGATCTCCACTGTGGTGAGGCCATCAGGGCTGGTGGCGAATTCGCTCACCCAGCGCAGCCCGCCCGGGATCAGCTCGGTGAGGCCGGCCACCCCATCGGCGCAGGCCACCGCCAGCTTGTAGCGCCGACCATCGCCGCGCAGATCCATCTGCAGCGCCCGGTAGGCACTCAGATCCAGGGGCGGCGAGAACAGGGGGGAGCGGCAGCTCACGAAGCCGCCGCCGGCCTCGATCACCTCCGCCTCCAGCACCAGCCCCGATGGTCCGCTGCGGCAGACGCCGCTGCTGCTCCCGCCCATGATCGTGTCGTTGAGGGCCAGCCAGCCGCTGAAGCCATCACCACTCACCACCAGCAGAGGTGCCACCATCAGGGCCAGCTCGATCACTCCTCCAAGCCTGCCGCAGCGGCGGCATCGGCGAGGATCAGCACCGGCTGACGGGGGCTCACCAGCCGGGCCGGCGTGCGCTCGGGTGATTCATCGGGATCCAGCAGCCGCCGCAGAGCCTGCTGCTTGCCCGCTCCGCTCACCTGGAACAGCACCTGGCGGGCCGCACTCAGCACCGGAGCGGTGAGGGTGACGCGGGGCAACCCCTTGCCCTCGCTCACCGTGGCCTCACGGTCGGTCACTGCGGTGGCGGCGGTGCCGGGAAAGAGCGAGGCCGTGTGGCCGTCTTCCCCGAGCCCCAGCAGCACCAGATCGAAGACCGGTGGATCGCCGGGGCAGGTCCTGGCCACCAGGGCGGCGTAGGCGGCAGCGCTGGCCTCGGGGCTCTCCAGATCGGTGGGCACCGGCTGGAAATGGGCCTCGCAGCCAGGGGCCTCCGCCAGCAGGGTCTGGCGCAGCATCAGGGCGTTGCTGGAGGGGTCGTCGGCCGCCACCCAGCGTTCATCGCCCAGCAGCACATCCACCCGTTGCCAGGGCAGCCGCTCCCGCGCCAGCAGCCGGTAGGCGGCGGCGGGGGTGCCACCGCCAGCGAGGGCGATCTGGGCCCGGTCACGCTGGGCCAGGGCCAGGTCGATGCAGGCGGCGATGGTCTCGGCGGTGCGCCGGGCCAGTTCGTCGCCATCGGCGGCCACTTCGATCCGGTAGCTGGCCGGCGGCTGACTGCGCATCACAGCCACTCGGTGTGGAAGCTGCCTTCGCGGTCCACCCGTTGGTAGGTGTGGGCGCCGAAGCAGTCACGCATGGCCTGCAGCAGGTTCTGGGGCAGCCGGGCCGTGCGGTAGCTGTCGATGTAGTCGAGGGTGCTGCTCAGGCAGGGCACCGGGATGCCGGCCAGGGCCGCCCCGGCCACCACCTGGCGCAGGCCGCTCAGACGGGCGTTCACCTGCTCGGCGAACCAGGGGTCCACCATCAGGTTGGCCAGATCCGGATTGGTGTCGTAGGCGTTCTGGATGCGCTGCAGCAGCTTGGCGCGAATGATGCAGCCCCCCTTCCAGATCTGGGCGATCGAGGAGAGGTTGAGGTTGTAGTCGTGCAGGGTGGAGGCCTCCACCATCAGGGCCATGCCCTGGGCGTAGCTGGCGATGCAGGCCAGGGTGATGGCATCACGCAGGGCCGGCATGCCCTCGGAGGGCTCCCCCAGCGACACCGCCGCCGCCTCGGGAGCGCCGATCACCTGGGCCGCCAGCTGCCGCTCGCCGTGCAGGGAGCTCATCACCCGGCCATTGAGCGCCGCGTAGATGGTGGGCACCGGCACCCCCATTTCGAGGGCGCTGACCACGGTCCAGAGACCGGTGCCCTTCTGGCCGGCCACGTCGAGGATCTTCTCCACCAGATCGCCGCCATCCTCGGGATCACGGGTGCGCAGGCACACCTCGGTGATCTCCACCAGATAGGAGGAGAGCTCTTCGAGCTGGTTCCAGCCGTCGAACACCTGGGCCATCGCCAGGCCATTCATGCCGGCGCAGCGCTTCATCAGGTCGTAGGCCTCCACCAGGATCTGCTCGATCCCGTACTCGATGCCGTTGTGGACGGTCTTGACGAAATGGCCGGCGCCGCCGGGGCCGATGTAGGTGACGCAGGGGCCATCCTCGACCTGGGCGGCCATCTTGCGCACCAGCCCTTCGATGGCGTCGTAGGCGGCCTTGGTGCCGCCGGGCATCATGCTCGGACCCTCCAGGGCCCCCTTGGCGCCTCCGGAGACCCCCATGCCGATGTAGCCGAAGCTCTGGCTCTCCAGCTCCTTCACCCGCCGCTCGGTGTCGGTGTAGAGGGAGTTGCCGCCGTCGATCAGCAGATCGCCGTCCTCCAGCAACGGCGAGATCTGGGCGATCATGGCGTCGATCGGTGCGCCCGCCTTGATCATCATCAGGATGCGGCGGGGCCGCTCCAGGGCACCGACGAACTCTTCAAGGGTGTGGGCGCCGATGATGTTCAGCCCGGCAGCCCGCCCCTTGAGGAAGTCTTCGGTCTTGGCGTAGGTGCGGTTGAAGACGACGCTGGAGTAACCGTTGCGTTCGGCGTTGAGGACCAGGTTCTCGCCCATCACTCCGAGGCCGATCAGGCCGAAGTGTGCTTTGCTCATGAGAAGTTGGCGTGCAGGCCGTTCGGCCTCAGTGTGGCCTTGCGCCTGCCCGAACGCCGTTGGCTCGGCCCCTGTGTCAGCAAGCGCTCAGATCACGGTGCCGTTGGCGATGGTGGCGTTCTTCTCCACCACCACGATGCCGTTGCGGATGTAGAAGCCCAGCTCCGGGCGATCCGCTTCCTCAATCCGGTCCTTGTTCACGATTGAAACGTTCCGGCCGATGCGCACGTTCTTGTCGAGGATTGCCCGACGCACGGTGGTGCCACGGCCCACGCCGACTGGAATGCCGCCACGCTCGCGCAGCACAGCCCGCTCCTCGCTGGATTCAAAGAAGTCGGCACCCATCACCAGGGTGTCCTGCAGCACCACCTCAGCTTCGATGCGGGAGCGCACGCCGAGCACGCAGTGAAGAATGCTGCAGTTCTGCAGCAGCGATCCTTCGCCGATGATCGACTGGGTGACCTGGGCATCCAGCAATTTGCTGGGCGGGAGGTAGCGGGGCCTGGTGTAGATCGGGAACTTCTCGTCGTAGAAGGAGAAGGCGGGCCTGGGCTGGTCGGTCAGGGCCAGATTGGCCTCGTAGAAGGCCCCGATCGTGCCGATGTCCTCCCAGTAGTCGTCGAAGAGGTAGGCCCTGAGGTTGTCTCCCTGGCCAAGGGCGGTGGGAATGATCTCCTTGCCGAAATCGGTGGAGCCGGGGTTCTGCGCCAGCAGATCGAACAGCGTGTTGCGGCTGAAGACGTAGATGCCCATCGAGGCCAGGTAGGGCCGGCGGGCGGCCTCGGCTTCCGCCAGGCCCAGGCTGGCGGTGTCCACCCTCATGGCCTCCAGGGCCGCGCCCTTGGGCTTCTCGGAGAACTCGCGGATGCGACCGTCGGCATCGGTGCGCATCAGCCCGAATCCTTCGGCCTGGGCGCCATCCACCGGCAGGGCTCCCACCGTGAGGTCAGCGCCCGATTGGATGTGGTGATCCACGAAACGGCTGTAGTCCATCCGGTAGAGCTGGTCACCGGAGAGGATCAGGTACTGATCCACATCCCATTCCTGGAACAGCCACTGGTATTTGCGCACGGCATCGGCGGTGCCCTCAAACCAGCTGGGACTGTCGGGGGTCTGCTGGGCGGCCAGCACTTCGACGAACCCCTGGCCGAAGCCCGCGGAGAGGTTGTAGCTCTGGGTGAGGTGGCGGTTGAGGGAGGCGCTGTTGAACTGTGTCAGCACGTAGATCTTGTTGATCCCCGAGTTGATGCAGTTGCTGATGGGAATATCGATCAGGCGATATTTGCCGGCGAGCGGTACAGCCGGCTTGGCCCGCATCTTCGTGAGGGGATAGAGCCGGGTACCGGCGCCTCCGCCGAGAATGATCGCCAGAACCCGCTTCATCACTGCCCTCCGAGACTGCTGCCGTCAGCGTGGGAGCACCGTACCGGATCAGGTGCCTGCCAAAGCCCGTCAGCCACAACTGAGTGCCGATTCGTGGTAAGTCGCTGTAGCCCAGGCGACATCAGCTCTCCTCTGGCTCGGCGTCGAGGGCAAACAGCTGGTGCAGCACCTGCATCGCCTGATGGCGCCGCTGGCGGGGCTGGGGTGCCCGCAGGTTGGTGACCGGGCTGTGCAGGATCTTGTTGATGATGCCCTTGCTCAGGGCCTCCACCACCTTGCGCTCCCGCACCGAGAGGTCGGGGCCCATGCGGCTGAGGGCCTTCTGCAGTTCCTGCTCGCGGATCTGCTCCAGCTGCTGGCGCAGGCGGTTGAGGGTGGGCACCGCCTCCAGCCCATCCCACCACTCCAGGAACTGACGGGCCTCCTCCTGCAGCAGCCCCTCGGCTTCGGCGGCGATGTCGCGCCGGGCCTCCTGGTTGCGGGTCACCACCTCCTGGAGGTCATCGACGTCGAAGGAATCAACACCGGCGAGCTGTCCCACATCGGCGCTGATGTTGCGCGGCACGCCGATGTCGACGAGCATCAGCGAGGAGCGCCGGTTGAGGCCGCCGAGCCGGCCGGCGTCGATGATCGGCTCCTCGGCTCCGGTGCTGGTGAACACCAGCGAGCAGGTGCTCAGGCAGTGGTCCAGATCGCTCAGGGGGCGGCACTGGACGGGGAACTCGGGGAAGTCGGCGGCGAGGGCCTCGGCGCGCTCGGCCGTGCGGTTGAGCAGCACCAGGCCGCGACAGCCCTTGGACTGGAGGTGTTGCAGCAGCAGCCGGGCCATGCGCCCGGCCCCCACCACCGCCACCTGCTCCTGATCCAGCGGCACCAGTTCGTCGAGGCCGCGGGCCTGGCCCACCTTGAGCTGGGCCAGCTCCACGGCGGCGGAGCTGATCGAGACCGCCCCGGTGCCGAGGTTCGTTTCGCTGCGCACCCGCTTGCCGGTGCTCACCGCCTGGTTGAGCAGGCGGTTGAGGATCGGTCCGATCGAACCGTGTTCCTGGCCCAGCCGCACCATCTTCTTCACCTGGGAAAGGATCTGGCCCTCCCCCAGCACCAGGCTGTCGAGGCCGGCGGCCACCCGCAGCAGGTGGGCCACCGCTTCCTCGTGGTGGTAGGTGAACAGGTGGGGGGTGAGCTCACCGAAATCCAGCCCGGAGTGCTGGCTCAGGAAGCTGCCCACGGCATGGATCCCCTGCTCGGGGCTGCGCAGCAGGGTGTAGATCTCGAGCCGGTTGCAGGTGCTGAGGATGGAGGCCTCGAGCACCTGGGAATCCCCACGCAGGTTCTGGAGGGATTCCTCCATGGTCTGCTCGGGGATGCTCAGTCGCTCCCGGATCTCGACCGGAGCCGTGCGGTGGCTGAGGCCGACAACGGCGATGTGCATGGGGGGCGGCTCAGCGCAGGGCGACGCTGAGAGCGCCGGGCTTGATGTGCACCGTATCGGTGAAGCGGGCCGACGAGTCGAGCGAGCTGATGATCAGGCTGCTGGTGCGGGTGCAGTCGCGCTCGAAGACCACCCCTTTGAACAGCAGGCCGGGGGTGATGCCGCTGCCGGCGAACACCACGTTCTCACCGGAGGCCAGCTCTTCAGCCTCATAGACCTTGTCGATGTCGGTGATGCCCATCGAGTTGAGCCGCTCGATGTTGCCTTCCTTGGTGTAGTCGGCCCACTCGCTGGTCTGGGCGATGGCGGGGTCGTACACCAGCTGGCCCTGGAAGTGGGCGCCGAGGCAGCGCAGGGCCGCCGCGGAGATCACACCTTCGGGAGCGGCGCCGATGCCCATCAGGCAGTGGGTGCCGGTGCCGGCGAAGCCGCAGGCAATCGCGGCCTGCACGTCACCGTCGCTGATGGGCTTCACCCGGGCGCCGGTGGCGCGGATCTCGGCGATCAGGTCCTTGTGGCGGGCGCGGTCCATCACCACGATCACCAGATCGCTGGCGGGCATGCCCAGGCAGGAGCTGAGGATGGCGATGTTCTCGGTGGCGCTCTTGCGGATGTCCACCTTGCCCTTGGCCGCCGGGGGGGCCGCCAGCTTCTTCATGTAGAAGTCGGGAGCATTGAAGAGGCCGCCGCGGTCGGAGGCGGCCAGCACGGCCATCGAACCGTCCTGGGCGTTGGCGCAGAGGTTGGTGCCCTCGCAGGGATCCACGGCGAAATCGACGCCGGGGCCGCTGCCGCTGCCCACTTCCTCGCCGATGTAGAGCATCGGCGCCTCATCCCGCTCGCCCTCGCCGATCACGATCCGGCCCTGCATGGCGATGGAGCCCATGCGGGTGCGCATCGCCTCGACGGCGGCGGCATCGGCCTCATCTTTCTTGCCGAGCCCGGTGAGGTGGGCGGAGGCGATGGCGGCCTGCTCGACGACTTCGAGCAGTTCCTGAATGAGGGTGCGATCCACGACGGTCCGGCAGGGGGGAGAGAAGGCGTCAGCAGAAAGACAGGCAGACCAGCTGCGGCAAGGTCTTTCCGACAAGAAGCGGGCGTCACTGTATCAGCGCCGTGTGAGGCCCCTGACCGTGCGTTCCTACAATCGGTGAGCTCCCTTGCCCCCGGTGGCCCCAACCATGAGCACGAAGCCTCTGGTGATCGCCCCGTCGATCCTTTCCGCTGATTTTGCCCGCCTCGGTGACGAGGTCAGGGCCGTAGACGAGGCTGGAGCCGACTGGATCCATGTCGACGTCATGGACGGCCGTTTCGTTCCCAACATCACCATCGGCCCGCTGATCGTCGAGGCCCTGCGCCCCGTCACCAGCAAGCCGCTCGATGTTCACCTGATGATCGTGGAGCCCGAGCGCTACGTGGGCGATTTCGCCAAGGCCGGCGCCGACCACATCTATGTGCAGGTGGAAGCCTGCCCCCACCTGCACCGCAACCTGGGTCAGATCAAGGACCTGGGCAAGAAAGCCGGCGCTGTGCTCAACCCAGGCACGCCCCTCGACACCCTCGAGTACTGCCTTGAGCTCTGCGATCTGGTGCTGATCATGAGCGTCAACCCCGGCTTCGGCGGCCAGAGCTTCATCCCCTCGGCCGTGGAGAAGGTGCGTCGCCTGCGCCGGATGTGCGATGAGCGCGGACTCGATCCCTGGATCGAAGTGGATGGCGGCCTCAAGGCCACCAACACCTGGCAGGTGGTGGAGGCCGGCGCCAACGCCATCGTGGCCGGCTCGGCCGTGTTCAACGCCCCCGACTACCGAGCTGCGATCGAGGGCATTCGCCACAGTCGCCGCCCGAAGGCCGCCCTGGTCTGAGCGGCAGTTCAGAGCGGCGGTTCAGAGCGATAGTTCGTTCAGCAGGACCGGAGACCAGGTTTCGACCTGGTCTCTTTTTTTGATGCTTGCCTGCTCCGGCGATCCCTGCTGCTGATCGGTAGAGGGATCAGAGGGGCTCAGGCCCCCAGAAACCAGCCGTAGCTGTGCAGGCCGATGCCCAGCAGGTTGACACCGATGTAGCAGACCACGATCACCACCAGACCGGCCGCCGCCACCAGGGCGGGACGGCGTCCCTGCCAGCCCCGGCTCAGGCGGCTGTGCAGATAGGCCGCGTAGACGAGCCAGCAGATCAGGGCCCAGGTTTCCTTGGGGTCCCAGCTCCACCAGCTGCCCCAGGCTTCGTTGGCCCACACGGCCCCGCTCACCAGACCAACGGACAGCAGCAGGAAGCCCACGGTGATCGTGCGGTAGCTGAGGCTGTCGAGCTGCTCGCTCACCCCGATCGAGACACTGCTCAGCCGCAGTTCGCCCGACTCAGTGGCCAGCTTGGCCTGACGGAAGCCGCCAGTGCCGATGGAGCTGCTGCGCAGTTGCAGGTCTTGGCCGCGATCGGTGAACAGCACCGCCACCGAGAGCAGCGATCCCACCAGCAGAGCGGCGTAGCTCACCATGATCACGCTCACGTGCATCACCAGCCAGCTGGAGCGCAGGGCCGGCACCAGCGGTGAGGCCTCCTGCAGTCGATCAGGCAGGGCAAAGCTGGCGAAGGCCAAGCAGCCCAGGGCCATGGGTGTGGCCGCCGCGGGCACCAGTGGACTGGGCCAGGAGCGCTCCACCAGCAGCTGGGTGAGCGTGCAGGCCCAGGCCAGGAAACAGAGGGATTCGTAGAGGTTGCTGATCGGGAAGTGACCCGAGTCCCACCAGCGCAGGGTGAGCTGGGCTGTGAGGCTCAAGTTGGCGGCGGCCACCAGCAGGCGCACGGGGCTGCTGGAGAGCCCGCCGCTGAGGCTCCAGAAGGCCAGGGGCAAGGCCACCAGCAGCAGGGCAAAGGCCAGCAGGCCGAGGGAGAGAACCGGATCGTTCACTGCAACGCGCTCAGGGCGGGGAGGATCTGCCTGCCAGTCTGCCTGCAGGCCTGTCGGCCTGAGGCCTGGTTCAGCGGCTGGCCTGGCGCAACAGCACCAGTCCCAGCAACAGGCCGAGCAGCACCGGTGTCCAGGCCGCCAGCAGCGGCCCGAGCGTGCCTTTCACCCCCAGGGAGCTGAAGATGAACGACATCAGGTAATAGGAAAAGATCAGCAGAACGCTGATGCCGAACCCCTGGCTGCGGCTGGTGCGGGCATTGGGCCGGACCCCGAGGCTGCTGCCGATCAGGCCGAACACCAGGCAGATGGCCGGGAAGGCGAACTTTTCCTGGATGCGCACCCTCAGCCGCCGGGACTCCTTCTGATCCCCGGCCTCCCGCAGCAGTACCTCAGCCCGCAGGGCCTCGGACACCGACATGCTGGCGGCATCCCTGGGCAGGGCCGCCAGCTTGAGCGGCCCCTCGTCGAGTGGATAGAGATAGCGATCAAACTTGGCTGAGGTGGTGGTTTCGCTGTCGCCCACCAGCACGATCTGCCCATCTTGGAATTCCCACATTCCCGCCTCTTCGTTCCAGATGCCCTTTTTGGCCTTGAGGATCTGGGTGCCGGTGGGACGGCTGAAGTCCAGCACCGTCACCTCCTCCATTTCGCCATCGTTGAACTGGCGTGAGTAGAAGAGCTGGGAGAGGTAGCGTTCGCTGCCCGAATCATTATTGGAGTTGGGGCGACGGCTGAAGCGTGAATAGATGATGTTGCTGCCCTTCTCGGCCGCGATCGCCTTGCCCAGGGCCTGATTCAAGGTGTTGGACGCTTCCAGGTTGGCGCTGGGAACGATCAGATCGTTGAACACGAAGGTGAGCATGCTCATCAGCACGGCCACGATCAGGGCCGGCAGGACCATGCGCCAGGTGCTCACCCCCACGCTGCGCAGGGCGATCAGTTCGCTGTTGCTGGAGAGGGTGCTGTAGGCCAGCAGGGTGGCCATCAAGGTGGCCATCGGAAAGGACAGCACCAGGAAGCCGGGCATTCGCAGACCCAGCACCTGCAGGGCGGTGACCAGCGGCAGCCCTGATTCGGCCACCCGCCGCACCAGCTCGAAAACCACCCCCACCGAGAGCGACACCGCCGTGAAGGCCGCGACACCGAACAGCAGGGGCCCCATCAGCTCGCTGGTGAGCCAGCGATCCATCAGTGGCAGGCGCTGCCAGAACAGGCTCAAGGGCCGCAGCAGGCGCTGAGCCGTGGGTTTGGCCAGGGGTGGGGTGGATGCGCTCACAGCTGAAATCCCTCACCCAGATAGTGACGCCGCACGAGCGGATCATGGGCCACCTCGGAGGAGCGGCCCGAGGCCAGAATGCTGCCCTCCGTGAGGATGTAGGCCCGATCGGTGATCGCCAGGGTTTCGCGCACGTTGTGGTCGGTGATCAGCAGGCCCATGCCGCGCTGGCGCAGGCTGCCGATCAGGACCTGCAGATCGGCCACCGCCAGGGGGTCGACGCCGGCGAAGGGTTCATCCAGCAGCAGGTAGCGCGGGCCCTCCTGGCCCACGGCCAGGGCCCGGGCCACCTCACAGCGGCGGCGCTCACCGCCGGAGAGCTGGAAGCCGCGGCGGTGCTGGAACCTGCTGAGATGGAATTCTTCGATCAACTGCTCCAAGCGCTGACGCCGCACCCGCAGCGGGGTGCCGCTCTGTTGCAGGGCCAGTTGCAGGTTCTCCCGGACGCTGAGCTGGCGGAACACACTGGCTTCCTGGGGCAGATAGCCGATGCCGAGCCGCGCCCGCTTGGGCATCGGCAGGCCCTCGACCCGACGGCCATCCAGCAGCACCTGGCCTCGATCGGGCCTGAGCTGGCCCGTCACCAGGTTGAAGGTGGTGGTCTTGCCCGCCCCGTTGGGTCCGAGCAGGCCCACCACCTCACCTGGGTCGAGCTCCAGGCTCACCTCGTTCACCAGGGGGCGACCGCCCAGGCTCAGGCTCACGCTCTCCAGGGAGAGGCTCATCGCAGCGGCGGCGGGAGGGGCTGGAGTGGCGCTCCCGGCGGCTTAACCTGGGGCGTGGTCTGAATCAGCAGTTTGCTGAACACCTGCTGGCCCTGCAGGGGCTGGGCGAGGGTGCGCTCCTGCTCCACCATGTAAGTGACCCGATCGGCCTTGAGCAGGTTGCCATCCTCCTGGATCACGTCCACATCACCGCTGAGAATGATCATTCCCTCGCGAGTGAAGTACTGGGCCTGGCGGGAGGTGGCCACCACCCGCTGATCGGGGTAAACGATTCGGACATTGCCCGTGGCCGTGATGATTCCGGTGACGTTGTCGGCCTGCTGCCGGTCGGATTCGATCGTGACCTGGCCGGTGGGTGCCGGGGCTGGTGCTGCTGCCGGCGCCGGTGCCTGCCCCACAGGCGGACCGACCTGCTCCCCAGGCCGGATCGGCTGGGCGTGGCCACTGGCCCCTGGGGCCAGCACCAGCAGCAGCGCGCTCAGGGCCGGCAACAGCCGCCGCCGTGGTCGAAGGAGCGATTCGGGCAACTCGATGGGGCTCACCTGGGCAGTGCTCACATCTCAGCGGCAAGGGTGGGTTTGAAGCCAGGCCGATGGGGCAATCTACGGGCCTGTGCCGGAAGCCCAGCGGCGGGGCGGACGCTCAGGTCTGTGGCCGCAGGCTGGGCAGGGGCAGGGCTGACGGGTTGTCGCCAGCTTGAAGAACACTCAGCCGGGCGGCACTGGCCTGGCGCAGATGGTCGAGGTCGAGACCGAGGGCCTCGGGACCGCTGCGGGCCAGACGGCCCAGCCCTTCACCCAGCAACACCGTGGCGCCGTTGCGGTTGCCGCGCTCCAGGTGGAGGTGGGCCACGGCGATCTGAAGGATCCCCTGGAGCACGGGACGGTCCGGGCCCAGGGTTTCATGCCACAGCTCCTCAAGCCCGTCGTGGCAGGCGTACCACTGGCCGGCATTGAAGAGGACGACCGCCTGCTGGAAGCGGAGGTCGTCCTCAAGGGCCTCGCTCAACGCTTGGCGGGCTTCTTCGACGGCAGCTTGCGCAGCCGGATCGATTCGGGCGTCACCTCCAGCATCTCGTCGGGGCCGATGTACTCCAGGGCCCGCTCCAGCGTCATCTGGATCGGCGACTGCAGGGTGTCGAGCACCTCAGCACCGGCCGAGCGGATGTTGGTGACCTGCTTGGCCTTGCAGACATTGAGCTCGAGATCGGGCGGGCGGTTGTGCTCGCCGACGATCATGCCCTTGTACACCTTGGCGCCAGGGGTGATGAAGAACTGACCGCGGTCTTCGGCGCCCTTGAGGGCATAGAAGGTGGCGGTGCCCTCTTCGTAGGCGATCAGCACGCCGTTGCGCCGTGCGTCGAAGTCGCCCTGCATCGGGCGGTACTCGAAGAAGGAGTGGCTCATGATGCCCTCGCCTCGGGTGGCCCGCACGAATTCGCCACGGAAGCCGATCAGGCCCCGCGCCGGCACCACGAACTCCAGCTGGGTACGGCCATCACTGCCGGTTTCCATGTTCTGCATCTCGCCCTTGCGCATGCCCAGCTTCTCGATGCAGCTGCCGACGGCATCCTCGGGGACATCCATCACCAGGGTCTCCACCGGCTCGCACGGGGTGCCATCGATGGTGCGGAAGATCACCTGGGGTTGCGACACCTGGAATTCGAAGCCTTCCCGGCGCATGGTCTCGATCAGGATGCCGAGGTGCAGCTCACCGCGGCCGCTGACGGCAAAGCGGTCCGGCGAGTCGGTGTCTTCGACGCGCAGGGCCACGTTGGTGAGCAGTTCCTTCTGGAGGCGATCGCGCAGCTGGCGGCTGGTGACGAACTTGCCCTCCTTGCCGGCGAAGGGGGAGTCGTTGACCACGAAGGTCATCTGCAGGGTGGGTTCGTCCACCCGGATCAGCGGCAGGGCTTCGGGGTGATCAGGGCAGGCGATGGTCTCGCCGATGTTCACTTCATCGAAGCCGGCCACGGCCACCAGGTCACCGGCGCGGGCCTCGGGGATCTCCACCCGCGCCAGGCCTTCAAAGCCCAGCAGCTTGCTGATGCGGCCGCGCTTGATGCTGCCGTCATCGCGGATCAGCGCTGCGCTCTGGCCGGCCCTGATCGTGCCGTTGTGCACCCGGCCGATCATGATCCGGCCGATGAAATCGGAGTAATCAAGCGTGGTCACCTGCATCTGCAGGGGCTTTTCGGGGTCGCCGACCGGGGGCGGCACGTGGCGCAGGATGGCGTCGAAGAGCGGCTTCATGTTTTCGCTCTCGGTGGCCATGTCGGGCTTGGCGTAGCCGCCCATGCCACTGCCGAAGAGGTAAGGGAAGTCGCACTGGTCGTCGTCGGCGCCCAGCTCGAGGAAGAGATCCAGCACTTTGTCGACGGCCTGCTCAGGGTCGACGCGGGCCCGGTCGATCTTGTTGACGAAGACGATCGGCCGCAGACCCTGCTCCAGGGCCTTCTTGAGCACGAAACGGGTCTGGGGCATCGGCCCCTCGTTGGCGTCGACGATCAGCAGCGCCCCGTCCACCATGCCCAGCACCCGCTCCACTTCACCGCCGAAGTCGGCGTGGCCGGGGGTGTCAACGATGTTGATGCGGGTGCCTGCGTAGGTGACCGCCGTGTTCTTGGAGAGAATGGTGATGCCGCGCTCACGCTCCAGGTCGTTGGAGTCCATGACACAGGTGGGAACGGCTTCGCCCTCGCGGTAGATGCCGGACTGTTGAAGCAGGGCATCCACCAGGGTGGTCTTGCCGTGGTCCACGTGGGCAATGATCGCGATGTTGCGGATCGGTGCGCTCTGCTTGGCGCTCATACGGGATTTCTCGCTTAATCTTGTCGGCAGCAACCGAGACCGGTTGCAACAATCCATCACTATATCGCAGCACCACCTGGAAGCCTCGGGCCCGATCGGTTATCGGAAGCCCAGCACAAGTGCTGCCCGAGCTGAGTGTGGATAGTCAGACTTTCCAGCCCTGGAGCTGAGGAATCAGCGGCCCAGTTGCCGCGCCGGCTCGAACAGGCGCAGGGCGTCGAGGGATCCCTCGTAACGCCAGTGCCAGGGCTCGTAGCTCACCCCCTGGCTGTTGCCCCTGGGAAAGGAGAGCTGGTAGTGGAAGCGATTGGCATTGGCCTCCAGCCAGCGGAAGGCGGGGGTGCGATCGAACTTCTCACTCAGGTGGCTCTGGGGGCTGGTGCCGTCGCCGAGATCCACGGCATAGCCGGTGCTGTGCTCGGAGAATCCCGGTGGTGCGCTCACCTGGGCCCGCTCCTGGGCGCTCTGGTTGCGCTCCGCCTTGACATCAAAGAAAATGTCCTTCTGCAGCTCAATCGAGCGGAAACCGCTGAGCAGTTGCAGATTCACGCCGTCGGCGCCGGCCGCGCGCTTCATGGCCAGCAGGGCTTCGGCGGCCTCCGAGCGCAACTTCAGGCCAGGGGCCACGGCCACCAGGCTGGCGGCGGTGGTTTCCGGGTAGGGGAAGTGGCCGAGCAGGCGGCCGTCGAGGCTCTGACGCGCCTCCAGGCCTGGCACCGGCGGTGGGGCCAGCCAGCGCTGCAGCGGTTCGAGGAACAGCAGCACCCCGGCTGCCGCCGTCATCGCCAGCACGGCGGTGGTGGCAGCCACAGGCTTGAGCAGATTCCTTCGAGCACCGCCCTCGGGCAGGGAGCGGCGCGCCACCGGCAGATCCTCGCGCTGTTCGCTGCGGTTCTGGCGCAGCGGCCTTCGCGGTGGCACGCAAGCTCGTAACAAACTTCGTCACAATCGTAGATGTCAGCCCTGGCCTGATCAACATCGAGATGGGCGTGGGTGTTAGCTTCGCGCCCAAGGATCATTCCCGCGGAGCAGGTTTCAAGATGTTGCGAGTCGCAGTGGTGGGTGGCGGCCCGAGCGGTTCCTGCGCAGCCGAAGTGCTAGCGAAGGCAGGAATCGAAACCTGGCTCTTCGAGCGCAAGCTTGACAACGCCAAGCCATGTGGTGGAGCCATTCCACTCTGCATGGTCGAAGAATTCGATCTTCCCGAGTCGATCATTGATCGCAAGGTGCGCAACATGCGCATGATCTCCCCCTCCAACCGAGAGGTGGATATTCATCTCGAAAACGAGAACGAATACATCGGCATGTGCCGTCGGGAGATCCTGGATGGATTCCTGCGCAACCGAGCCGCCGAGCTCGGAGCACACCTGATCAATGGTCTGGTTCAGTCGATCGACACCGGCAAGGCCCGCCAGGGTCCCTACACGCTCCACTACGCCGATTACTCCGGTGGTGGTCCCACCGGCGAAATCAAGAGCCTTGAGGTGGATCTGATCGTGGGTGCCGACGGCGCCAACAGTCGCGTGGCCAAGGCCATGGACGCCGGCGACTACAACGTGGCCATCGCCTTCCAGGAGCGCATCCGCCTGCCCAAGGAGGAGATGAGCTACTACGAGGATCTGGCCGAGATGTATGTCGGCACCGACGTCTCCCCCGATTTCTATGCCTGGGTGTTCCCCAAGTACGACCACGTGGCCGTGGGCACCGGCACCATGCAGAAGAACCAGGCGCTGATCAAGAGCCTGCAGAAGGGCATTCGCAAGCGCGCCAGTGCCCGTCTGCTGCGCGGTGAGGTGATCAAGGTGGAAGCTCACCCGATTCCCGAGCATCCCAGGCCCCGTCGCGTCGTCGGTCAGATGGCGCTCGTGGGTGATGCCGCCGGCTACGTCACCAAGAGTTCAGGGGAAGGGATCTACTTCGCCGCCAAGAGTGGCCGCATGTGTGCTGAGCAGATCGTTGCCGCCAGCGCCTCTGGAGCCAAGATCCCCACGGAAGCCGACCTCAAGGTCTACATCCGCCAGTGGGACAAGCAGTACGGCGCCACCTACAAGGTGCTGGAAATCCTCCAGAACATCTTCTATCGCAACGATCCGGCCCGCGAAGCCTTCGTCGAGATGTGCGACGACAAGGACGTGCAACGCCTCACCTTCGACAGCTACCTCTACAAGCGGGTGGTGATGATGAATCCCTGGCAGCAGATCAAGCTCACCCTGCTGACCCTTGGTGCGGTGCTGCGCGGCAATGCCCTCGCTCCCCAGTCGTACAAGCCTGTGCCCAGCATGGTGCGCAGTCCCGAGGAGATGGAAGCCTGGCTGGCTGCCCTGGCCCAGGAATCGGAGCAGCAGCAGGGCGTGGGCAAGGCCAGGCCAGAGCCTGTGGCCCAGCCCGTGGTCGCTGATCCCCAGGCGAGCGAGGAGCGGGAACCCGCTCTGGCTGCCAAGGGTTGAGCCACTGAGGCTGAAAGTCCTTCCTCAGCTGCTGAGCTTGCTGAAGTCGGCCAGGACACCGGCCTGATTGCGCAACACCCCCAGCAGGTTGAGGCGATTGCGGCGCACTAAAAGGTCGTCGCACATCACCATCACACTGCTGGCGCCATCGAAGAAGGCGGAGAGGGCCTCGGCTCCCTCCGCCAGCTTGTGCGCCAACTGGCGGTAGCGG
Source organism: Synechococcus sp. CS-1329 (assembly GCF_025128055.1). GTDB lineage: Bacteria > Cyanobacteriota > Cyanobacteriia > PCC-6307 > Cyanobiaceae > Regnicoccus_A. The sequence goes on along the minus strand of NZ_JAHLYS010000037.1, from coordinate 40,032 downwards.
CTCTCAGGATCGGGCAGCGACAGGATCGGCTCCAACTCCTGCAGCACCTGCAGCATGCCCCCTTCGCTGGGGGAGCTGAATAGGGCCGGATCCACCACCCCTGCTGGGCTGAGCACATCCGCCGCCAGATCTCCTTTGATGGCCAGCCGTGCCGCCCGCTGCACCACGGCCTGCAGTGGTGCCAGCTGGCCATCGCTGCGCAGCTGGACGAGCAGGGCAAGACGCTGGCGAGCGTCGATCGGATCGCCCAGCAGCCGCCCGGCGGCCACTCCATCGCCGGCCACGGCCTGGACCAGGTCGTTCTCGAAGCCCTCGTCATCCAGCAGGGAGACCATGCGCTGACGCAGGGTCTCCATCAGCTCAGCGGCCAGGGTGGGGGCCTCGAGCTTCAGCTCAGCCAGCAGCTGGGCCCAGTGGACACTGGCCTGTGAGAGCACACGGACCAGATCCAGCCTCCAGCCCCGCTCCCAGAGGATCTGCAACACGCCGTTGCCCGCCCGGCGCAGGGCATAGGGATCGGAGGAGCCGCTGGGCCGCTCACCCTTGGCATAGATGCTGAGCAGCAGCTCCAGTCGCTCGGCCAGGGCCACCACGGCGCCGGCATCGGAACTGGGGGGCTGATCGCCGGCTCCCCGGGGCAGGTAGTGCTCCAGCACCGCCAGGGCCACGGCCCTGGATTCCCCCTCCGCCAGCGCGTACTTGGCCCCCATCACCCCCTGCAGTTCGGGGAATTCCCCCACCATCTGAGAGACCAGATCGTGCTTGCACAGGTGGGCAGCCCGCAGGGCCGCCTCCCGCTGCTCCGCTGCCAGCGAGAGGTGCTGCAGCAACAGGTCGCTCAGCCAGTGCAGGCGATCACTGCGATCCAGCAGGCTGCCGAGCCCTTCGGCAAAGGTGACGCTGGCGAGGCGAGCCCGTCGCTGCTCGCAGCTGACGGCACGGTCGGCCTGAAGGAAGAACTCGGCATCGGCCAGGCGGGCCTTGAGCACCCGTTCATTCCCCCGCCGCACCGTGGCGGCCGCCTGGGGCAGGCCGTTGCCGATGCAGAGGAAGCGGGGCAGCAGGCTGGCCTGGGCCGTCAGGGCGAGGGGATCCTCCGCCGCGTCCAGGCGGCGCAGGGGCACATAGCGCTGGTGGCTGCGCATCACCGTGCTCAACACCTCTGGCGGCAGGTCGAGGAAACGGGGCTCCACCGATCCCTCGATCAGGCTGGGGCTCTCCACCAGGTCCACCAGTTCCTCGAACAGCTCCTCGGGGAGATCGGGCCGGGCCTGGGCGGCGCTGGCGGCCGCGAGCACCTGCTGGCGAATCCAGTCGGCCCGCTGCTGCCGGTCCACCAGCACGCCGGCCTTGGCCAGCAGTTCGCTGTGCAGAGCGGCGTCGGCAACGGTGAGCGTCTGCTTCGACAGGCGATGGCCACGGCTGATCCGGCCGCTGCTGATCAGGGGATCACTGCCCTCCAGCACCAGGGGAATCACCTGCTGATCGAGCAGGGCCACCAGCCAGCGCACCGGACGGCTGAAGCGCAGTTCCCCCTCGCCCCAGCGCATGAAACGCCGTCCCTGCAGCGCGGCGATCCAGGCCGGGATGCGCTCCGCCAGCACCTCGTCGCTGGCTCGCCCCGGCTGCAGAAGGCGGGCGAAGACGAACGGGCCCTTGGGGGTCTCCCGCAGTTCGAGGCTGGCTGGATCGACGCCACAGCGGCTGGCGAAACCGATGGCGGCCGGGCCCGGTTGCCCATCCACAAAGGCCTGAGCGCCTGGGGGGCCCTTGCGCTCCTCGGCCAGGTCGTCCTGGCGCAGGGGCAGATCCGCCACGCGCAGCACCAGGCGCCGCGGCGTGCTGGTGGCCTCCACCAGGCCGTGGGGCAGGCGTTGGGCGGCCAGGTCGTGGCGCACCTGCTGCTCCAGTTGAGGCAGGGCCAGGCGCGCGAAATCGGCCGGCAGTTCTTCGGTTCCGATTTCCAGCAGGAAGGTGGCCACTTGCACAGCTCAGCAGCCTGTGACTGTATTGAAAGCCCGTCAGCCTCACCCTGCTTCGCTACCTTCAAGTGACGCTGGTGCCTTTGTCGTGACCCTCACCCCCGAACGTCATCGCAAGTCGTCGGGTCCCGGCCGCAGCAAGGTGGAATCCGAGCCTGTGGGTGCAGCCTCCCCATCGTCTTCGACCGGCAACGGCCACGCTGCCGCCGCGATCAAACCCCCCAGCAAGTTCGAGCGGCTGAAGGCCTCCAGCGACTACCTCAAGGAGCCCCTGGCCACCGAGCTGGAGAACGACAAACCCTTCTTCACCGATGGGGCCGTTCAGATCCTCAAGTTCCACGGCAGTTATCAGCAGGACAACCGCGACAACCGCCAGAAGGGGCAGGAGAAGGACTGGCAGATGATGCTGCGTCTGCGCAGTCCGGCTGGTCGCATTCCGGTGCCCCTGTACCTGGCGATGGATGAACTCGCCGACCGCCTCGGCAACGGCACCCTGCGGCTCACCACCCGCCAGGCCTTTCAGATGCATGGCATCGCCAAGGCCGACATCCGCGAGGTGATCGGCACGATCGTGCGCTCGATGGGCTCGACCCTCGCCGCCTGTGGTGACATCAACCGCAACGTGATGGCGCCGGCCGCACCCTTCGAGAAGGGCGGATATCCCGCCGCCCGGCGTCTGGCCGATGAGATCGCCGACCTGATCGCTCCGCTGGCGGCAGAGGGGTCGTACCTGGATCTCTGGGTGGATGGCGACCACAGCTACCGCTTCAAGCCCGCCGCCGCCGTCAAGCGCGCCCGTCAGCGCCAAGCGCAGGGACCTGGATTCAGCGGTGATTCCAACGAACCGCTCTATGGGGGGACCTATCTCCCCCGCAAGTTCAAGGTGGCGGTCACCGTTCCCGGTGACAACTCGGTGGATCTCCTCACCCAGGACATCGGTCTGGTGGCCTTCACCGACCCCTCTGGCCGCCTGCGTGGCTGCAATGTGTACGTGGGCGGTGGCATGGGCCGCACCCACAACAAGGACGAGACCTTCGCCCGCACCGCCGATCCCCTCGGCTACGTGGCGGCGGAGCATGTGCTCGATCTGGTGCAGGCCATCGTGGCCCTCCAGCGCGATCACGGCGACCGGGAGCAGCGGCGCCATGCCCGCATGAAGTATCTGATCCACGACCGTGGGGTCGAGTGGTTCCGCCAGGAGCTCGGCCGTTACCTCGAGGCGCCGATCAAGCCCCTGCGGGCCGAACCCAAACCCCGCCTCGACGACTACCTCGGTTGGCACCGCCAGAACCGTGGGCTCTGGTTCGTGGGTCTGCCTCTGCTCTGTGGCCGGCTGGAGGGAGAGCGCAAGCGCGGCCTGCGCCGCCTGGTCGAGACGTATCAGCTGGAGGCGAGGCTCACCCCCAACCAGGATCTGCTGCTCTGCTCGATCGGCACCTCCCAGCGCAGCAGTGTCAAGGAGGCCCTCGCCGCCCTCGGTTTCGATTCGCCGGAAGCGCCGTCGTTGCTGTCGCGCCATGCCATCGCCTGTCCGGCGCTGCCCACCTGCGGCCTGGCGATCACCGAGTCGGAGCGCATCCTGCCGGCGGTGCTCGAGCGCCTCGAGACCCAGCTGCAGCGGCTCGGCATCGAGCGGCCGTTGCTGCTGCGCATGACCGGTTGCCCCAATGGCTGCGCCAGGCCTTACATGGCCGAGGTGGGGCTGGTGGGCAGTGGCGTGGAGCAGTACCAGCTCTGGCTGGGCGGCACCCCCAACCTCACCCAGCTGGCGGTTCCCTACCTGGAGCGCATGCCCCTGGCGGATCTGGAGGCCACCCTCGAGCCGCTGCTGCTGCTCTGGAAGAACGACGGCGGCCGCCAGAGCTTCGGCCAGTTCGTCTCCGGCCTCGGGGCCGAGCGGATCCAGGCGCTGCTCCCCGCCGAGAGCTGATGGCGTCGTCCTTGCGCCCCTGTGTTGGGTCGCTGCTGCTGGGCAGCGCCAGCCTGGTCCTGGTGACGATCAGCCCCTGGAGTCCTCCGCTGGAGGCCCGGACCATGGCACCACCGCCGAAAACCCCGGTCAGGATCTATCAGCCCGATGGCGACACCTGCCAGGCCGATCACATGCTCAAGGCCTATCAGAACCAGCTGCTGCAGTTCGCGGATCAACCCCCGCAGGTGCTGCAACGGCTGCGCCAGATCCAGCTGGAGCTGGGGGAGGCCAGCTTGAAGCGCTGCGCCAACGAGAACCGGATCAGCCGCGAGGAAGCCGACCGGATCTGGCGTGAGCTGCAGCGTCAGCCCCTGCCCGGATCCCAGCCGCCGTAGATCGCACTCGCTTCCCCCTGCCGCCAGGCCCAGAGCTGATCGCCGTGGCTGAAGTGCCACCACTCATGGGGATGCTGCACAAAGCCGGCTGTGGCCATCACCTGGCGCAACAGGCTGCGGCGCCGGTGCCATTCCTGCGCCAGCCGGGGCTCGAGGGTGGCGTCCAGGCGTTCGCTGCGTCTGGACGGGTGGTAGTGATCAGGCTCTGAGACCGCTCCGATCGCATCGATCTCTCCGCCCAGATCCAGCGGCAGGCCAGCGGCGCTGGCCAGGGTCAGATCCACGGCCCCGCCGGTGCTGTGGGGCGGCGGTGTGGCCGGATCGGGGCTGGGGGGTGCCCAGAAGCGGCCCACGTCGGCGATCACGGCCTCCAACTCGGGGCCGCTCTGGCGAGGGTCCAGCCCCAGCCGATGGCATTCGCTCTCGATCGTGTGCTCCACCATGAATTGCTGCACCCGCACGGGCCGCCAGCCGTCGAAGATCGCCAGGCACCAGTCGCTGTGGTGGCGCTGCAGCTCCCCCTGGGCCCGCAGCAGCCGCTCCACCACGCCACTGCGCAGCTGGAAGGGGCTGCAGCCGTCGCCGTAGGGCGCCCCCAGCGCCGCATAGGGGTGGGGCTCAAGCCGCAACAACTGGCTCGGCAGGGGGATCAGCCCTTCGGCCGTGTCCTGGATCGGGATCGGGCTCCAGGGCCTGAGCGGGCTGGGGCTCACGCGCGGGGATGGCGGGGAGTGCTCAATTCAAGCTGCTGGCCTCCACCTGCCGCTGCCGCTGCTCGCTCAGGGCCTGGCGCAGGCCCGGGTGGGCCTCAAGGCCAGGGTCGAGCTCCAGCAGCCGCCTGGCCAGCGAGCGGGCCTGCTCCAGCACGTCCCCGTCGTCGCTGAGGCTGGCCAGGGCCAGATCGGGCAGGCCCGACTGGCGGGTTCCCAGCACCTGGCCCGGCCCCCGCAGCTGCAGATCCAGTTCAGCGATCTCAAAGCCATCGCTGGAGCGCACCAGCAGCTCCAGCCGCTGCTGGGCCGGTCCGGCCTTGCCATCGTTGATCAGCAGGCAATGGGAGGCCGCCGCCCCGCGGCCCACCCGGCCCCGCAGCTGGTGCAGCTGCGCCAGCCCGAAGCGCTCGGCGTGCTCGATCACCATCACGCTGGCCTCCGGCACATCGACCCCCACCTCCACCACGGTGGTGGACACCAGCACATCGCAGCGGCCGCTGGCGAAGGCGTTGATCGCCTCCTGCTTGCGGGGGCTCGGCATCTTCCCGTGCAGCAGGCCCACGCGCAGGTCGGGGAAGATCTCGTCCTGCAACTGCCGGTGGACGGCCACCGCCGAGCGCAGATCCAGCTTCTCCGATTCCTCCACCAGGGGCAGCACCACATAGGCCCGCTGGCCCTGGGCCACCTCCGAGCGGATCAGCTCGTAGGCCTCCCGGCGCTGGCCGCCCCGCAGCAGGCGGGTGCGGATGGGGGTTCGCCCCGGCGGCAGACCATCGATCTGACTCACCTCCAGGTCGCCATGCACCGAAAGGGCCAGGGTGCGCGGGATCGGTGTGGCGGTCATCGTCAGCAGGTGGGGCTGCAGGCCCTTGCCCATCAGCCGATCGCGCTGGCGTACGCCAAAGCGGTGCTGCTCATCCACCACCACCAGCCCGAGGCGAGCGAAGGCCACCGGATCCTCCAGCAGGGCATGGGTGCCCACCAGCAGCTGCAGCTGGCCGTTGGCCAGGTCCTGGAGCAGCTGGCGCCGCCGCGCCGGCGGGGTGGATCCCGTGAGCAGGGCGGTGCTCACATGCAGCTGGCTCAGCCACTCCCCCAGCTTGCGGGCGTGCTGTTCGGCCAGCACCTCCGTGGGGGCCATCAGGGCGCCCTGGCAGCCCGCTTCGATGGCCACCAGCAGGGCGGCGATGGCCACCACGGTCTTGCCGCTGCCCACATCCCCCTGCAGCAGGCGGGCCATGGGCTGTTCCTGCTCCAGATCCGCCTGAATGTCGGCCAGCACCCGGCGCTGGGCCTCGGTGAACTGGAAGGGCAACAGCTCCAGGAAGGAGGCCATCAAGCGGCCTGCTCCCTGCGGCAGTTTCAGGGGTGGGGCCGGCCGCCGGGCCAGCTGGGCGCGCCGTTGCAGCAGGCTCAGCTGCAGCAGCAGGAATTCATCGAAGACCAGCCGGTGGCGGCTGGCCCTGAGCTGGTCGCGGTCGGCGGGATCGTGCAGCCCGCGCCAGGCGGCGGCTCGATCCAGCAGGCCCTCCTGCCGCCTCAGGGCCGCAGGCAGGGGATCGCCCCAGGCGGCGGCGGCGGCCAGCACGGTCCCGATGGCCTGGCGCAGGCGTTCGGCGCCGAGCCCTTCGGTAAGGGCATAGACCGGCACCAGCCGTCCGATCTGGCGCGAGCGCACGGGCGTGTTGGGGGACTCGAGCACCTCCAGCAGGGGATCGTGGAGGGTGGGGCCGTAGGGGGTCTCGCGCACCAGGCCACTGGCGGCCACGCTGCAGCCGGGCGGGAACTGCCGTTGCTGGGCCTTGAGCCAGCCCGGTGAGCTGAAGCGCTGGCCGGCGAAGAACTTGCTCAGCCGCAGCCGCCCGCTGATATCGCGCAGGTGAAGTTCCAGGATCACCAGCCGGGGGTTGCGCGGACTGGCGAAGGCATGGGAGCGCTGCACCGTGGCCACGATGGTGGCGGTGCTCCCCGGCACCAGCTCCTGAATGCGCACCAGATTGGCGTAATCGAGGTAGTCGCGGGGGTAGTGGCGCAACAGGTCGCGGGCCAGCAACAAGCCCAGGCCCGCAAGGCGGGTGGCGGTTTTCGGCCCGATCCCCGGCACTTCGGCCAGGGGGGTGTCGGGCTGGATCGGACCCGCCCCCCGGCGCGCCGTCGCCGCCAGCGGCGGTGCCAGCTTCAGCCGTGGGGGGCTGGGCGGCCGGGGTGGCTCCAGGCTCTGGCGCAGTCCGTGCAGCCGCTCCCGGCAGCGCCGCAGCAGCGACTGGCGCTGGGCCAGGGACAGGTCGTCGTAGCGGGCGAAGAGTTCGGCCAGTGCGGTCAGGGCCGACTCCGCCTCCGGCATGCGGCGGATCAGCCCCTCGGGGGGCTGGCGGCACTGGCGCTCCAGGAAGAGGCTGAACGTCTCCCGGCGCCCCTGCAGATTCTCAAAGCCGCGTTCCACCTCCAGCTGCAGCGCCTGCTGCAGGGTGGTGATCCAGCCCCCATGCTCGAGTTGGCTGCCGGCCCGGCTGGCGCTGGAGCTGGCAGCAGGCGGATCCACCGCCGGGTTCAGGCCTGGCCCTCGGGGGTGGATTGGCTGTCCTGCATCCACTGCTGTTCCGCTTCCAAAGCCCGGGCCCGCCGCTGCCAGTGGCGGTACTGCTGAGCCATTTTGCGTACGCTGGCGCGCCGCTGCTCCAGGCGCTTGCGGCAGGTGCGCAGCCGGGGTTGTTCGTATTCGAGGTCGCTGGTGCGCAGCAGCAGCCCCAGGGCCTGGACCTGCACCGGTGTTTCGGGGCTGCCGAAGGGCAATTGGATGCGCAACAGATTGGCCGGGGCCGGCAGGGCTTCGAGATCTCCCTCCAACACGGCATCCAGCAGGGACAGCGGCAGCAGGCTGCGGGTGAGACCCAGCTTGATCAGATCGAGGTTGACGGCATGGGAGAGGTTGCGCAGGCGGCGCTGCAGGGCAAGGTCGAGCGCCTTCCACCACTCCAGCAGCTCCAGTGGCTGCTGGGGCACCAGGCGCTGATCCCCATCGCCACCGCCAGAGCCATCGGCGAGCGATCCTGCCGCTGACTCCGCCAGTGGGCGGTCAGGGCCTCTGACCCGGTCGCGCTGCTCCGGTGGCACGGCCATCACCAGCAGGGCGCGCAGGATGTCGGTGGGATCGTCGTCGCCATCCTGCGCGCCCTCGCCATCCTCGTCAGCGTTGTCAGCCTCATCAGCGTCGTCAGTTTCGTTGGCGCCGAAGTCCTCGAGGCCTTCAGCGCCCTCCAGTTCCGACTCCTCCAGGTCCTCATCCTCACCCGTGTGATCGTCGCCGAAGACCCCGGCGGCGTCCTCGGCGCTGTCCACCAGGTTGGTGAGGCCGGCCAGGGACGGGAGGCCGGCTGAGAACAGTTCGGCGGTGAGGGGCAGATTCAGGCCCAGCCGGATCGAGCCCTCCGCTTCATCGCGCTCCTCGGTCCCGGAGCTGTCGTCGTCCTGATCAGGCCCGGCTGACAGCTGCGCCAGAGCCTGAGCGAGACGGCGTTGCTCCTGCTGTCCCTGGCGCCTCTGCTCTCCCTGCACCTGACGGGCCAGCACCAACAGCTGCTCCAGGGTGAGCAGGCAGCCACAGCGCTGCACCAGCTGCGCCAGCCGGCGGGGCAGCTCCTGACGCTGGCGGTCGTTCAGTTGCTGGTAGCGCTCCGGCACCACCTGGGTGGCCACATGAAACACGGCCTGCTGAACGGCCTCCGGCAGGCCGTCGCGCAGCACCTGCAGGTAGAGGGCCAGGTCGTGATAGAGGTCCCGGTGGCCTTCCCCCAGGCGCTGGCGGATCCGCTCCAGGTGCCCTTGGGCTTCGGACAACGCGGTGGCGCTGGTCTCCAATCGGCTGTGGCGGAGGGACAGGAGTGGAACGCCGGGGGCGCTCAGGCCGCCTTGCCGGACATGGCGGCCACTTCAGCGGCGAAGTCGGCCTGCTCCACCTCAATGCCCTCGCCGAGGGTGTAGCGGGTGAAGCGACGCACCTGGATGTTTTCACCGATCTTGCCGGCCACCTGCTTGACCAGTTCGGCCACGGTGATCGAGCTGTCCTTGATGAAGGGTTGCTCCAGCAGGGCCAGTTCCTTGAGGCGCTTGCCGATGCGGCCCTCAACGATCTTCTCTTTCATCTTGTCGGGCTTGCCGGCCAGGTCGTCACGACCCATCTCGATCTGCTTCTCGCGATCGGCGATGGCGGCAGGAATCTCCTCGGTGCTCACGTACTCGACGTTGGGGCAGGCGGCGATCTGCATCGCCACGTTGCGCAACAGCTCCTGGAAGACATCGCCACGGGCGACGAAATCGGTTTCGCAGTTCAGCTCCACCAGCACACCCACCCGAGCACCGGTGTGGATGTAGCTGCCGATGGCGCCCTCGGCGGCGGTGCGGCCGGCTTTCTTCTCGGCGGTGGCGATGCCCTTCTGGCGCAGCCACTCGGCGGCCTTGCCCATGTCGCCGGCGGATTCGCCCAGCGCCTTTTTGCAATTCATCATGCCGGCGCCGGTTTTCTCGCGCAGTTCCTTGACGAGCTTCGCTGAGATCTCAGCCATGGGAGGGGAAAGGAGGAAGGAAAAGGTTGGTGGTGGTGATCAGGGGTCCCAAGCAGCTCGGAACCCCGTGGAACGTTCAGGCCTGGGGCCTGAACTCAGCAAGCGGGAGGCCTCAGGCCTCGTCGTCTTCGGCCCGTGGCTCCTGACCGCTTTGGCGACCTTCGTTGATCGCATCGGCCAGGCGGCCCAGCACCAGCTGAACGGAGCGCACGGCGTCGTCGTTGCAGGGGATGGGCACGTCGGCCAGGTCAGGGTCGCAGTTGGTGTCGAGCATCGACACCAGGGGGATGTCGAGCTTGCGGCACTCGAGCACCGCGTTGTTCTCACGGCGCTGGTCCACCAGCACCACCACATCGGGCAGACGGCGCATCGACTTGAGGCCTCCGAGGTACTTCTGCAGACGCTCCAGCTCGCGACGCAGCACGGCGGCTTCCTTCTTCGGACGCATGGCGATGGCGCCGGAGCTCTCCATCCGCTCAAGGTCCTTGAGGCGATCGATGCGGGCGCGCATCGTGCTCCAGTTGGTGAGCATGCCGCCCAACCAGCGCTGGTTCACGTAGGCGGCGCCGCAGCGGCTGGCCTCGATGGCGATCACCTCGGAGGCCTGCTTCTTGGTGCCCACGAAGAGGAAGCGCTTGCCACTGCGGGAGGCATTGCGTGTCCACTTGTAGGCGTTGTTCATGCAGACGGCGGTCTGCACCAGATCAATGATATGAACCCCGTTGCGCGCGCAATAGATGTAGCGCGACATCTTGGGATTCCAACGACGCGTCTGGTGCCCGAAGTGGGCGCCAGCCTCCATCATCTCGGTGAGGGTGACAACAGCCATGGTTAGGAAGGGTTTCGGGTTCGCCTCCACCTGCCAGGGATCAGACGCGATGACCCGCTATGGGGGATCACCGGTGCCGACTGAGCACCCGAAACGGACAGGTGTGCGGTGTATGAGGGGACAAGCCAAGCTACCAAACGGTCAGCGAAGGCCCTCGGCGCGGGCCTCGCGGTAGAGGGCCCGCACCCCCAGGCGGTTGAGCGGCAGGCGCAGCAACTCCATGGCCAGGGCGTTCTTGCCGCGTCGGATCAGCCAGGCCAGGAGGGGCCGCAGCGTGCGCTCATTGATCAGGCCCCCCAGGGTGAGCAGCTCCCAGAGCAGCCGGTGCCACCAGGTGAACTGAATGATGAAGCGCACCCGCCGGGTGGGGTGCTTGCGGTAAAAAACCAGCCCCATGCGTGCCCGCTCCTGCTCGATCCGCACCAGATCGGGCAGTTGCTCCAGGCTGAGGGCAGGGTGCCAGTGGTAGCCCACCGCCGCCGGGCAGCGCACAAGCTCCACCCCCAGGCGACGCAAGCGCTCCCCCAACTCCAGGTCTTCCCAGCCGTAGAGGCGGAAGCCGGTGTCGAACAGGCCGGCGCGCTCCAGCAGCTGACGATCGATCGCCACGTTGCCGGTGGCGAAATAGGCCCAGGAGTGATCGCTGAGCTTGTGGGGTTCGCTGGTGGGATCCTCGAAATTGGCCGTGTTGATCACGGCGCCATAGGTGAAGCAGAGCCGGTTGCCGCTCTGCTGCCAGCGGGCCTCGAGGGCCCGGGCATGCTCCAGCAGGAACGTGCCGGTCACCACCAGATCGCTGTCGATGAACACGATCACATCACCGCGGGCATGGTCGACGCCACGGTTGCGGCCCTCGGCCGGTCCGCCGTGGTCCTGCTCGACCAGGCGCACATGGGGGAAGCGCTCCGCCTCCTGCCGCAGCCACTCGGCGGTGCCGTCGGTGGATCCGTCATCGACTACCACCACCTCGTAGTCCTGCAGGGGCGGCTCCAGCCGCTGATCCTCCAGGGCCAGCAGTGCCTTCTCCAGGATCGGTCGGCGGTTGTAGGTGGGGATGACGACGCTGGGAACCATGGTTCGGCTGCCGGGGGGTGATGGTGCTTGAACATGAAAAAGGGATCCCTCGGGATCCCCACGCCCGTCAGGCGCCACGCTCGGGCACCTGGAGAGCGACATCAGCGCCTGGCTCAGTCGGCGGCGCCGCCGTTGTTGGCGGTGCCGGTGACGCCGTTGCCGGCCCCTTCACCACGGCCGTCGTTGCGCAGCTTGCGCTTCTTGAACTTGCGGGCGTAGGAGCGGTTGCGCTCCTGCTTTTCCTTCTTCAGGTTCCTGCGTTTCGCCATGTAGTGCTTCCGGCCCGTTGGTGTGATGCACCAGTCTACCAAGCCCGATCGATGCGCTTCACAGGGCCGGCTCAGGCTCGGGCACCGGCGCGGCGATCAGGCGGCCGTCCTCCATCTGCACCAGCCGGTCGGCCACATCCAGGATGCGGGGGTCGTGGGTCACCATCAGCACGGCGCAATGCTGCTCCCTGGCCAGGCGCTTGAGCAGATCCACCACCTCGCGGCCGCTCTGCTTGTCGAGGGCGGCGGTGGGCTCGTCCGCCAGCAGCAGGCGGGGGTGGGCCGCCAGGGCCCGGGCGATCGCCACCCGTTGCTTCTGGCCCCCCGAGAGCCCATGGGGCAGCTTGTCGAGATGGTCGCCCAGGCCCACAGCCCGCAACCATTCCCGTGCCTGATCCCGCCGGGCCCGATAGCCGAGGTTCGGCAGCAGGTCGGAGCCCATCTGCACGTTCTGCTCGGCGCTGAGGCAGCGCAGCAGGTTGTGCCCCTGAAAAATCATGCCGATGCGCTGCCGCAGTTGCTGCCGCTGCCGTCGGCTGGAGCCGTTCAGGTCCTGGCCCAGCACCCGCACATGGCCCTGCTGCACCTGGCGCAGGGCCCCCACCAGGGTGAGCAGGGTGGTCTTGCCGCAGCCCGAGGGCCCGGTGAGCAGCACCACCTCGCCGGGCTGGATCGTCAGATTCACCTGCTGCAGCACCTGACGGCGCATCTCGCTGCTGCCATACCAATGGCAGAGCCCCTCCACCTCCACCATCGGCGGCGTGGAGCCCCTTGGGGCGGGGCGGGCTGAAGGGGGTGAGGGGGCGGTGGTCATGGCGGCACGGCTGAGCTGGCGTTGGTTCTCAGAAGACTCAGAAGATCTCGGCGGGGTCGGCATCCCCCAGGCGGCGCATGGCCATGCCGGCCGAGCCCATGCACATCACCAGGATCAGGCTGAACACCAGGACGGCCCTCGGGGTGTCCATGTAGACCGGCAGCCGGGTGGCGGAGCGCACCAGGGAGTAGAGGCCCTGACCGGCCGCATAGGCCGGCAGATAGCCCAGCAGGGCCAGCAGCAGACCCTCCCTCGCCACCACCCCCAGAAGGGTGGGCAGGCGGTAGCCCATCGCCATCAAGGTGGCGTACTCCGGCAGGTGATCACTCACATCGCTGTAAAGGATCTGATACACGATCACGCAGCCCACGATGAAGCCCATGGCGGCACCGAGGGTGAAGATGAAGCCGATGGCCGTGCTGTTGCGCCAGTAGTCCTTCTCGAAGTCCATGAAGCCCTGCTTCGTGAGCACGTTCACGTCTTTGGGCAGGGAGTCCTTGAGGCGCTTGATCACCACGGCTGGATCCGACCCGGGCCGCAGGCGGATCAGACCCACTTCGATGCTGCCGGGGGGCGTGTTCGGCAGCAGCTGCTGATATGTCTCGCTGCTGGTGAGGATGTTGCCGTCGGCGCCGAAGGACACCCCGAGGGCCACCAGGCCGCCGACACGCACCCGCTTGCCGCCGATCTCGCTCTCCACCGTGCGGCCCTCCCGGAACCACTCCGCCACCGGACCGAATTCCGGGCGCGAGAGTTCATCGAAGAGCACACGGCCCCGCTGGTTGAGCACCTTGGCCTTGGCCGCCAGGCCGGGATCGGTGAACAGGGGATCGCCCGGCTCGAAGCCCAGGGCCAGGATCGAGCGGGTGCTGAGGTCCTTGGGATTGCGCCAGAGCACCAGATTCCAGTGCACCGGCGTGATGCCGGCCACATCGGGATCGGCGAGGGTCTGGACCAGGCGCCGGCGGGGGAAGCCGGCCATGCTCACCGAACTGCTGGAGCGCGGGCTGATCAGCACCAGATCGGTGTCGAACAGCTTGTGCACCGTGATGCTGGCGTCGAACAGTCCGTCGCGGAAGCCGAACTGCATGAACATCAGAATCCCGGCGAAGCTGATGCCCGCCAGGGCCACCGCCAGCCGCGCCGGTTGGCGGGTGAGCAGCAGCCAGGAGAGGGGAATCTTTCGCCGGCTCCAGATCGCCGCCAGCCCCGGCAGTCCGCTCATGTCTCGAAGCGGATCACGGTTTTGAGGCCGGCGCGGGTTCTGACCCGAGCGATGTCGACCGGATCCAGGGCGAGGCGCACCTCAACGATGCGGGCGTCGGCATCGCCGGTGGGATCTGTAGAAAGCACGTCCCGCTGGCGCACCTGGGGGCTGATGCGTATCACCCGCCCATTGAGGCTGCCGCTGAACCCTCCGTTCTCGCTGGTGATGCTGGCCCGCTGGCCCAGTTGCACTCGGTTGATGTCGCTCTCATACACCTCGGCGATCACCTCCATCTGGTCGCTGGCCCCCAGCTCGAGAATGCCGTCATCGCCGGGGCGCTCGCCCACCCGCGACTGCAGCTTGAGCACGGTGCCACTGAAGGGAGCCCGCAGCTCGGTGTTGACCAGATCGGCCTCGGTCTTCACCAGTTCGTCCTGGGCTTCACGCAGGTTGCCCTTGAGCTCCACCAGGGTCAGTTCGCGGCTTTCGAGATCCGCCGCCGGGGTGGCACCCGCCTTGGCCAGCTGGCGGTAGCGGGCGATTTCCCGTCCCAGCAGCGTCACCTGGTCGTTGAGGTTGGCGATGCGGCTCTGCAGCAACCGCCGCTGGGCCTGCAGGGCCGGGCCGGTGTCGAAGGTGGCGAGCAACTGGCCCGCCTGCACCCGTTGGCCCTCGTCCACCAGCAGCTCGGTGATGCGGGGGCTGCCGCCGATGCCGGTGATCGGTGCGGCCAGCTTGCGGATGTCGCCGGCGGGCTCAAGCCGGCCCAGAGCCGAGACCGCCTCCAGCTTTCGGGGCTGGGCGGCGCTATCGGGCGTGGCTGCGGGTCTGGCGCTCTGCTGGTTGCGGCTGATCAGGGTCACGGTGCCGGCCACCAGCACCAGGGCGGCGGCGCCGATCAACAGCGGACGCAGGGGCAGACGACTCATGCCAGCGGCAGTGGATCGTCGAACAGCAGATGCTCGATGTAGCGATCCGCCCAGCTCGGGTTGAACGCCTTCTCCAGCACGCGGCGGGTCTTGTCGTTCCGTTTCTGCTGCTGGCAATACGAGAGCTGCCCGTGATATCGGGCAACCGTAGCGGGGTCATCGGTGGCCTCCTCCGGAGTGCTGGCCACGGCTTTGGCCATCACCGCCAGCAGGCCCGCCACCTCCTCCTGAAACCAGCCGTCCTCCTGCTCGTTCATCGGCCGCACGAAGCGCACGAAGGGGGAGAAGATTGTGCCCCAGGCCGGCAGCTCCCGCGGCTGGCTGTAGGGGTGGCGGGGCAGAGCGGCCAGGTCGGCGGCGATCCCGGGGGCCAGCTCAGGGCTCGTGGGGGAGAGATCGGCGATGGCGGCCGACACTCCGGCCGGTCCAGCCACGATGTCGGCTCCGAAGACCGGCAGGTCGTAGCGGGGATCCGGGAAGAAAACGCAGTGCAGGATCTGCAGACCGGCCCCCAGCCGGGCGGTTTCCAGGTGCAGCTTGCGCAGGCCGCGGCAGCGGCGCAGCTCGTTGCGGATGAACAGCTTCTCGCCATCGAGGCTGCCGCTGATCGCTTCGAGGTCGGGCTCGATGGCCAGCGGAGCCAGCTCCGGCAGGGCGCTCCAGCTTTGGCGGATCGTTGCGGCCAGGGCATCCACCAAGGGGTGCAGACCGGAGCCGGCAGGGCGCTGTTCGGGGCTGGAGGCGGGGACAGTGGCGGTCACAGGGCAGCCTCGGCCAGCAGAATGTTGATCCTGCCACGCCCTTTCGGCCCAGCCGTTGCCCCTTACCTCCCGCCCACCGCTCCAGGCTGCCGACAGCTTCGAGGATCCCTGCCTGCTGCGCCTCGACAACGGGGTGGAGGTGGTCAGCCTGCGCCAGGAGCAGGCCCCCCTGGTCTGCCTCGACTTCTGGTGTCAGGCCGGCAGTGCCGGTGAGGGATCCGGGCAGGAGGGCGTGGCCCACTTCCTCGAGCACATGGTCTTCAAGGGCAGCGAGCGCCTGGAGGCGGGTGAGTTCGATCGCCGCATCGAGTCGCTGGGCGGCAGCAGCAATGCGGCCACGGGCTTCGACGACGTGCATTACCACGTGCTGGTGCCGGCGGAGGCGGTGCCCGAGGCTCTGGAGCTGCTGCTGGATCTGGTGCTCAAGCCAAGGCTCGATCCTGCCGATTTCCGCATGGAGCGCCAGGTGGTGCTCGAAGAGTTGGCCCAGAGTGAAGACCAGCCCGAAGAAGTGGCCTTCCAGCGCCTGCTGGCCCTGGCCTGCCCCCAGCACCCCTATGGCCGGCCGATCCTCGGCACCCGCGGGGCCCTCAAGGCTCAGACCCCCAAGGGGATGGCCTCGTTTCACAGCGGCGCCTACCGGCCCCGTCGCTGCAGCCTGGCGCTGGCCGGTGCCATTGATCAGTTGCCGATCGAATCCCTGCTGGCGAACAGCGCCCTGGCCGGCCTGGAACCCCTGGTCTCAGCCCGTCCAGCGGGCCCAGCCCTGGAGCTGAGCCCTGGGGTCCATGAGCTGAAGCTGCCCCGGCTGGAGGCGGCCCGGCTGCTGATGGCCTGGCAACTGCCCGCCGCCGCCGATCAGGAGGCGGTGGGCGGCGCCGACCTGCTCACCAGCCTGCTGGCCGAAGGCCGCCGCAGTCGGCTGGTGCAGCGGCTGCGGGAGGAGCTGCGCCTGGTGGAGAGCATCGATCTGGACCTGAACGTGCTCGAAGCCGGCAGCCTTGCCCTGCTCGAAGCGGTCTGTGCTCCGGAGCAGGTGGCGGCGGTGGAGGAGCAGATCGCGGTGGTCTGGCAGGAGATCTGCTGCACCCCTCCGCCGGAGAGTGAGTTGGAGCGTGCCAGGCGGCTGGTGGCCAATGGCTACCGCTTTGGCCTGGAATCGGCGTCGTCGGTGGCGGGGCTGATCGGTCACCAGTGCCTCTGGGGCCGTCTGCAGCCGCTGCGTCAGCCCCTGGAGCTGCTGCAGCGCTGGAGTGTGGAGCGCCTCAGCAGCGAGCTGTTGCCGATGCTGGCGCCCGAGCGGGCCTGCCGTCTGCTGGCCCTGCCCGCATGAGCCGCTCCACTCCCCTTCCTCCCCTGCCTCAGCCCGAGCGCTTCGAGCTGCCCGGCGGTTGCCCGGTGTCGGTGCTGCATCGCCAGGGGCCGGCAATCCTCTCCGCCCGGCTCTGGATCCGCGGCGGCAGTGCCGCCGATCCACCAGGCCAGCGCGGTCGCGCCCAGCTGCTGGCGGGCCTGCTCAGCCGGGGCTGCGGCGACCTCAGCGGCGATCAGCTGGCCGATCTGGTGGAGGGCCTCGGCGATGAGCTGCGCTGCGAAGCCTGCGAAGACGCCATGGTGATCAGCCTCAAGTGCGCCAGCGACGACGCCCCGGCGCTGCTGCCCCTGCTGGGGGTCATGGTCCAGCGCCCCTGGCTCGATCCCGATCAGATCAGCCTGGAGCGCCAGCTCAACCTGCAGACCCTTGGCCGCCTGCGCGAAGACCCCTTCCAGCAGGCCCACGACCAACTGCGCTCCCACCTCTTCGGCCAGGGTCCCTACGGCCACGATCCACTGGGGGTGGAGGTGGAGCTGGCCGGGCTGGACCGTCCCCAGCTGCTTGATGCGGCGGCGGTTCTGGGGGGGCAGGGGGCGGCCCTGGTGCTGGTGGGCCGCCCGCCCGCTGGGCTGGAGGAGCTGCTGCAGCCCCCCGACAGCCCGGCCTGGAGCAGCCGATCAGCGTCGCTGCTGAACGGGCAGGGTGCTCAGAACGAGCCTGGCCTGCTGCTGGAGGAGCAAGACACTGAGCAGCTGGTGCTGATGCTCGGCACCGCCACCGTGCCCCTGGCCGATCCCCGCTCCTTGGCCCTGCGCCTGCTGCAGTGCCACCTGGGGGTGGGCATGTCGAGCCGGCTGTTCGTGGCCCTGCGCGAAGACCACGGCCTGGCCTACGACGTGGGTGTTCACGCCCCGGCCCGCTGCGGCGCCGCCCCCTTCGTGTTCCACCTCTCCAGTTCCGCTGAGCGGGCCGCCGAGGCCACCAGGGAGTTGCTCGCTGAGTGGCAGCGACTGCTGGATCAGCCCCTGAGCGAGGAGGAACTGGCCCTGGCGATCGCCAAGTTCCGTGGCGCCTCCGCCGCCGGCCGCCAGACCTGCGGCCAGATCGCTGATCGTCAGGCGATGGTGCTGGGCCATGGCCTGGGCTGGTCCTACGCCGACGAGGCCCTGGAGCGGGCCGACAGCCTCGATGCCGCCACTCTTCATGCCGTGGCCCGCCAACTGCTGAGCCGGCCAAGCCTGAGCCTCTGCGGACCGCCCGAAGCCCTGCGGGCTGCCGGCACGGTCTGGGGGGCTCACCCCCTGGGGCGTCCCTCGGGGGTGCAGGCGCTGAGCTGATCGGCGCCCAGCAGGAACGTGCCGCGCCGGAAGCGGACCGCCACCTGGTTGATGGCCCGCAGGGCCATCACCTGACCCACTTCATCGGCATCCACCAGATCCGGTGGGCGCAGCATCGGCATCGGATCGGCGGTTTTGAGGTAGGTGATCCGGGCCGTGATCTGAACCCACTCGCCCACCGTGAAGGTGGCTGGCGCCGGCTCAGTGCCTGGGGATAACGGCTGATCGGAGGGGTGATCAATCGGTGGATCGGTGCTCAGATCGGGAGTGCTCATCGCCACCGCTGTTCAGCTGGCCTCCACTACAGCAGGATGGGTGCAGCCAATCAGCGTTCGTTTGCGGGCCTTAGCCAACTGGAGTGGCGCCCTTGTGGGGCTGCTGCTGATCACCATGGGCGGCCTGATCCAGGCCGCCATCCCCCTGCCCCTGGCTGGGGATGGACTGCGTCTGCTGGATCTGCCGGTCACCGCCCAGGTGCCGGCCCTGCTGCTCACGGCCCTGGTCTGCGGCCCCAGGCCGGCTCTGCTGGCGGCGGTGGCCTACCTCAGCCTCGGTCTGCTGGTGCTGCCCGTGTTCCACTCCGGCGGCGGCATGGCCTATCTGCTGGATCCTGGCTTCGGCTACCTGGCCGGATTCGTGCCGGCGGCCTGGGTGAGTGGCCGGCTGGCGCGTCAGGAGGGCATGGGTGAGCTGTTGCCACTGCTGGCCTCGGCCTGCTTCGGCCTGCTGGTGATTCAGCTCAGCGGCATCGCCAATCTGCTGCTGGGGGCTGTGGCGGGCCGTTGGCCTGCTGGCCTTCCCGATCTGCTGATCTCCTACAGCCTCGCTCCGCTGCTGCCCCAGCTGCTGCTCTGCTGTGGCGTGGCGGTGCTGGCCTGGCCCCTGCGCCGTCTGCTGCTGGTGCAGCCATGAGCGCTGCGACAAGCTCCAGCCGCCGCTTCGCCTGGACCGTGGCGGTGCTGGTGGTGGTTCTCGATCAGCTCAGCAAGGCATGGGCCACGGCCGCACTGCCTTCGGGTCTGGCGGAGCCATTGATCCCCGGGCTGCTGCGGCTGCGGCTGGTGTTCAACACCGGCGCCGCCTTCAGCCTGTTCACCGGCCACACGGTCTGGCTGGCCCTGGTGAGCCTGGTGGTGGCCCTGCTGCTGGTGGTCTGGATCCAACGCCATCCGTCGCTGCCGCGCTGGCAGTGGCTGGGACTGGGCTCGTTGCTGGGGGGCGCTGTCGGCAATGGCCTCGACCGCTGGCGGATCGGCGGTGTGGTCGATTTTCTGGAGCTGGTGCCCATCCAGTTCCCGGTGTTCAACCTGGCCGATGTGGCCATCAATGTGGCGGTGGTCTGCCTGATCCTCGACCTCTGGGAGGGCCGTCCCCGTGAGCGCCGTTGAGGGCCTGAAGCGGGAGCAGCTGGAGCGTGGGGGGCCGGCGCGGGCCCGGGTGGAGATTCAGCTGAGTGGTCAGCCGCCCCGGAGGGTGGCGCTGCATGGCCCATCGATGCGCCTCGGCCGCGATCCGGGTCTGGAGCTGAACGTTGATCACCCTGCGGTCAGCAAGCAGCACGCCCGGCTCGAAGCGGTGGGGAGCCATTGGCTGATCCGTGACAGCGGCTCCACCAACGGGCTGTTCTGGCGGGGCCAGAGGGTCAGGGAGCTGCTGCTGCGCGATGGCGATGTGTTGCGCTTCGGTCCGCCTGATCAGCCGGCTTTGCCGGAGCTGGTGTTCCAGCGCCAGCCCAGACCCCGGGGCCCGCGGCTGGCCCGCGGCCTCACCCTGGCGCTGGCGGGACTGGCTTCAGGGGGTGCGCTGCTGCTGGGCGTGGCGTTCCTCTGGCTGCCGGTGCGCGGCAGCCTGGCGCCGGTGCGTGGCCCCCTTGCCCTCTACGACCGCCTGAACCGGCCCGTCAGTGCCGCTGAATCGAGCGAACACCGCGAAAATGACGCCCTCTCCGATTTTCCGCCGGCCCTGGTGGAGGCCCTGCTCGCCAGTGAGGACAGCCGCTTCTGGTGGCATCCCGGTGTGGATCCGATCGGTACCGCCCGGGCCCTGGCCACCAACGTGCTCGGCGGGAGGGTGCTGGAGGGGGGCAGCACCCTCACCCAGCAGCTGGCCCGCAGCCTCTATCCCGAACAGGTGGGCCAGGGCGAAACACTGATTCGCAAGTGGCGGGAGCTGCTGGTGGCCCTGCAACTGGAGGCCCGCTTCAGCAAGGGCGAGCTGCTGCTCAGCTATCTCAACCGCGTCTATCTGGGGGTGGGCTGGGGTTTCGAGGATGCTGCCCGCCATTACTTCGCCAAGCCCGCGGCCCAGCTCAGCCTGGAGGAGGCGGCCCTGCTGGTGGGCCTCCTGCCCTCCCCCAACGGCCACGATCCCTGCCTCAATCCCCAGGCGGCCCTGGAGGCTCGCAATGTGGTGCTGCTGAAGATGGCCGACAGCGGCCGCCTCAGCCCTGATCAGGCCCGCCGCTCCCGCCGCAGTCCCATTCAGCTGGGGAGCCAGGCCTGCCGCAGTGGTGACCGGCGCCCGCTGCCCTACTACACCGACCAGGTGCGTCTTGATCTGGAGCGCCTGCTGGGGGCGGATGTGGCGGCGGAGGGGAATTTTCTGGTGGAAACCCACCTGGATCCGCCGGTGCAGGCGGTGGTGGAGCGCGAACTGCGCCGTCGCCTGGCCGCTTCCGCCGCCCTTGGGGTGAGCGAAGGGGCGGTGGTGCTGCTGGACAGCCGCAGCGGCGGCGTGATCGCCATCGCCGGTGGCCGCGACTACAGCACCAGCCAGTACAACCGGGCCAGCCAGGCCCAGCGTCAACCGGGCAGCACCTTCAAGCTCTTCACCTATCTGGCGGCCCTGCAGCGGGGCGCCCGCCCCGGTGATCCCATCAGCTGCAGCCCCCTGAGCTGGCGCGGCCAGGCCTTCTCCAGTGGCTGCGGCGGCAACCTCAGCCTGCGTCAGGCCTTTGCCGTCAGCAGCAACACCGCTGCCCTGCGCCTGGCCCGGCGGGTGGGCCTGGAGGCGGTGGTGCAGCAGGCCCGGGACCTGGGCATCAGCTCCAGCCTCAGCCCGGTGCCCGGCCTCACCCTGGGCCAGAGCGAGGTGCGGCTGATCGAGCTCACCGCCGCCTACGCGGCTGTGGCCAACGGTGGGGTCTGGCATGCCCCCAGCACCATCCGCCGTCTCACCGACGCCGAAACCTGCTCAGGCCTTGAGAGTGAACGCTGCCGCCAGCTGCGCCACAAAGGCGATCAACCGAACCGCGCCATCCAGGCCGGCCGCAGCGTGCTCAAGCCCGAGCTGGCTCGCCGCATGCAGGGGTTGCTCCAGGCGGCAGTGCGCTCCGGCACCGGTCGGGCCGCCTATCTGGGCGGGCAGGAGGGCGGTAAGACCGGCACCACCAACGGGGGCCGCGATCTGCTGTTCATCGGCTCAGAGCCCAGCCGCCACTGGGTGATGGGCATCTGGCTGGGCAACGACGACAACAGCCCCACCCGCAGCAACAGCGCCCTGGCGGCCGGCCTCTGGGGCGACATCATGCGCCAGGCCACCCCGAGCCGTGGTGAGTCGAGCAGCGGCCCTCCCGCCGCCAAACCCTGATGCCGCGCCTGCGGCTCTGGATCTGGGCGGGGGCGGCACTGGCCGTGATCGTGGCCCTGTCGCTGCTGCTGCAGGCCTTCAACAACCTGGTGTGGCAGCTCAGCTACCTGCTGCCACCGGCCCTGGTGGGCCCGCTGCTGCTGCTGGTGCTGGGCGGCGGCACGGTGCTGCTGCTGCGCCTGGTCTGGCCCTGGCTGCGGGCCTGGCGCAATCCCAGAACCAAGGCGACCCCCCGCCGCCCACCCCTGGCCGCTCCCAGCAGCCGCCAGGAGGCGGCCGGCCAGCAGCTGCGGGCCATTGATCCGGTGCTGGAGCGGGTGCGTGATGAGGTGGCCCGTGAGGCCCTGCGCCAGGAGCGCGACCGCGTCGAGGCGGATCTGGCCCGCGGCGACCTGATGCTTGTGGTGTTCGGCAGTGGTTCGGCCGGCAAGACCTCCCTGATCCGTGCTCTGCTGCAGCAGGTGGTGGGAGAGGTGGGGGCCGCCATGGGCTCCACCACCACCTGTCACACCTACCGGCTGCGGCTCAAGGGCCTGCAGCGGGGGCTGCAACTGGTGGACACCCCCGGAATTCTCGAGTCGGGCCGCGACGGCCAGGAGCGGGAGCAGGAGGCCCGTGGCCAGGCGGCCCGGGCCGATCTGCTGGTGCTGGTGGTGGATGGCGACCTGCGGGCCGCCGAGTTCCAGGTGTTCGAGGCCCTCGCCAGCCTGGGCAAGCGCCTGGTGCTGGTGCTCAACAAGTGCGACCTGCGCGGCGAGGAGGAGGAGCGTCGCCTGCTGGCCCTACTGCGCCAGCGCTGCGGCGGCAGGATCGCCGCCGAGGATGTGATCGCCGCCGCCGCTGCACCCCAGTCGATCCCCAGGCCCGGCGGCCGGCCGCTGCAGCCTGCTGCGGAAGTGGAGGCCCTGCTGCGCCGGCTCTCGGAGGTGCTGCACCAGGACGGCGAAGAGCTGATCGCCGACAACATCCTGCTGCAGAGCCAGCGCCTGAGTGATGCCAGCCGCGCCCTGCTCTCGCGCCAGCGGCGCCAGGACGGAGAAGTCATTGTCGATCGCTACATGTGGATCGGTGCCGGGGTGCTGGTGGTGAACCCCCTGCCGGTGGTGGATTTGCTGGGCACCGCGGCCGTGAATGCCCAGATGGTGGTGGAGCTGGGCCGGGTCTATGGGGTGACGCTGACGCGGGAGGCCGGTCAGGACCTGGCCCTCTCGGTGGGCCGCACCCTGGCGGGCCTGGGGGTGATCAAGGGGGGGCTGGGACTGATCACCACGGCCCTGAGCCTCAACCTGCCGGCGTTGGTGGTCAGCAAGGCGGTGCAGGGGGTGAGTGCAGCCTGGTTGACACGGATCGCCGGCCTCAGCTTCCTGACCTATTTCGAGCAGGGCCAGGACTGGGGCGATGGGGGGCTGCAGGAGGTGGTGCGCCGCCAGTACGACCTCAACCGGCGGGAGGGGGCGTTGCGCGGTTTTCTGGAGGTGGCCCTGCGGCGGGTGGTGGAACCGCTGCAGCGGCGGCGGGATCGGCAGTTGCCACCACGCCCAGGGCCTCGGGGGGAGGGGGCTGGAGGGGGCCCCGGGCGTCGAGCACCGTGATCAGGCCGAGGTAGAGCACACCGATCAGGATCGACAGGGCACCGGTGACGATGGCCACCCAGCGTCCGCGGGGATTGCTCTGGGGTTGCTGATCGCTCATGGCTGCTGCTCACTGGGGCCTGGGCCGGCTCCACCATGACCGCTGGTGCGTGGCGGCAACGACTGACGGACCAGCGCGGCAAGGAGCTGCAGATGCTCCTCCTCGGTGTGGGGATTGCCCAGCACCGCCTTGAGGTGGTGCTTTCCCTGATAACGGGGGCGCGAGAGCATCAGATCGTGGGCGAGCAGCTGCTGGCGGCACTGCTGCGACCACTGCTCGCAGCCGCTGGCCCCCAGCTGGCTGGGCCGGAAGGCCAGCAGGTGCAGCGGGCCGCTCAGCAGGCTGAGCTCGCCGGTCTCATGCGCACTCTGCAGCAGCTGCTGCAGAGTGCGCCGCCGCTGAATCGCCCCCTCGATCACGGCCTCGATGCCCTCGAGGCCCAGCTGGCGCAGTCCCAGCCACAGCTTGAGAATCTCGGCGCCGCGGCTGCCCTGCAGGCCGCACTCGCCCCCATGGCCCCCTTCGCGGCTGAGCTCCATGTAGGGCAGGCCCGTGGCGAAGCTTCGCTCCAGGGCGGAGGGATCAGCCAGCAGCAGCAGCGAGGAGGTCTTGGTGATTCCCAGCAGCTTCTGCGGGTTGATCGTGATTGAATCCGCCAGAGCCAGACCTTCCACCCGCTGGCGGTGGCGTTCACTGAGGCCCAGCACCCCGCCGATGGCGGCATCGATGTGCAGCCAGACGCCATGGCGGCGGCAGAGGGCGGCCAGTGCCACCAGGGGATCCACGGCTCCGCGCACGGTGGTGCCGGCGGTGGCCACCAGGGCGATCACCGGCAGGCCAGCGGCGCTCAGGGCCTCCAGGCACTCAGCCACCCGCTCCGGCTCCAGGCGGCCGTCGTGATCGAGGGGCAGACGGCGCAGGGATGCGGCCGGAAGACCCATCACCATCGCGGCCTTCTCCAGCGAGGTGTGGCTGTCGAGGCCGCAGAGGACCACGGCCTCAGAAACGCCGCGCAGGCCGCGGCTTTCCCGGGCCGTCACCAGGGCCATCAGATTGCTGAGGCTGCCACCGCTGGCGGGTACTCCGCCGGAGTGCTCCCCCAGGCCCAGCCGCCTGGCCAGCCAGCCGCAGAGGCTGCGCTCCAGCCGGCTGAGCGAGGGGGAGAGTTCTTCGGCCAGCAGATTGTTGTTCAGTCCGGCGCAGATCAGATCCCCCACCAGCGAGGCGCTCAGAGGGGGTGGATCGAGGTGGGCCAGGGCGCCGGGGTGGTTGGGGTTGTAGGCCCCCTCCATCACCAGATGCAGATCCGCCAGCAGCCGCTCGGCGCCCAGCCCCCTGTGCTCCGGCTCCACGGCCGGCAGCAAGCTCAGCCCCGGCAGTGGCGGACGGCTCACGGCGGATCCCAGCCAGTGGCAGAGCTGATGGGAGGCGTCCTGGAGAAAAGCCTCCAGATCCGCATCAAAGGCGTCCGGTGCGGCGAAGGGCAGGGGATCGAGTGCCCGCTCCTGGTGTGGCGTGACGGCCAAGGGCAAGGCGGTCGGGGCCATCATTCTCTCCTGTGACTGGGGCCGGCCGCGGCCTGATGCCATGCGCCCGCCTGCCCCCCTGCCGCTCAGCAGTCAGCAGCTCTGGATGGAGCGGTTGCTGCGGATGGCCCGGCGGGCGGGTGAGGCCGGCGAGATCCCTGTGGCGGCCGTGGTGCTCGATGGAGCTGGTCAGGCTCTGGGCTGGGGTACGAACCGTCGTCAGACCCAGCAGGATCCCCTGGGCCATGCCGAGCTGGTGGCGCTCAGCCAGGCCGCCCGCCTGCTCGACGACTGGCGCTTCAATGCCTGCAGCCTGCTGGTGACCCTGGAGCCCTGTCCGATGTGCGCCGGCGCTCTGATCCAGGCCCGTATGGGTCGGGTGGTGTTCGCCGCCGCTGATGCCAAGCGCGGTGCCCTGGGCGGCTGCCTCGATCTGGCGGCAGACCCCAGTGCCCATCACCACATGGAGGTGCTGGCGGGTGTGCGCGGGCCGGAGGCCCGCGAGCTGCTGGAGAGCTGGTTCAGGCGCTGGCGGCGAGCTCAGGCGATCGCTGCCGCAGCTGGTGACTGACGGAAGGCGGGCAGTTCCGTCTCCAGCAGGTTGAGCAGCAGATCGACGTTCTCCGGCTGGCTATTGTACCCCATCAGGCCGATGCGCCAGACCTTGCCGGCGAGGGCACCGAGACCACCGCCCACCTCGATGCCATGGCTGTTGAGCAGGTGAAGGGAGAAGGCCTTGCCATCGATGCCCTCGGGAATGCGCACCGTGGTGAGGGTGGGCAGACGCAGGTGATCGGGCACGTGCAGCTCCAGGCCGAGGCGCTCCAGGCCCGTCCAGAGGCGCTCAGCGTTGCTGCGGTGGCGGCTCCAGGCGTTCTCCAGGCCCTCCTCGGCGAGCAGGCGCAGGGCTTCGCGCATGCCGAAGTTCATGTTCACCGGGGCGGTGTGGTGATACACCCGGTTGCTGCCCCAGTACTGGTTGAGCAGCGAGACATCCAGGTACCAGTTGGGCACCTTGCCGCTGCGGGCCGCCAGCTTGGCCTCAGCCCGCTCGCCCATGGTGAAGGGGCCAAGGCCTGGGGGGCAGCTCAGTCCTTTCTGGCTGCAGCTGTAGGCCAGGTCGACACCCCAGGCGTCAAGGTGCAGCGGCACGGCCCCGAGGGAGGTGACCGTGTCGAGGAGGAGCAGGCAGTTGTGGCGGCGGCAGAGCTCGCCGATACCCTCCATCGGCTGGCAGACGCCGGTGGAAGTTTCGGCATGCACCATCGCCAGGATCGCTGGGCGGTGCTTGATCAGGCCCTGCTCGATCTCAGCGAGCGTGAAGGCTTCGCCCCAGGGGCGCTCGATCGTGGCCACCTCGGCTCGGTAGCGCCCGGCCATATCCACCAGGCGCAGGCCGAAATAGCCCTTGACCGCCACCAGCACCTTGTCGCCCGGCTCGATGGTGTTGGCCAGGGTGGCCTCCATGGCGGCACTGCCGGTGCCGCTCATGGGAATGGTGAGCCGGTTCTCGGTCTGCCAGGCGTAGCGCAGCAGATCCTGCACCTCTGACATCAGCTCGATGTAGAGCGGATCCAGGTGGCCGATCGGATTGCGGGCGAGAGCCTGCAGCACCGTGGGGTGGGCGTTCGATGGACCTGGGCCGAGCAGCAGGCGATCCGGTGTGGCGATGGGCCCCAGCTGCAGCCGGTGGCGATCGCTGACGATGTCCGCGGGGGCGGTGGAAAGGGAGGAAGACAGGGTGACCAAGACCTGCAGAGCAACGAAGGATCGGTGGACGTCAGCCTAAGCAGGGAGCCAGTGGCTCTCAGCTGGCCCTGACATTGGTGTCGGCCAGGCCACGGGCCATGTGCTCGAACGGAGCGCGGATCAGCTCCCCTGGGTTCAGGCCTGCCTCGGAGAGCCGCTCGGCCAGCACTTCACCCAACAGCACGATGCTGCGCACTGTGGGCCCCGTGGGCACCCCCAGGCTCTTGTAGGTGTCGTCGAGGCCGTTGAGGACGCGCTCGTTGAGGATGGTGGGGTCGTCGGCCACCAGCGCGTAGCTGGCGTAACGCAGGAAGTAGTCCATGTCCCGCAGGCAGGCGGACAGCCGACGGGTGGTGTAGGCGTTGCCACCGGGCAGCAGCAGTTCGGGATCCTGCTCGAACAGACGCCGGCTGGCATCGCGGACGATCTCCGCCGCCTCACGGTTGATCAGTTCCACGGCGGCCAGACGCACTTCGGCCTGGGAGTGGTAGGTGGCGATGCGGTCGATCGCGTCGCGATCGAGGTAGCGCCCCAGCTGGTCATACCGGCCGATCAGACCGGTGATGGCATCGCGCATGACGTTGAGATCGTCTCACCTGCTGCGGAAGCTAGCACCTGAGTTTGGCCAGATCCCTGTCCAGACATGGGATCTGGCCAATCTGACAGAAACGGTTACGCAGCCCGGGCCCCCGGCTTCCCCATCCCCGGGCACCGAGCGAGGGTTACAACAGACATCAAGGGCCTGCGGGATTGCCCCAAGTCTCGGTCCCTGCTGGCGCCTTCGGCGGCCAGTGGCCCGCCTTTCTCCCCTCCGCTCTTCTCTGCCCCCATGGCCAACTCAGCCCAGGACGTGCTTCGCCAGATCAGGGAGGAGGGCATTGAGCTGATCGACCTCAAGTTCGCTGATCTCCATGGCAAGTGGCAGCACCTCACCGTCTGCACCGACCTGCTGGATGAGGCCTCCTTTGAGACCGGGCTGGCCTTCGATGGCTCCTCGATCCGGGGCTGGAAGGCGATCCACGAATCCGACATGGCGATCGTGCCCGATCCCACCACGGCCTGGATCGACCCCTTTCTCCGTCACAAGACCCTCAGTCTGATCTGCTCGATCCAGGAGCCCCGCAGCGGTGAGCCCTATGGAAGGTGTCCCCGCTCCCTGGCCCAGCGGGCCCTGGCTCATCTGGCTGGCACCGGTCTGGCGGACACCGCCTACTTCGGCCCTGAACTGGAGTTCTTCCTGTTTGAGGACGTGCGCTACGGCTCCAGTGAGGGGGGCTGCTTCTACAGCGTCGATTCGATCGAAGCTGGCTGGAACAGCGGCCGGCTGGAGGAGGGCGGCAATCTGGCCTACAAGATGAACGCGAAGGAGGGCTACTTCCCCGTTCCCCCCAGCGACACCTTCCAGGACATCCGCAGCGAGATGCTGCTGACCATGGCTCAGCTGGGGGTGCCGATCGAGAAGCATCACCACGAAGTGGCGGCCGCTGGCCAGCAGGAGCTGGGCATCAGGTTCGCCGAGCTGATCAACTCGGCCGACAACGTGATGATCTACAAGTACGTGGTGCGCAATGTGGCCCGTAAATACGGCCGCACCGCCACGTTCATGCCCAAGCCCGTCTTCGCCGACAACGGCAGCGGCATGCATGTGCACCAGAGCCTCTGGCGCGAGGGCCAACCGCTGTTCTTCGGACTGGGCACCTACGCCGACCTTTCCCAGACGGCCCGCTGGTACATCGGCGGACTGCTGCGCCATGCCCCGAGTCTGCTGGCCTTCACCAACCCCACCACCAACAGCTACAAGCGCCTGGTGCCCGGCTTCGAGGCGCCAGTGAATCTGGTCTATTCCCAGGGCAATCGTTCCGCAGCGGTGCGCATTCCCCTCAGCGGCGATGACCCCCGGGCCAAGCGTCTGGAGTTCCGCAGCGCCGATGCCATGGCCAATCCCTACCTGGCCTTCTCCGCTCTGATGATGGCCGGGCTCGATGGCATCCGTCAGCAGATCGACCCGGGCGAGGGGATGGACCTCGACCTGTTCAGCTTGCCTCCAGAGGATCTGGCCCGGATCGCCACGGTGCCCGCCTCCCTGGAGGGAGCGCTGGCGGCCCTCGGGGCCGACCATGACTATCTGCTGGCTGGGGATGTGTTCAGCTCAGAGTTGATCAGCACCTGGATCGCCCTCAAATCCGAGGAGGTGCAACAGCTGCGGCAGCGACCCCATCCCTACGAATTCAGCCTCTACTACGACGCTTGAACCTCGCGGCGACCAGGCGGATCGGCTGAAATGGAGGACCTTGAGCGCCGCCTCTTCCCCGGCACCCCATGCCCGACACCGTCAGCAAGTTCGCCTACCAGGCCCTGCAGCAGGGCAAGACGATCATGGGTCTGGCCCATAAGGAGCTGGGTGGCCGGCTGATGCGCCTGGTGGATCCCCAGGGCGCCCCCCAGACGGTGCCGGTGCCGGCGCCGATGACCATGGCCCTCAAGGCCTCGATGGACCGGCTGCTGGAGACCGACTGGCAGGAGGCCGAGAGCGGCCTCTACCCGCCCTCTCTGCTCTTCGATGCTCCCTGGCTCGACTGGGCGGCCCGCTATCCCCTGGTCTGGCTGGACACCCCCCGCCAGTGGAACCGCCGCACCCAGCGCAAGGTGCGGGACCTGCCCCGTGATGTGCGTCCCGAGGACTACCCCGCCTATTACCTCCAGAACTTTCACCACCAGACCGATGGCTACCTGAGCGATCACTCCGCCGCCCTCTACGACCTTCAGGTGGAGATCCTGTTCAACGGCAGCGCCGATGCCATGCGTCGCCGCCTGATTGCCCCGCTCAAGCGGGGCCTGAGGGCATTCTCCCAGCGCTCGCCCGGCCAGCTGCGTCTGCTGGATGTGGCCACCGGCACCGGCCGCACCCTGCGTCAGCTGCGCGGGGGCCTGGGCGAGATCCAGCTGGTGGGCCTCGATCTCTCGGCCTCCTATCTGCGTGAGGCCAACCGTTGCCTCAGCCAGTTGCCGGGGGAGCTGCCCCAGCTGGTGCAGGGCAATGGCGAGGCGCTGCCCTTCGCCGACGCCACCTTCCAGGCGGTGAGCTGCGTGTTCCTCTTCCATGAGCTCCCGCCTGAAGCCCGCCAGAACGTGTTGCAGGAGTGCTTCCGGGTGATGGAGCCCGGCGGTGTGCTGGTGCTGGCCGATTCGATCCAGCTGGCCGATTCCCCCGAGTTCGCCGCGGTGCTGGAGAATTTCCGCCGGGCCTTCCATGAGCCCTACTACCGCGACTACATCTCCGACGACATCGAAGCGCGCCTGGCCCAGGCTGGTTTCGCCGGCATCAGTGCCCACTCCCACTTCATGACCCGGGTCTGGTGCGCCAGCAAGCCCCTGGCCTGAGCGGAGTCAGCGGTGCCGGAAGCCCATCGCTCGGCCAGATCCTGCAGGATTTGCCGAATGTGAATAGGTTTTCGTTACTCGGGGTGTTTCGCCTGATGTCCAATCCCTTTCATCTGCGCTGGCTCCAGGGCTGGTCCTTTCAGACGGTTCTGATGGAAGGCCATGTGCAGATCGAGGCCCATGGCTATGGCATTCGCCTGCGTACCCCCCTGCTGGCGGGTGAGAGCCCCAGCTCGGGCGCCGACCGGCTCGTGTTTCAGGAGGATCGCCACCGCCGCTCGCTTTACCACGCCTGGCAGCGCAGCCAGCTGCAGCGCCCGCTGCCGGCGCCCACCAAGGATGTGCTGTTTGCCAGTGGTGGCCCCTTCGCTGTGGGCAGTCCTTTTCTGGTGGAGGTGATCGAGGCGGCCCCTGAGCTGGTGCTGGCGGCCTAGCGCAGCAGCCACCAGGCCAGGATCAGCCCGCCGCCGCCCCAGCGCAGGGCACGCCAGAGCCACTGCTCCTGGGAGGGCTCGCTCCTCAGGACAGCGGGCAGGGGATTGAGCAGACGTTGACCGAGCTCCAGCCGCTGGCCCAGTCGCCGGCCGGAGCTGGAGAGTTCAGTGGGGCTGTCCCGCTCCTGCTCCGCCAGGCGCTCCCCCTGGCTGGCCACGCTGAGCAGGGTGGAGAGCCCGTGCAGCCAGCTTGAGCGGCGGCGGGACGGCCGCTTCGACGAATGGGTGGAGCGGCGCCGCGCTTGACGCCCCGAAGGCTTGGCCATCGCGTCAGGATGGATCCCCACGATGTCTCCCGTCCAGTGCCGCTTTCCCCAGCGCCCGCTGCCGCCACGCGGAGCGGATCCCCCCAGACCTGGCCGACCAGCAGCCGTGAACTGGCGGAGGAACTGCAACGACTCCTGGCCATCGATGGCCGCGACTGGCACGCCCTCAAGGGCCACAAACCCAGGCGGGCGGCCGAGCAGCTGGCGGCCGCGCTGGTGCATCTGCTGGCCGAGGACAGCCCCCCCCAGCGGCTGGATGGAGAGGCTCAGGCGCGGGCGATCGAACTGCTGGAGCACGGTCTGGCCTGGTTGAAGGGGGATCTGCGCGATCCAGGCTGCCCCAGCCACGGCCACTGATCCGGCTTTCGGGCTCCGGGCTCAGGCCCGGTGCCGTTGGGCCGCCAGCTGCAGACGGTTGCCGCGGCCACTCCAGCGCACGTCATCGAAGCAGTGGTGAATCAGAAAAAAGCCCCGGCCGCGGCAGGCATCGCTGCGCTCGGGCAAGGCGCTGGTGCGGGCACAGACCGGCACGCCGCCGCCCTCATCCTGGATCTGCCAGATCACCCAATTGGGGCTGAGGATGCGGCGGATGCGCAGACATTTGCGCGGGTCGCCGCCATTGCCGTGGCGCACCGCATTGACCAGGGCCTCCTGCAGGCCCAATTGCAGCTCGGCCAGGTTGGCCGCCGTGGCCATCGGCTCCAGCAGCAGTTCCAGCAACGGAGCCAGCTGAAGGGTCGATGGGGTGATGTAGTCGGTCCACTGCAGCGGACTGATCAGGCGCCGAGGCATCCACACCAACCATGGCTCGATTTGACCCTACCGCTCCGGGCTCCCGGCGGTTCAGCCCGTGCTGATTCGTTGTTGTAAGGCCGGGTGCGTGAGCAGGGCATCCATCAGACGCACGCCCCGGAGCTGGTTGATCAGCGGCATATGCCCTTCCGGCGCCTCCAGGTTCCACTGGAACGCACTGGGATAACGGGTCCAGATGCCCTCGCTCTTCCAGCCCAGCTTTGGCCAGAGCTGCTCCCAGCGGCCGTTGCAGACCCTCAGCAGCCGCCCCTGGACGGAAAACCCGAAACGCCCGCGGGAGTAGCAGACCCAGAGCCGATCGAGGCTGGTGAGATCGAGGCTGGGCATGGGAGCCACCTCGCTGTAATAGACGTAGCCCCGCCGCACGGCTTCGCTGCCTGCCAGCTGGCGCAGCACCTCACTGGTGATGCGATCGGCCAGCTCGAAGGAGCCCTGGGCCAGGGCCTCCTGCAGGGGGGCGTAGGCCACGCCGTCAGCACTGGCTGCCTTCAGCCAGCCCTGGGGATGGCGCTCCAGCAGAGCCTGACTGTGGCTGTCGTCCTCGGCCAGCAGCAGCTGAATCCAGAGGCCGGCGATCCAGTCGTCGCCGTCGGGATCGTGGCGGCTGAGGGCATCCAGCAGCAGGGGCCGCAGCTCCTGGGAGCGGGCCTCGATCTGGGGAAGCAGACTCCGCCGCTGACGCGGGGAGCTGGAGCTGAAACGCTCCAGCAGCTGCTCGGCGCTGGTCGTGGCGGAGGCGGGTGGACCGGAGAGCATGAAGTTCGGCGGGCCTGTGCCGGGCCGGCGTGGGCCCACTATGTCAGGCAAGGTCCATGGAGGTGGGGCGCGATGGCGTCGTGGCTGGCGATCGATGCCTTCCTGGCGGGCGAAGGAACGCTGCTGGATGTGCGCAGCCCGGCGGAATTCGCCCAGGGTCACATTCCCGGGGCCCGCAACCTGCCCCTGTTCAGCGACCTGGAGCGCGCTGAGGTGGGACTGACCTACAGGCAGCAGGGCTCCCAGGCGGCGGTGCAGGCGGGACTGGCTCTGGTGGGCCCGAAGCTGGCGGCCCTGGGGGATGCGCTGCTGGCCCACCAGCCAGCCGGCGGGGCCGGACCCCTGCGCCTCCATTGCTGGCGGGGCGGCATGCGTTCCGCCAGCGTCGGCTGGCTGGCCGAAACCCTGGCCCTGCAGGTGCAGCTGCTGGAGGGGGGCTACAAGGCCTACCGGCGCTGGGTGCTGGCCAGCTTCGAGCGCCCCTGGCCGTTGATCTTGCTGGGCGGGCGCACCGGCACCGGCAAGACCGACCTGCTGCTGGAGCTGAGCCGCCGTGGGCTGGCGGTGGTGGATCTCGAGGGGCTGGCCCACCATCGCGGCAGCAGCTTCGGGGGGCTCGGGCTGCCGCCACAGCCCAGCAATGAGCACTACGAGAACCGTCTGGCGGCGGCTCTTCTGACCTGCGCTGGCGCCGCTCCGATCTGGCTGGAGGCGGAAAGTGCCCAGGTGGGGCGCTGCCGCATCCCGGCGGGCCTCTGGCGGCAGATGCAGGCTGCTCCGGTGCTGGAGATCCGTCGTCCCCTGGAGGAGCGCCTGCGCCGGTTGGTGGCGGTCTACGGGGTGCAGGATCCCGAGGACCTGGCGGAGGCGACCCGCAGGATCGCCCGGCGACTGGGACCGCAGCGCACCCAGGACGCCCTCGCGGCGATCGAGCGGCGCGACTGGAGTGAGGCCTGCCGCTGGATGCTCGACTACTACGACCGCTGCTATGACCACGAGCTGGAGCGCCAGCGGCGGCGACCGGAGCCCGGCGCCGCCCACCACTGCCTCGACCTGCACGACTGGGACGAGGAGCGTTCCGCCAGCGCGCTCCAACAGCAACAGCTGCAGAGTCAAGCTCCTGCAGACTGTGAAGGCCCGATCGGAGAGTCTGCTTAGGATCGGCCTTTGCCCTACCCCGATGACGGCCATTCAGTTCTTTCGCGGGGTGGACGAACCCGTGATCCCCGATATCCGGCTGACCCGTTCTCGCGATGGACGAACCGGCCAGGCCCTGTTCGTGTTCGAGCAACCCCTGGCGCTCGCTCCTGAAACTATGGGTGACATCACCGGGATGTTCCTGCTCGATGAGGAGGGTGAACTGGTGACCCGGGAGGTGAAAGCGCGCTTCGTGAACGGCAAAGCCAGCGCCCTTGAGGCCACCTACACCTGGAAGACGGAGGAGGATTTCGATCGCTTCATGCGCTTCGCCGATCGCTACGCCGCTGGCCATGGCCTCGGCTTCGCCGAAAAGGACGAGGACTCCGCAGCGGATCAGGCCAGCCCAGAGCCGGCCGCTGAGGGCGAGCCCGAAAGCGCTTGAAATTCGGTCAATGGCTGGGCCTGGCGGCGATCATTGCCGCCATTGCCCTGTTCTGGAGCCTGCGCGGGATCCTGCTGCAGCTCTTTGCCGCCGTGGTGCTGGCGATGGCGATCTGCACCCTGGTGGGGGCTGTGCGCCGTCGGACCGGCTGCTCCAGGCCCCTCGCCCTGATCACCAGCCTGGGGGGCTTGGCCCTGGTGGTGGTGGTGGGAGGCGCTGTGCTGATCCCGCCCTTCGCGGAGCAGTTCGCGGAGTTGCTCGCCAAGCTGCCCGATGCGGCGGATGTGCTGATCGGCCTGGTCCGCCGCACGCTGGGCAATCTGAGCCGGGTGCTCTACGGCCGTGATGACGGTTCGCTGCAGTGGCTCCAGCAGTTCTGGCCCACCAATGGACCCAGCCCCGATCTGCTCGGTGGTCTCGGTGGCGGGGCCCTGCGGCTGGTGGGCCTGGCCAGCAACCTCGGCAGCGGCACCCTGCAATTGGTGTTTG
This sequence comes from Synechococcus sp. CS-1329, assembly GCF_025128055.1. Classification (GTDB taxonomy): domain Bacteria; phylum Cyanobacteriota; class Cyanobacteriia; order PCC-6307; family Cyanobiaceae; genus Regnicoccus_A. The sequence goes on along the minus strand of NZ_JAHLYS010000037.1, from coordinate 5,657 downwards.
TGCTGGCGGTGAGCCTGATGCTGGCGGCCCAGCCCACCGCCTACCGCGATGTGCTGCTTCTGCTGGCCCCCTCGTTCTATCGCCGGCGCCTGCGCCAGGTGCTCGATCTCTGTGGTGCGGCCCTGAGCGACTGGATGGTGGGAGTGGTGATCAGCTCCATCTGCGTGGCCCTGCTGGCGGGCATCGGCCTGTCGCTGCTGGGGGTGAAGCTGGTGGTAGCCAACGCCCTGCTGGCGGGCCTGCTCAACGTGATCCCCAATGTGGGACCCACCTTGAGCACGATCTTCCCGATGTCGGTGGCCCTGCTTGAGGCCCCCTGGAAGGCCCTGGCCGTGCTGGGGCTCTACGTGGTGGTGCAGAACCTGGAGAGCTATGTGATCACGCCATCGGTGATGCACGCCAAGTTGCGGCTGCTGCCGGGGCTCACCCTCACGGCCCAGTTCCTGTTCACCGTGCTGTTCGGGCCGCTGGGTCTGCTGCTGGCCCTGCCGATGGCGGTGTGCGTGCAGGTGATCGTGCGTGAGGTGCTGATCCACGACATCCTGGATCCCTGGAAGCGTCAGCGATTGTCGCCATGAACGGCCGTGCCCTGCTGGGGACCCTGGCCCTTGTGCTGCTGGCCCTGCTGGTCTGGGAGCTGCGCTGGGTGCTGCTGGTCCTCTTCGGCGCCGTGGTGGTGGCGGTGGCCCTCGATGTGCCAGTCACTCTGCTGCGCCGCCGGCTGCCCCTGAATCGCCCCAGCGCCGTGGCCCTGGTGATTGCGGCCCTGGTGGTGGTGGGCTGGAAGGTGTCGGAATTGCTGCTGCCTGAGCTGCTGCAGCAGGCCAATCAGTTCACTGAGCTGCTGCCGGTGCTCTTGCAGCGTCTGGGCGACCTGGCGGGGGGCTCGGTGGCCTTTCGTGGCTTCGAGCAGCGACTGCTGGAGCTGGCCACCTGGGAGAAGCTGCAGCCCCTGGGCGGCCAGCTGCTGGGGGTGGCGGGGGGCGCCGCCAATTCCACCATCCAGATCCTGTTGATGGTGCTGCTGGCGATCCTGCTGGCCCTCGATCCCAAACCCCACCAGCGGCTGGTGCTGGCGGCCACGCCCCAGTTCTGGCGTGGGTCGATGCGCGCGCTGTTGCGGGAGGGGCGCGAGGCCCTCGGCGGCTGGCTGGCGGGGATGACCATCTCGGCGGTGACGGTCTTTCTGCTCACCTGGGCGGGCCTGGCGCTGCTGCGGCTGCCGCTGGCCCTGCTCAGTGGCCTGGTCTGCGGCCTGCTCACCTTCGTGCCCACGATCGGTCCCACGGTGGCCACGGCCCTGCCGCTGGCGGTGGCCCTGCTGATTTCTCCAGCCAAGGTGGTGCAGGTGCTGGTGCTGCGCCTGCTGCTGCAGAACGCGGAAGCCTTCGTGCTCACGCCGTTGCTGCTCAGCCGCACGGTCAATCTGCTGCCCACCGTGGCGCTGATGGCGCAGCTGAGCCTCGGTGCTCTGCTGGGGCTGCCGGGGGTGCTGCTGGCTCTGCCGCTGGTGGTGGTGCTGCAGGTGGTGTCCCAGCGGGTGCTGGTGGAGCAGGTGATGGACCGCTGGACCTGATCAGCGGTAGTGCCTGATCAGGCTGGGAGTGAGCAGCAGCACCGCCACGGCCAGGGGGTGCTGCTGCATCGCCGCCAGCAGGGACGCCCAGGTGAAATGGTCGGCCAGCAGGCGCAGTTCCGTGCCGAGATCGCCGAGGGCCAGGAGAGCCAGCAGGACGGGAATGAGCGGCGGGAAACGCCGCATCAAGCTGCGCCGGTGGGGGACGCCCCATCCTCTGGAGCTGAACTCACGAAGCCCTTGCCGCTGAACAGGGGCAGCAGGGTGGGAGCCACACCGATGCTCGACCAGCTGCCGAAACCGATGCCGGCGGTGAGGGCCACGGAGAACCAGAACAGGCTGCTGCCACCGAAGAAGAGGATGCCCAGCAGGGGCAGCAGGGTGGTGAGCGAAGTGTAGATCGAGCGGGTCAAGGTGGCATCCACCGCCACATCCACCTGATCACTGAAGGGGAAGGCTTCCAGGCTTGTCTTCTGTTCACGGATCCGGTCGAACACCACCACGGTGTCGTTGACGGAGTAGCCGGCCACAGTGATCAGAGCCACGGCGAAGAGGGAATCCACTTCAACCCCCAGCAGCAGCCCGAGCCAGGCGAACAGCCCGGTGGTGATCAGCACATCGTGGGCCAGAGCGAGGATTGCCAGGAAGGCGAAGACCCTGTCGTAGCGGAGAGTGATGTAGAGGGCGATGGCCGCAAAGCTCACCAGCAGGGAGATCAGGCTGCTGCGCAGCAACTGGGCTCCGAGAGTGGGGCCGATCGTGTCCACCGAAGTGCCACCCGGCTTGAAGGGTCCCAGGCTGCCGGCCAGCTGCTCAATCACGGCGGTTCCCTGTTCGGCACTGAGGCTGGGCAGACGCAGCTCGATCGAGCTCCCCTGGTCCAGCACCTGCACCGGTGAGCCCCGCAGGTCTGGCACTGAGGCACCGGCGTCCTCGGGCAGCTGCAGATCCTCGAGCTGTTCCGCCACCTGGCTCACCGTGATCGCCGGGCAGTTGGGATCACAGGCGCGCTCCAGCTGGATCCTGGTGCCCCCGGTGAAATCCAGGCCGGGCTTGAGCGGGGCGCCGATGGCGGGGTTGAGCCAGCAGAGAGCCATGCCGATCAGGCTGATCAGGCAGGCCACAGCCGACCCCCACCAGGCGATGCGCCGATGACGGGTGATGCGGAAGTACTGGATCGGCGGCAGGACTGGCGATGGCGTCGCCGATGAAGCTGGGGCTGGGGAGGGGGTCATGGGTGCTCAGGCGGCCGGCGAGGGCAGCTGGCGGCTGGGCAGGAAGTAAGTGGGGCGCCGCAGGTTTGGGTAGCTCATCATCAGGCGCAACAGGACTCGGGTGCAGGAGAGGGCGGTGAACAGGCTGAGCAGCAGACCGATGCCGAGGGTGACAGCAAAGCCCTTGACCAGGCCCGTTCCCAGGGCAAACAGGGCGATGCAGCTGATCAATCCGGTGACGTGGCCATCGAGGATCGAGGTGAAGGCCAGGGAGAAGCCCCCGTCGATCGAGCGGATCAGGGTGTTGCCCGAGCGCAGCTCCTCTTTCACCCGCTCGAAGATCAGCACATTGGCGTCGACCGCCATGCCGATCGAGAGGATGAAGCCGGCGATGCCCGGCAGGGTGAGGGTGACGGGAATCAGGGCGTAGGTGGCCAGGTTGAAGAGGGCGTAGAGGCTCAGGGCCACCACCGCCACGGCCCCTGGCAGCCGGTAGACCACCACCATGAACACGGCCACCAGGGCCAGGCCGGCCAGGGCCGCCACCAGGCTGGTGCGGATGTTCTCGGCCCCCAGCAGCGGACCGACGGTGCGTACCTCGATGATCTTCACCGGCAGGGGCAGGGAGCCGCCCCGCAGTTGCACCTCCAGATCACGGGCTTCCTCAGCGCTGAAATTACCCGTGATGCTGGCGGCGCCTCCGGTGATACCGGCCGCGGCGAATTCCTGGCTCACGGAGGCCTCGCTGATCGAGCGACCGTCGAGCACGATGCCCAGCAGCCTGTTGCTGCCAGCGATCGACTGGGTGAGCCGGGCGAAGCCCTCGCCGCCCTGGCGGTTGAAGTTGAGGGTCACATCCCAGCCGCTGCCGGTCTGCTGCTGCTGGCGGCCGGCGGTGACCAGGTCCTTGCCGGTGAGGGTGGCCGGTTCGTAGAGAGCCACCACCCGCTTGTTCACTTCATCGAGCAGAGCTTCGATCTGCTCGGTTTCACCAGCTCCCGCCGGCACCGTCACCCCGAGATCCCCGAGGGCCTTGGCCAAATCCTCGGCGGGAAAGCTGGGGGCCGGTGCTGGCGGTTGGCCGGGGGCTGCGGACTGGTTCGCATCGGCTGAGGCCCGTCGCCGGCTGAGCTCAAGCACCGACTGGGCCTGGCGCTTGAGCCGCAGCAGACCCTGCATCTCGCCTTCGGTGCCTGGCTTCTGGGCGCGGAACTCCAGCAGGGCGGTGGTGCCGAACACCTTGGCGGCCCGGCTGGGGTCCTGCTCGCCCGGCAGCTGCAGCACCAACTGGTCGTCACCGATGGTCTGCAGGGTGGATTCCGCCACGCCAAGCCCATTGACCCGACGATCGAGCACCTCCTTGACAGCCTCCAGCTGCTCCCGTTTCACTGTTTTGATGGCCCCGGCCGGCAGCACCTGCAGGGTGAGCTGACTGCCGCCGCGCAGGTCGAGCCCGAGCTGGAGGGGAAAGCTGAACAGAACGGCCCCGGCGGCGATCGCCAGGGCCAGGATCAGGGCGAACAGCCCCTGTTGGCGTGCCATCTCAGATCGTGCCCGCTTTGAGCTGGCGGGCCGCTTCGACGATCTGATGCGGCTGAATGATCGTCAGGTTTTCCAGGGCGCCGTTGTAGGGGGTGGGGATGTCCTGACTGGAGAGGCGGATGGGTCGGGCGTCGAGATCGTCGAAGCAGTGCTCGGTGATCAGGGCCAGCAGTTCGGCGCCGATGCCACCGGTTTTCATGCACTCCTCCACCACGATCACCTTGTGGGTCTTGCGGATCGAGCGGGTGATGGTCTCGAGATCGAAGGGTTTGAGGCTGACCAGATCGATCAGTTCCACACTGACCCCATCGGCGTCCAGTTGCTCCACCGCCTTGAGGCAGTGGTAGCGCATGCGCGAATAGGTGAGGATCGTCACGTCGGTGCCCTCGCGCACCACCTCGGCCTGATCCAGAGAGCAGATGTAATCCCCCTCGGGAATCTCCTCGCTGAGGTTGTAAAGCAGCACGTGCTCAAAAAAGAGCACGGGATTGTTGTCGCGGATGGCGGCCTTCATCAGCCCCTTGGCATTGGTGGGGGTGCTCACCGCCACGATCTTGATGCCCGGCACCGCGTGGAAATAGGCCTCCAGGCGCTGGCTGTGCTCCGCCCCCAGCTGGCGTCCCACTCCGCCGGGGCCACGCACCACCGTGGGGATGGTGTAATTGCCGCCGCTGGTGTAGCGCAGCATCCCCATGTTGTTGGAGATCTGGTTGAAGGCCAGCAGCAGGAAGCCCATGTTCATGCCCTCCACGATCGGCCTCAGGCCGGTCATCGCGGCGCCCACGGCCATGCCGGTGAAGCTGTTTTCGGCGATCGGGGTGTCCAGCACCCGCAGTTCGCCGTACTTCTCGTAGAGGTCCTTGGTGACCTTGTAGGAGCCGCCGTACTGGCCGACGTCCTCGCCGAACACGCACACGTAGGGGTCTCGGGCCATCTCCTCGTCGATGGCGTCGCGCAGGGCGTTGAAGAGAAGGGTCTCGGCCACGGACGGTCTGCGAACCCGGCAGCTGCCGGTGGAGCGGCCAACTTATCTCAGGCATCGGCTCAGGGGAGCCGATGGCCGCCCTCAGCCCCCGGCGGCGAAGGTGGCCAGCAGCAGCACCGAGAGCAGCATGCCCGGAGAGAGCAGCAGGGCCAGCAGGCCGAGGTCGTGGGGAGTCATGGCGGAAAGGGGCGCAATGGCAGCTTAGGAGTTTGCTGAAAAACGAGCCCACGAGCCAGTTTTCCACAGGCATCAGTGGATTTCCGGCTCAAAAAGTCGGATCGGCGGCTATCAGAGCCGCAAACTGCCCGATTTCGGCATCGTTGGCCTCTCTGCAAGACAT
>NZ_JAHLYS010000036.1 GCF_025128055.1 Synechococcus sp. CS-1329 | reverse complement strand
GTATTGCCATGTAAGACCCCACAGTGCACTGGGAGGCAGAACTCCCCAAGAGGTCTACACTGAGAGAGAACCCTGTTCCTCCCGTCCTGGGCTAACGATGTCAGGGGCCGAAGCTGTCCAATAAAAGGCACCCACCTCACAATGCCTAGGGCTCATGCCCCCGTTGACCTTGACTGTTTCCTGAGCTTATGAGAGGCCACTGTTTCTGAAGCTTTATGAGCCAGACTTCTGCTAACTCGCTAACAGCCAGAGCTCTTTTCAGCGCTCATGCTGCAACGACCTGAGCGATGGAGTGCTCAAGGTGCATCTTGGCCTTGGGCCCGGGCTTTGATCCTTCCTGTGGAGATCTGGGAGCCTACGCCTTAACCTTGGCACTCCTTGATAGGGCTATGCCATGAAGTCTCTCCCGGCGCAGCTCAATGCTTATCAGAGAACTCCTGAATTCACTGAGCTCACAACACCTTCTGGCCTGCTTCATGGGCACAGCACAAAGGAGTCGGTCTGGGGCAGGATCGTTGTTCTTGAAGGTAGGCTGCAATACACCATCGATGAGCCTGAGCGGGAAGTTGTGGTTCTTGATCCTGATGTTGTTGGTGTCGTTGAGCCGGCCATGCTCCACTCGGTCAGGCCCTTGGGTGCGGTTCGATTCTATGTGGAGTTCTACCGGTAATCAATTCTGTCTATGGTCCAGTTGGCGCTGCTCTTGTTGGTCTTGGCCAGATCCAGCACTGCGCTCTGGAGATGGCCTTGATTCATCTTGCACAGGCACTGGGTTCGAATCTGGTGGGCCTGTCTTCGGCTTGCTTTAATGGTTGTCGAGCTGATTGCCTTCAGCAGGGAGCTCCCGTGACAGGCCGGATCACCGATGACCTTCTCCGCAACTTTGAGACGCGGCTGATCACGCTGGAGCACATCTTCTGCCTGGCTGAACGAGTTCAAACGGATAGGAGCGCGGCCCTGCAGGAATGGCCGGCCCCCACTCCTGCATGGAGGGCAGCAGGGCCTTGCTGGCGGAGATTGAGAGCGACAACTCCCGGCTGGAGGAGGGCAAGCGCACGCCCTCGGTTCTGGCCTCTCCTGCCACACGGTGGTTCGCTTCGCTGTGAGCAAGGATCTGATGCCCCATGGGATACGTGCGGCGTGATCAACGGCCGGCTGGGCTGATCGATGCTGCGCTGCAGGCCCTGGTTGAGTGCGACGCTGCTGGCTGGGCTGGCTGGGCTCGCTTCCGCCTGCAGTGAGGCGCCCGCCCCGAGGCCGCTGCTGGTGGCGGCTGCGGTGAGCCTGGCGCGTCCGCTCCAGGACATCGCGGCGGCTGAAGCACCCGGCTCGCGCACCGGTCCACCACTGCAGTTTCACTTCGCCTCCTCGGGCGCCCTGCAGCAGCAGATCCTGCAGGGGGCGCCGGTGGATGTGTTCCTTTCGGCTGGCCAGCGTCAGATGGATGCGCTCCAAGGCGCTGGTCGCTTGCTGCCCGGCAGTTGCCGCGAGCTGTTCAGCAATGAGCTGGTGCTGGTGGTGCCCGCTCGCTCCAGCCGGCGGACCCTCAGCTTCGAGGGCCTGGCGGGGCCTGAGCTGCGCTCGATCGCCATCGGTGATCCATCGGCTCCGGTGGGTGATTACGCCCGTCAGGTGCTCAGCGCCCTGGGTCTGAGCGCCGCGGTGACTCCCAAGCTGGTGCCGCTTGGCTCCGCCCGCGCCGTGGCCCAGGCGGTGGCCCAGGGGCATGTGCAGGCAGGCCTGGTGTACCGCAGCGAGGCCCAGGCGGATGACGGTCTGCGCATCACCGCCGCAGCACCCGCCGGCAGCCATGGTCCGATTCGCTATCTGGGCGCTGTGCTCACCTCTAGCGGCAACCCGGCCGCCGCTCAGGCCTATCTGCGCAGCCTGGCGGAACCCCCCGCCCGCGAGAATTTTCGCCGCCATGGTTTTGGGGTCCCTGAGCCCTCCCCCCAGCCGTGAGCGCGGGCCTTCCTGATCTTTCCCCCCTCTGGCTCTCCCTGCGCAGTGCCGCCCTGGCGGTGCTGCTGGTGGTGCCCCTGGGGTTTCTTGCGGCCCGTCAGGTGAGCCTTTGGCAGGGTTCCCGCCGCGCCGCCGCCGACCTGCTGCTGCTCTCGCCCCTGGTGCTGCCGCCCACGGTGCTGGGCTTTCTGCTGCTGCAGCTGCTGGGGCCCTACGGGCTAGTGGGTGCTGGGCTGACGCGCCTGGGGCTCGAGATCGTCTTCAGCTGGCCGGCCACGGTGCTCAGCTCGGCGGTGGTGGCCTTTCCACTGCTCTATCGCACCCTGCTGGCGGCCTTCGATCAGATGGATCCCTCGCTGGAGGCGGTGGCCCTCAGCCTCGGGGCGTCGCCCTGGCGGGTGCTGCGGGCGATCACGTTGCCGCTGCTGCTGCCGGGCCTGCTGGCGGGGATCAGCCTTGCCTATGCCCGGGCCCTCGGTGAATTCGGCACCACGCTGATGCTGGCGGGCAACATCCCCGGCCGCACCCAGACCCTGCCCCTGGCGATCTACGCGGCGGTCGATGGCGGCGACCTTGCCCTGGCCTGGTTCTGGACCGTGATGGTGCTGATCCTCAACGGCCTCTGCCTGCTGCTGGTGCAGAGCTTCCAGGGCCGGCGGCTCAGGCGGCCGCAGCGCGCCCTGGAGCTGGCGGAGCCCGTTGCTCCGTTGGCTGCGGTAGCGGTGGCTGCCACTGCTGGGGCTGCCGGCCCGCTCCGGCGTCCGGCGCCGTTTCGGCTGGAGGTGGACCTGGAGCAGCAGCGGCCAGGGTTCCAGCTGCAGTTGCGCTTCAGCAGCAGCTGCCCGCGCCTGGCGATCCTCGGGGCCTCAGGGGCGGGCAAGAGCCTGCTGCTGCGCGCTCTGGCCGGGCTGGAGCGTCCGGATCGGGGGTGTCTTCGCCTCAATGGTCGGCTGCTGTTCGAGAGCCAGAGCCGCCTCAATGCCCCCCTGCAGCGGCGGCGCATCGCCATGGTGGTGCAGCACCACGCCCTCTTCCCCCACCTGAGCGTGGAGCAGAACGTGGCCTTCGGGCTCGCTGGGCTGGGGCGCCACCAACGCCAGACGCGGCTGCGAACCCAGCTGGAGGCCATGGGCCTGACGGCCCTCGCCGCTCGCTTCCCCCACCAGCTCTCGGGCGGCCAGCAGCAGCGGGTGGCCCTGGCCCGCGCCCTGGTGATCGAGCCTGATCTGCTGCTGCTCGATGAGCCCCTCTCCTCCCAGGACGCTTACCGGCGCCGTCAGTTGCAGCAGCAGATGATCGAGCAGCTGCAGCGCAGCGGCGTGCCCTTCCTGCTGGTCACCCACGACATTGACGAGGCCTACCGCATGGCCGATGACCTGCTGCTGCTCGATGGGGGGCGCCTGATCGCCCATGGCCCCCGCCAGCAGGTGTTCCAGCAACCGGGATCACCGGCGGCGGCTCGCCTCACCGGTTGCAAGAACATCACCCGGGTGGAGCTGCGCAGCAGCGGTGACCTCTGGGCGCCAGCCTGGGGTCTGGCGCTGCGGCGCCGGCGGCCCTGGCAGAGCGGCATCACCCATGTGGGTCTGCGCGCCAATCACCTGGAGCTGCGCGCCGCCGCCGATCCGGCCGAGCCCGGTGAGCTCAATGCCTGGCCCTGCCGCCTGCTGGAGGTGAACGAGAGCGCCCTGAGCGTGTCGGTGTATGTGCTGGCGCTGGGGGCCCCAGGGGCCCCCAGCAGCCCGCTGCAGGTGGAGATCAGTGCCCGCGCCTGGCGGCGCCTGGCGGCGGCGGGCACGCCCTTGATCCTCTCGATCCCCGAAACCTGCCTGATGCCCCTCAGGGCCTGAGCGGATCGCGCACTCCGGGCAGACGCCCGCGGGCCAGCTGCTGCTTTGGGTCGAACTGGGCCTTCACCGCTTCAATCATCGGCTTGGAGGGCACGTCATCCCAGGCCGGCACATGGCCCCCCGGCGGCTGCTGCAGCACGGTGAGCACCCCGCCCCGGGCCACGCAGCTCCGCCGCAGTTCCTCCACCCGGTAGGCGGGCAGGTCGGAGCCGGCCCAGCCATCACCGAGGCCGCTGCCCGCCCCCAGCACCACCGGCAGATCCCTCAGCACCCGCTCCGCCAGCAGTGCAGCGGTCTGGGAAGGAAGGGTGCCGAAGCGCAGCAGCCAGCCGCCCGGCTCAGGGTGGCCGAGGGCCACGGCCCGCAGGGCTTCCAGCCGTTCCGGATCCAGCGGCTGGCCCCGCAGCCCCAGCTGTTCGGCGCGGGTGCGGATCTCCAGGCACTGGGCCCGCAGGGCGGCATCACTGACGCTGGCCAGCCCCAGCAGCAGGGCGTGCTGCGGATCCGCACCGGCCTGGGTCGCCACCGCCGGGCTCCACCAGTCGATCAGTTCGGGGGTGAGGCTGGAGCTCAGCAGCCAGCGGCGCAGCTCATCAAGGGGGCCCAGCTCCCCCTGCAGCAGCAGGCCCCGCCGCTCCGGCGGCTGGGGGCTGGTGCGCAGGGTCACCTCCGTGATCAGGCCGAGGGAGCCCCAGCTGCCCGTGAACAGCCGCATCAGGTCGTAGCCGGCCACGTTCTTGACCACCTTGCCGCCGGCCCGGGCGGCCACCCCATCGGCCCGCAGCAGACCGATGCCGATCAGCTGGTCGCGCACGCCCAGGTAGCGCTGGCGCAGCCCTCCGGCCATTCCCCGGGCCACCAGCCCCCCCACCGTGCCGGCCCCATGGCCCTCGGCATCGCTGCCCCAGGGCCAGTCGATCGTCAGCCACTGGTTCTGGCGGCGCAGGGTCTCCTGCAGGTCCCGCAGCGGGGTGCCCGCCTCCACCGTCACCGTGAAATCACCGACGGCGTGCTCAAGGATGCGGTTGAGCCGCTGGCAGCTCAGCACCGTGCTGGTGTCCTGCACCGGCGGCCCCCAGTGCAGGCGGCTGCCGCTGCCGGCGGGCAGCCAGGGCGTTCCCTCCGCGTGCAAGGCCTGCACGAGATCAGCCAGATCGTGGGGCTCGGGGGTGATCACGGCACGATGGTGCCATGGCCCCCAGGCCTTCCCCCGCCGCAGCCGGTTTGAAGATCATCGTCCTGGATGACGACCCCACCGGATCCCAGTCGGTGCATGGCTGCCTGCTGCTGCTGCGCTGGGATCAGCCCACGCTCCAGCGGGCCCTGCTCGACCCCTCCCCCCTGCTGTTTCTGCTCAGTGACACCCGCGCTCTCGAGCCCCGGCAGGCCGCTGAACGGGTGGATGACATCTGCGGGGCCCTGCGGGAGGCCTTATCCGGCCCGGGCTCCTGGCTGCTGGTGAGTCGGGGTGATTCCACCCTGCGCGGCCATTTCCCCCTGGAGATCGATCGGATCGCGGCGGCACTCGGTCCCTTTGGGGCCACCCTGCTGGTGCCGGCCTTCCTGGAGGGAGGACGCACCACGGTGGAGGGGGTGCATCTGCTCCACGGCGAGCCGGTGCATCACTCGGCCTTCGCCGCCGATGCCCGCTTCAGCTACCCCACCAGCCACCTGCCCGCCTGGGTGGAGCACAAGAGCGGGGGTGAGCGGCGGGCCGAGGCGGTGCAGCGAATCACCCTGGCGGAGCTGGAGCCGGCCGGCCACCAGGCCCTGGTGGATCGCCTCCTGGCCCTGGATGGCAACCCTGTGGTGGTGGTGGACGCCCAGCGGCCCGAGCACCTCCAGGCCCTGGCTGAGGCGGTCCGGGCGGTGCTGCCACGGCAGCGTTTGCTGGTGCAGTCGGCGGCGAGCCTGCTCCAGGCCCTCGCCGCCCTGCCGCCCCAGCCGCTCTCGCCAGCTGAGCTGGCCCACTGGCGCCGCAGCGCGGCCCCGGGAGCGGTGCTGGTGGGCTCCCATGTGCCCCTGAGCGATCAGCAGCTGCAGCCGCTGCTGGCTGAACCCGCCTGTGCCGCGGTGGAGCTGCCGGTGGAGCGGGTGCTGGCCGCAATCCGGCGGGACGGCGCGGAACAGGCGCTCGAGCCGCTGCGCCAGGAGTTGCAGGAGCGGCTGGAGCAGGCCTGGCGCTCGGGCCGCACGCCGCTGTTGTTCACCAGCCGGGGCGAGAGGCCCTGCCGCGATGCCGGCGAACGCCAGCGTCTATCGCTCAGCCTGGCGGGGTTGATGGCCCGCCTGGCCGCCGGCCTGCCGCCGGAGCTGAGCTATCTGATCAGCAAGGGCGGCACCACCAGCCAGACGCTGCTCCGCGATGGTCTGGCCCTGGCCGCCGTACGGCTGGAGGGACAACTGCTGCCGGGCCTCTCACTGCTGCGCCTGCCGGTCGATCACCCGCGCTTCCCCCAGTTGCCCCTGCTGACCATGCCGGGCAACCTCGGCGACTCAGGCAGCCTCCGCCAGGCCTGGCGGCTGATGGAGGCTGCCGGCTGAAGCCTCAGCTGCCGGTGGCGCTGCGCATCAGCAGCTCCACCGGATGGGCCACCGGGATCGGGCGGGCCGTGCTCTCCATGTGCTGGCGGATCTGCAGGCTGCAGCCGATGTTGGCGCTCACGGCCAGATCGGCGCCGGTGCCGCTGAGATCGGCGGCCTTGATCCGGCCCAGTTCGGCGGCTTCATCGGGCTGCACCAGGTTGTAGATGCCGGCGCTGCCGCAGCACACGCCCGCTTCGATCGCCTCCACGATCCGCACATGGGGGATCTGCCGCAGCAGCTGCCGCGGCTGCAGGCTCAGCCCCTGGCCGTGGAGCATGTGGCAGGCATCGTGGTAAGCCAGGCGCAGCGGGCGATCGGCGCTGGCGGGGCTGCCATCACCATGGCGCAGGGGCTGGAGCCGCCCCACAAACTCCTCGCTCAAGCCCACCCGCTGCAGGAACTCCTGAATGTCGGCCACCTGGGTGGCGAAGGCGCTGCCCCGGGCGGCCCACTCCGGTTCCCCCGCCAGGATCTCATCGAGCTGCTTGAGGGTGTGACCGCAGCCGGAGGCCGCCACCAGCACGGCATCAAGGGGTTCGGGGCCCGCCGGCCGACCCGCGCCGATCACCGCCTCGAAGCTGCTGAGCAGATCTTTGGCCAGGGAGCGGGTCTGCTCCAGTTCCCCCTGGTGGTGGGTCATGGCGCCGCAGCAGTTCTGCTCGGGAGGGACCACCACCTCGATGCCGTTGGCACAGAGCAGCTCGATCGCTGCCCTGTTCACCGCCGGATCAAACAGCCGCTGCACGCAGCCCGTGACCAGCCCCACGCGGTAGCGGCGGCGGCCCCGGGCCGGGATCAGGGCCGGGGCCGAGGCCCCGAAGGCTTCGGGTTGCAGCGCCGGCAGCAGCCGCTCCATCGCCTCCAGCTGGGGGCCCAGCAGGCGGGTGAAGCCGCTGCGGCGGGTGAAGGCCTGCAGCGGGGTGCCCGCATAGAGGCGCAGGGGTTGCAGCAGGGCCCGCAGGCGCGCGGGGTAGGGCAGCAGCTGGAACAGCAGCGCCCGGAAACTGCGCTGCCAGGGACTGCGCAGCTCCGGCGCGTTCAGCTTCGGCCGGGTGGCGGCGATCAGCTCGTCGTAGCGCACCCCCGAGGGACAGGCCGACACGCAGGCCAGGCAGCCCAGGCAACTGTCGAAATGACCCGCCACGGTGGCATCGAGGGACAGTTCACCGCGATCGATCGCCTTGAGCATGTGGATCCGCCCCCGGGGCGAATCCATCTCCGTGCCCAGCACCCGGTAGCTGGCGCAGCTGGGCAGGCAGAAGCCGCAGTGGATGCAGGGGTCGGTGGGGTTGGCCTCTGCATCGGCAGCACGGGCCATGGCGTCGGGGCCGGTGGATGGACTGCTCATGGGCCTCAGTCTGCCCGGTTTGCCGCCGACTCAGGTGCTGGTGTTTCGCCTGGGGACAGCAGATCCAGCAACGGCCGCTTCAGCTGCCGTACCGCTGTGTCGGTGAGATGGTCGTCGTCGGCCAGCAGCTTGCGCATGTCGGCGAGGGAGCACCCCTTCGGGCAGATCCACCGCATCGGATCGATGAAGCGAACGCCGGCGGGCAGGGCCTGCCTCAGCTGTGCATTCATTCTGCTGGCGTCGATCGCTTCCACCCGGAGGGCCTCCAGACAGATCTCGTTCCAGCGCGCCGGCCGGAACCACTCCGGCAGACAGGTGTCCCGTCCAATCAGCCTTGGCCCCGCCCCGATCAGGATGACCTGCAGACCGGCGGCTTCGGCCTTCGCCGAAAAAGCTCCCAGCGCCTCGGTGTAGAGCGCCGTCTTGTCTGCGCTGCCGCGGACGGGCTCTCCGCTTCGATCCAGGAAGCCATCCCGGCTGGCCTCCAGGCCGCTGCCCAGGTGGCTCAACTGATACCCCGCGATCAGCACGGCGTCGCCGGGCCGGCCGACGGCACGAATCTGCTTGGCGACGTTCCGCTGGAAGCGCGCGCAACCTGGATCCAGGTGCCCATGGGCGGTGGCGGGGAACGGACAGCCTGCCTTGGTCAACAGCGTGATCCCCAGCCCGCTCTGGTGCAGGTCGGCGGCCAGCGGAATCAGGGCCGCGGCGTGGCTGTCTCCCACCACAAAGAGGGTTCTGGCCTCGGCCCCGCTGCCCGAAGGCGGGGCGGCGGAGCAGACCTCGAATTGCGCCGCGATCTGGCGTCGGTTGAGTCGCTTCTTGCGATTGACCAGACAGTCGGATCCGGTGATGGCCGTACCGGCGATGCGCTGCTTCTGGCGTTGCTCCGAGAGTGTGGCCGGCCGCTCACCTGCGTAGAGAGTGCTGCCCAGCCCATCGCTGATCAGCAGCAGCAAGGCGGCGGCGGCGGCGTTGAGACCGAAGCCGATCAGAATGGAGCGGCGGTTGTCGGCCGTCCACGGCTTCGAGCCGAATGGAGTCTCAATCCACCGGTAGGAGGCTTCAGCCAGCCCCAGGATCAGCAGCAGCTGAACCGGCACACTCCAGGCATGGATCCCCACGGTCCAGCGACTGAGGGCAATGACACTCCAGTGCCAGAGGTACAGCGAGTAGGAGATCAGACCGAGACGCAGCACCGGCGGCCAGGTCAGGATCCGGCCGAGCGACGACTCTCTCCGCAGGGTCGTGATCAGGGCGCAGGTCGCCGCCACACTCACCAGCAGCGGGATCGGTCCCTGGTCCTGGGGCAGCAGGGTCACCCCCACCAGAGCGGAGAGCGCCCCCCAGGCCACCCAGTCGCCAGCTCTGGCCTGAGCTGGATTCAGCCGCTGGCCCTGCCAGGGCGAAGCCATCAGACAGCCCACCGCCAGCTCCCAGACCCTGGGGCCGGGCAGGAAGAAGGCTGCGGAAGGATCCAGCTCGCGGCGGTGCAGGAACAGGAGAAACGAGAGGGCGGCCAGCACGGCCATCCCGAGGCGGAAACGCCGGCGACCCGCAGCTCCGTCCCGACCGAGACCGAGCTGCCAGACCGCCAGGGGAAAGATCAGATAAAACTGATAATCGACCCCCAGATACCAGGTCTGGGTGAAGGTGTTGAGCAGCCCGCTGGAGCCGAAGTAATCGGTGGCCTGATCGAACAGAAACAGGTTCGAGCCACCGGCCAGTGCCAGCAGTCCGGTCCAGAGTGAGTCGGCTGGATCTGGAACGACCAGGCAGGTCAGCAGCGCCGTGACCACGACACAGACCGCCAGGGCCGGCACCAGCCGCTGGATGCGCCGGCGGTAGAACGCCGCCAGAAAGGCCCCGCGGCTGTGGGCCGGTTCCTTCCGCTCCAGTGATCGCGTGATCACATAGCCGGAGATCACGAAAAAGACGTCGACCCCGATGAAGCCGCTGGGCAGAAGCGACTCGTTCAGGTGATTGAGGATGACCGCAACGATCGCCACGGCCCGGAGGCCGTCAATTTCGCCCCTGCGGCCGCCCTGCTGCGAGGTCTCCCCGATGGCCTGACTCCCAGCGAGAGGCGACCATACCCGTCCTCAGCTGCCACCGCCAAAGTGGCTGATCACCGCCTCGGCGAAGCCGGAGCAGCTCACCGGCTCCACCCGAGGCTCCATCAGTCGGGCGAGGTCGTAGGTGACCTGGCCGTTGACGATCGAGGCGCTGATGCCGTTGGTGATCAGATCGGCAGCCTCCTGCCAACCCATGAATTCGAGCATCATCACGCCCGAGAGGATCACCGAGCCGGGGTTGATGCGGTCGAGGCCGGCGTGCTTGGGGGCGGTGCCGTGGGTGGCCTCGAAGATGGCGGCGTGATCGCCGATGTTGGCCCCCGGCGCCATGCCCAGGCCGCCCACCACCGCGGCGGCGGCATCGGAGATGTAGTCGCCGTTGAGGTTGAGGGTGCAGAGCACGGAGTACTCCTGGGGCCGGGTCTGGATCTGCTGGAAGATGCTGTCGGCGATGCGGTCGTCGACCAGCACCATCGATTTCCACTTGCCGTAGCCGTGGCTCTCGCCGATGGCCGCCAGCACCTCCTTCACCTCGCTGTCCACCGCCGCTTTTTTCTCGGGGGTGAGGCTGTCGTAGCCGGGCTCGATCAGGCGGGCGTTGTCTTCGACGCTGAGGCCGTGGTTGCGGGCGAGGTTGTCGAGGATCCAGCTCTCGCGCTCGGTCACGCAGACCTCGCGGAACTCACTGGTGGCCAGCTCATAGCCCCAATCCCGGAAGGCCCCCTCCGTGAATTTCATGATGTTGCCCTTGTGCACCAGGGTCACGTGGCGCTTGGCGCCCTCCAGCTTCATGGCGTGCTGGATCGCCTTGCGCACATGGCGCTGGGTGCCGGCCTTGCTCACCGGCTTGATGCCGATGCCGGAACCGGCTGGGATGGTGCGCTTGCCCAGCTTGCCGTTGGCCGGGATCACCACGTCGTTGAGGTGGGCGATCAGCTCCACACACACCGGATCGCTGGCTTCCCACTCGATCCCCATGTAGATGTCTTCGGTGTTCTCCCGGTAGACGATCACATCAAGGTCCTGGGGCCGCTTGTGCGGGCTGGGGGTGCCGGTGTAGTAGCGGCAGGGGCGCACGCAGCAATAGAGATCGAAGATCTGGCGCAGGGCCACGTTGAGCGAGCGGATGCCCCCGCCGATCGGAGTGGTCAGCGGTCCCTTGATCGCCACCCCGTACTGCTCGATGGCGGTGAGCGTGTCCTGGGGCAGGTACTGATAGGTGCCGTAGAGCTCGCAGGCCTCGTCGCCGGCGTACACCTTGAACCACTCGATCCGGCGTTCGCCGCCATAGGCCCTGGCCACCGCCGCATCCAGCACCCGCTGGGTGGCGGGCCAGATGTCCACGCCGGTGCCGTCGCCGCGGATGAAGGGAATGATCGGATCATTCGGCACCACCGGCAGGCCGTTCTCGAAGCGGATGGGGCTGCCGCTGCTGGGCGGGGTCAGCTGGTCGTAGGCGGGAGCTGGGGTGGACGCCATCGGCGGCAGATCATGCGAGGTGAGTGCGGATGAGGCAGGTGGACCGTGCTCATCCGCCGACTATGACTCGCAGCGGCCTGCGGCACGCTGCAGCATGGAATCGGTGGGGCGAGCCTAAGTTCAGCTTCATTCGCACGTCTGCTCAGGGGAAACGCCATGAATGCGGCAGACCTGGCCCGCAGTCCGGAGATGGCCCAGGCCATCGCTTCCGCGGCCGGCCTGTTCCGGCGTCATTTCCCCGATGCCAGGGCCAACCTCACCCCCTGGCGCGACGACCCCGTCACCCGGCGTTTCGCTGAGGAGGAGTCGGTGGACCTGGCCTTCCACTTCCCGGGTTGGAGCCCACGACTGCAGTGCCGCAGCCTGCTGATGCAGCTGCGCCTCGCCGCCGCCCCCGCTCCGGCCCAGGGCACGCCGCCGCGCTTGCTGGGGGTGGTGCTCAACGGCATGACCTTCCAGGGGGAGCAGTGGCGGCTGGCCACCGTGGGCGACTGGTGCCCCAGCGGCCCCAACCTGCCCGAGGCCGAGGTGGTGGAGAAGTTGCAGCAGGTGTGCCGCGAGTTGTTCGCCCTGCTGGCCCGCGATCCGGACCAGCAGGAGCGGGCCGCTTAAACCTTCGCAACCAACCTGGGGCCTCGCCGCCCATCAGCCCTACGTTGATTGTTCCGTACAAACAGCACCCGGCTGAGATGGCTGTCGACCTGGCGTCCCAATTGCGCGAAGGCACCAAGAAAGCGCACACGATGGCCGAGAACACCGGCTTCGTGACCTGCTTCCTCAAGGGGGTGGTCGACAAGATCAGCTACCGCAAGCTGGTGGCCGACCTCTACTTCGTCTACAACGCGATGGAAGAGGAGATCGGCAAGCTCAAGGCTCACCCCGTCGTCGGCCCGATCGCCAGCGATGCCCTCAACCGCCGCGCTGCCCTTGAGGCCGACCTGGCCTTCTACTTCGGCTCCGACTGGCGTCAGCAGGTGAGCCCCACCCCGGGCGCTGAGGCCTATGTGGCCCGGCTGCATCAGGTGGCCTCTGAATCCCCCGAGCTGCTGGTGGGTCACCACTACACCCGCTACATCGGCGATCTCTCCGGCGGTCAGATCCTCAAGAACATCGCCCAGAAGGCGATGAATCTGGGCGATCACGATGGCCTGCGCTTCTATGAATTCGACGCCATCCCCGATGAGAAGGGATTCAAGGCGAATTACCGCACCAGCCTCGATCAGCTGCCGATCGATCAGGCCATGGCCGATCGCATCGTGGCCGAGGCCAACCATGCCTTCCACCTCAACATGGTGATGTTCCAGGAGCTGGAAGGGAACCTGGTGGCCGCCATCGGCAAGGTGCTCTTCGGCTTCCTCACCCGCCGTCAGCGCACCGGCAGCACCGAAGCCGTCGTGGCCTGAGCTCAGGGCCGGTCACGGCCTGAGCCAGAGTCGTTGGCGATCGAGCCGGATCCCGTGCGACCCCTCCGCTTTCTGGTGCCTGGCACCACCGGCCGCTTCCGCTGCGGTGGCCTGCAGGTCGAACTGCAGACGGCCCAGCTCACCGCCTCGCTGCGGCCGACCTCGGTCGTGACCTACCGCCAGCGCGAAGCCGACCAGCCTTTCCTTGATGATCTGCTGGCGCGGGAGGAGCCTCCGGCCCACAGCCTCTGGATCGTCAGCTGGGGTTTTGATGTGCCCCGGCTGTTGCGCCGGCTGTGCGGTCGGCCCGTGGCTTACCACGCCCACAGCAGCGGCTATGGTTTTGGGCTGCCGCCCGGTGTCCCTGTGCTGGCGGTGAGTCGCAACACCCTTGGATACTGGGGGGAGAGGGCCGCCCGCAATCCCCTCTTCCTGGTGCCCAATGCCCTGGAGGCTGCGTGGTTGGAGCGGGGGGAGCGTCGGCGCGAGCAGGGCGCCGCGGGGCCACGCCCCATCGACGTGCTGGTGCAGGAGCGCAAGTGCAGCGCCTACGTGCTGGATCGGCTCGTTCCTGCCCTGCGGGCCAGGGGGCTGCGGGTGGAGGTCCAACGGGGCTGGGTGGAGGACCTGGTCGGTCTGTTCAACAGCGCTGCGGTGGTGCTCTACGACTCGGCCGACTACTGGCGGGGGCGCGGCGTCAGCGAGGGTTTCGGACTGCCGCCGATCGAGGCCCTGGCCTGTGGTTGCGTCCTGTTCAGCAGCCTCAATCACGCCCTGGCCGACAGCCTTGATCCCGGCCTGCTCGGCCATCAGATCGGCTGCGGGACCATGGAGGCTGATCTGGAGCGGATCGCGGCGGCCGTGGCTGACCCCGGCGCTTGGCTTCCCCCGCCGGCACGGCTGGAGCGGCTGCTGGAGGGCTGCTCGGAGCTGGCGCTGCGACACCGCTGGGAGCGGGCGCTCGAGGAGATGGATGCCCACTGGAGCCGGCTGCTCCAGGGTCAGGCTGCGGCCCTGCGCTCGCCCCCCGGCTGGAGCCTGAGGCTGCGGCAGGTGCGGGGGCGGCTAAGGCGCTGGCCGCTTCGGGTCGGGAATGGTGGTCGCCTCCCATAGGGTTGTGACCACCGTTGAGTCCGTCAGGCGATTGAACCCGCTCTCGAAGAGCCGGACGTACCGACAGCTGCGCACCCTGCTCACATTCCTGCCCCGGGAACGGATCAAGCAGCTGAAGATCCTGGTGCCTCTGTCGATTCTGCCTGGTCTGATCGACCTGGCCTCCGTCGGAGTGATCGCTCGGTTGATGGGAGCGCTCGTCGGCCGACCCCTTGAGGATCGCATCCCCGGGGTGCGCATTTTCGGCGGTGATGAGATCGACCAGAGCATCTGGCTCATCCTGCTGTTTGCCCTGCTGGCCTGGGCGGCCTCGTTCAGCAAGCTCGGTCTGCAGTTCTTCCAGCAGCGCCTCACGGCCAGGGTATGGATCGACCTTTCAAATAAGATCCATGCCAATGTTCTGGCTCAGGGTTATGAATATCACCTTTCAAGGAGCACGGCCAAATTATCGGCGATGCTGCTGAGCCATATCAAAAAAACGTCTAATTCGGTAGTCAATCCTCTGCTGAAGATGTTTAGCAGTATCTTCTCGATTCTGTTGCTTTCCTTCGGGGTGCTGGTGATCGGCCGCTGGTCGGCTGTGGTGCTGATCGTGTCGCTGGTCGGCTCCTATCTGGTGCTCTCACAGCTGATCACCCCCTACCTGCGCCATGCCTCCAAGCAGAAGCTGCGGCTGGAGGCCCGCACGGCCCACATCCTGCTCGAGTCACTCGGCTCCATTCGCGACATCAAGCTCACCGGCTCAGAAGCCTTCTTCCGCAAGGCTTTTATTGAAACCGGCGAAAAGGCCAAGGAGTATGCCTGGTCGGCCGAGCTGTTGCCGGTGGTGCCCCGCTTTTTGATTGAACCCTTGGGCATCACCCTGATCTTCGCTGTTGGCGCTGTTCCTGCTCTGCTGAATGGGAATCGCTCCAGCGTCACGGAGATCATCCCTTTCATCTCCTCTCTGGCGATTGCAGCCCTGCGACTCACTCCCCCTCTGCAGGAGTTCTTCAGTTCGCTCAACCAGCTGCGTGGCGGTCTGCCGGTGATCGACAAGACCATTGAGTACCTGACGCTGCCCGCGGGACTTCCGGTCCTGGGGGATCCTGGTGTTCCCTCCCCCAAAGGCGTGATGCCCACACGCACGATCGGACTGGAGGATGTCTGGTACGCCTATCCGGGCTCCCATGACTGGGTGCTCAAAGGGATTGATCTCAGCATTCCCGTGGGCTCCCGTGTGGCGTTCGTGGGGGCCACCGGCAGTGGCAAAACCACCACGGCCCAGCTGCTGCTGGCTTTGCTCAGCCCCGGCAAGGGCCACCTCTCCCTCGATGGCATTCCCGTCTCCAGCTTCGACGTGCCGGCCTGGCAAGCCTGCTGCTCCCAGGTTCCTCAATTCATCAATCTGCTGGATGCCAGTGTTCTTGAGAACGTGGCTTTCGGCCAGCCTGCCGATGAGATCGATCAGGATTCGGTCTGGGCGGCACTGGAGGCCGCCCAACTGGATGAATTCGTCAGTGAATTTCCCTATGGCCTGCACACCCCGATCGGAGAGAACGGGCTGCAGTTGTCCGGTGGGCAGCGCCAGCGCCTCGCTCTGGCACGCTCATTTTATCGAGGTTCGGAGTTTCTGCTGCTGGATGAAGCCACCAGTGCCCTCGACAATCGCACCGAGAGTGATGTGATTGAAGCCCTTGATGTGATCGGTCGGAGATGTACCACTGTGGTGATCGCCCATCGCCTCTCCACGGTGATGCGCTGCGACCGCATCTATGAGTTCCACCAGGGCCGAATCAAGGCGTCCGGTAATTTCCGCGAATTGGTGGAACGCTCCGATTCCTTCAGGGATCTCGCCTCGCTGGAGCGCAAACTCGTTGGATCCTGATCCTTAGCTTCTCCTGAGCTTGGCGGGTTCAACCCCAGTTCGTTCAGTCCATCTCCCGATTCTGCCGCTGCCCTGATGACTTTCACCCTGATCGCTGGTCCCTGTGTGATCGAGAGCCCAGATCTGGTGTTCGAGATCGCCGAGAAAGTGAAGGCCATCACGGATCGCTTGGGCATCACTTACATCTTTAAGGCAAGTTTTGATAAGGCCAATCGCAGCTCGGGCCGTTCCTTCCGCGGGCCGGGTGTTGCGGCTGGCCTGGATGTTCTTTCCGAAGTCAAGCGGCGCTACGGCCTGCGCGTGCTCACCGATATCCACGAAAGCCAGCAGGCTGCCCCCGTGGCGGAGGTGGTGGATGTGCTGCAGATCCCGGCGTTTCTCTGCCGTCAGAGCGACCTGTTGATCGCCGCCGCCGAGGCCACCAGCGGCACCGACAAGGTCATCAACGTCAAGAAGGGTCAGTTTCTCGCCCCCTGGGACATGGCCCAGGTGGTGACCAAGCTCAGGCAGGCGGGTGCTCCCGAGATCTGGTTGACGGAGCGAGGAAACAGCTTCGGTTACAACACCCTGGTGGTGGATTTCCGCAGCCTGCCCCAGCTCGCTGACCTGGGCTGCCCGGTGATCTTCGACGCCACCCATTCGGTGCAGCAGCCCGGTGGACAGGGCACCAGCAGTGGAGGACAGCGGGAATTCGTGGCTCCCCTGGCCCGCGCCGCTGTGGCCGTCGGGGTGGACGGGCTGTTCATGGAGGTGCATCCCGATCCGGACCAGGCCCTCAGTGATGGGCCGAACATGGTGCCCCTGCACCGGCTTGAACCTCTGCTGGAGCAGCTGTTGGCGATCCGCGCGCCGCTCCAGCAGGCCCCAGTCGCGGTCAGCACGCTCTAGGCCCCCTGGCCGCCTTCCAGCCATCCCCTGTGCAGCACTCCTCCCTTCTGCGTCAACTGCGTTTCCAGCTCGGGTTGCTGGTCTGTGGCCGCCGCCTCGATGGGCTGCGCCTGTTGGTGCTCGATGTCGATGGTGTGCTCACTGATGGCGGTCTGTATTACGGATCCGAGGGTGAACCGCTCAAGCGCTTCGACGTGCGCGATGGCCTGGGCATCCGTCTGATTCAGTCGCTGGGCATCGAGGTGGCCTGCCTCAGTGGCGGCCGCGGCGGGGCCACCCAGCTGCGTGCCGCCCACCTGCGCATTCGCCATGCCCTGGTGGGCGTGAAGGACAAGGCCGCCGCCATCGTCGAGCTGGGCGGGCTGCTGGGTGTGGCGCCGAGTGAGACGGCCTATGTGGGCGACGACCTCAATGATCTGGTGGTGCGCGATCACGTCGGGCTGCTGCTCACTCCGGCGGATGCGCCAGGCTGGTTTCGCCGCCGGGCCGACCTGGTGCTGCCTCAACCCGGTGGCCATGGCGCCATCCGCGCCCTGGCCGAAGCGATTGCGCGCCGCCGCGGCCGGATGAACGCCCTGTTGCGCCAAGGCTGGACGGACACCAATGCTTAGGAGTGGCCTGCTCAGGCGCCGGCGGGAGGATTTCCACTGGTGGCTGAAGGGCCAGAGACGGCGGTTCCTGGGCGAAGGGCAGGAGCAGGAGGCGTTGGCCGCCTATGCCGGCCTGGTGCACCAGGCCTTCCACAGCGAGCCCTTCGCTCCCCGGGTCTGCCACGACCTCTGGGAGGGGGGACGCTTTCGCTCCAGTTGTGATCTGCCGGCCTTCCACACCCCGGCCCGGCGTGAGCGCGAGAAGTCGTCGCACCACTATGGCCACGACATCCTGCTCAAGCGGCACGCCGGACTGGAGCTGGTGGGGACCCCCCTGCCCTTGCTGCTCGAGCATGGGCTGAAGGTGTCGCGGGAGTCGGGCTTCGAGAGCCCCAGGCCCTGGTCGAAGGCTTTCCTGTGCATGGGACCCCTCCGGGCCCAGTGGGTCCAGGAGCGGTTCGGCCAGCCGGCCCTGGCGATTGGCCCCTGGATCGCCTACGCCCGCTCGTTGCTGGCCCCGCAGCGGCAGGAGGCGCTGCGGGGCCAGCTTGGCCCCACTCTGCTGGTGGTGCTGGCCCACAGCTGGGATGCGGTGGAGCGCCGGATGGATCTCTCCGCCTGCCTCGACGCCGTCCGTGGGATCCAGGCGGCCGGGGGCTACCGCTCGGTGATCTGGCTGAGGCATTGGAAAGACCCCGAGTGCCCCGCTCTGCCAGATGACTGGATCGTGGCCTGCAACGGCCACCGCTCCAACCCCTGGTTCCTCGATGCCCTGCGCACCTTGATGGAGCTCTGTCAGGGCCTGGCGACCAATGCCTTCGGCACCCACCTGGGCTACGGAGTGGCGCTGGATCTTGATCTGCACTGGATCGACGTGGCTCCAGAGCAGGACCTCTCCGCCCTGCGGCCCGGTCAGGCCGACGTCGAGGCCGTTGAGTGGGGACAGCGCCTGGCGCTCAGCGGCCAGTTGGCCGCCCTTCTCAGCCGCCAGGTGGGGTCGGCCCCTGCCGCGCCAGCTGGCGACACGGCCGCCGCCCTCCGCTCCCTGTTGCAGCCCTACTGGGGATTTGATCGGGTTCGTGACCCTGAAGAGATGCGCTCTATCCTCCGGGGCGATGTCCCCGCTTCATGCGATTCCGCCCCTCGATGATCTCTGCTCGAACCGGCGCCCTCTGCGGGCTGGTTCTGCTCAGCGGCTGCGGGCGGCATGACCCCCCTCAGTCCCTTGACCTCACTTTCATCGTGGCCTCCAGCAACCAGAAGTCCCTGCGGACGCCGGTGTCGACCGCTGGTCAGCGGGCCATGAGTTTCGATGCCGACACCCTCGCCTGCCAGGGCATCGGCGAGTACCGACGGGTCAGTCCCACCGCCGAGGTGGTGATCCGTGACGAACGGGGCGACGTGATCGGCTCGGGTGTCCTGGGGGCTGGGAAGGTGCTGGCCAAGGAGCGAGAAGCTGACGGAACCTGGTTCTATCGAGGCTGTCGGTTCTCCACCACCATCCCGCTGCGCACGCCGGCCCGCATCTACAGCGTGGAGGTGGCCGATGGGGAATTCGGCGTCAAACGGCACGTCAGCGAGCTGGCGGCCTCATCCGGCGCTGTGGTGATCGACCTGGAGTGAGCGCTGGCCTGGCTTGGCGGCTGGATAGATGGAGCCCAGGAAATATCCGAACAGGGCGGTGAGCAGAGGCACTTTCATCATGCCCAGCTCCACCATATGGAAACCGATCATATAGAGGAACATGGCGGTGCTGGAGAAGGCCAGCGCACCGCCCATCTCCCGGCTCCGGCCCTGATCAGAGCGCTGCGCCGTGTTGCGCAGCACCCGCCGGATCATCAGCACCAGCAGGACCAGAATCAGGCTGAAGGGAAGAACTCCGTTTTCCGCCCAGATCTGCAGCAGGATGTTATGGGAATGGGTGAGGAACCGTCCTGTCACCTCCGGGGTGCACCAGATCTGCCAGGAGTTCTGAAAACCGACTCCATAGATGAAGCGGTTCTCACCTTTGAACGGCAACCCGAGATAGCACTCCCACACCCGCAGCCTGCCGATGTCGTTGGCGATGTTCTCCGCCCCGTAGAGGCCGCTGAACCAGCGCAGCAGGCCTCCCGGTGCCGTGATCTCCACCACCAGGGCGATCGCCACCAGTGAGATGGGCACCAGCACGGCGGCCAGGCCGAGCCCGCGGCGGATGGGGGGGGAGAGCGCCGTGAGCCGAGTGCGGAACGCTGAGCTGAGCCGATCGCGGCTGATCAACAGACCGGCCAGCAGCAGGGCCAGGGGCACCAGCCCAAGGGCGGCGCGCGAGGTGGTGGCTTTCGCCAGCACAAAGCTGGCGAGGATGCAGGGGATCATCGGCAGCCACCAGCGCCACTGATGACGGCCCAGCAGGGCCGCCATCACGCCGCTGAGGGCGCCGATTCCAGCCAGCAGGGCCGTCGAGTTCTTGGTGAGGCTCTGGGCCTGATACTCGATCGACCACCAGGCGAAATCGAAGATCACTTCGGCGTTGAGCAGCACGCCCAGCAGGCAGGCTCCGCTGACCAGGGCAGCCGTGCGGCGCCAGTGGGCGGCGTCGCGGCCGAAGCCCACCAGGACGGCGATGATGATCACCACGTAGTCCATGTGGGAGACGGGGGTCGGGCCGTCCTCGAGCACGATGCCTCGCACGTTCAGGGCCAGGATGGACAGCGCCCCCAGGGACCAGGGCCTGGCACCGGACAGGCGCAGGGTCTCGATGGCGAGCCAGAGGGTGGTGGCTCCGGCGCTGTAGCGCTTGCCATCCTCGATGAACAGCAACACGACAGCCAGCACCAGCAAGGCATCGCTGATCAGTGAGACGAAGGCCTGGACGTTGAAAGGGCTGCGCGTCGACGGATCCGTTCGGTTCAAAGGAAGGGCTGGCGAGAGTGGTCAGGGAAGGCGAGGGGCGTGCAGCGCTGCGCTGAGAGGTCCTGTCGGCTACGGATGGGTGGCGCCGGTGGGCGGCACTGGCTCCAGGGGCTCTGCGCCGGCGTCGGATGGTGGCTGGACCCAGAAGCCACAGGCCGGCAGAAAGCCGAACAGAGCAATGAGCATCGTCACCTTCATCGTCGTCAGCTCGAAGCTGTTGAAGATCAGCAGAAACAGGCAGCTGGCCAGCAGGGCCGGTGCGATCACATGGGCCTGGTGGTCCGTGGCGCCAGCTCCGGTGCTGGCCGGTAACAGCCGCTTCAGCCGACCGAAGACCAAGACGGCCGTCACGGTGACGGCAGCGGCACTGATCAGACCTGAGTCAGCGATGATCTGAACGATGAAGTTGTGGGCATGGCTCACCGTGATCCCCACATCTTCGTCGCAGAAGCGAACTCTGGCCGCTCCGTAGCCTGCCCCGAAAAACCAGAAACCCGGCTCCAGGAAGGGTAGGCCGAGATAACAGGCCAGCACGGCGATGCGGCCGTCATCTCCAGTGGATTTGCGTTCGCCGAACATCTGCAGCAGCCAGGAGCCCAAGCCGCTCTGGTGGGCCACGACCAGCACCAGAGCCAGCGCCGCCGCTCCGATCACCAGGGTGATTCGCCTCGGCCGCCACACCGGAGATCGGCGTGTCAGGGCGAGGGCGGTCCCCACCAGCAGCGGGGGGAGCAGCACCGCCAGGCGGGAGCCGGTGGCGAAGGCCGCCAGGGCGCTGGTCAGGGCGGCCAGCGTCATCAGCGTTCGCAGGCGACCCCTGCTGCGGATCGCCACAATGGCGCTCTGGCAGAGGGTCAGACCGCAGAGAAAAGCTGTCTGGTTGACGCTCAGAGCGCCGACCCGGAAGTACTGACCTCCCCAGGTCTGGCCCAGATAGCCGGGTAGCGCGGCCTGGCCGGACCAGATGGCCTGCAGGGAGGTGACCAAAGGGGTGAGATTGAAGATGAAACCGATCACACCGGCCGCCGCGATCGCCACCAGGGAGGCCTGCCAATGCCGCAGGGTCCGCCCCACGCCGGCCACCAAGGCGGCGATCAGGACGATGTACTCAATGTGAGAAAAGGGTTTGGTGCCCTCGTGCAGCACCACGCCCCGCAGATTCAGCAGCAGGATCAGAATCAGGACCCAGTTGAAGTTTCGACTTCCTGGACTGATCACCAGGCGAAGCACCAGCCAGAGGAGGGCCGCCAGTGCACTGGTGGTGTCGTTCTGGGTCCAGGCCATCAGCACGCCCAGGCCCAGCAGAAGGTCGCTGAAGCGTTCCAGCGGTTCGCGCCGCCGCTCAATCCAGGCCCTGGAACGCTCCAGCATCGGCTCGATCCACCAGCGGGGCTCCTCCAGCTTCGATCGGCTGATCGGACCGGCTTCAGGCATCGATGGCCTCGATCGGGGCCAGCCGGGGGTCGAGGATCTTCGGCCCCATCCCTTCGAACTTCACGGCGATCGAGATTTTTTCCCCCGAGCCAAACAGGTGGGTGATCGTACCGACCCCGAAGCTGGCGTGGCGCAACTGATCGCCGATGGCCCAGGCCCGCCCCGGCGCCCGGCGCCGCACCGCATTGGTGGGGGCCGAGGCACTGCCGCCAGCCAGCCGCTGGCTCTCCTGGCGGTCCACCCGGGTGAGGCGATCCAGCCGCTGCTCCCGCCGGATGGCGGCGCCACCGCTCTGGGGGATGTCGCCCTGCACCAGCTCCGGCGGCAGCTCCGAGAGGAACACCGAGGGAATGGCCGGCTCGCGCATGCCGCCCCACAGCCGCCGCTCACTGGCGTGGGAGAGGAACAGCCGCTCCTTGGCGCGGGTGATGCCCACGTAGCAGAGGCGCCGCTCTTCCTCCAGGGCGGAGGGATCCTCCAGGGAGCGGTAGCTGGGGAAGAGTCCCTGCTCCAGCCCCACCAGGCACACCACCGGAAACTCCAGTCCCTTGCTGGCGTGCAGGGTCATCAGGGTGACCCGGTCGGCGGCGGTGTCCTTGCTGTCGGCATCGCTGGCCAGGGCGGCGGAGGCCAGGAAACCCTCCAGCGACCCCTCCTCGTTCTCCTCCTGGTACTGCAGGGCGGCGTTCACCAGTTCCTGCAGGTTGCGCCGCCGCTCCTCGGCCTCATCGGTGCCCTCGGTGATCAGTTCGGCCAGGTAGCCGCTCTGCTCCATCACCCGCTGCACCAGCTCCGATGGGGGCGCGTCCTGGATGCGGCCGCTGAGATCGCTGATCAGTTCGCTGAACTGCAGCAGCCCCTTGGCGGAGCGACCGGCCAGGGAGCGCACGGCCTCCGCGTCGTTCACCACCTCCCACAGCGGCATGCCCAGCTGGGCGGAGGCATCGCTGAGGCGCTGCACCGTGGTTTTGCCGATGCCGCGCCGGGGCACGTTCAGCACCCGCAGCAGGCTGACGCTGTCGGCAGGGTTCACCAGCAGGCGCAGATAGGCCAGCACATCCTTGATCTCGCGCCGGTCGTAGAAGCGCAGACCGCCCACAACGATGTAAGGAATCCCCCAGCGCACCAGGGATTCCTCCATCGCCCGGCTCTGGGCGTTGGTGCGATAGAGGATCGCCATGTCGCCCCAGCTCAGCTCGGGGTGGGCCGCCTCCAGCATCCGCAGGCGGTGGACCACCGCCTCGGCCTCGGCGATCTCGTCGTCGCAGCGGGTGAGGGTGATCAGCTCGCCCTCGCCGCGGGTGGGGCGCAGCACCTTGTCGATGCGCTCGCTGTTGTGGGCGATCAGGGCGTTGGCCGCCTCCAGGATTGTGGCGGTGGAGCGGTAGTTCTCCTCCAGCTTCACCATCGTGCGGGTGGCCTCATCGCTGGCCCGGTCGCCGAAGTCGTCCTGGAAGCCCATCAGGATCGTGAAATCAGCCGCCCGGAAGCTGTAGATGCTCTGGTCGGCGTCGCCCACCACGAACACCGAGCGCCCGCCCCAGTCGTTGAAGGTTTCGGGGTCGCGGCCGCCGGTCACCAGCAGCTTGATCAGGTCGTACTGGGTGCGGTTGGTGTCCTGGTATTCGTCCACCAGCACGTGGCGGAAGCGGCCATGCCAGTAGTGACGGACCTGCTCGTTGCTCTGCAGCAGCTGAACCGGCAGCAGCAGCAGGTCGTCGAAGTCGAGGGCATTGTTGGCGGCGAGGGCGCGGCGGTAGAGCCGGTAGGCCTCGGCCTCCTTGCGGCCGCGCACCCCCTCGGCCTTGGCCTCCATCACATCCGGCAGCCAGCCCTGGTTCTTGGCATTGCTGATCGCCCAGCGCACTTTTTTGGGCTCGAAGCGCTTGGGGTCGAGGCCCAGCTCCTGGGTGACGATCTCCTTGACCAGGGTCTGGGCGTCGGATTCGTCGTAGATCGAGAACTGGCGGGTCCAGCTGAGCCCTTCCGGGTCCTTGTACTTGTCGATGTCGAAGCGCAGCAGCCGCGCGAACAGGGCGTGGAAGGTGCCGATCCAGAGCTCCTTGGTCACCTCCCGGTAGATGCGGTTGCGCAGCTGCCGCTGCTGCTGGGGCTGCAGGGTGCTGAAGGGCTGGCCGAACTGGCTGCCGGCCAGCCGCTGGGCCAGCAGCAACTCCAGCCGCTCCTTCATCTCCCGCGCCGCCTTGTTGGTGAAGGTGACGGCCAGCAGCTGGTGGGGATCGACGCCGTGGTGGCCGATGAGGTGGGCGATGCGGTGGGTGAGCGCCCGCGTTTTGCCGCTGCCGGCGCCGGCCACCACCAGCAGGGGTCCCACGTGGTGATCCACCGCCCGGCGCTGGGCGTCGTTGAGACCGGCCAGGAAGCCACCCGAATCAGAGGGAGCGTGGCTGGGTCCGACCATCAGGCCAGCCTACGGCTCGGAGGCTGGCTCAGAGCAGCTGGTTGGAGTAGACGAGGCGGCGGTTCATGGCCTGGAGGGGCGGGAGCTGGGCCGCGAGACCGATCCACGGGTGACTGCCGCTGAGCCAGCGGGTGTCGTACCGGATGGCGGAGGATCGGGACGGATCGAAGCGCATGCGGTTGCCCGAGAGGATGTGACTGCCCTCGGCGGCCTGGGCCGGTCTGAGCATCGCCGGCTCATAGTCGAGGTTGAGCCAGGCGCAGAGCTTGGTGATCGCGGCTTCCGGTGCCAGGGCCAGTTCCTCGTAGCCGAGCAGGAACACGGGCCGACCGGAGCGCTGCAGCACCCTGGTCACCTGGGCGTTGGTGCGGGCCCAGCGGGCCAGCGACCGCCAGGCGGCCCCGGGGGCGGAGCGGGATCCACTGGAGCGTGAGTGGACCCAGGAGCGCACATCGCGCACCAGGTGGACCAGCCGCACCTCCACGCCCGGCATTGGCAGCAGCGGGACCTGCAGATCGGATTGATAGGAGTCCACGGCCCAGGTGATGGGGTGATCGCTGCGACTCAGGCCGCTCACCTGGCCCAGCAGCCGCTGAAGCTTGTCGGTGATCGCGCTCTCGTCATGGGCCGGCAGCCACTCCAGCAGTGGGCCCCAGACCGGGCAGTGCGCCGCCGTTTCCCCGCAGGTGCACCGGCGCGTGTGCCGGAGCTCCTGGCGCAGCTGGGCCGGACCCCGCTGTTCCTGGCCGGGGCTGATGGGCTCGAGGATCCGCACCGCTTCCCCCAGGCCGACCATGCGGGAGTGGCTGCCGAGGATGAGATCGAGGATGGTGGTGCCGCTGTGGCCCAGGCCCCGGATCAGCAGCAGGTTCGGGTTGGCCATGGCGGGAAGGCGGCTCGACAGAGGGGATGCCGACCTTATGGAGCTGGCCGAGTGTCGGAGGGGGAGGGGTCGGAGCGTACACGCTCGATCAGGGCCATCAGCTGTTTGATGTGATGCGCCACCGTGAACCGCGCCGCGCAGCGGGCCCGACCGGCGCGCCCCAGCTGCGCCGCCAGGGATGGATCATCGGCGAGGAGCCCGATCGCACGGGCCATGCCCTCCCAGTCGCCTTCCTCCACCAGCAGACCGGTTGTTCCCTCCAGCACCACCTCGGGAATTCCGGCATGGCGCGTGGCCACCACGGGCAGACCGCTGAGCTGGGCTTCCATCACCGCGACGGGTGAGCCCTCCTGGTCGCCGTCAGGCCCGGTCAGCGAGTGCTGCAGGAAGCAGCGGCTGCGTCGCATCCAGCCGGCGACCTGCTCCGGCGTCTGCAGGCCGGTGAACAGCACCTGCCCCTCCACCCCCAGTGCCCGCGCCCGCTGCCGAGCCTCCGCCAGCAGGGGGCCGGCCCCCACCATCACCAAGCGCAGGTCGGAGCAACGCCCCCTGGCGGCCCGGGCGAAGGCCTCCAGGGTGAGCAGTGGACCCTTCTTGGCCACGAATCGTCCCACCGCCAGGAACAGGGGCGCCGCCGCCGCCGGATCGGAGCCGCCGAAGTGATCGGGGTCGGCGCCCGAGGGACTGATCAGCAGTGGCAGTGGCGTGGCCCGCTCCAGGGCCAGGGACCGCAGGGTGTTCGCCATCGGCTGCGATTTGACGACCACGGCGCTGCACAGCTGCAGCAGCCGCCGGTACTGCGGCCCCAGCCGCTCCAGGTAGAGGCGCGAAGAGGCGTCGGCCCCGCGGAAGTGAACGATCAGCGGCAGCCCGGTGGCGGGCACCAGGTCCATCACCCGCACGGCATGGAAGCCGAATTCGGCCAGGACCACATCAGGCCGCTCCTGGCGGCAGATGGCGATGGCCATCCTCGAGGGAAGCCAGTTGGCCAGCCGCTGCCAGCCCGCTCGATCCAGCACCTTGCTGACCAGGATCGCCAGTCCGAAGGCCAGCCGCAGCGGCGGACCACCCCAGGGCCGCTCGTCGCCGCAGTAGACGCTGGTGGCATAGGGGAGCGCCCGCAGATTTGCCCGGATGAAGGTCTCGGACGGGGCCCGGCGACTCGGGACGAACACCAGCAGTTTGAGCGGCTTCTGTCGCTGCTCTGCAGAAGGGGCGCTCATGGGCCCCCACCATCGCGACCGCCCTGAAGCAGGGGCTGGAGCCGCTCAAGAAAGTGCCCCTTGATCCGCTCGGGCGCGAAGCGCTCACGCACCCCCCGTGCCGCCTGGCCCAGACCATGGCGGCAGTCCGGATCGGCCATCAGCCGGCTGAGGGCCGCGGCGAGTTCGGTTTCGTCCGCGTCGGCGGCGAGAAGACAGCCGTTCTGGCCCGGTTCGAGGATCTCCGCCGGGCCGGTCGGGCAGTCGAGCGCCAGGCAGGCGCAACCACAGGCCATGGCTTCCAGCAGCACATTCGGGAAGCCTTCGTAGCGGGAGCTCAGCACGAACAGGTCGGCCCGGCCATACCAGTCGGCCACGTTGCCGGCCTTGCCGGGAAGCACCAACCGCCGCTGCAGCGACGCGTCCGCCGGCAGCAGCCCGCGCAGGGCCGCCACCTGATCATCGCCGTGATACGGGCGAGCTTCGAGCCCCACAATCACCAGCCGCCAGTCGGGATGGTCCGCCGCAATCCGGGCGAAGGCGCCCACCAGCCGGTCGAACCCCTTCTGATGCGACTTGGTGCCGACCGCCAGGATCACCGGCCAGGATGGATCGAGCCAGTCGGCGGGATCAAGACGGGGCTCGAAGCTCGCCAGGGGCCAGGCCACCGCGTTGGGGAGACAGGCCGTCTGCCGGGCCAGCCCCTGCCGCCGCAGCCAGGCCGCGATGGCCTCGGTCTGCACCAGGTGCAGGGCTGCCCAGGGGTAGGCAAGCCGTCGCAGCAGCCGCCACGGCGCTGAAGGGGGCTTGGCCGGTGGGTAATTACGCTCCGACACCACCACGGGCACACCGAGGCCTCGGCTGGCCAGCAGCAGCTTGATCGCCGGCAGGGTGGTCATGCCGATGGCCAGCTCGATCCTCAGGCGCCGGAGCTGGCGGCGCAGGGCCAGCAGGCGCCAGGGAAAGCCGAGCGGACCGAGGGCACGGGCGGAGTCGAGTTCCACGACGCGCCGGACCTCGGCATCGATCGGATAAAAGTCCCAGGACGGTCCATGGCGGGTGAGCACGGTGACGTCATGGCCCGCCTGGTTGAGCCAGGCGGCGAACTGAAGCGTGACGCGTTCGGCACCACCGGCTTTGAGCGAATCGATGTACAGCAGGATTCGCATCAGCAGCTCAGAAATTCCGCCAGGCGCTCGTTCAGCTCCGCTGTGGCCACGTTGAGGATCCGCTCCGGTTGGATCGGCTCCAGGCGGGGACGAAGTCCTGGGCTGCTGCCCTGTTCCCCAGAGCCTGTGGCGTACGACTCCAGCAGGCCGGCCACGAAACGCCGGTGGTTCTCCTGGGCGCCGCTGCCACCGTGCCGGGGATTGAGGGTTTCGAGCCGGAGGGCCTCCAGTGCGACGAGGGCGCGCCGCTGCCCCTCGTCGTCCTGGCGGCGCCAGGCATCGAGCTGAGCAATGCCGAGGCTGCGGGCCAGGTTGGTCGTGAGCCGATAGGCCACGTCGGCGGGCAGCTGCTCGTAATCCATCCGCTCCGCCAGGGCCAGCGCCCGGGCGCCGATGCGTGCCACCGCGTCCCCGTCACGGACCAGCAGGTGCAGATGAACCAGGGTGGCGTACGACGAGATCAGCAGCTTGGCCCGGTTCCGGCGGTTGCCCAGGGGGCAGCTGAGGGTGGCGGGATCGTTCTCCAGGGCTGCCGCCATGGCCTCGATCCGGGGGATCAGCAAGGCCGCCTGGGAGCTGTCCCCATCCTTGAGGCTCCTGTAGGAGAGGCTGATCAGGGCGTAGGAGCGATGGGAGTCGTGGAACACCTGGTGGCCAGCCACCCCCCAGAGCAACCGGCGCTGGCTGGCTGGGTCCTTGGGGCGGAAGCCACGGCGGAACAGCAGCCGATGCACCAGTTCGTGGCGGCCATGGCGTTCGGCCAGGGTGTGCAGGTCGGCGAGGGCCGTGGCGTCGTCATTGGCGCCAACGGCTCGATGCACCCGGCTGCCCAGCAGCAGGCTGCGCAGGGGAGAGGGCAGACCCGCCCCGATCGGACGGCTCAACAGCCAGGCCGCCACCCTGCCGCTGCGACGCTCCAGCATCAGCCGCAGGGCCGCACGCCTACTCACGGATCCTCCGGGTGGACTGCAGGGAGCCCCGCAGGCTGGAGAGGATGTTGACCGGCAGTTCGATCAGCCGCCGGATGGTGTGCCAGTAGGCCCGATGCCACCAGGAGATCGGCACAGCTGCCAGCGTGCCGGCCGGCAACAGCTTCTCCGGCAGCCGCTCCACGCAGATCTCGGGGATGGCCATGAACCGGCTCCAGAACACCACCCGCCGCAGGCGGTTCACCTCCCTGGCCACGGCGGCCGGTGGCCGGGGCAGGGAGCCTGGCTCGGCCACCCAGTGGTCAGGCTCGCCCAGGAGATAGCGGCTGGGGGCCGCGCCGGCGTGCCAGGGGCAGTGGGCCGCCAGCACCCGGTTGGCCAGGGATGTGGCCGACTTCAACGCCTGGCTGCGGCGCAGCTCAAGGCCGGGGGTTTCCGTCTCCACCCCGTCCCGGCGGGCGGCCCGGTAGTGGATCGAGTGCCGGATCACTCCGATCGCCTGCTCCGGCAGGGTCTCAAGGGGCAGGGGCAGCAGGCAGCCCAGCCGCGCCTTGAGATCCTTGTCGTCGAAGCCGTAGCCCCAGAGGAATTCGTTGAAGCCGCCCACCTGCTCGACCAGGACCCGATCGATGATCCACTGTCCCAGCCTGCCGTCGGGTCCGCTGCCGAACCGGCAGAGCGGCGTCGCCCCGGCCAGAACATCAGGATGGTCCAGAGCCTCCGGCCAGCAGTCAGCGTCGAGCTTGAACAGGCAGGTGCCGCGGGCGTGCGCCAGGGCGAAGTTGTAGGCCCGGCAGAGATTCCAGCGGTCTTCGCCGCTCACCCGCAGGATCCGGATGCGCGGATCGGCTGGCAGATCGCAGCGTCGCAGGGGGATCTCACTGCTCCAGTCGACGATCAGATGCTCCTGGTGGTGGGCCCAGGCCGTCACCCGTCGGGCCGCTTCCAGCAGGTGGGCCTGGCGGTTCATGCAGGCCGTCACGATGCTGGTCGATCTGGGCATGGGATCGGGCTCACACCAGTTGGCTCAGATCCTGCAGCATGGCTTCGGTGCGGCCCCGGTAGGTGTGGGCTGCAGCCCCCGCCAGCCGCTGTTGCTGTGTCGGTCCGTCCCCCTCAAGGGCCGCGCTGATGGCGGCGGCGAAGGCTTCAGCCGTGGGCTGGCGCAGCAGGGCCAGGTGGCCGAACGGCTCGAGAGCGTCGATGGCCGTGGCCACCACCGGCAGCCCTGCCGCCAGATATTCGAAGAACTTCATCGGGAACATCGCCTGGGTGTAGGGGCTGAGGCGAAGGGGCAGCAGCCCGAGATCCAGGCCTTTGAGATAGGCGGGCAGATCGTTGTAGGGCCTGGTGCCCAGCAGGTGCACGTTGTCGAGGGTCGCCAGGGCCGCCACATCGGTGGAGGGGTCCCCCTCGCCCACCGGACCGATCAGCACAAAAGACCAGTGGGGATGGCGCCGCGCCAGGGTCTCCAGCAGCAACAGATCCAGCTTGTAGGCACTGATGGCACCGACGAAGCCGATCCGTGGCGCCGGCAGGGCGGCCAGCTCGGCGGGAACGCCCAGGCTGGGGTCCAGGGCGCGGGCGAAGTGGGCGCCATCGGCCACATTCGGGTAGTAGATGGTCTGGGGATTCAGCGGCCGCAGGTCGCTCAGCAGCTGGGGGGAGGTGACGAACACCGCATCGGCCTCGGCGCAGAGCCGGGCTTCGCCGCGGTCGATCGCGGCGGCCGGCATGTCCGGTTGCGCCTGGATCGCGTCGACGCAGTGATAGATGAGCCGCTGGTAGGGCCCAGCGTCGAGCACGTCGAGGGTGCGGGGGTTGTAGGTCCAGAGCCAGTCACGGCGCAGCCCCAGCCGGCGGCGGCAGCGGGCCAGCCCCAGCCGGAGCACCTGGCGATTCAGCCAGGCGGCCGGGCCGCTGCGGGCCCCTGGCAGCACCAGGGGGGACCAGACCCAGAGGCGCTCCCGCACCGGCCGCGGCGGCCGCAGGCCATGGCGGAGCCTCTGCAGCACCCGTCTCCAGTCGGAGCGGCCGGCGCGCAGTGGGCGCAGACCCAGCGATTCGACGTAGAGCACCCGGTGCCCCAGCTTGGCCAGGGAGCAGGCCACATGCTGTTTGTTGGTCCAGAGCGGATGGTCCCAGTCGGCCGTGGCGAGCAGGGTGATGTCGGCCAGCCCGTTCGGCTCGCCGTTGCCGGGCATCATTTCGGTCGTCTCCGCCTCGACCCCTACCATCTCTTCATGAGCCGACCGATCCCCATCTTTATCGGTTACGACCCGCGCGAGCGGGCTGCCACCAACGTTCTGATCGACAGCCTGTACCAGCACAGCAGCCTGCCGCTGGCGATCACTCCAGTGGTGGCGGAACAGCTGAGCGCTCAGCACACGCGCCTCCGCGATCCGAAGCAGAGCACGGCCTTCTCCTTCACCCGCTTTCTGGTTCCCTACCTGATGAATTATCAGGGCTGGGCCATTTTCATGGACTGCGACATGCTCTGTCGCGGTGACATTGCCTCCCTCTGGTCGCTGCGCGACGACCGCTATGCCGTGATGTGCGTGCAGCACGAGCACGTCCCCACCGAAGCGGCGAAATTCCTCGGTGAGGTGCAGAGCGCCTATCCCAAGAAGAACTGGAGCTCGCTGATGTTGCTCAACTGCGATCGCTGCTCCGCCCTGACCCCCGCCTACGTCGAGACCGCCAGCGGCCTGGAGCTGCATCGGTTCCACTGGCTGGCCGGCGACCATGAAATCGGTGCGCTTCCCACTGGCTGGAATCATCTGGTGGATGTGCAGGCCCCACCGGAGCCCGCTGCCAACGCCGAGGCCGGCCCCACCCTGCTGCACTGGACCTTGGGCGGACCCTGGTTCCGTCAGCAGCGGGCCATGGGTGGTCCGCTGGCGGCCGAATGGTTCGGTGCCCGCGATGACGCCATGGCCCTGTGGGACTGAGCGGAGGGTCCGGCCCCGACGGGGCGGTTCCCGATCTCGGCTGCGCTGTCTGCCAGATCCAGGCGGCGCTCCACACCGGTGACGATCCGCTGATCCACCGCAGCGGTCCCTGGCTGCTGCGGCATCATCCCCACCCCAGCCCCTTGGTGGGTTGGTTGCTGCTTGATGCGCGCCGGCACGTGCCGGGCCCGGACGCCTTCGATGACGCTGAGGCCGCTGGATTCGGACCGATGCTGCGGCGCAGCTCGGCGCTTCTCAAGCAGTTGGTGGGCTGTGAGCGGGTCTATGCCATCGCCTTCGGGGAGGGGGCCCGCCACTTCCATCTGCACCTGATCCCGCGCCATGGCGCCGCCAGCGACACCGAGAGCTGGCGGGTGGCCGATCTCTACCGGGCCGTGGCCAGCGGCAGCCGACCGCCGGCCGATCCCGCCGCTGTGGCGTCATTTCTCTGCCGGGCCCGCGCCTGTTGCGCGTCCTGGTGAAGCTGTTGCCTGGGGCCTGGGGATGATGCAGCCACCGTCCGCCCATGCGTTCCGCGCCGTGGAGATCCCCGGCATTCCCGCCTGCCTCTGGCCCCTGCTGCTGCGGGCGGCCGGATCAGATCGCCTGGCGGTGGTGGGAGGTGCGGTGCGGGATCTGCTGCTGCACAGCGTGCATCGGGATCCCTGGCGCGGCGTCACTGATCTCGACCTGGTGGTCGACGGCAGCGAGACGACTCCTGAGGGCGCTGAGCGCCCGAACCCGCGGGCCGCTCTGCGGTTGGCGCAGGCGCTGGAGAAGCAGCTGGCGCCCGGTCAGCTGGTGGCTGTCCAGGAGCATGGGGCCTACGGCACGGTGGAACTGGAGCTGTTGCTGGCGGAAGGCCCGCTTCTGCTTGATCTGGCCAGCGCGCGGCTGGAGAGCTATCCGGTGGTGGGCGAGAACCCCGTGGTGCGGGCCGGCCGGCTGGAGGACGACCTGGCCCGTCGGGACTTCAGCATCAATGCCATGGCCCTGGTGCTGTCCTTCGCGGCCGATGCAGCGGCTCAGGACGGCCCCTCGCTGATCCTGTTCGATCCCCATGGGGGGCAGGCGGAT
Source organism: Synechococcus sp. CS-1329 (assembly GCF_025128055.1). Classification (GTDB taxonomy): domain Bacteria; phylum Cyanobacteriota; class Cyanobacteriia; order PCC-6307; family Cyanobiaceae; genus Regnicoccus_A. The sequence goes on along the minus strand of NZ_JAHLYS010000036.1, from coordinate 106,814 downwards.
CTGAGTCGCCGGGAGCTCCGCTTTCTCCATGGCGGCAGCGTTCGGGACGATCCCACCCGATTGATCCGCGCCGCCCGCTACGCCGCCCGGCTCGGTTTCCGCCTCGCGGCAGAGGGCCGACTTCAAGCGCAGGACACCCTGGCGGCCTGGCCCTGGTCGTGGCGTCACGGCCAGGATCCCGCCCTGGCGCCGGCGGCGCTGGGCACCCGCCTGCGGGGAGAGCTGGACCTGCTGCTGAAGCGGGAGCCCTGGCCGATCGCGCTGGCGGCCCTTCAGCAGTGGGGTGGCTTGGCGCTGCTCGATGACGGACTTCAGGCCGACCGGCACTGGCTCCGGCGGATGCGCTGGGCGAGCCGGTTGGGGCTTCCAGCGCTGGTGGCTCTGTTGGCGGGCTGCAGCGCTCCGCTGGCGGTGGCCGAGCGGCTGCAGTTGCCTCACCGTCAGCACCAGTTGCTGGCCCAGTGGCTGCGGCTGGCGGAGCGGCTGGCGCAGGTGAGCGGATCTGACTCGGGAGAGGCCTTCTCGGCCTGGTCTCCCTCAGGCTGGGCGGTGCTGCTGGAGGGTCAGGGCGCCACTCCGGCGGCGGTGGCCCTGGCCCTGGCTGCTGGCACCGGCCCCCGCCGCCCCCTGCTGCGCTGGTGGCTGCGCTGGCGCCATCTCAGGGGGGATCTGGTGGCGGCTGATCTGCTCGTCGCAGGCGTTGCGCCCGGCCCGGCCCTGGGGGAGCGACTGCGCCGCTCGAGGGCGGCCCGGCTGGATCAGGAACGGCTCTAGGGCTCACCGCCGCCTGGCGATAAGCTCCGCTGCAGCGACCGGGATCCAGCGGTGAACGAGGCGGACCTGCAGCAGGAAGCAGCGGCCCCCTGGCGCTGTCTGGTGGCGGTGCCCGCCCGGTTGGAGTCGTCGCGGTTGCCCAACAAGGTGATGGCCGACATCGGCGGGCAGCCGATGCTGCGGCGGGTGCTGGAGTGCTGCCGGCGCTCCCGCCGGGCCGCTGCGGTGGTGCTCTGCACCGACAGCGACCTGCTGCGCCGGGAAGCAGGAGCCTGGGGGTTCCCCGTGCTGATGACAGCGGCCTCCTGCAGCTCCGGCAGCGACCGTCTCGCTTCGGTGGTGGAGGCGCTCACGGCCCTGGCCGCGGCGGCGGCGGCCAGCCCTGACGCGCCCCCGCCGGATCCCTCCCGCACGGTGATCATCAACGTCCAGGGGGATCAGCCCTTCATCGATCCGGCGGTGATCGATGCGATGGCCGAGGCCTTCGCCAGCACCACCCCAGGTCCTGCTGTGCTCACCCCGGTGTACCGGATGGGGGCGGAGAAGGTGCACAACCCGAATGTGGTCAAAACGCTGCTGGCGGCCGATGGTCGCGCCCTTTACTTCTCCCGCTCGGCCCTGCCCCATGTGCGCGGCGTTGAGCCCGCCGACTGGCCCCAGCACGCGCCCTACTGGGGCCATGTGGGCATCTACGGCTACCGGGCCGATGTGCTGGCGCGCTGGAGTGACCTGCCGGCTTCGCCGCTGGAGCAGATCGAGAAGCTGGAGCAGCTGCGGCTGATCGAGGCGGGCATTCCGGTGGGTACCTTCCCCGTCGACGGTGATTTCCTCTCGGTGGACACCGCCGAGCAGCTGGAGCAGGCCCGCGCCATCGCTGCTGCTGCTGCTGCCGCCTGAGCGCTCAGCTGGCCGAGGGGGTCAGGCCCGCCTGCACCAGGTCATGCAGGCGCAGCAGGCCCAGCATCGGTCCCCCCGCGGCCAGCACCGGCAGCACGCCGATCGGCTTGCGCCGGTTGCGCTCCATCCGCTCCAGGGCCTCCACCGCCAGCAGATCCGCCGCCACGGTGATTGGATCGACTGTCATCAGATCGGCGGCCCGCAGCTCAGCCCACTCGGCTGGCGCGTGCTGCTCCAGGGCCCGGCGCAGGTCGCCGTCGGTGATCAGCCCGGCCAGCTCGGCGCTGGAGTTCGCCCGGCGCACCCAGCAGGCCCCCACCCCATCGCCGGTGAGCCCGGCGATTACCTCGCTGAGGCTGGCGCCCTCCTCGAGGGGATGGAGCTTGGCGGTGGGCACCATCAGATCCCCCACCGTGAGGGTGAGCTGCTTGCCCAGGGCACCGGCGGGGTGGTTGAGGGCGAAATCAGCCGGTGAGATGCCGCGCCGCTCCATCCACACCGCCGCCAGGGCATCGCCGATCGCCATCGCCACGGCGGTGCTGGCGGTGGGCGCCAGGTTGAGCGGGCACACTTCCCGATCGACGGAGCCATCCAGCACCACCTCACAGCCCCGGGCCAGGCTGGAGGCCACCCGGCCCACGAGCGCCATGCGGCCGGTGCCGCGGCGGCGCAGGTGGGGCAGGATCTCCAGCAGCTCCTGGGTCTCGCCGCTGTTGGAGAGCAGCAGCACCACGTCTTCGGGGGCCACCACCCCCAGATCCCCGTGCAGGGCATCGAGGGGGTTGAGGTAGAGGGCCATCAGCCCGATCGAGGAGAAGGTGGCGGCGATCTTGCGCGCCACGATGCCGCTCTTGCCCACGCCGGTGATCACCAGCTTGGCGCGCTGGTCGGCGCAGCGATCGAGCAGCGCCAGGGCCGCGTCCACCTGCGCGGCATCCAGGCGCCCGGAGGCGGCGGCGATGGCGGCCGCCTCTTCCTGCAGACAGCGCGTCAGTGCCGACATCCCGGTGCCCCGCTCGTGCTGGGGACTGTATGGCTAGAGGCGGGCCAGGGCCGAGCGCACCTCCCGGTCGGCGTCCTTGCGGCGCTCATCCTGACGCTTGTCGTGCAGCTTGCGGCCCTTGGCCAGGCCGAGGGTGAGCTTGATCCAGGAGCCCTTGAGGTGCAGATTCAGGGGCACCAGGGTGAGGCCCTTCTGGTCGAGCGCCACCCGCAGCTTGTCGATCTCGCGGCGGTGGGCCAGCAGCTTGCGGGTGCGCAGCGGTTCATGGTTGAAGTAGGCACTCGCGTGGCTGTGGGGCGAGATGTGCACGTTGTGCAGCTGCAGTTCACCGCTGCGGATCAGGCCGAAGCCGTCGCGCAGGTTGGCCTTGCCCGCCCTGATCGACTTCACCTCGGTGCCCACCAGCTCGATGCCCGTTTCCAGGGTTTCGAGGATCTCGTATTGGTGCCGTGCGAAACGGTTGTCGGCCAGCAGCCGATTGGAGGCATCCCGTGCCGCCTTGGCCGCCTTCTTGCCCGCGCCTTTGGCCATCGACCTCCCCTCTGCTGAGCTGACCCTATCCACGGCCGGGCCTGCCTACTGTCGAGGCCATGGCGATCGTCTCCTCCGCAGCCGGATCCGGCGCCCAGCCGCCGCCGCGGCTGCTGGATCCTCGCCAGCAGCAGACCGGCTCAGGCCAGGATCCGCAGGAGGCCGATGCCGAAGCTCCCCTGCCCAACCGCGAAGACGGGCTGCGGCCGCGGCGCCTGAGCGAGTACATCGGCCAGAGCGAGCTCAAGCAGGTGCTGGGCATTGCCGTGGAGGCCACGCGCCAGCGGGCCGAAGCGCTCGATCACGTGCTGCTCTACGGCCCGCCTGGCCTCGGCAAAACCACCATGGCCCTGGTGCTGGCGGAGGAACTGGGGGTGCGCTGCCGCATCACCAGCGCCCCGGCCCTGGAGCGCCCGCGCGACATTGTGGGTCTACTGGTGAACCTGCGCCCCCATGAGGTGCTGTTCATCGATGAGATCCACCGGCTCAACCGTGTGGCCGAGGAACTGCTCTATCCGGCGATGGAGGATTTCCGCCTCGATCTCACCGTGGGCAAGGGCACCACGGCCCGCACCCGGGCGGTGCCGCTGGTGCCCTTCACCCTGGTGGGTGCCACCACGCGGGCCGGGGCCCTGAGTTCACCCCTGCGCGACCGCTTCGGCCTGATTCAGCGGCTGGAGTTCTACACCGTCGACGACCTGCAGGCGATCGTCGAGCGGGCCGCTGGCCTGATCGGCCTGGTGCTGGAGGCGGAGGCGGCCGTGGAGGTGGCCCGTCGCTGCCGCGGCACGCCCCGCATCGCCAACCGGCTGCTGCGGCGGGTGCGCGATGTGGCCAGCGTGCAGGGGGAGGCGCGCATCGGCCCACGGCTGGTGGCCGAGGCCCTCAGCCTGCACCGGGTGGATGCCCGCGGCCTCGATGCCAGCGATCGCCGCCTGCTGGAGTTGCTGCTCGGCGGCTACGGCGGCGGCCCCGTGGGTCTCGACACCCTGGCCGCCGGCCTCGGCGAAGACCCGATCACCCTGGAAACCGTGGTGGAGCCCTTCCTGCTGCAGCTCGGCTTCCTGCAACGCACCCCCCGGGGCCGGGTGGCCACCGAGGCGGCACGGCGCCACCTGGGCTGGCCGGAGGCCGCCTGATGGCCAGCTGGCAGGTCGTTCGACGGGGGCTGCTGGCGATCGCTCTGGCCTTGGCCCTGCTGCTGCTGCCGGGTCCGGCGCCGCTCTGGGCCAGCCCCACCGTTCCGTTGCCGCAGGTGTTCGAGCAGGCGCTCATCGCCAGCCGCGAGGGCCGCTTCGGCGATGCCCTGCCCCTCTGGAATCAGGTGCTGGAGCAGGCCCCCAGGGATGCCGCGGCCTGGAGCAACCGCGGCAATGTGCAACTGGCCCTGGGCAGGGCTGAGGCCGCGATCGCCGATCAGGAGCGGGCGATGGCGCTCGATCCGATCAACCCCGATCCCCACCTCAACCGCGGCACCGCTGAAGAGGCCCTGGGCCAGTGGGAGCTGGCCGCCGCCGATTACCACTGGATTCTGGAGCGGGATCCCGAGGACGCCTCCGCCCTCTACAACCTCGGCAATGTGCAGGGCTCCCTCGGCCATTGGGATCAGGCCAGGGACTGCTTCGAGGCGGCGGCGGCGGCCCGGCCGGGCTTTGCCATGGCCCGCTCCAGTGCGGCTCTGGCCGCTTTTCAGCTGGGGGAGCCGGCCGAGGCTGAGCAGGACCTGCGCAAGCTGGTGCGCCGCTATCCCCTGTTCGCCGATGCGCGGGCGGCGCTGACGGCCCTGCTCTGGCAGCGGGGCGCCGTCGGTGAAGCCGAAAGCAACTGGGCGGCGGCTTCGGGCCTGGATCCCCGCTATCGCCAGCCAGAATGGCTGCTGGAGATCCGACGCTGGCCCCCAGGGCCGGTCCAGGCTCTCGAGAATTTTCTCCAGTTGGTCCAGCGATGAGTTCTGCCGCCCCACCCCGTCCCAGCGGCACCGCGGCGGAGCTGTGGCAGCGGCTGGATCTGGCTCGGGCCCTGGAGCAGGCCACGCCCGAGCTGATCGGTCTGCGCCGCCATGTCCATGCCCACCCCGAGCTGAGCGGCGCTGAACACCAGACGGCGGCCCTGGTGGCCGGTGAACTGCGCCTGCTCGGTTGGCAGGTGCGCGAAGGCGTGGGCCGCACCGGTGTGGTGGGCGAGCTGGGCCCCCTCGACGCGCCGCTGGTGGCCGTGCGGGTGGATATGGATGCCCTGCCGGTGGAGGAACGCACCGGCCTGCCCTTCGCCTCCAGCCAGCAGGGGTTGATGCATGCCTGCGGCCACGATCTGCACACCGCTGTGGGGCTCGGTGTGGCGCGGCTGCTGGCACCGCTGGCGAACCAGCTGCGCGCGCGGGTGCGGCTGCTGTTTCAGCCGGCGGAGGAGACGGCCCAGGGGGCGGCCTGGATGCTGGCCGATGGCGCCATGGAGGGGGTGCAGGCCCTGTTCGGGCTGCATGTGTTCCCCAGCCTGGAGGTGGGAACGATCGGCGTGCGCAGCGGCAGCCTCACCGCCGCCGCCGGCGAGCTGGAGGTGGAGGTGCTGGGGGAAGGGGGACACGGGGCCAGGCCCCACCAGTCCACTGATGCGATCTGGATCGCGGCCCGGGTGGTGAGCGGTCTGCAGGAGGCGATCAGCCGTCGGCTCGATGCCCTGCACCCGGTGGTGGTGAGCTTCGGGCGGATCGAAGGGGGCAAGGCGTTCAACGTGATCGCCGACCATGTGCGCCTGCTGGGCACCGTCCGCTGCCTGGACACCACCGTCCACGCCGAGCTGCCGGGCTGGATCGAGGACACGGTGCATGCCATCTGCCGGGGTTACGGCGGCGAGGCCCGTGTGCGCTACCGCTGCATTTCGCCGCCGGTGCACAACGACCCCGATCTCACCGACATCGTCGAAGAGGCCGCCCAGGCGTTGATGGGTCGCCAGCAGGTGCTGCGGCTCGACCAACCGTCCCTGGGGGCTGAGGATTTCGCCCAGCTGCTCAGCGCCGCACCGGGCACGATGTTCCGTCTGGGGGTGGCGGGAGCCGAGGGCTGTGCGCCCCTGCACAACGGCGCTTTCAATCCCGATGAAGGGTCCCTGGCCGTGGGCGTGCAGGTGCTCACCCTCAGCCTGCTGCTGTGGATGGAGCGCCAGGCTTGAGTGGCTCCCACCCGGCCCTGAGGACGCTGCTGGCCCTCTCGGCCCCGCTGCTGATCCTGCTGGCGCTGGTGAGCCTGGCTTCCCGCAGTGGCCACCAGCGGCTCGAGGCGGTGCCGGCCCTGCTGATCGGCAGCGGGTTGCTGGTGAGCAGCGGTGTGCGCCGGGCCCGGCGGCGGCGCAGCCTGCTGGAGGCGCTGCAGCAGGCCACACCTCAGGCCCCCGGTGGCGGTCGCGTGAACGGCGTGGGAGGGTGAACTCACTCCACCCCTGAGCTGAGGCCATGGCCGATCCAGACTCCGCCAGCCCGGCTGGCCTGAACCCCGAGCAGATTCGCGAGGCCATCGTCTCCGGCGACCCATCCCGCGCCCTGCCGGCGCTGGTGGGGCTGCGGCGGCTGGAGGCAGAGCAGGCGGTGCCGCTGCTGCTGCTGGGCCTGGAGCAGGAACCGTTCATCGTGCGCTCGATCAGCTGCGCGGGCCTGGGGGTGAAGCGCAACGAGGCGGGCTGGCAGGCCCTGACGACGGCCCTCAGTGCCGATGAGGATGCCAATGTGCGCGCCGAGGCCGCCAATGCCCTGGCCAGTTACGGGGTGGAGCGGGCCTGGCCGCTGCTGCGCCAGTCGTTTGCGGCCGACGACCAGTGGCTGGTGCGTTGCAGCATCCTCTCGGCCCTGGCGGAGCAGGCGGAGATCGAGCCCGGTGTGCTGCTGGAGCTGGCCCAGATGGCCATCGCCGATACCGATGGCAGTGTGCGCGTGGGTGGAACTGAGATTCTCGGCCGGATCGTCCGGGATGCCGGCGCCAACTCGCAGCAGACGGAGATCAGTGAGGCGGCGCGCCAGGCATTGAGCGGCCTGCAGCAGGATCCCGACCATCGGGTGGTGGCGGCGGCTCTCAATGGTCTGCAGGGTTGAGAGTCCGTTTCCGGCCAGGCTTGCTAGGTTTTAAGCGTCACTAGGGGTGCCCGGCTTGAGCACGCTTCCCCCCGGAAGAGCGCTTCAGGCCCTGGCTGAGATCACACCCTCCGAACCTGATCCGGGTCATGCCGGCGCAGGGAAGTGTCCCGAATGCAGCCGCGGTCCGATCGGTCCCGGTGGCGCCCGGATCCGGAGTTGTGCCATCGCCTCCCAGCGGCCCCCGGTCCGAACGCCCCTTTCACGAGTCGATCATGCGCAGCGCCTGGATTGAGAAGCGTCGTGGTGACGCCAATGTGTCGCAGATGCATTACGCCCGCCAGGGTGTGATCACCGAGGAGATGGCCTATGTGGCCAAGGGCGAGAAGCTGCCTGAATCGCTGGTGATGGAGGAGGTGGCCCGGGGCCGGATGATCATCCCCGCCAACATCAACCACACCAATCTCGAGCCGATGGCGATCGGCATCGCCTCCAGGTGCAAGGTGAACGCCAACATCGGCGCCTCCCCCAACGCCTCCGACCTGGAGGAGGAAGTGGCCAAGCTGCGCCTGGCGGTGAAGTACGGCGCCGACACGGTGATGGACCTCTCCACCGGCGGCGTCAACCTCGATGAGGTGCGCACGGCGATCATCAACGCCTCCACGGTGCCGATCGGCACGGTGCCCGTGTATCAGGCGCTGGAGAGCGTGCACGGCTCGATCGAGAAGCTCGACGAAGACGACTTCCTGCACATCATCGAGAAGCACTGCCAGCAGGGCGTTGATTACCAGACGATCCACGCCGGCCTGCTGATCGAGCACCTGCCGCTGGTGAAGGGCCGCCTCACCGGCATCGTCAGCCGCGGCGGCGGCATCCTGGCCCAGTGGATGCTCTATCACCACCGCCAGAACCCGCTGTTCACGCGCTTCGATGACATCATCGAAATCTTCAAGCGCTACGACTGCAGCTTCTCCCTGGGCGATTCGCTGCGCCCCGGCTGCCAGCACGATGCCTCCGATGCCGCCCAGCTGGCCGAGCTGAAAACTCTGGGTCAGCTCACCCGCCGCGCCTGGGAGCACGACATCCAGGTGATGGTGGAGGGTCCGGGCCACGTGCCGATGGACCAGATCGAGTTCAACGTCAAAAAGCAGATGGAGGAGTGCAGCGAGGCGCCCTTCTACGTGCTCGGCCCCCTGGTGACGGACATCGCCCCTGGCTACGACCACATCACCAGCGCCATCGGCGCCGCCCTGGCCGGCTGGCACGGCACGGCGATGCTCTGCTACGTGACGCCCAAAGAGCACCTCGGCCTGCCCAACGCCGAAGACGTGCGTGAGGGCCTGATCGCCTACAAGATCGCCGCCCACGCCGCCGACATCGCCCGCCACCGCCCGGGAGCCCGCGACCGCGACGACGAACTCAGCCGCGCCCGCTACGCCTTCGACTGGAACAAGCAGTTCGATCTCTCGCTCGACCCCGAGCGGGCCCGTGAGTACCACGACGAAACCCTGCCCGCCGACATCTACAAGCAGGCCGAGTTCTGCTCGATGTGCGGCCCCAAGCACTGCCCGATGCAGACCAAGATCACCGACGAGGATCTGGCCGGCCTCGAAGAGGTGCTGAAGGCTCAGGAGGCTGCAGCTGCCGCCGCAGCTGGCCAACCTGCTGGCCAACCGGTGGGAGTCTGAGCCAGGGGGCTGTCTGGGTGGGGCGTGATGCACCAGTGGCTCAGGGGCCCACCCAGACAGCCTTGATGTCGAGAGTGTTCCGCGGATACTCCAGGGCCTTTCCTTCGGGAAGTGTTTTCGGGCCCGTCGAGCTACTGTTGATTTTCAAGTGATAGGAATAAGCTATGAGCCCATATCCAAGAACGTTTTCGCATATCAGAATTTCTGTCCCAGATGTAGAGAAAGCGGCTCAGTTTTACAGTGATGCGATGGGCTGGTATCATATAATGAAGCCAACAGTGATTACTGAAGAGTCAAGAACCCCAATAGGGCAAATGTGTATCGATGTATTCGGCGAGGGCTGGGGCTCGTTTAAAATTGCGCACATGTCTACAGGTGATAAGATTGGTGTTGAAATGTTTGAATTTAAAAACAATGAAACACCAAAAGACTTTGAGTATTGGAAGACGAGCACTTTTCACTTTTGCGTTCAGGATCCAGATATTGAAGGACTGGTAAAAAAGATTGTCGAACACGGCGGCAAGCAGAGGATGCCTATCCGCGAATACTATCCCGGAGAAAAACCCTACAGGATGTGCTACGTCGAAGATCCCTTCGGCCTCATCTTTGAGATCTATTCACACAGTTATGAATTAACCTATTCACAAGGTGCCTACTAGAAAGTTAATAAAAGCATGCAGTTGGGCGCGGCGTAGCCTCGTTGCTGCGGATGGCCTCAGCATGATCGTGGAGCGTTCGTGATAATCATCGCTGCAAGATTCTTTGCTCAACTCCTGTGATACCTCACCTGCTGCCCTTCCCGTTCGTGTTGAAGCCGTTTCAGTCGTCGGGTCAAGGTTTGCAGTCGTTTCATTTGTCTGGAGTTCACAGGATCGAAGAGATCAGCGCGCACGGTTTCGGCGAAAGTTAGAAAGTCGTTGGGGGTGCAGGCTCCAGGCCTCCAGCTGTGAAACTCCTGATGCAGATCTGGAATGATCACCAGGATGTTATCGCTCAGATCTGCCAGGTCTGGGCGGCTGCAGCGATCAAACAGGTGGTGACCGGCCAGGTCCACTTTCGTCTGCCTTGAGGACTTCTGTCCGGTCACTTCGCAGCGATTCCCGGCAGCACCCTTGGCTCGCTTGATGGCTAGATCTGATCCCTGGGTCAGGTGGCGGATTTCAGCGTTGAAGCATGTTTCCACCACATCGCCCACCGCTTCGATCCAGGCTTTGCGCGCTGGGGTGATCTGGCTGTTTTTGTGCATGTCACGAGCAACTCGTGCGATGCCGCGCTGACTGATCAGCACGATCTTGGCTTCGGCCTCAACAAAATCCTTATCGATCTCAAGAGCTTCTTCCCCATCTTCAGTGCCAGTAGAACGCAAGCGACTCCAGGAGTTGCTCAAGCCCTGGTAGTTGGTCTGGAGGATGCTCACCGTGGTCTTACGGCTCACGAAGGCCAGTTCGCCTCGAATCACCAGGTCATCGCCCATCTCCATGAACTCCTGGGTAATGCGCCGTGACACCAGCATCTGTCGGCGCTTTTGCTTCACATTGAAGATCCGGTCACGGAGTAAGCGCAGAAGTCCTATCTTTTCCTTTGTTTCGATGTAACGGGCCAGGGCTTCAATGCCCTCCTCCGTGAAACGCCGGGCGCGCTTGCCTTGGGCCGCAGCCACAGGCGCTCCAGTGAACTCAAAGTGTTCACCCTCCACCAGCTCCCACTCATCGTCGGACTGCGCATCAAAGGCATCGACAATCTTGTAGAGAGAATCAATTCTTTTGCCGAGAATCCTGGCTGTTTCCCGATCCGTTAACAGGTCGCGCATGCTGGATGTTGAAGTGTTGTCGTAAGGGCTTCAGCTCTGTATTAAACTCACATCAGGGCCAGGACTGAATCTTTCATCTTCTGCAGGCGTTCCGCCACACGGGGATCACCGTTGTGGTCAGGATGGTGCACCTTGATTAAGGCTCGAAAGGCTTCCCTCACGTCATCAGCGCTGGCGGTTTTTGGATCCAGGTCGAACACCACCCAGGGCCGGAAATGCTTGAGCACGTCGATGCCGTTGATGACGGTCGGCCCTGCTTCAAGCCCCCGTTCATGGCTGGGGATACCAACGAAGCGGCGATAGAGCCTCAGCCAATCCTCTTTGTTCTTGAGGATGATCTGGTCTCCGGTCATCGACATCTGGAAATTCTTGTTCTTTTTCAGCTGCATGGCTGTCTTGCAGTCAAAATGTGCCAGCACGGCGGATTTGACTTCCGCGAGGGTGGGCGCCTTTGGCCTGGGCACCGGTTTTGGTTTGGGTGGCGGTGGGACTTTGAAGTCACTTCCATTCACGGCCCTGGCGAAGGCCAGAAGATCAGCTTCTGTTAGAGCCGACTGACTCAGCAGTGCCTGGATCCGTTCGCTGACTTCCGGTAGCGTCAACTTTTTGGCGCGTGTTACCACCTGTCGATGAGTCAGTATGTGGAAGAATTCTGAATCTATGCGGCTGGGCTTGTGCGGGAATTCGCAAATCTTCAACACTCACGGCCGCTGCAGATCAGCCTTTGGCTGCCGCCTGCTGGAGCAGTGCCAGCGAGCGGTAGGGATAGGGCAGATCATGCTGGGCAAAGGCTCGCTTGGCTCGCCTCAGCAGATCAGTCTGGTAGGTGAACTCATCACGGGCATCAATGGGATAGGAGCGCAACTTGAACTGGGTGCCCCACAGGTGTTCAGTCATCACCACAACCACAGGCAGGCGCAGCTGGGTGTACTGGCTGCTGTAGGCCGCCTGATAGAGAATCTCCATCACCAGATCCACGTCCACCCTGTGGTCGAAATACACATCGGTGGCCACTTGTGCCTCCAGGTGGCCGCTGTTGGCATTGGCGATCGGATCGGTCCAGAGCAGGTTGTGGGGAATGGTGACGGTGTCGTCGTCGGGGGTCAGCAGTTGCAGGCTGCGCAATCCGTAGCCCACCACTTCCCCGTAGTGGTCGCCGATCCTGACCCGGTCCCCCACCCGATAGGAGGCCTCGAACAGGGAGACCACCCCCGCAATGATCGAACTCACATAGTCCTTGAAGGCAAAGCCGAGGGCCACGGCCAGGGTTCCTGTCAGCGCCAGCAGGTTGTTCTGGTTGAGATTCAGAAACTGATCGAGCAGGTGGGACACCGTCACCACCAGGATCAGCCCCTTGAGGAAGGGCAGCGATTGCTTGATCAGCAGCCTGTAGCGACGGGCCACCTTTTCGGAGAGCCAGACGGTCAGCCGCTCGATCAGGACGATGCTTCCGTAGGCCAGCAGGATCGCGAGGACGGCGCTGATCGACTTCCACAGCGTCAGCTCAGCCAGGATCCGCTGCCTGCTGGTTTCAGCCTGCGCTGCCGCCAACAGCAGCTCGGGGCGCAGACCAGGGTGGAGCAGGGGCCAAGCCATCGCTCAGGCCTCCCCGGTGAAGAGATTGCTGTTCGCCAGCTCCTTCACCAGAGCGGGATAGTGCCCGGGCTGCACGCACAGCTCCGCCGCTGATTGCCGCAGCAGCCCTTCGCCCAGCAGCCGTTGGATGCGGGGCTGGAGGCGGTGGCTGGGCAGCCCCAGGCCATAGGCGAGATGGTCCCTGCGCAGGGCTCCGTGGATCAACAGGCTGTGCAGGATGTAGCGGTCCTCATCCGTCAGGGCCGGCAGTGTGGGCAGTGCCGGCCTCGATTGCTGCAGGCGGCCCGCTTCGCTGTCCGGGTCCAGTCGCAGTGCCCCGAGCCAGAGTTCAGCCGCGATCCTGAAGCTGCCCAGGGACAGGTCTGCCAGCTGGGCCCACTGGTCTGTCTCGCCTGCACCCGTCTTGGAGTGCTCCCCGTCGCCAGCGTCATTGGGCTGGTCGTCCGCGGCACGGCCGAGACCGAGGTCGTGGCTCACCGGCGCCAGCCAGTCCCTGAGGTCGTCGCCGGTGAGGGCCGGCAGGGTTCTGGCGTCGGGGAAATAGGAGTTGATCTGGCTGACGTGGTCGAGGAATTTCCAGGCCCAGCCGTTGCAGCCCAGCAGCCAGAAGCGGTCGCGGCGTTCCAGGATCACCTCGCGCAGGTGCCCGATCCCGCTCCAGCCCTTGATGCAGCGCAGAAAACACTGGTCCAGGCTCGGCAGGCACAGCAGCACCGTGTCGTCATCGCCGGCCCCAGACGGCAGGGGCTCCTCCAGTGCGGCGCTGAGCATCAGCGCCGTCGCCTGGGGATCCGCGGGCCGATGGTGGCAGGGCAGCAGCGTGTGGCACACGTCCACCGGTGCTGTCCACCCCGCCAGGGCCGCTTCGATCACCGGGGCGATGGGGTCCACCGGCCGGCTGAGCAGGATCAGCACATGGGAGGCGTCGGGATCGGAGCGCCAGGCCGCGATCGCCTCCTCCAGCTCCTGGCGCACAAAGGTCAGCTGGGCCGCCGGGATGTTGAGACCAGCGACCTGCCGCTGCACGGCGAGGCTGCGTTCCCGCGGCAGAGGCTCCAGCGGATCCTCTGCCAACTGAGACTTCTGCTGCTCAAACCAGGAATCCAGGCTGTCCCGCAGGGCCTCGAGCAGATGCAGCGCCATCAGATCTGGTCCATCAGAGCAGTTCCATCAGGGCCGGCATCTGTTGCTTCATGGCGGTGTAACCCTTGCGGATGATCGCATCAGCCTTGTGAAAATCGAAGATGGCAAAGTCGGCCAGCAGAGGCTGCACCAGCAGGTCGGGAGTGTGCTCCTCCAGGCGGCTGCGGGTCACCTGCTGCTCCATCACGTTGAGCGACAGGCCGATCACCTCGAAGATGTTCGGGCAGGGATCCTGATCAGGGAACCACCGATCCACCTTGTCCTGCAACGACTCCTGAAGATTGTCCTGCAGGTTCTCGTAGCGCTCTGCGAGGCTCTTCAGAAACGACTCCTTGCGCTGCTTTGAGGCCTCACTGCTGGCTCTGGGGTGAGGGCCACCCCCAGACTCTTCGGCCTCCTTTCTGTGCGTTGCTCCCTGCGCTTCGCCGCTCGGCTCCGCCTCAGAGCCGGTGCCGGGGCTGTTGAGATTCACCGCGATCACCACCTCGGCCCCCATGCTCCTGACCACATCCACCGGCACTGGATTGACGAGGCCGCCATCGGCCAGGACACGATCACCAGCGCAGAATGGTGTGAAGATGCCCGGCACTGAGATGCTGGCCCGGACTGCATCCACCATCAAACCTGAGCGGAGCTGCACTTCTTTGCCGTTGATCAGATCAGTGGTCACACAGCAGAAGGGGATGTCTGAATCTTCGATCCTCATCTCCTGCAGGCGCTCTGAGAGCAACGCATAGATCTTATTGCCATCGAGCAGGCCGCTGGTGGGGAAGACCATGTCGAAGTAGCTGAGCATGCCTTTCCAGCTCAATTCCCGGATGAAGTCCTCCAGGTCGTCGAGCTCATCGGCGCAGTGCATCGCTCCCACAAGGGCGCCGATGCTGGAGCCGGCGATCCCATCGATCCGGATCCCTTGCTCCTGCAGGGCACGGAGCACTCCGATGTGGGCCCATCCCCTGGCACCGCCGCTGCCCAGGGCCAGGCCGATGCTTGTCATGCCTTCCAGTTTCGCATGAATGATTTGGGCCACATTGGCCCTTGCAAGCCTACTGGGTTTTCCTGCTCACCTCAGAATTGCCATCGATGCTTCGCAGAGCCAACGTCTGCAGTGGCATGTCCACATCGGCCTTGCGCAGGGCCTCGAACAGCTGTTCGCGCAGCAGGTGGCGCATGGCGATGTGCTGCTTCTCATCAAAGATCCACACCTGGAGCTCCATACCGATGTTGTAATCATTCAGGGCTGTGACCACCACCCTGGCCGGCGGATCCTCGGCCAGCAGATCCGCATCGGGGCACTGGGAGAGGGCGATCGCGCGAACCCGAGCAAGGTTCTCCTCAACGCCCACGCTGAAGGGAATATCAAGGCGAAGATGGGGGAAATTCGTGTAAGAAGCCACAATTGAATTCACCACGATCGTATTGGGAACAGCAAGCATTCGCCCATCAGGTGTCACCACCCGGGTTGAGCGCATCGTGATCCGATCCACCCGGCCATAGTGCCCACCCACCTCGATCAGATCGCCGAGAACGAAAGGGCGATCCCAGAAGATGAACAGTCCTGAGATCATGTTGGAGAGGGCATCTTTGGCGGCAAAGCCAAGGCTCAAGCCGACAACACCGAGGCTGGTGAGAATGGAGGTGGTGTTGACTCCCACCCGCCCGAGGGCTGTGACGACCCCGATCGAGAGAATCACATACTTCAGGATCGTCAGCAGGAAATTACTGGCAGTCGGATCCAGCCCCGCCCGCTCGATCGCCAGTCCCACGGCACGCCGTGCCGTGCGCCACACCAGCCAGGACACCACAAGAATGGCGAGGGCCGCCAGCCCTTTGGGCAGCCAGTCGAGCAGTTCGGCCATTGGTCCCGCTCAACCCAGGGCAAGACTGAATTGTGGCATGGCCTTGCCTCACATTCCTGCAGGCATTAATATTCATTTTGGGAGCAGAATTTTTCTTGGTCAAGTCTTGTCCCACCCAACTCGATCCATCCCTGCCAACATAGAGAATCTGACCCCAATTTCTGAACTGCTGAACGGAGGCGTGGGTGTGATCTATGTCACAACCGCAAGCGTCTGCGAAGCCATGGCTGGCTATCCAGGTCTCGAAAAACGGCCAGCCATCAAGGGCAGGTCAGCAAGGTTCCGCCGAGCCGGAATTCAGCTCTAAGATCAGGTATGATTGAATACGATTTCTTGCTTTGAAGATGACCGGACCCGCTCGGAATGCCCTGATGGCGTCACTTTTGGCGATCCCCCTCGGGCTTGCAGCTTGCTCACCGGCTGCAAAGCAGATTTCCCTCAAGGGGTATGGGCCCTTGGAAATCCAGGCTGGTCAGCCATTTAACGTCCAACCAGATGGCCTCAGTGCCATCTGGGCAGACACCACGGACGCACCTAAATCTGCGGTGCCGGTGCTTGCAGGACAAAAACTGCCTGGATCAAGTGTCAATTCTGACGGCACCTTGGTTTCAGGGCTAGTCCCGCCTGAGCTCTATGCCAAGCCAGGTTCATACCCCCTTTATATTGTTGATGAAAAGACTGGCAAGAAGTCGAATGAAGTTATGCTGATTGTTAAGTAGCAACCAGTGGCGCACGCCCATCGCTTGCTTGCCCAGGCTTTCGCCTGAATGGTGACGTGGGTTGGTTGGTTCCTTTTGTCCTCGGCGCCATAGAGGCCGAGGTCTTTAGGCCGTCAACCAACTTACGATTCAATATGTTCTTCTATGCATGAAAAGCCGCTAGGCAGTCGCCTTTGGTGGCTTCATGCCTTGATAGTTTCATGGCTTTATGCTTTGAGGATTTCATGGAGAAATGATTCTCGATCTTCTCGAAAATCTGGTGAACAGCCTCTGAGCTGGATGGCTTTTTTTGAACAGCCGGTGCCCCTGTACTCATTAACCCAAGGTGGGCGGAACAGGTGCCCAACTGATTGTAGATCTCATTGAGGGTTTTGCCGCCCAGCCGTCGCTGTAGTAGGCCAGTACACCTCTTCATGCTGGAGCATTTGCCATAGCCGCTCAACCAGGATGTTGTCGTGACAGTGCCTCCGCCCTGATCGGCTGATCTGGATCTCCTCTGCCGGTGCGGTTGTTCCGGATTGGAGAGCGGTGGTGCTGGCTCTTCAGCAGTTCTACGAAGATGTTCCTGTGACCCCCTCAACAGCTGAGCGCTGAGGGCCTCACTTGATTTCTGTCTAAACCCGGTTGCCGTTCACTGTCTGAAACTGATGGTCAAAAACTGTTAGTTGGCAATGAAGAAGCTGCGCCCAGTGAATATCCAGAGCAGAATGTAGTTGGTTGCTGCGGGGAGGATCGGCAGGGCCGGGAGGGCTACGGCTGGAGCGATTTGCCCCAAGATGATCGCCAGGCTGCTGTTGACGATCAGCAGCACCGCTGCAGCTCTTTTGTTAAGCCGTTTTTCTCCGAGCCGGTCTTTGAATGTCAGCGCCTGTTGGCCAAAGAATGAACAGATGAATGCAATCAGGAAACCAGAGAGATTGGCAAGGCCGTTGCCGATGCCAAGGCTGATGAGTGCGACAAGAACAGTGGCATGGATCCCGGTGGCGACCAGGCCAACTGCACTGAATCTACCCAGCCGTGAGATGATATTCAAGTCTCAAAAATATCACGTACGATGAACCAAGGCCGCCGTTTAGACTCCATGTAGGTGCGTCCAAGGTACTCTCCCACAATTCCGATTCCGATCAGCTGGAGCCCGCCAAGAAGGGTGACAGCTGCGAACAGTGAGGCGTAGCCAGGAGTTTCAATTCCAAAGAGAATCGCCCGCACGACCGAAGTCATCCCAACGATAAAGGCTGCTATGGTCACGATAAAGCCAACATAGCTCCAGATTCTCAATGGTGCTGTTGAGAAACTGAAGATTCCGTCCAAGGCGTAGTTCCAGAGCTTCCATTGGTTCCATTTCCCTTCGCCAGCAGAGCGCATCTGCCTTTTGTAATAGACTTCTTTTTTCCGAAAACCTGCCCAGGCAAAGAAGCCTTTAGAGAACCGCACCCGTTCTTCGCAGGCCAGGATTGCAGTGACCACCTTTCGATCCAGAAGTCTGAAATCACTGGCGTTCAGCTGAATGTCAAGTTTGGAGAGTGCGAGAAAGATTCGATAAAAGGATTCGGCCGTGAAGCGTTTGATCCAATGATCATTGGAGCGATCGCTTCTGACTGCACTGACGATCTCATGGCCCTCGAGCCATGAGCTAATCATGTCTGGAATCACCTCAGGGGGATCTTGTAAGTCAGCATCAATAGTGATGCATGCATCACCTGAGCAATAGTGCAGGCCTGCCAGCAGTGCCGACTCCTTGCCGAAATTTCGAGAAAAACAGATGATCTTACCCGAGGCCCAATCTTGGCTTTGGATTAGGAGTTTCTTGGCGCTTTCAATCGTTTGATCCTTGCTGCCATCATCAATGATGATGATTTCAAATGACAGTTCTGATCTGGCCTTGAGGACGTATTGAGCCTGCTTGTGCAGTTCTTCAAACAGTGTCTCCAGGCATCCTTCCTCGTTGAAGCATGGAATGACAAGGGAAATCAATGGGCTTGGCTGACTGCTTTGGGGCGTGAATTGCTCGGCTGCAGCCGGACCCTTTCTGTCAGCAGATGTGCTCATGCTCTCCACAATGGCGTTCATGTCGCTGCTAATCCTTACGGTAATGCATGAGAGTGGGCCGCCCTGATGGCTCCATGGCGTTGAGCCGATCGCATTGGGGTGGGCTCGCTAAGGCGTGTTCCACACGAACCGCGAGGACGCTGCGTAGTTCCAGACGAACACCACCAGAATGCCCGCCAGTTGGGCCAGGACTGTGTTGCGGGACACCAGGTTGTAGAAGGTGGAGGCCACGCCCACATTGGCCAGCACCGGCAGGGAAGCCACCAGCAGGAACTTGAGCAGTCCTTTCAGCAGCGCTGGTCCCTGTTGGCGCTGAAAGCGGAAGGTGAGGGCGTTGTTGATCAGGTAGTTGGTGCTGGCGGCCATCACCACGGCCACCGGCAGCGCCTGCCTGAAGGCCAGCCCCGCCGCGGCCATCAAGGCCTGCACCACCAGCATCTGCACCGCCACCCCGCTCAGGCCCACCAGGGCAAAACTGATGGCGCGGCGGGGGATCGCGCGCAGCAGCAACGTGTGCAGGATCGAGACTCCCAGATCCCAGACGATGGCCAGATCCAGCTTTGAATCACCGGCCATCCGGGCCTGGAAGCGCAGGGGGATCTCACTGACCTGCAGCGATCCGCGGCTGATCGAGAGCAGCTCGTAGAGAAACTTGAATCCGTTCACATCCACCCGCCGCACATGGCGCAGCACAGCCTCTGGCCGCAGGGCAAAAAAGCCGCTCATGTAATCGGTGAGGCGGCGGTAGCCCGGCAGGCTGAAGCGGGCGATCGTGTTGGCCCAGGTGGAATTGCGCGTGCGCTCCGCACTCAGGCCGTGAATGGCGGCGTCAGGGTGGAAGCGGCTGCCCACCACCAGATCGCTGCCGCTGCTGAGCAGGGCTGCCACCGCTGCTTCCACCGCCGCCGGCTCGTGCTGGCCGTCGCAGTCCATCACCACGATCACATCACCTGTGGCATCGAGGATGCCCTCCTTGATGGCGCTGGCCAGGCCGGCGCGCCCCACCCGGCGGATCAGGCGCACGCCGGCCTGGCCGTGGGCCAGCTGCTTGACCAGATCAGCCGTGCCATCGGCCGAATCGTCGTCCACGAACAGCACTTCCAGGTCGAAGTGTTGCTTCAGCGGCAGCAGTTCCTCCAGGATCCTGGCGACGTTCTGCCGTTCGTTGTACGTCGGCAGAACGATGGACAGGCGCTCGGACGAGCCCATCGGGCCCCGGGCGAGAGAGGTGGTGGCGCTCAGAGCGCCTTGGCCTTGGCGACCACGTTCTCCACAGTGAAGCCGAACTTCTCCAGGCAGGTGGGGCCGGGGGCGGAGGCACCGAAGCGGTCGATCGACACGGTGTCACCGTCGAGGCCGACGTACTTGTGCCAGCCGAAGGAGCCGGAGGCTTCCACCACCAGGCGCTTGCGCACCGCAGCCGGCAGCACCGACTCGCGGTAGCCGGCGTCCTGCTCCTCGAACAGCTCCACGCAGGGCATCGACACCACCCGCACGTTGCGGCCTTCGCCGCGCAGCTGGACTGCCGCCTTCACACAGAGATCCAGTTCGGTGCCGGAGCCGATCAGAATCAGCTCGGGGCTGCCGTCGCTGTCGTCGAGGATGTAGCCGCCCTTGGCCACATGCTCGGGGGCCGAGTTGGGCTGGTTGACCATCGCCTGGCGGCTGAGGGCCAGCACCGTGGGCCGTTTGCGGTTGGTGACCGCCACCTGGTAAGCGCCGCTGGTTTCGTTGCCATCGCCGGGGCGGATCACCAGCAGGTTGGGGATCGAGCGCAGCGAGGCCAGGGTTTCCACCGGCTGGTGGGTTGGACCGTCTTCGCCGAGGCCGATCGAATCGTGGGTGAGCACGTAGATCACACCCAGCTCACTGAGGGCCGAGAGGCGCATGGCGCCCACCATGTAGCCGGCGAACACCAGGAAGGTGCCGCCGTAGGGGATCAGGCCGCTGTCGTGGTAAGCGATGCCGTTGAGAATCGCCGCCATCGCGTGCTCGCGCACACCGAAGTGCAGGTAGCGGTTGGCTTCGCTGCCCTTCTGGAAGCTCTGCTCACCCTTGATGTCGGTGAGGTTGGAGTGGGTGAGGTCGGCGGAGCCGCCGATCAGATCGGGCAGGTCGGCGCCGATGGCATTGAGCACGTTGTAGGAGTACTGGCGAGTGGCCAGGCCCTTGTCGGCGGCGGTGAAGCGGGGCAGTTTGCTGTCCCAGCCCTGGGGCAGTTCGCCGCGCTGCATGCGCTCGAATTCGGCGGCTTCGGCGGGGTACTGGCTGCGGTAGGCCACCAGGGTCTTGTCCCATTCGGCTTCCAGAGCGGCGCCGCGTTCGCGCGCCTGGCGCCACTGGCTGTAGGCCTCTTCGGGCACCTCGAAGGGTCCGTAGCTCCAACCCAGCGACTGGCGGGTGAGCTCGGCTTCCTCAGCCCCGAGGGCCGCGCCGTGCACTCCGGCGGTGTCGGCCTTGTTGGGGGAGCCGTAGCCGATCGTGGTGGTCACCTTGATCAGGCTGGGCTTGTCGGTGACGGCCTTGGCCGCTGCGATCGCCTTGCTGATCGCTTCGATGTCGGTGTTGCCCTCGGCCACATGCTGCACGTGCCAGCCGTAGGCCTCGTAGCGCTTGAGCACATCCTCGGTGAACGACACCTTGGTGTTGCCGTCGATCGTGATGTGGTTGTCGTCGTAGAGGGCGATCAGCTTGCCCAGGCCCAGGTGGCCGGCGAGAGAGGCGGCTTCACCGGAGATGCCCTCCTGGTGGCAGCCGTCGCCCATGATCACATAGGTGTGGTGATCGACCAGCGGGGCGCCCGTGCGGTTGAACTTCGCGGCCAGGTGGGCCTCGGCGATCGCCAGACCGACGGCGTTGGAGATGCCCTGACCGAGGGGGCCGGTGGTGACCTCAACCCCGGGGGTTTCGAAGGTTTCGGGGTGGCCGGGAGTCTTGGAGCCCCACTGGCGGAACTGCTTGATGTCCTCGATCGAGACGCTGTCGTAACCGCTCAGGTGCAGCAGCGCATAGAGCAGCATGCAGCCGTGGCCGGCCGAGAGCACGAAGCGGTCGCGGTTGAACCACTTGGGGTTGGCCGGGTTGTGGCGCAGGTGGTTGTTCCAGAGCGCGTAGGCCATCGGCGCCGCGCCCATCGGCAGGCCTGGGTGCCCCGAGTTGGACTTGTTGATCGCGTCGATCGCCAGGAAGCGAATGCTGTTGACGCAGAGGTTGTCGACGGACAGGGAGTCCACTGTGGGGGCGGCGACCATGGTTGGGGGAAGGAGTGGTGGGGAGTGGGGCGTTCCGGGCGGCGGATGGCTGGCGGGGCCAGGCCTTCAGCGCATCCGACGGAAGGCGAGGCAGACGTTGTGGCCGCCAAATCCGAACGAATTGGAGAGCACGACGTTCAGCTTCTGTTCCCGCGCCTGATTGGGCACGACATCCAGATCACAGGCCGGATCTGGATTTTGGTAATTGATCGTAGGTGGTACGAGGTTGTGGCCTATCGCCAGCACCGCGGCCACCGCCTCGATGCCGCCGCTGCCGCCCAGCAGGTGGCCGGTCATTGACTTGGTCGAACTGACGGGGATGCGATAGGCGTGCTCGCCGAGGGCCGCCTTGATCGCCGCAGTCTCGTTGCTGTCGTTGGCCTGGGTGCTGGTGCCGTGGGCATTGACGTAGTCCACCTGCTCCGGCTCCAGCCGTGCATCGGCCATGGCCAGCCGCATCGCTTCGGCGCCACCGAGACCCCCCGGCGTTGGCGAGGTGATGTGATGGGCGTCGCAGGTCATGCCGTAACCCACCACCTCGGCGAGGATCTCCACTCCCCGGGCGCGGGCGTTCTCCAGGCTTTCGAGCACCAGGATCCCGGAGCCCTCGCCGATCACGAAGCCGTTGCGCTCGGCGTCGAAGGGGCGGCTGGCGGTGGCGGGGTCGTCGTTGCGGAAGGAGAGCGCCTTGGCACTGGCGAAGCCGGCCACCCCCAGGGGCGTGATTGCCGATTCGGCTCCGCCGCACACCATCGCGTCGGCCAGGCCCAGCTGAATCAGACGGAAGGCATCGCCGATGGCGTTGGAACCAGCCGCACAGGCCGTGGAGACAGCGCTGCTGGGACCCTTGGCCCCCAGCGCGATCGCGGTGAGCCCAGCCGCCATGTTCGGAATCATCATCGGCACGCAGAACGGGCTGACCCGGTCAGGTCCCCGGTCGGCGAGCACGTGGGCCTGGGTCTCCATCATCAGCAGGCCGCCGACGCCGGAGCCGATCGCCACACCGATGCGGTGCTGGGTGCTCTCGTCGATCACCAGCTGCGCCTGCTCCACCGCCTGCTTGGAGGCCACCACGCCGAACTGGCAGAAGCGGTCCCAGCGCTTGGTCTCCTTGCGATCCAGCACACCACTGGGATCGAAGTTCTTCACCTCGGCCGCGAAACGACAGGCATGCCGTGAGGCATTAAACAGGGTGATCGCTGCCACCCCATTGGAGCCGAGCCGCAAGCCGTCCCAGTACTGGGAGACGTTGTTGCCGATCGGTGTGACCGCGCCGAGGCCCGTGACCACGACACGGCGGAGACCCTCCACCATCGACACCCTCAGGCCTGCTTATCCAGGATGTACTTGACGGCGTCACCGACGGTGGTGATGCCCTCGGCCGACTCGTCGGGAATCTCGATGTCGAAGGCCTCTTCCAGGGCCATGACCAGTTCCACCGTGTCGAGCGAGTCGGCGCCCAGATCATTCTGGAAATTCGACTCTGGCTTCACTTCAGCGGCATCGACGCTGAGCTGCTCGGCAACGATCGAACGGACTTTCTCGAAGATCGCTTCCTGTGACATGGCCGATGTGTGGGAGGCCGCATCCTACGGGTCGCCCTGAACGCCCCCTGGCCCGTATGAAAAAGGATGACGGCCTGGGGCCCCTGACCCTGGGCTCCCGAACAGGTTGAGTACTTTGACCGGACGCCGTTCGCTCTCTGGCCGGGCATGTCCCATTCCGTCAAGATCTACGACACCTGCATCGGCTGCACCCAGTGCGTCCGTGCCTGTCCTCTCGACGTTCTCGAGATGGTTCCCTGGGATGGCTGCAAAGCTGGCCAGATCGCTTCATCACCTCGCACCGAAGACTGCATCGGTTGCAAGCGCTGCGAAACCGCTTGTCCCACCGACTTCCTCAGCATCCGCGTCTACCTCGGAGATGAAACCAGCCGGAGCATGGGCCTGGCCTACTGAGGCCCTCACCCGCTCTGTGCACCTCAGCCCGGCTTGGCCGGGCTTTTTCATGTCTGCAGGCCGCTCTGCCCTGGTGGGCTGGGCGCGCGGGTGGTGATCCTTTAGAAACAGCCCAAGTCCGGCCCACCAGCCATGTGCGGCATCGTTGCGGTCATCGGCTCCCGTGAGGCGGCCCCCCTGCTGCTGGAAGGCCTGCGCCAACTCGAATACCGCGGCTACGACTCTGCCGGCATCGCCACGGTCGAAGCGCCCGAGCCGGGCAATGGCTCCCCAGCCGGGCGGCTCACCCTGCTGCGGGCTGAGGGCAAGCTCGTCAACCTCACCGCCCGCTACGAAGCCCAGGGGGCCCTCGGCCATTGCGGCATCGGCCACACCCGCTGGGCCACCCACGGCAAGCCGGAGGAGCGCAACGCCCACCCCCATCTCGATGGCAGCGGCAGCCTGGCCGTGGTTCAGAACGGCATCATCGAGAACCACCGCCTGCTCAGGGAGTCGCTGCAGGCCGAGGGGGTTCACTTCCTCTCCGACACCGACACCGAGGTGATTCCCCACCTGGTGGCCCGGACGCTGGCTGGGCTGCAGCGCCCGGGGCGCCAGCCCTCACCCCAGCTGCTGCTCGAAGCCGTGCAGCAGGTGCTGCCCCAGCTGCACGGGGCCTATGCCCTGGCGGTGGTCTGGGCCGCTGCGCCCGGAGCGGTGGTGGTGGCCCGCCGTCAGGCGCCGCTGGTGATCGGTCTGGGGGAGGGGGAATTCCTCTGTGCCAGCGACACGCCCGCCCTGGCGGGGTTCACCCGCACCATCCTTCCGCTCGAAGACGGTGAAACGGCCCTGCTCACGCCGCTGGGCATTGAGCTCTACGGTCCAACGGCGGAGCGGGTGACGCGCGCCCCCAGCCTGCTGAAGGGCACTGAGCACGTGGCGGACAAGCGCAGCTTCCGCCACTTCATGCACAAGGAGATCCACGAGCAGCCCGAAACAGCGGCGCTGTGGGTGGCCCGCCATCTGCCCAGCGAATCGCTGGGGGTGCCCGGTACTCCGTCGCTGGTGGCCCTGCCGCTGCCGGATCAGCTCTTCGACGGGGTGGAGCGGATCCAGATCCTGGCCTGCGGCACCAGCCGCCATGCCGCCCAGGTGGGGGCCTACCTGCTGGAGCAACTGGCGGGACTGCCCACCGCGGTGCACTACGCCAGCGAATTCCGCTACGCGCCGCCGCCGCTGGTGCCCCACACCCTCACCATCGGCGTCACCCAGTCGGGGGAAACCGCCGACACCCTGGCGGCGCTGCAGATGGAGCAGAAGCGCCGGGACCTGATCGCCGATCCGGCCTTCGCCCCCAGGCTGCTGGGCATCACCAACCGGCCCGAGAGCTCCCTGGGCCGCCTGGTGCCCCACCTGCTCGACATCGGCGCCGGCATTGAGGTGGGTGTGGCCGCCACCAAGACCTTCCTCGGCCAGCTGCTGGCCTTCTACGGCCTCGCCCTCTCCTTCGCCGAACGCCGCTCCAGCCGCTCCCCGGCTCAGCTGCTCGAGCTGGTGAACGGTCTGCGGGCCCTGCCCGCCCAGCTGCAGACCCTGCTGGAGGAACAGGATCTGCTCTGCGCCGAGCTGGCCCACCAGTTCGCCGACACCCAGGATGTGATCTTCCTGGGCCGTGGCATCAACTTCCCGATCGCCCTCGAAGGGGCCCTGAAGCTCAAGGAGATCAGCTACATCCACGCTGAGGGCTACCCGGCGGGTGAGATGAAGCACGGCCCCATCGCCCTGCTGGATGCGCGGGTGCCGGTGGTGTCGATCGCGGTGCCCGGCAGTGTTTTCGACAAGGTGCTCTCCAACGCCCAGGAGGCCAAGGCCCGCGATGCCCGACTGATCGGCGTGGCCCCGCGCACCCCCGACACCGAGATCTTCGATGTGCTGCTGCCGGTGCCGGAGGTGGATGAGCTGCTCAGCCCCCTGCTGACCGTGATTCCGATGCAACTTCTCTCGTATCACATCGCCGCCCACCGCGGTCTCGATGTGGATCAACCCCGCAATCTGGCCAAGAGCGTCACCGTGGAGTGAACCTCAACCTGCTCGCTGCTCTCCTCTCCATGCGCCTGCTCGTTCTGCTGCTGGCACTGCTGGCACTGCTGGCCTTCTTCGCCGCCAGTGAGTTCGCCCTGATTCATCTGCGCCCCAGCCGCGTCAAGGTGCTCGCCGCCGATGGCCACAGCGGCGCCCTCTCGGTGGAGCGGCTGCAGCAGCGTCTGCGCCGGGTGCTGGTCGCCACCCAGCTGGGGGCGGCCCTGGCGATGGTGGCCCTCGGCTGGGCCGGCCGTGGTCTGGCGGTGCGGCTTGACCCCGGGGGCGAACGCCTCTGGCTGGATGTGGCGGTGTTTCTGGGCCTGGTGGGGCTGGCCACCGTGATCGGCGGCGTGGCCCCCAAGGCCTGGGTGATGCACCGGCCGGAGAGCTCGGCGCTGCAACTGGCGCCGTTGCTGGAGTGGGTGATCCGCACGCTCTGGCCCCTGCTGATCCTGGTGGAGCGGTTCGCCAATGGTCTGCTGCGCCTGCTGGGTCTGCCGCGCAACTGGGATGAGCTGGTGCCCGCCCTCTCCGCCGGCGAACTGGAAACCCTGATCGAATCCAACAGTGTCACCGGTCTGCTGCCGGATGAGCGCAGCATTCTCGAAGGGGTGTTCTCCCTGCGCGACACCCAGGTGCGCGAGGTGATGGTGCCCCGCTCCGGCATGGTCACCCTGCCCCTGGAGGTCACCTTCGCCGAGATGATGGAGGCGGTGCACGCCACTGCCCACGCCCGTTTCCCCGTCATCGCCCAGTCGCTTGATGACGTGCGCGGCGTGCTCGACCTGCGTCGCCTGGCCGAACCGATCGCCCAGGGGCTGCTGCAGGGCGACACGCTTCTGGCTCCCTACATCACTCCGGTGGCACGGGTGCAGGAAACGGTGCCTCTGGCGGTGCTGCTGCCGCTGATCCGCAGCGGTCAGCCCCTGCTGGTGGTGGTGGATGAACACGGCGGCACCGAGGGCCTGGTGACGGTGGCCGACCTCACCAGCGAGATCGTCGGCGATGAGGACGATCTGATCATGATCCGCCAGAACCTGCAACGGCTTCAGGACGACACCTGGCTGGTGGCGGGCGATCTGGAGATCTTCGAGCTCAACCGCCAGCTGGACCTCTCCCTGCCGGAGGCCGATGGCCACCACACCCTGGCTGGTTTCATGCTGGAGCGGCTGCAGCACATCCCGGCTCCGGGCGAGTGCCTGCGCTGGAAGGGGCACCAGTTCGAGATCAGTGCCATGGACGGCCCCCGCATCGAGCGGGTTCAGATCACCCGCCGCCCCTCCGACTGAGGCAACGCCTCGGCAGCGCTGACGCAACAGGAGCGGATGATCATTGATAATGCCTGCACTGGAGCGCTGGGAGATCACGTTGGCGGGTGTGCTGGTGCGGCGATGAGCAGCGATCCCATCACCCCGGTCAAGGTGGGGGTCATCGGCATCGGCAACATGGGATGGCACCACGCCAGGGTCCTGAGCCTGCTGCGGGATGCCGAGCTGGTGGGGGTGGCGGATCCCGATCAACGCCGCGGTCAGCTGGCCATTGAGCAGTTCGGCTGCCGCTGGTTCGAGAACTTCGACGACCTGCTGCCTGAGGTCGAGGCGGTCTGCATCGCCGTGCCCACCCTGCTGCACCACCGGGTGGGCATGGCCTGCCTCCAGGCTGGTCTGCACGTGCTGATCGAGAAGCCGATCGCCGCCAGCCAGGAGGAGGCCAGCGCCCTGATCGGCGCGGCGGAACTGGCGGGGCGCCAGCTTCAGGTGGGCCATATCGAACGCTTCAACCCCGCCTTCCGTGAACTGCTCAAGGTGGTGGCCAACGAGGAGGTGGTGGTGCTGGAGGCACGGCGCCACAGCCCCCATGCCGATCGCGCCAACGATGTTTCCGTGGTGCTGGATCTGATGATCCACGACATCGATCTGGTGCTCGAGCTGGCCGGCTCCCAGGTGGTGCGGCTGGCGGCGGCGGGCGGGCGCAGTTCCGAGGGCCCGATCGACTACGTCAATGCCACCCTCGGCTTCAGCAACGGGGTGGTGGCCAGTCTCACGGCCAGCAAGATGGCCCACCGCAAGATCCGCAGCCTCAGCGCCCATTGCCGCGCCAGCCTGGTGGAAACCGATTTCCTCAATCGCCGGCTGCACATCCACCGCCGCGCCCATGAGTGGGTCTCCGCCGACCACGGCGAGCTGCTGTATCGCAACGACGGCTTCATCGAGGAAGTGAGTACCACCTCGATCGAGCCGCTCTACGCCGAGCTGGAACATTTCCTGCTCTGTCTGCGCGGCCGGGAGGTGCCGGCCGTGGATGGCCAGCAGGCCTCCAGGGCGCTGATGCTGGCCAACTTGATCGAGCTGGCGGTGGATCAGCCCTCGCTCTGCATGGCCCTTGACGCACCGATCTGAGCGTCAGCAGCAGCGGCCCCGTCCACGACTTCGGTGAGGTCGCGCAGGGCAAGGATCTGCCAGCGGCGGCAGCGGGCCGGTGACGAGGCGTAGAAGAGATCCCAGGCCGCTGATTTCTGCTGGGAGTAATCCTTCCCAGCCAGCTCCGGATGGGTCTGCTGCCAGCCCACCCGCACCGCGTGGCCGATCACCACATCAAGGGCCAGGTAGTCGTCGAAACGCACCTGGGTGTTGGCACCCACGAACACCACCAGCGAGAGCAGCGTCTCGGTGCAGAGCTGCCGGTATTCCGGTGCCTCGATCTTGTTGAGCAGGTGCTCCACCAGGGCGGCGAAATTGCGCTCACCAGGGGTCTTCTCCGAGAGCAGGGGCTCGCTCACCAGGCGGTTGCGCCGCTCCAGCTTGTCGCCGATCACCAGGCCGCGGCAGTGGTGGAGCAGATCCCAGATGCCGGCGTAGAAATCGCGCGGGACCCGCTGCAGGGCCCCCAGGCGCTGGCGGTGCTGCATCCAGCCGCAGCCACTGCCCAGCGGCAGGTCGTCGAGGGGATCGGGCACCTCCCAGAGCACCCGCCCGCTCAGATGAAGCTGTTCCTTGCGACGCAGGGCCTCGCGGGCATGCTCCACATCCGCCAATACCGTGCGCAGTCGCCGGCGGATGGCGTGGGGCGGCAGATCGCAGAGCGCTTCGAAGGCGTCGTCGGCGGTGAGATCCCGCTCGGCCGCCAGCTCGCCGGTGAGCAGCAGCAGCAGCTGCCCCAGCTGGATCGTCAGGCTGCCGCTGAGCAATTCCGGCTCCGAGCGGCCCAGGCCGTCGAGGGCCAGCAGCAGTTCCTGCTGCAGCATCCACTCGCGGCCGTCGTCACCGCTGAAGCGGCGGATCATGGCCCCGATCATGGCGCTGCCCTGGGGCTGGCTGATCAAGGAGTCATGGGTGTAATTGCGACCCACCACCACCTGCTTCTGACGCACCAGGATGTCGGTGAGCGCATCCTCCAGCTGGGGATGCACCAGCTGCATCAGGCCGGCGCAGCGCCGCACCACGTTCCAGTCGCCCTCCGCCAGGCCCCGCCGGTAGATCTCCTCCACCAGCGCCTGCAGCTTCAGCGGCCCGGCGCTGGCTGGGCCCTGCAGGATCGCGCTCTGTCCCAGGCGCTGCACCAGCTGCTCCAGCACCTCCGCCTGCTCCGGCAGCGAGGTGCTGCGCCAGAGCAGATCCGTCAGGCCGGGGATGGCGATGTCCTCCAGTTCCTGCTCCTGCTGGATCGTCAGTGGCTGCTGGCTGGTGCTGCTGCGCAGCACCGGAGCCGCCGGCTGGCTGCGCCGGGCCGGCGGCTGCTCCAGGAGGGGTGGCAGCTCCTCCCAGCAGACCTGATCGATCAATCCCTCCAGACGGTCGAGCTGCACCGGCACCCCCTCCACCAGGCCGCTGCGCAGGGAGTCCCCCAGGCGGATCAGGGCGTCGGGATCGCGCTGGAAGGGGCCGGCGGCCAGGGGGATCAACAGCAGGGGCAGGCCATCGCCGCGCCACTGCCGCTGCAGCAGCCGCAGCTCACCGCTCACGGTGTCCGCCAGCTGTTCGGGGTCGTCCGCCAGATAAAAGGTGCCCTCCTCCAGCACCGAGGGCAGGAAGGCCATGATTTCGCCGCCGCCCCTGCCTCCGCCGCCACCGCCATTACCGGCGGGGCTGCGGTAGAGCAGCGCCGTGGCCATGGTTTCCATCCGCACCGGTGGATAGCCGCTGAGGCCGAGCTTGCTGTTGGCGCCCACCGAGGCCATGCGTCGGCCCAGCTCCCTGGAGCTGGCCACCCGCACCGAACCATGGGAGTGGGTCACCGGCAGGCCGGCCTGCTCCAGCGCCGCGGCGATGGCCTCGTTCTCAGGCACCAGGGCCACCAGCACCCGCTCGGCCCCCAGGGGCGCCGGCAGGCGCCGATGGCTGGGATCGATGTCCTCCGGTGTCAGCAGGCCGTGGAGCAGCAGGTCCCCCAGCCAGGTGAGGCTCTGGGTCCAGAGCAGCGGCACATTCTCATTGGCGATGCGCTCCTGGGTGCCGGGGTGGAGCCGCTCCGCCTCGATCGCCTCGGCCGGCACCAGGTAGAGCTCGGGCAGCTCGGGCACGCCATCCACGTCCACGCTCACCGCCTCCAGCCGCCGTCGCCAGTGCCAGGCCTCACCCCAGCGCTCCTCGCAACAGGCCGTGACCAGCTCGTAGGCGAAGAACAGGGGCCATTCGCACTCGATGCCCTCGAACTGGGCCAGTTCCTCCGGCTGGTAGTGCAACCGTTCGTGGTCTTCCACCAGGGTCTGGTGGCCGTCGCGGCGAAAGCGTTTGTAGCCGTAGGCGCCACCGAGGTCGCGACGGATCTTGCTGCGGGTGCGCTCCACCAGCTCCGGGTCTTCGACCGCCCAGGCGGGGTAGCCGATCACCGAGAGGCAGGCGCTGTCCACCTCCTTGCTGGCTGATTCCCGCGGCAAGAGGGCCTGCAGGGCCCGACGCAGCCGCACGATCGCCGGATGGGGGATGTGCAGGCAGCAGCTGCCATCGCCGTGGGGGCCGTAGAGGTCGAGGCCTTCGAGGGCCTCCAGGGCCGCCTTGACCAGGCCGATCGAGCTGGCGTTGCGCTCCGGCTCGCCGTGGTTGCCCTTGTCACCCCGCTCCCAGATCCCGTAATCGGCGATCCGATAGGCCCGCGCCACGTAATACACCAGATTCTGCAGGAAATCCCGCTCGTGGCTGCTCTGCACCACCACCAGCCCGGCCCGGGTCAGCTGGGCCAGCTGCAGCAGATAAAGGGCCGTGGCATCGAGCTGCAGATGCCCCCAGCCGTCGTCGGACACCACCGGATGGCCCGTGCCGGTGTCGAACTTGGCGTGGATGGCATCGAGCCGGTCGAGGCTGCGCTTGAAGCGCTCCACCTTCGCCGACTGACGCAGCATGGCGGTGAGCAGTCCGCGCATCAGCTGCAGCACCCGCTGGTTCAGCTCATGGCTGCGGGTGCAGGGGCCATGGAGGCGGCGGTGGGCCTGGGCCAGCCCCCAGACGCACTGGATCGAGTAGACGCAGTCGCGCACCCAGGCATCGCCGTAATTGCCGTGCACGGTGTTGGCGGTGCTGGCGGGCAGCAGGCCCGTGATGGGGTGCTGGCGCGCCAGCACCACCCGCTCGATCTGATTGTCGAGGTGGCGCAACAGCTCGCGGGCGTCCTCATCGCTGAGCTGGCGCGGACCCAGCTGCTCCTGCAGGGGCGGCTCCAGGCGTCCTTCACTGGTCCACTCGCTCGTCATGGTCGGTTTGGCAGCGAGATTGATGGAGGGATCTGCGTCGCAGATGGGTACTCTGCCTGGATTCTCCCCTGCGGTTCGAGAGGACCTGGCCGTGATGGTGACGGAAACTCAGGTTCCCGCCGGCCTGCGCTCGAAGGTGCTGGGGCTGCCGATCGATGTCTGCGCTGATGTGACCGAGGCCGCCCTGGGGCTGCACGGCCGCGGCGGTGGTCAGATCGTCACCCTCAATGCCGAGATGACGATGGCGGCCCTCGAGGATCCGGCCCTCGGGGATGTGATTCGCGCCGCCGAGCTGGTGATCCCCGATGGGGCCGGGGTGGTCTGGGCCCTGGGGCGGCAGGGGCACCGGGTGCGGCGCAGCCCGGGCATCGAGCTGGCCGATCGGCTGCTGGTGGAGGCTGCCGAGCGCGGCTGGCGGGTGGCTTTGGTGGGGGCGTCTCCTGAGGTGATGGAGCGCCTGAAGGAGCGGCTGCTGCTGCGTCTGCCGGGGCTGGTTCTCATCGCCACGGTGCACGGCTATCAGCCCGCTGAAGCCTGGCCTGGGCTGGAGACCAGCCTGCAGGCCAGCCAGCCGGATCTGGTGCTGGCGGCCCTGGGGGTTCCCCGCCAGGAGATCTGGATCCAGCGCCTGCATCGGGGCCAGCCCGGCCTCTGGATGGGGGTGGGCGGCAGCTTCGACGTCTGGGCAGGCATTAAAAAAAGGGCCCCCAGCTGGATGGGGGCCCTGCAGATCGAATGGTTGTACCGGCTGATCCAGGAACCGAGCCGCTGGCGGCGGATGCTGGCCCTGCCGGCGTTCGCCTGGGCGGTGCTGCGGGGTGGCTGAAGGTCAGCGGAAGCCGACGGAGGCCTGCCAGACAAAGGCCAGCAGCAGGAAGAACAGGGGGATGATCGGCAGGATGTCGACCAGGGGACCAAAGGCCTGGTAGGCCTCGGGAAGCTGGGCCAGGGTGGTGGCGGTGATCAGTGTGGAGAAGACCATCCCTGAACGTCGAAATCGTGATATGGGCTGGACGCTACCACGTGTGAGCGGCCTGGGAGCCGGGCTCCCAGGGAGTGAAATCCTCTGCAAAACAGCCCTCGCGGATGGCCGTGGCCATGGCCGCGCTGAAGCGCATCAGCTGGGTGAGGTTGTGCAGGCTGAGCAGGATCCGGCCCAGCAGTTCGCCGCTGCGGAACAGGTGGTGCAGATAGGCCCGGCTGTGGCCGGTGCAGGCCGCACAGGCACAGCTGGAATCCAGTGGGCTGTGGTCGTGGCGGAAGCGGGCATTGCGCAGGTTCCAGCGCTCGCCTCCCACCAGGGCGGTACCGTGGCGCCCGAGGCGGGTGGGCAGCACGCAGTCGAAGAGGTCGATGCCCTGGGCCACGGCGATCGCCATCTCCCGCAGGCTGCCCACCCCCATCAGGTAGCGGGGGCGATCCCGGGGCAGCAGCGGCGCCAGCTGGCGCACGATCTGGTGCATCGATTCCACCGGCTCGCCCACGCTCACGCCGCCGATGGCGATGCCGGGCAGGTCCATGGCGCTCACCGTCCGTGCCGCCTGCTCGCGCAGATGGGGGAAGGTGCCCCCCTGGACGATGCCGAACAGGGCCTGATCGTGGCGATCGTGACTGGCGACGCAGCGCTCCAGCCAGGCGTGGGTGCGGCGGCAGGCCTCGGCCACGTCGTTTTCACTGGCGGGATAGGGCGGACATTGATCGAAGGCCATGGCCACATCGGCTCCCAGCGCCATCTGGATCTGCATCGACCGCTCCGGTGTGAGATTGATGCGCGAGCCGTCGCGGGGCGAGCGGAACACCACCCCCTCGTCGCTGATGACGTTGATGTCACCGAGGCTGAACACCTGGAACCCACCGGAATCGGTGAGCAGGGGCCCATCCCAGCCCATGAAGCGGTGCAGCCCACCGGCTTCCGCCACGATGGCCTCCCCGGGCTGGAGGTGCAGGTGATAGGTGTTGGCGAGCACCATCTGGGCGCCGGTGGCCGCCAGCTGGGCCGGGGTCACCCCCTTGACGGTGCCCAGGGTGCCCACCGGCATGAAGCGGGGCGTCTCGATGCTGCCGTGCGGGGTGTGGAAGACGCCGCAGCGGGCCTGGGTCCTGGGGCAGTGGGCCGTGGCGCTGAAGCGGAAGAGGTCGGCCGCTGCGGCGGAGCGGGTCACGGCGGCTGGAACAGTTCGGGACTGAACCTAGATCGCCTGCCGGGGGCTGGCCGATGAGGCCCCTGGCGGCACCCCCCTGGCTGCGGGACCTGGCCGGAGCCTGGATCTTCTACACGGTGCTGCCCGCCTGGCCGCGGCCCCAGCCCCGCTTCGAGCGCATTGCCCGCTTCGCCCCCTGGATCGGACTGCTGCAGGGACTGCTGCAGGGCCTGCTCTGGTGCCTGGCCGAAGCCTGGCTGCCGGCCGGGGCCCGCGTGGCCCTGGTGCTGGCCCTGGGCCTCTGGCTGACGGGCGGCATCCATGCCGATGGGGTGATGGACACGGGCGATGGTCTGGCCGCCGGCGATCGAGCCCTGGAGGCGATGGAGGACAGCCGGGTGGGCGCCAGCGGCGTGCTCGCTCTGCTGCAGGTGCTGCTGCTGCGGGCAGCCGCGCTGCTCACCCTGGCGGAGCTGAACCTGGGCCCCCTGGGAGCCCTTGCCCTGGTCTGGGCCGGGGTGTGGGGCCGCATCGCCCCGCTGCTGGCCATCCAGCACTTTCCCTACCTGCGCCCCGACGGCACGGCGGCCTTCCATCAGCGGCACTGGCTCGGGCTGGGCCGGGAGCTCAGGCCTGCGCTGCTGCTGCTGCTGCCGCTCAGCCTGGTGGGGGCCTCGATGGGCTGGCCCTGGCAGGGCTGGCTGGGCCTGCTGCCGGCCTGGCTGCTGCCGCTGGCTCTGGGCCGCCGCCTGGGGGGCCACAGCGGCGACAGCTACGGCGCCTGCGTGGAATGGGTGGAGACACTGACCCTGCTGCTGCTGGCCCTGGCGGCCCTGGTGGCTGGGGCCGGCTAGGCGCTGGGGGGCAGCTCCAGCAGAAAGGCGTTGCCGGCATCGGGGAGATCGCTGGCGGCGCGGCTGGGGGGGCAGAGCAGGCGCAGCTCACCGCCCAGGCTGCGGGCCAGATCCCTGGCCAGAGCCAGCCCCAACCCCGTGCCAGGCAGCTCCTGGCCCCGCTCCCCACGGACCCCCCGCCCGAAGATCGATTCGCGCTCCTGATCGGCGATCGCCAGTCCTCCGTCCCAGACCGTGAGCCTGGGACGGCCGTCTGGGGCCAGGGCGCTGTGCAGCCCGACGCTGCTGCCTTCGGGGCTGTAGCGGAAGGCGTTCTCCAGCAGGTTGGCGAGGATCTCCGCCACCACAGCGCTGTCACCGTGCCAGTCCGGCAGGGAGGCGGGGGCCTGCCAGGGGCGGCCCCGCAGGGAGGCGGTGGCGGCGGCGCGCTGCAGCAGGGGCTCAACCCGTTCCCGCAGCGGCAAGGCTTCGCCGCTGCGGAGGGATGGTGGCAGCAGCAGGGGGCCTGCGCTCTCGGGGCCGGCCTGGAGCGCCGCTGGATCCGTAAGCCCATCGATCGCTTCGATGTAGCGGTGGAGCTGCTGACCTTCCACCAGCATGTTCTCCACCAGGGCCCGGTTCTCGGGATCGCCCTCCAGGCGCCGTTTGAGCAGCTGGGCAAAGGTGCGCAGGGCAGCCAGGGGGTTGCGCATCTGGTGCACCAGCAGGCGCAGCTGCTGCTGCTGCAGCTCCAGCTGCTCGCTCAGGCGCTGATGTTCCAGATCCAGCAGCAGGGCTTCGGTCAGGGCCTGGGCCGCCGCCTGCAGCCGTGGATGGAGGTTGGCCGGCCAGGCGCTGCCCGCCAATTCCACCCGCAGGGCACCCAGGAGGGTGCTCTGGTGGCGCAGGGGCAGCCAGCGGCGCTGCTCACTGGGCAGCAGCAGGCTCTGGTCTTCATCGACGGCGGGAAGGACCCGGCGCTGGGGTGGCCAGTGGCCGGCCGGCATCAGCGCCAGCTTGCCGTCTTCCCGCGGCATCGCCAGATAAACCACCAGGGAGCGGAGGTCGCTGCGGTCAGCGAACTGCTCAAGCTGCAGCTGCAGCAGGGTCAGGAAGCGCGGCGACACCTGCATCTGAAGCTGAACGGGAGAGCCTGCGAAAAAAAATTCCTGGATCCGTGCTGGAAATCTCGGAAATTGCCTTAAGATTTACGTATCGACCATTACTTCGCGGTCCGCGAGCGGACCCCAAGTGTAGGTACGAACGCATCGGTTGCACTTTTCTGCAAACGAGGCTACAGCAGAGAGAGACCCGTCCCTCCGCTGTTCGGAGCTCTCCCCTGGGATCGCTCCGGTTTGCTTCCTCTCTGGCCATTTCTTGAGCAGCTGCCAGCAGCCGCCCTGGAAATTCCGCTCACGGTTGCCAGGTGTCTGGACGTGCCTGCGCTCCCCCAAGGGGCGCTCAGCCGAGCTGTCTCGCCCTGCGAGACCGGCCCATCCTTCCCATCCCTCTCCTTCTCCCCCTCGGGAGTTGTTTCATGTCCAAGAAGCGCAAGCGGATCAGTCGCCGTCGTCTCGCCGGTCAGCGCGTGCTCGCCCACGTGCCCACCCACAACCTGGAGACCGGAGAGCACAAGCCGGTCACCGCGGCTCGCCGCTACATCGCCGAAACCGGCCTTGAGGCGCCTGCCCTGCTCAACGTCCGCCGCAATGAGCACACCACCGATCGTTTCTTCTGGGGCGAAAAGGGCCTGTTCAGTGCCCAGTACGCCGAGGAGAACCACTTCCTCTTCCCTTCCCTGCGCCTGATCGTCGATCAGGTCGGTGAAGACAACCTCTTCGCCGGCCTTGAAGCCAACGGCTCCGACGACTGGGAGGAAATGGAAGAGTACGAATACGCCTTCGTCTGAGCCCTGCCCAGGGGCCCACGGACCCAACAACCCCCGCTGGATCACTGGATCCGCGGGGGTTTGTTCATGGGGATGGGGGCAGCCAGTGCTCCTGCAGGAAGGAGCGGATCGAGGGGAACAGGGCCGGGTCGATGGTGTGGCCCCCCGGGAAGCCCAGCAGCTGGCACTGGCCGCCGGCGCTGCGCCACAGCCGCTGCAGCTCCTCGCTGGCGGCATAGGGCACCACCGGATCCCCTCGGCCGTGGCTGAGCAGGATCGGCGGCAGCGGGGCTTGTGGGCTCCAGCCGGGATGGGGATAGCCGCTGCAGCTGACCACGGCGGCCACCGGCAGCTCAGCGGCCACATCGAGGGCCATCGCGGCCCCCTGGGAGAAGCCCAGAACAATCGTCTGCTGCAGGGGCAGGCTCTCCGCCAGGGCCTCCAGCCGCTGGCGCAGCTGCAGCCGTGCCCCCGCCAGGCCCGGCCACTCCGGCTGCTGCAGGTCGTACCACTGGCGACCTACTCCGTGGGGATGGGCTTCCGGCGCCCGCAGGCTGATCACCCCCGTGGAGCGCCCGGCCAGCTCCTCGCCCAGGTCCAGCAGGTCGTCGGCATCGGCGCCCCAGCCATGCAGCAACACCAGCCGCTGCTCGGCGGCGGCGGGTCCGCGGATCAGAAGGTCATCCGTCATGGCATTGGGGTCCTGGCGCTCTCGGGTGGGGGCGCCGGCGGCAGGGCCGGAGCTGGGGCCATGGTGCTGCGCGATCACGGGCGCTGGGGGTGTGTCGCTGCGTAAGTTGTGGCCAGCACGCCGTCACGACCGTCCATGGCCCCCACCGCGCTGCTGAGTGTGTCGGACAAGCAGGGCGTGGTGGAACTCGCCACGGCCCTGCACCACCGCCATGGCTACAGCCTGCTCTCCAGTGGCGGCACTGCGGCCACCCTGGCCGCCGCCGGCCTGCCGGTCACCCGTGTGGCCGATCACACCGGAGCTCCGGAGATCCTCGGTGGCCGGGTCAAGACCCTGCACCCGCGCATCCACGGCGGCATCCTGGCCCGCCGCGACGATCCGGCCCACCAAGCGGATCTGGAGGCCCAGGCGATCACCCCCATCGATGTGGTGGTGGTGAACCTCTATCCCTTCCGCGAAACCGTGGCCGATCCGGCCGTGTCCTGGCAGAAGGCGGTGGAGACGATCGACATCGGTGGCCCGGCCATGGTGCGCGCCGCCGCCAAGAACCACGCCGATGTGGCGGTGCTCACCGACCCTTGCCAATACGCCGACTTCCTCGCGGCCCTGGCCGAGGATCGGCTGGATGTTGCCCTGCGCCGCCAGCTCGCCCTGGAGGCGTTCCGCCACACCGCCAGCTACGACAGCGCCATCAGCTCCTGGCTGGCGCAGCAACTGGAGCCAGCCCCCGCGCCGCAGGAGGCTGCCGCTGCTCAGCAGCCCCCCCTGCGGCTGGAGTTGCCCTTGCGTCAGACCCTGCGCTACGGCGAGAACCCCCATCAGCAGGCCGGTTGGTACAGCGAGCCAGGGGCGGGCTGGGGCGGGGCCCGTCAGCTGCAGGGCAAGGAGCTCAGCTTCAACAACCTGCTGGATCTCGATGCCGCCCTGGCCACGGTGCGCGAGTTCGGCTACGGCGAGGGGGTGCAGTCGGCGGCGGTGGTGGTCAAGCACACCAACCCCTGTGGGGTGGCCGTGGGCAGCAGCCTCGCCGAGGCTCTGCAGCGGGCTCTGGCGGCTGATTCGGTCTCGGCCTTCGGTGGCATCGTGGCCCTCAACGCGGTGGTGGATGGGGCCAGTGCCGAGCGGCTCACCAGCCTGTTCCTGGAGTGCGTAGTGGCGCCTGGATTCAGTGATGAGGCCCTGGCGCGCCTGGGGGCCAAGGCGAATCTGCGTCTGCTGGAGCTTCCTGCGGCGGCGCTGCTGCGGGCGCCGCGGCGGCAGCTGCGCACCGTGCTCGGCGGCCTGCTGGCCCAGGACCTCGATGATCAGGCCGTCTGTGAAGACGCCTGGCAGGTGGTCAGCCAGCGGCCGCCCAGTTCCGCTGAGCTCGACGACCTGCGCTTGGCCTGGCGTCTGGTGCGCCATGTGCGCTCCAACGCGATCGTGGTGGCCAGAGCCGGAGTCAGCCTGGGGATCGGCGCCGGTCAGATGAACCGGGTGGGCTCCGCCCGCCTCGCCCTGGAGGCGGCCGCCGAGGCCGGCCAGGGGGCGGTGTTGGCCAGTGATGGCTTTTTCCCCTTCGGAGACACCGTGCGGCTGGCGGCGGAGTATGGCATCAGCGCGTTGATTCAGCCCGGCGGCAGTGTGCGCGATGGGGAATCGATTGAGGCCTGTGACCAGCTCGGTCTGGCGATGGTCTGCACCGGCCAGCGCCACTTCCTGCACTGAAGCGCCTCTGCGCCGCCCTCAACGGGTGCGCGGCGGCCGCTGAACGACGCGGGGAGGGCTCGGAGCAGTAGTTTCGCTGCCAACGGCCTCACCCCGTGACCATGCCCGACGCCCTCGCTTTCAACCTCAATTTCCTTCACCCGCTGCTGATGTGGGTGTTGCTGGCCCTCTCCGGCTATGCCCTCAGCCTGGGGATCAAGGCCAAGAAAACCCGCACCGCCGAGCCGGAGCAGCGCAAGGAGCTGATCAAGGGCAAGTTCGCTCAGCGCCACTTCCAGATCGGCTCGATCGTGCTGGCGGTGATGGTGCTGGGCAGCTTCGGTGGCATGGCCGTCACTTACATCAACAACGGCAAGCTGTTTGTGGGGCCGCACCTGCTGGTGGGCATCGCCATGGTCAGCCTGATCGCCGTGGCGGCCTCCCTCTCGCCGCTGATGCTCAAGGGCAACTTGATCGCCCGCAAGGCCCATGTGGGCCTGAACATGACCCTGATGACCCTCTTCCTCTGGCAGGCGGTCACCGGCATGCAGATCGTCAACAAGATCTGGACCAGTCGCTGAAGCCCGAGTCGCTGAGACCTGATCCACAGCTCACGGCTCAGCGCAGCCCTGCCGGACGCGAGTCCGCAGACGCCTGGATCAGAACGGGGCCCGCCGGCGCGGCGGGCAGCTCAGCTGGTGGGTGGCGTGGAAGTCTTCCTGGACCTTCCAGGTGAGCTTGCGCGAAATCTGACGCACGATCTGACGCAACAGGTGGTCGCCACTGGATTGCACCAGCTTGTCGGGAAGCAGGCCGATCACCGCCGGCAGCCGGATCCATACGCAGAGGTCCAGTTCCCAGCGCACCTGGGTGAGGGGGTCGCTCAGGCCTTCCTCCAGCTGCAGGGCAGCGTTGAACTCCACGTCGTAGACCTCCTGCAGGCTGACGTCGGGTTCGCTCAGGGCCGCTGTGAGGATGCGATAGATGCCTTCGCTCTGGGGCAGGAGCTCCAGGCCGATGGTGGGCTCCACCTCGAAGCCGAAATTGCCGAAGCGACCCAGGGTCAGGGCATAGCCATTGGGCCCGAGTGGTTGCACCGTCATCGGCGCCGCACAGCGTCTGAACCAGCCGTCGTGATGGTCGAGGTAGGTGGCCACGTCGTGGGAGGGCGCCCGCATCTCCATCACATCCGCAAAGCGGCTGCTGTAGCGGTGCACCCGTGGATCATCGCTGTGGCGCAGGGGAAGCACCTCGGCTGGTGGCCGCTGGACAGACTCCGGATCCTGGGCAAGGTCCACGGTCGTTGAGGCGTCGCTGGACAGGGCGGTGCTCAAAACTGTTCGATCTCCTCGTGGCCCGAGCAACTACCCCGTGGTCGCGGGAGATGGTGAATCAATGTAACTGCAGCTCGGGAGAGCGACCGCTGGGCTTGTGACAGCACCGGAGCTGAGGCCGGATGGACCTCAGTCGTCGCAGAGCTGCATCAGGTGACGGATCACATCCTCCACCACCCGGTCGGGCGTCGAGGCGCCTGAGGTGATGCCCACCCGCAGCGGACCCTCCGGCAGGAAGGGTGTCACCATCTCCAGGTTGCCCCCCAGGGGCATGTGCTCGATGCGGTTGCCCGGCCCGATCCGCTCGGGG
Source organism: Synechococcus sp. CS-1329 (assembly GCF_025128055.1). Lineage (GTDB taxonomy): Bacteria > Cyanobacteriota > Cyanobacteriia > PCC-6307 > Cyanobiaceae > Regnicoccus_A. The sequence goes on along the minus strand of NZ_JAHLYS010000036.1, from coordinate 66,846 downwards.
GTGTCGATGTGGAACGAGCGGATGCCGCGGCTGATGGCGATCTCCTGCAGGTGCGTGGTGTTCGAGGAGTTGTAGCCGCCGATGACCACCATCAGGTCGAGCGGTTCATCCACCAGGGAGAACATGGCGTCCTGGCGCTCCTGGGTGGCATCACAGATGGTGTTGAAAGCCAGGAAGTGATCGTTGAGTTCGGCCGGGCCGTAGCGCTGCAGCATGGTGCGCTCGAACATGCGGCCGATCTCCTCGGTTTCGCTCTTGAGCATCGTCGTCTGGTTGGCCACACCGACGCGCGCCAGGTCCAGGTCGGGGTCAAAGCCGGGAGAGGAGGCCTTGGCGAAGTGGCTGATGAAGGCCTCGCGGTCGCCCTTGCCCAGGATGTAATCGCAGACCATCTGCGCTTCATCCAGCCCCAGCACCACCAGGTAGGTGCCGGCAAACGAGCTGGTGGCCAGGGTTTCCTCGTGTTTCACCTTGCCGTGGATGATCGAGCTGAAGGCATGCTTCTTGTGCTTCTCCACGGTGTTCCACACCTTGGAGACCCAGGGACAGGTGGTGTCGACGATGTGGCAGCCACGCTCGTTCAGCAGTTGCATCTCCTGCACGGTGGCACCGAAGGCCGGCAGGATCACCACATCACCCACTCCCACCTCGGAGAAATCCTTGACCCCTTCCTCAACGCGGATGAACAGCACGTTCATGTCGCGCAGATGGGCGTTCACCGAGGGGTTGTGGATGATTTCGTTGGTGATCCAGATCCGCTCGCTGGGATAGTGCCGCCGGGTTTCGTAGGCCATCGCCACAGCGCGCTCCACCCCCCAGCAGAAGCCGAAGGCCTCGGCCAGACGCACGGTCAGCCGGCCATGGCGCAGCTCGTAGCCGTTCTCGCGGATCGTGGCGATCAGCTCGCTCTGGTAGGCCTCCTCGAGGTTGACCGCCACCTGCTCGCCCAGGCCGAAGCCACGGCGGTTGTAGCGCTCGGAGTGATGCAGCGAGCGTTTGAAGGCGCGGGTATCCATGGCGTCGCCGCAGGGCAGGCAGGGGCCGACTCTATGGGCTGCCGCCCATCGGCGGGCGAAAAAAAGCCCCGGTCGAAACCGGGGCAGGAGCCGGACCATGGGCCGGAATGGGCAGGAGCGGTGACTCAGTTCGCCGTGGAGGCGAAGTCGGGATAGGCCTCCATGCCGTGCTCGGAGATGTCGAGACCTTCGATCTCTTCCCTCTCGCTGACGCGGATGCCTCCGGAGATGGATCCGATGACCGACCAGGCAACCCAGGAACAGATCACCGCGAAGAGTCCGTAGGAGATCACCCCGAGGATCTGAAGACCGATCTGACCGAAGCCATGGCCGGTGAGCAGGCCCTTGTCGGTGTTGAACAGACCCACGGCGAGCGTGCCCCAGATGCCGCAGGTGCCGTGCACCGACCAGGCACCCACGGGATCATCGATGCCCAGCTTGTCGATGAAACTGACGGAGAAGACGACGAGGGTGCCGGCGATGAAGCCGACAACCCAGGCCGCTGGCATCGAGAAACCGTCGCAACCGGCGGTGACCCCGACGAGGCCCGCCAGGATGCCGTTGATGGTCATCGTCAGGTCAGGCTTGCCGGAGGTGAGCTGGGACACCAGCGTGCCGGCGATGCCGCCACCAGCGGCCCCCAGGGTGGTGGTCACGGCGATGTAGGGAACGGCAGCATCCATGGCCAGCTGGGAGCCAGGGTTGAAGCCGTACCAGCCGATCCAGAGAATCAGGCAGCCGAGGGTGGCAATGGCCAGGTTGTGGCCGGGAATGGCCTGGGTCCTGCCATCGGTGAATTTGCCGATCCTGGGTCCGAGCAGCATGGCGCCCACCAGTCCGGCCCAGGCACCCACGGAGTGGACCACCGTGGAGCCGGCGAAATCGATGAAGCCCAGCTGGTTCAGCCAGCCGCCATTCCATTGCCAGCTGCCGGCGATGGGGTAGATGAAGGCCACCAGCACCAGCGAGAAGAGCACGAATTCGCTGAATTTGATGCGCTCGGCCACCAGGCCGGAAACGATGGTGGCGGAGGTGCCGGCGAAAGCCACCTGGAAGAGGAAATCAACGGAGGGCACCAGAGCGGCGTCCTTGACCATTTCCGCGGTGACGGTGGGATCAAAGAACAGACCCAGTGGTCCTCCCTTGCCGTAGAAGAGCCAGCCGGGGATGACAGCTTCGCCGTACATCAGTGAAAAACCGATCAGCCAATAGGCACTCGCCGCGAGGGCAAAGACGATCAGGTTCTTGGTGAGAATGTTCGTGGCGTTTTTCTGGCGACAGAGGCCCGCTTCGACCATGGCGAAGCCGGCGTTCATGAAGATCACCAGAATCGAGGCGATCAGCAGCCAGACATTGTTGATCAGAAAAGCCGGCGTGAGCTCCGGCAGCTCAGCGGCATGGGCTGAGAGGTTGAACACCCCGAGGCCGAAGAGGGCCAGGGGCACACAGGCCAGCCAGGTGAGCGTGCGGGAATTGGAGAGGCCACGGATGCTGCACAGCAGCAGTTCGGGAGCTTCGAGCAGACTCGCCTCCTGAAGGCGCCGAGGCCGGCGTCGCCCAGGGGCGTGAGGAGCAACTGTCATGGAGCGCAACGTCGCACAGGAATTTGCGGAAAGGTGAATCACGCCCGAAGGCGTTCCTACCAGGCAAAAGTGCACGCTGAAGCATCAACTGCTGGTGGCATCCGCTACAAAACCCCTGATCCGTTTACTTGGGACAGGCCTGCGGATCCCTGCAAATCAGCTCGGCCACCCCAAGCCAGCTCACGGCTTCGGCACTGAAGCCGTAACGAAGGGGCAACACCTCGACCCCCGCCGCGTGAGCGTCCCGGAACAGCTCGCCATAGCGGGGATCGGCCGAATCCCCTGGGGCGAAGCTCGTCACATCGGCGCGGCTCAGGCAGGGCACCAGCAGGCCGCGGGCTTCGGGCCCAACGGCCATCAGCTCCTGCAGGTGCTTCTGCCCCCTCTCCGTGACGGTGTCGGGAAAGAGGGCCAGCTCCCCCCGGCTCCAGGTGGTGTTCTTCACCTCCAGGTAGATGGGGCGCGGGTCGGCGGCCCCCGCGGCCGGGCTCAGCAGCAGATCGATCCGGCTGCGGCGGCCCTGGCCATAGGCCACCTCGGCGCGGATCGAGCCGATCGGCCCGATCCAGGGCTCCAGGCAGCCCGCCTCGATCGTGGCCCGCACCAGCCGGTTGGGCAGCATCGTGTTCACTCCCACCCAGCAGGGCGTCCCGTCACTGCCGGGCACCTGGGCCTGCTCCCAGGTCCAGGCCAGCTTGCGCTCCGGCCGGGGGTCGTGGCGCAGGCGCACCCTGCCCCCCGGGAGCAGCACCCCGGTCATGGGGCCGGTGTTGGGGCAATGGGCTGTCACCACCTGGCCGTCGGCCAGCTCCACATCCGCCAGGAAGCGCTTGTAGCGGCGCAGCAGCACCCCCTCCACGAGGTTCTGCAACGGCAGGATCAGCGTGCCGGTGGGGCTGGAGCAAGGCTTGGAATCCGGCATCAACTCAGGGGCTGGCCAGGGCGTGATGGCTCAGATGTCCATGCTGCCGCCCGGCCCGTTGACCTCGCTGTCGGCCACGGGGTGGAGAATCCCCCGGTGGATGGGGCCCAGCGGCCTGACTGGATGGCGAAATCCCTGCGGCGCATCGCCTTGATCGTGGCGGTGGCCACGGCCCTGAGCAAGGTGGCCGGTCTGCTGCGTCAGCAGGTGATCGCCGCCGCCTTCGGTGTGGGCGCCGCCTACGACGCTTACAACTACGCCTACGTGCTGCCGGGCTTCCTGCTGATCCTGCTGGGGGGCATCAACGGGCCGTTTCACAGCGCCATGGTGAGCGTTCTGGCCCGCCGCCCCCGCGAGGAAGGCGCCCACGTGCTGGCGGCGATCAACACCCTGGTGGGGGTGGGCCTGCTGGCGGTGACCGTGTTGCTGCTGCTGGCCGCCGATCCCCTGATCACCCTGGTGGGCCCTGGGCTCGACCCGGAGCGTCACGCCATCGCCGTGCTGCAGTTGCGCTGGATGGCGCCGATGGCCCTGTTCGCCGGCCTGATCGGGCTCGGTTTCGGGGCGCTGAATGCGGCTGATGTGTTCTGGCTGCCGTCGGTGAGCCCGCTGGTGTCGAGCGTGGCGATGATCGCCGGCATCGGCCTGCTCTGGTTTCAGCTCGGAGCGGAGATCGCCCTGCCGGCCACGGCGGCGCTGGGGGGCATCGTGCTGGCCGGCAGCACCACCCTGGGGGCGGTGCTGCAGTGGTTGATCCAGCTGCCCGCCCTGGCCAAGCAGGGCCTGCACCGCTTCCAGCTTGTCTGGGACTGGAAGCACGCCGGTGTGCGCGAGGTGATGCACGTGATGGGCCCCGCCACGCTCTCCTCGGGGATGCTGCAGATCAATGTCTTCACCGATCTGTTCTTTGCCAGTGGCATCGTCGGCGCCGCCGCTGGCCTGGGCTATTCCAACCTGCTGGTGCAGACACCACTGGGCCTGCTCTCCAATGTGCTGCTGGTGCCCCTGCTGCCGGTGTTCGCCCGGCTCACGGCCCCGGCGGATCGCCCGGCTCTGGTGGACCGGATCCGCCAGGGGCTGATGCTCTCCACCGCCAGCATGATGCCCTTGGGGGCTCTGTTCGTGGCGCTGGCCTATCCGATCGTGGCCCTGGTCTACGAGCGGGGGGCCTTCGATCAGGGTGCGGCGCTGCTGGTGGCCAGCCTGCTGATGGCCTACGGCGTGGGCATGCCGGCCTACCTGGGCCGCGATGTGCTGGTGCGGGTGTTCTATGCCCTCGGTGACGGCACGACCCCCTTTCGCTTTTCCGTGGCCGGCATCGGCTTCAACGTGATCTTCGACTGGGTGCTGGTGGGCGGTCCCACGCCCTGGGGACTGCAGCTGCCGGGACTCAACTTCGGTGCCCCTGGCCTGGTGCTGGCCACGGTGGCCGTCAACCTGCTCACCTGTGCGGCCTTGCTGCTGGCCCTGCAACGGCGCCTGGGGGGCCTGCCCCTGAGGATCTGGGGGCGGGACAGCCTCTGGCTGCTGCTGGCCGCGGTGGCCGGCGGGCTGGCCGCCTGGGTGCTCTCCAGCTTCGTGGGCTGGCCAGGGGGTCTGCCGGGCCAGCTGCTGCAGTGCGCCCTGAGCTCCGGCCTGGGGCTGACGCTCTACGGCCTGATCGCCAGCTGGGCGGGTGTGCCGGAAGCCCGGGACCTGCTACGCCAGGTGCGAGGGCGCTTCAGCCGGGGTTCCGGAGGGTGACCCGGCGCTCCTCGCGCACCTGGACCGGAATCTCCAGGTGGCTGCGCCCCAACATTTTCGGTCCATCCACCGAGAAGATCCGCGCTTCGATGCCGAACTCCCGGAAGGCGGTCTCCAGTTCCTGAATCAGTGCCTTCTCCACCTGGGCTTCGGCGTCGACCACCTTGCCGATCAAGCGGCCCCCCAGGGGGCCGATGCGCTGCCGGACCACCTCTCGGGCATTGGTGACCTCGATGACCAGCATCCAACGCCTGCAACGGGTTTGAACCCTATTCGCAGCCCAACGCCCAGGCCCGCACTGTCGTGCTTCTTCAGCCGCCACAGCGCGGCCCGGGGGGCTCAGCCGCCCAGGTTGTCGAGGATGTCCTCGAGGTCGCTCAGCTGCCCGGGGGGGAGCAGCCGGGCCAGGGGTAGGCGGCTGGAGCCTCCTCCGATCGGCACCTGAACGGCTTCCAGGGCCTGACGGGCGCAGATCCCGGCCCCCTGATCGAGCCGGGCGGCGCATTCGATCGCCAGGGTCATCGCCAGCCCGGCGTCGCCGAGGTACAGGTGCCAGCTGGCCACCTGGATGTAGAGGCGGTCAGCCAGGGCCAGGCTCAGCTCCTCAAGTTCACTTGCCGTCAGGCTCACTGGAGTGGTGCAGGCTCAACCCTCACCTTGGTCGAGCACCTCGGTTCGTGGCCGCAGTCGCAACACGATGATGAGGTGCAACAGCCAGAACGCTCCCCAGGTCAGGCTCAGCCAACCCAGGTGCGACCAGGGATGGCGCAGGCCCTGGACAAACCAGAGGCCTGTGTTCACGGCGGCGAACAGGCCACCGTGCAGGCAGAGGTTCACCACCCGCTCGTAGTGGCAATAGGTGGGGTCGGCGGGGTCGGCGGGGCCGTACCAGCGGATCGGCATGGGGAGGGGGGCCGCAGCGCCTGCGGTGGCTGGCTCGATTGTGACCCGGCGACAGTTGACGAATGGCACCCCCGTGCGGTGAGAATGCACAGGCATGCGCTTGTAGCTCAGCGGATTAGAGCATCTGACTACGGATCAGAGGGTCGGGAGTTCGAATCTCTCCAGGCGCGCTTGCTTAACCGCCCTTCACCGGGCGGTTTTTTTATGGCACGGCCTCGGCAGCCCCCCTGGCACCTCCCGGCCGCTGGCCGTGGGTCCAGCTGAAGCGCCGGCATGATTTCTTACGATGCGGGTCTCGCGCCTTGCCCTCGATTCCATGGTGGATGCCACCGGTACGCCCCTGAACCAGTCCCTGGCGGCCGGGGACCCCGCCATCGCCGCCCTGATCGGCCGTGAGCTGGAGCGTCAGCAGAGCCACCTGGAGCTGATCGCCAGCGAAAACTTCACCTCCAGGGCGGTGATGGAGGCCCAGGGTTCGGTGCTCACCAACAAGTACGCCGAAGGTCTGCCCCACAAGCGCTATTACGGCGGCTGTGAGCACGTCGATGCGATCGAGGAGCTGGCGATCGCCCGGGCCCGCCAGCTGTTCGGGGCCGCCTGGGCGAACGTGCAGCCCCACAGCGGTGCCCAGGCCAACTTCGCCGTGTTTCTGGCCCTGCTCCAGCCCGGCGACACGATCCTGGGCATGGACCTCTCCCATGGGGGTCACCTCACCCATGGCTCGCCGGTGAATGTCTCGGGCAAGTGGTTCAAGGCCGTCCATTACGGCGTCGATCCCGACACCCAGCAGCTCGACTACGACGCCATCCGGGCCCTGGCCGAGCAGCACCGCCCCCGGATGATCATCTGCGGTTACTCCGCTTACCCCCGCACGATCGATTTTGCGGCCTTCCGCTCCATCGCTGATTCCGTCGATGCCTTCCTGCTGGCCGACATGGCCCACATCGCCGGCCTGGTGGCCGCAGGGGCCCATCCCAGTCCCGTCCCCCATTGCCATGTGGTCACCACCACCACCCACAAGACCCTGCGGGGCCCCCGCGGCGGGCTGATCCTCTGCAATGACGCCGAGTTCGGCAAGCGTTTCGACAAGGCTGTCTTCCCCGGCAGCCAGGGCGGCCCCCTGGAGCATGTGGTGGCCGCCAAGGCCGTGGCCTTCGGTGAGGCCCTGCAGCCCTCCTTCCGCCTCTACAGCCAGCAGGTGATCCGCAATGCCCAGGCCCTGGCCACCCGGATCCAGGAGCGGGGCATCGCCGTGGTGTCAGGTGGCACCGACAACCACCTGGTGCTGCTTGACCTGCGCTCTGTCGGTCTCACCGGCAAGGTGGCCGACCTGCTGGTCAGCGAGGTGAACATCACGGCGAACAAGAACACCGTGCCGTTTGATCCGGAATCGCCCTTTGTCACCAGCGGCCTGCGCCTGGGTACCGCCGCCCTCACCACCCGCGGCTTCGATGCCGACGACTTCGTCGAGGTGGCCGATGTGATCGCCGACCGACTGCTCCATCCCGAGGACAGCGTGATCGAGCTGCGCTGCCGCGAGCGCGTGCGGGCCCTCTGCGACCGCCATCCGCTCTACGGACCGAGTCGGATCCCCCAGCCGGCCTGACCCTCACTGCCTAAGCTTTGGCCTCGATCTGGTCCCTGCATGGCTGTCTCCGCGACGTTGCCACCAGCGTTGCCATTCCCTGGTGACCTGAGCACCGCCCCTTGCTCGTGAGCATGGCCGCCACTCCGCTCACCTCGGCCCTCATCACCTTGGTGATCGCGGCCCTGCTCACGGCTCTGATCGTGCCGCTGGTGCGCAGGGTGGGGCTGCATTACGGCCTCTTCGATCCCCCGGATTCGCGCAAGCAGCACGATGTGCCGATGGTGCGGCTGGGGGGCATCGGCATGGTGGCCGGCTTCTCCCTGGCCCTGGCCTTCACCTGGGCCCGGGGGGGCTTCGGCACCCTGGCGCCGGATCGGGACCAGCTGATCTGGACCACCCTGGCCGGTGCGCTCTGCTATTTCGTGATCGGCTTGGCCGACGACCTGTTTGCCCTGCCGCCTCTGCCCCGCCTGGCCGGCCAGGTGGCTGTGGCGGTGGTGGTCTGGAGTGAAGGAGTGCGCATCGGAGCGATCGATCTGCCCCTGGGATGGTTCGGTCTGCCGTCGCTGGCCTTTCCCCTGCCCGACAGCCTCAGCCTGCTGGCCACGGTGATCTGGCTGGTGGGCATCACCAACGCCATCAACTGGATCGATGGCCTCGACGGCCTGGCGGCCGGTGTGGGTGGCATCGCCGCGGTGGGTCTGCTTTCGGTGAGCTTCAGCCTCCAGCAGAGCGCCGCCGGCCTGCTGGCCGCCGCCCTGGCCGGTGCCTGCCTCGGCTTCCTTCGCCACAACTTCAACCCCGCCCGCATCTTCATGGGCGACGGCGGCTCCTATTTCCTCGGTTTTGCCCTGGCGGCCATCAGCATCGTCGGCCCGGCCAAGGGGCTCACCACCGTCAGCCTGCTGTTCCCGCTGCTGATCCTCTCGCTGCCCCTGGCCGACATGTCAGCGGTGATCATGGGCCGACTCAGCGAGGGGCACTCGCCTTTTTATCCCGATCGGCGCCATCTGCATCACCGGCTGCTGCGGGCCGGGTTCAGCCATCGCCGCACGGTGCTGCTGATCTATGCCTTCACCCAGTGGCTGGCAGCTCTGGCGCTGGTGGCGGCCAATGTGGAGCTGCGCTTCCTCTGGCTGGCCCTGGCCACGGCCGTGCTGATCGGCGCGGTGATGGGATCCCGTCGCCAGCGCAGGCTGCTGGGCGATTCCGCCTCCAACACCATCCCCTGTGATGCCGAGTGTGACCCGAAGCCCTGAGAGCGGCGGCTGCGAGATTCTCTGCATCGGCACCGAGCTGCTGCTGGGCAACATCCTCAACAGCAATGCCCGCTGGCTGGGGGAGCAGCTGGCGGGCCTGGGGCTGCCCCACTACCGCCAGTCGGTGGTGGGGGACAACCGTGAGCGACTGATCGCCATGGTGCGGGAGGCCTCCAGCCGCTGCCGGGTGCTGATCTGCACCGGTGGGCTCGGACCCACCCCCGACGACCTCACCACCGAGGCCCTGGCCGCCGCCTTCACCACTCCGCTTCAGGAGTGCCCTGAGGTGTGGAGCGACATCCAGGCCAAGTTCGCGGCCCTGGGCCGCACCCCTTCGCCAAGCAACCGCAAGCAGGCTCTGCTGCCTGTCGGAGCGGCCGTGCTGGCCAACCCGCTGGGCACGGCTCCCGGAATGATCTGGACCCCCAAGCCGGGTTTCAGCCTGCTCACCTTCCCCGGAGTGCCCTCCGAGTTGCGGGCGATGTGGGCCGCCACGGCGGCCCCCTGGCTGCGGGGGCAGGGCCTGGCCGAGGGGGTGTTCCTCAGTCGGATCCTGCGCTTCTGGGGGGCGGGGGAATCGCGCCTGGCGGAGCAGGTGGCCGACCTGCTGGAGCTGGCCAATCCCACCGTGGCCCCCTATGCCGGCACCGGTGAGGTGAAGCTGCGGATCACGGCCCAGGGCCCCACACTCCTTCAGGCCGAGGAGCTCCTGGCCCCGCTGGAGGCTGAGCTGCGCCAGCGGCTGGGGGCCTGGTTCTACGGAGTCGACGACGACAGCCAGGCGTCCTGTTGCCTGGAGCTGCTGCGGCGGCGGCGGGAGACCCTGGCGGTGGCGGAATCCTGCACCGGTGGTGGGCTGGGTGCGGCCCTGGCGGCGGTGCCCGGATCTTCCGAGGCTTTCCTCGGCGGTGTGATCGCCTATGCCAATTCCGTCAAGCAGGGGCTGCTGGGGGTGCCTGCCGCCACGCTTGAGGCCCATGGAGCGGTGAGTGACCCGGTGGCGATCGCCATGGCCGAAGGGGCGCGGCGGGTCACCGGCAGCACCTGGGCCCTGGCCCTCACGGGCGTCGCCGGCCCGGGCGGTGGCAGCGCCGAAAAGCCTGTGGGGCTCGTGCATATCGCCCTGGCTGGGCCCCAGGGCAGCACCAGTGAGGGGGTGCGTTTCGGCGCTGGCCGCAGCCGCGACTGGATCCAGGCGGTCAGCGCCGGTGAGGCCCTCAACCGCCTGCGGCTGCGTCTGCTTGCCCAGACCCAGAGCGAAGGCCAGGCCCCCCCGACCTAGGCTGGCCTGTCTTGACTCGGGGGCACGGTGAGCGCCGGCACGCTGTACGACAAGGTCTGGGACCGGCACCGCGTGGCCGAGCTGCCGGGCGGCTCCACCCAGCTGTTCATCGGCCTGCACCTGATCCACGAGGTGACCAGCCCTCAGGCTTTCGCGGCCCTGCGCGATCTGGGCCTGGGGGTGCGCCACCCCGAGCGCACCGTGGCCACGGTGGATCACATCGTGCCCACCACCTCCCAGGCGCGGCCCTTCGCCGATCCCCTGGCCGAGGAGATGCTCGCCACCCTGGAGCGCAACTGCGCCGAGCACGCCATCACCCTGCACGGCCTCGGCAGTGGTCGTCAGGGCATCGTCCACGTGATCGCCCCGGAACTGGGCCTCACCCAGCCCGGTATGACCGTCGCCTGCGGCGACTCGCACACCTCCACCCACGGGGCCTTCGGCGCGATCGCCTTCGGCATCGGCACCAGCCAGGTGCGGGATGTGCTCGCCAGCCAGAGCCTGGCGATGAACAAGCTCAAGGTGCGGCGGATCCTGGTGGAGGGTCGCCTGCAGCCGGGCGTGTTCGCCAAGGATCTGGTGCTGCACATCATCCGCAGCCTGGGGGTGAAGGGCGGTGTGGGCTACGCCTATGAATTCGCTGGATCCTGCATCGAGGCCCTCTCGATGGAGGAGCGCATGACCCTGTGCAACATGGCCATTGAAGGGGGCGCCCGCTGTGGCTATGTCAACCCCGATGCCACCACCTTCGCTTACATCCAGGGCAGGCCTTTCGCGCCCGAGGGCGAGGCCTGGGATCGGGCCGTGGCCTGGTGGAGCAGCCTGGCCAGCGGGGCTGACGCCGTATTCGACGACGAGGTGGTCTTTGAGGCCGGCACGATTGCCCCCACCGTCACCTGGGGCATCACCCCGGGTCAGGGCATCGGCGTCGATGAGTCGGTGCCCAGCCTGGCCGATACCCCGGTGGATGAGCGTCCGCTGGCGGAGGAGGCCTACCGCTACATGGACCTCCAGCCCGGCATGCCGATCGCTGGAGTTCCGGTCGATGTCTGCTTCATCGGCAGCTGCACCAACGGTCGCCTCAGTGATCTGCAGGCGGCGGCGGCCGTGGCCCGGGGCCGTCAGGTGGCCCCGGGCCTCAAGGCCTTTGTGGTGCCGGGCTCGGAGCAGGTGGCGGCCGCCGCCGAGGCCGAGGGCCTCGATGCCGTGTTCACGGCGGCCGGCTTCGAGTGGCGCGAGCCGGGTTGCTCGATGTGCCTGGCGATGAATCCCGACCGCCTCGAAGGTCGCCAGATCAGCGCCAGCTCCAGCAACCGCAACTTCAAGGGCCGCCAGGGTTCCGCCTCCGGCCGCACCCTGCTGATGAGCCCCGCCATGGTGGCCGCCGCCGCCGTCACCGGCCGGGTGAGCGATGTGCGCGAGCTGCTGGCCCTCGTGCCGCTGCAGGTGCCGGTGGGCTGAGCGCCGCCGCCGGTCTCCGCCTCGATCCGCCCCCTTGCCCCGTTCCGTGCCCCGCCTCCTGCCATGAGCAGCTCCCTGCCCCCCCGGCCCTTCCCGGCCGGCCCGATCGCCAGCATCACCGGCACCGCTGTGGTGGTGCGCGGCGATGACATCGACACCGACCGGATCATCCCGGCCCGTTTTCTCAAGTGCGTCAGCTTCGAGGGCCTGGCTGAAGGGGCCTTTGCCGATGACCGCACCGAGCTGGCCGGGGCCCATCCCTTCGACCGGGCGGAGCACCAGGGGGCCTCGCTGCTGCTGGTCAACCGCAACTTCGGCTGTGGCTCCAGCCGCGAACATGCTCCCCAGGCGTTGATGCGCTGGGGCATCCGGGCTCTGGTGGGCGAAAGCTTCGCCGAGATTTTCTATGGCAACTGCCTCGCCCTGGGCCTGCCCTGCCTGACGGCCGGTCACGACACCATGCGCGCCCTGCAGGAGGCGGCCCTGGCCGCCCCCACCGAGCCCCTCAGCTTGACCCTGGCCGAGGCCAGCCTCGAGGGCTACGGCCAGCGCTGGCCTCTGGAACTTCCCGCCGGGCCGCTGCAGATGCTGACCACGGGCCAGTGGGATGCCACCGGCCAGCTGCTCTCCCACCACGCCGAACTCAGCCGCACCCTGGCGGCCCTGCCCTACGCCAACGGCTTTCACTGAGCGAGCTGGTCAGCGGTGCCCAGGCCTGAGGTTGATCAGAACAGGGTCTGACGCGGCCCGCCAACCGCATCAAACTCGGGCCGGTAGGGAGCGAACGGTACTCCCGTTCCCTTGAAGCTGAAGTCGTTGAGGCGGATCCGCACTCCGCCGATGCCCTCAAAGGGGCTGTAGAACACGCTGAAGGCATAGGCACGGCGCTGCCAGCGCAGCTCCACGTAGGACCCGGTCAATTCGCCGTAATTCGGCGAGGAGGGATCCACATTGAGGCCGATCCCTCCGTTGAACAGCAGCGGTCCGGCGATCTGCTGGGTGAGGCCGATCCCCACCGTGCCCAGATCCACCGCTGCATCGAAGCCGAAGGGGCTGAGGCCATCGCGCAGGGTGATGCCGCCGGTGATCGTGAGCTGGGTGAAATCAAAGAAGCGCTTGTTGAAGTGCCCCAGGGTGAGGGTGGGACCACCGGAGATTGAGAAGGTGTTCTGGTAGGTGCCATCGCCGAAATAGGCCAGATTGCCGGTCAGATTCGTGTTCAGGGCCAGGCCGGGCACGATCGGTTCGGGCGAGTAGCGCAGGGCGCCATCGGGTGTGGAGGGCAGGGCCCTTCCCCGCCAGAGCTGCAGGCTGCTGTTCAGCGAGGCCACCGCGTTGGCCCGCCAGAGCTGGGCGAGATTCCTGGATTCCTCTCCGCTGCTGAGGAATTCATTGCTCTGGTAGTTGCCTACACCCACCCGCCAGAAGTAGCGGTTGCTGAGCCTGCCCCACTTCGGCAGGGTCTCTTTTTGCTCCAGGGAGACGCCATAAGCCGAATAGATGTCCTGCTCGCCCAGGGATCCATTCCAGATCCTGAAGCGATAGGCCCCGAAGAGCCGGGCCGTGGTGGCGCCCACCAGGGGAAGGTTGATGTTGCGATTCATCTGGCCCCAGCTGCGGGTGCCATTGGCGAGGTTCTCGGGATTGAAGGTGGAGATATCCAGGTTCAAGCTGGTGTTGAAACCCAGCAACGGTGTTTCCAGCCGCGCCTCCAGGCCGAAGAGATCGCCCAGGGTGTTGTCCTGGCTGACCGAGGGACCGCCGGCCTGGCCGCCGGGGATGGGATAGCTGTCGGTGGTGCCTTGGTAGGCACGCTCCAGCATGAACTGCGGCTCCAGTTCGAGGATCCCCTTCTGACCGATCCGGATCGGTCGCAGGCGCCGGCCCACGTAGAAGCCGTCGCGGTCCTCCTGATCCACTCCCAGCACCCAGCGGTTCTCCACCTCCTGCTGCTTGCTGATGCGAGTGCTGGAGGTCACCGGAATGGGGAGACGGTCTTCCAGGATCAGTCGGTTGCGCTTGGAGGTGATCAGCAGATCACCGTTGTCGTCCTGCTTGACCACCACCTGATCCGCGTCCATCCACGACTGCGAGGGTGTGAAGGGATCGTTGCTGAAGCTGGCGCGGTCGCTGCGCCAGCCGTCGGCGGTGAGCACGATCCTTGCCGCCTGATAGCGCAGATGGGTGAGGGTGCCCTGCACGGCCTGGCGATTGTTCTCCGAACGCAATCGCCGCACCTGCGGTGGCAGCGACGGTCCGAAGTCGCTGTCCTGGTCGGTGGCCACATCATTGCTGGTTCCAGTTCCCCGGCGGCGCTCGATCTGCAGCCCTTCCCGCTGCTGCACATCGGAGATGCGTTGCTCGATGGCTGCAGCGGCGGCGGCCCGCTGGCGCTCCTGCTCGCGCATGGCGCGGAACGAGGTCGGGCGATCAGCCGCTGCCGTCGTGGCCGCAGGGAGGGATGGGGGCTCTGCTGCCGGCAGCGGGGCCTCGCCACCCATGGCTGTCTGCTCGAGAGCTTCGGGCAGAGAGCGGGGGCGCTCCGGAGGCTCGGCGCCACGGTTGGGGCAGCCCTTGGCAGGGCGCAGCGTGGCCTGGGGATCCTCCTGAGGCGGTGGATCTCCACCGAAGTGATAGCGCAGGCCCAGCAGGTAGGCGTTACTGCCCTCTCTGACGCCGTTGTAGGTGCCGAAGGCGCCGGAGCGGTGATGAATCCTGCCCACCATCGACCACTGGGGTGAGAGAGATCCCTCGATCTCGAAGCCCAGGTAATTGAGGAGGCGGGCCGACCTCTCCCGATAGGTGTCCTCGTAGTTGCTGAGGTTGGTGTTGAGGCTCACCCCCTGCACGAAACCCAGGCTCAACCAGGGTTGCAGCCAGGCCCTCAGCCCGATGCCACCGGTGAATTCGCCGAAGGTCTGGGCGGACGTGGAGAGGTTGGCCACTTCGGAGGAGGAGAAGGGGCCGGTGAAACGCCCACCCCGCTGGGCGGAGGCCCAGTGGCCGAGGGCATTGAAATCGAGTTCAAGGGCGAAGGGGCCGGCCTTGATCAGTCGCTTCTGCAGGCCAACGCCCAGCACCCGCTCCGGTCGGAAGACACCCTGACCGAAGAAGGTCTCGCCGAAATCGGAGTGGAACATCTGCCCGCCCCAGAGGGTGGCGCTCCAGGGGTGCGGGTGCCAGTCGGGAATTTCGGGCAGCACCGTGGGGCAGGCGATCGGCTCGGGTTTGGGGAGCGGTAGGGAGGCCGGCTGCTCCACATCGAGATCCTCCAGGCTGGTCTCGAGGTCGAGAACGCCGTAGACGTCCTCCATCTCCCCTTCTCCTTCGATCAGGCCGTAGCGCAGCAGGCTGCCCTGCACGTACTGCCGGCCACGCCAGAAACGCACGCTGCCCGTGGCGTAGAGGGTTCGGGTGGTGGTGTCGTATTCGAGGCGATCGGCCATCAACCGGCCGCCGGCCAGCACGGCCTTGACATTGCCGCTGGCCACGAAGCGGTTGATCACCACGTCGAACCCCTGCTGATCGGCGCTGATCTTCAGCTCCTTGGGCGGGATCGTTGAAGGAGTGCCTGCAGGAACGGCTTCACGGGCCCCTGCGGGACCCGGCGGCTGGCCCCCAGCCGGTTCAACCCCAGGCAACGCAGGGCCAGGGGCTTCGGCCGGACTGGCGATCGGCGCAGACGGTTGCTGCGTGGCAGCGGCTGGGCTGGTGGTGGCCGCTTCGCTGCGAGCCGGTGCAGCGGAGGCCGGACCTGCTCCCTCTGCGGGCTGGGTGGGCTGTGCCTCAGGTGCTGAGGGCTCACTGTCGCTGAGATCAGCTTCAGCCTGGCGCGCCGGCGGCGACTCGGAGCCCAGGTCCTGAGCCCGGCTCAGCGCCGGTGTTGCCAGGGTTGCCGCGCCCACAAGCCCGATGGTCCACCGGATAAGCCTTGCTGGGGGCACCACATCTCCAGGACCGCGGCCGATCCTGCCATGCCCCTGTAGCTGCAGCTGCTCGGCTCAGGTGGGTTAGTGCACTGACCCCACCGTGAGCGGACGAGATTCAGTCTTCGAGGTCCTTGCGGCTGGGGGTGCGGCTGGGATCGCTGGCCAGGAAGCCGAAGACGAAGATGCCGATGAAAAAGAAAACGACCGAGTAAACGGAGATCTTGAGGGCGAGCATGGTTCCGTCCGGCGGGTGACAGGGAGTGACAGGCGCCAGGTTGGGTCAGAACGACCCCGCGGCAGCCGCATCATCCTATGGGTCACTGATGGCCGGGATCGATGACGCAGGCCCTGGACCCCCAGCTTCCCCCTGAGATTGAAACGTTTCGATCACGTTCGAAACTTGACCTGCTCTCCGCCTGGCAGCGGCAGGGAGCTGATGGCTGCTGG
This sequence comes from Synechococcus sp. CS-1329, assembly GCF_025128055.1. Lineage (GTDB taxonomy): Bacteria > Cyanobacteriota > Cyanobacteriia > PCC-6307 > Cyanobiaceae > Regnicoccus_A. The sequence continues at coordinate 50,713 of NZ_JAHLYS010000036.1, read as the reverse complement.
CAGGGAGCCCTGGCCGACCCCTGGGCCCGACTTCATCGTCCCGACTGGCACGCCCGCGGGCTGATCGCCTGGCCGCGGGGTGGGCAGACCCGGCGGCTGGTGCAGGAGCTAAGCTGCCCCCCCAGCTGGCGCGGGCGGGCTCCAGCGCTGGCCCGCCTGGCCCTGCGCTGGTGGGCTGACGCCGCCGAACTCCGGGTCGACGGCCGCACCGTTCACCGCGGTGATCTCTTTGACAGCTCCTGCCGCTGGGCCCTGCCGCAGCGCTGGTGGGAGGGGGCACCCCTGCGCCTGGAGCTGGAGTTGCGCAGCCCCCTCCACGACGACGGCGCCCTGATGCTCAGCCGGATCGAGGCGGAGCCCCTGGATCCGGCTGACCCGGACGGTCTGCTGGTGGCCACGCGGCTGGAGCTGGAGCAGCTGCGCCAGGCCGCGCCTGCTGGACCGCTCGGCTCCTTCCATCTGCTCGGCCACGCCCACCTCGACCTGGCCTGGCTCTGGCCGGTGGCCGACACCTGGCAGGCCGCTGAGCGCACGTTCCGCTCGGCCCTCGATCTGATCGAGCAGCACCGGGATCTTCATTTCGGCCACTCCACGCCGGCGCTCTACGCCTGGCTGGAGCGTCACCGGCCTGAACTGTTCGAGCGGATCCGTGCCGCCATGCGCGCCGGCCGCTGGGAGCCGATCAATGGCCCCTGGGTGGAGAGCGATTGCGTGCTGCTCGATTCGGCCTCGCTGCTGAGGCAGTTCCAGGAGGGTCAGGCCTACAGCCGCCGGACCTTCCCCGAGTGGGAGCACCAGCTGGCCTGGCTGCCCGACAGCTTCGGCTTCGCCGCCGGCCTGCCGGCGGTGGCGGCGGCCACCGGTGTGCGCTGGTTCTGCACCCACAAGCTGGCCTGGAACGCCACGAACCCTTTTCCCCACAGGCTCTTCCGCTGGCGCAGCCGCTGTGGCGCCGAGGTGCTGGCCCTGATGAGTGCCCCGATCGGCACCGATGGCGATCCCCTGGCGATGGAGCGCTACCGCCTGGAGTGGCAGGCGGCCACGGGCGACGCCGAGGCCCTGTGGCTGCCGGGGGTGGGGGACCACGGTGGCGGGCCGACCCGCGAAATGCTGGAACAGCTGGACCTCTGGCGTGACGACGTGGCCACGGCGCCCCAGCGGCACGGCAGCCTGCGCGACTACCTGCAGCGGCTGGAGCCCCTGGGCGCCCAGCTGCCCGTCTGGCGTGATGAGCTCTACCTGGAGCTGCACCGGGGCTGCGCCACCAGCCGCCCCGACCAGAAGCGCCACAACCGCAGCCTGGAGCGGCTGCTGCGCGAGGCTGACCTCGCCGCTGTCCTGCTCGGGGAGCCCGCTGATCCTGCGGATCCGAATGGCTGGCGAGAGCTGCTGTTCCAGCAATTTCACGACATCCTGCCGGGCACCTCCATCCCGGAGGTGTTCGAGCAGGCTGAACCCCAGTGGCGGGCAGCGCGCCGCCAGGCCTCCCGCCGCCGTGACCGGGCGCTGCGGGCCTGGCTGGAGCCCGCTGGGGCCAAGGCCCAGGAGCAGGGCTCTGAGGTTGAGCCGGGAGGCGAGGCGGAACCGTGGTGGTGGGTTCAGCTGCAGCCCCTGCCGCCGGCCCCCCTCACCCTGCGCCTGCCGTCGGGCCACTGGACCCTGGGGGGGCAACCCCTGCCCTCGCAGCCCGCCCCAGCGGGCGGCCACTGGCTGCAGTTGCCCTCTCCCGGCGGTGTGGCGGCCCTCCAGCTCAGCCGTCAGCGTCAGCGGCCTGGGGCACTGCCGCCCCTGGCCGCTGACGCTGAGGCCTCGATCGCCCATCCGGTGCGGCTGGAGAGCCTTGGGGCCGGTGGGCGCTGGCGGCTGGGCAATGGCCTGCTCTGGGCCCAGCTCGGTCCCCTCGGCCTTGAGCAGCTCTGGGGCGCCGACCACAGTCCCCAGCTGGCCAAGCCGCTGCAGTGGCGGCGCTGGATCGATCGCGGTGAATTCTGGGATGCCTGGGATCTGGCCGCCGACTACCGCCAGCACCCCCTGCCTCTGGACTGGGAGCCGGGCCCGGTGCTGGCAGAAGTGGGTCCGCTCTGCAGCCGCCTGGTCTGGCGCGGCCGCTGCGGCGTCAGCGCCCTGCGCCTCGACCTGCAGCTGCGGGCCGGTTGCCCCTGGCTGGAGCTCAACCTGCGGGTCGACTGGCGCCAGCGCCATGAACTGCTGCGCCTGGAGCTGCCGCTGCAGCACCAGGCCGTGCGCTGGGCGGCCGACACCAGTGCGGGCGTGATCGAGCGGGTCGCAGCGGCCGCCACGGCACGGGAAGCCAGCCGCTGGGAGGTGCCGGCCATCAGCTGGCTGGCGAGCCAGGCCCCAGGCGGCGGCCTGGCGGTGCTGCTCGATGGGCCCCAGGGAGTGTCCGGCAGCCCTGAGGCCCTCGGTGTTTCGCTGCTGCGCGGGCCCACCTGGCCCGACCCCGGCGCCGATAACGGGCCCCAGCGCCTGCGTCTGGCTCTGATGCCCTGTGCCCAGGGCTGGCGCCAGGCCGGCGTGACGGTGGCGGCGCGGCGCTTCCGCGAACCCTGCTGGCTGCGGCCGGCCAAGGGTTGGACCGCAGCCGTGCCGGGATCAGCGCTGCAGCTGGGTCACCCCGACCTGCGCCTGATCAGCTGCATCAGCGAAGGTCAGGGCCTGGCCCGGCTGACCGTGCAGAACCTCTCCCCCTGTCGCCGCTGGCTGGAGCTGGCGGGCGGGTGGGAGCCGCTGGAGCGCATTGACGGGCTGGGAGAGGCGACCACAGTTCCACCGGAAGCGGCGGCCGCCAGCCCTGGCGGCCCAACGCTCACCTGGGTGGCGCCCTGGCAACTGGCCAGCTGGCGGATCAGTCGTCGTGGTCGTCGAAGGGATCCGTGAGCTGTTTGGAGGGGGGACCGAAGGCGGTGTAAACGCCGAACCCGGTAAGGGCGAGGAGTGCCACCAGAACGGTGATTGCCACGGAGATGGCTGGGGAGGTTTCGCTCAAGGGTGGTGCTGGTGGAGGACAGGTCCGGCTCAACCCGGGGTGCGGCGAGGCGGCGTTGGGGCGGCGCTGGCGGCAGGCGGAGCCCCGAGGGGCCGCCGGTCCGTCACAACTCTCGACGAGGGCTGCGCCTGCCGCCGCTCGACCCTTACAGTAACGGGCTCAACCCTTGTGCCAGAGAGGACACCACAGCCATGGCCCAACGCACCCCCCTGGGAAACCTGCTGCGTCCCCTGAACTCGGAGTACGGCAAGGTCGTGCCCGGCTGGGGCACCACACCGGTCATGGGCGTCTTCATGGCGTTGTTCCTGGTCTTCCTGCTGGTGATCCTGCAGCTCTACAACCGTTCCCTGCTCCTCGACGGCATCACCGTCAACTGGAACGGCATGGGCTGATCGCCGGGATCGCCCCCTCGCCGCTGAACCTCACCTGAGACCCCTCCTTCCATGAACTTCTTCGGGATCGGTCTTCCGGAGATGGCGGTGATCGCCGCCATCGGCCTCTTGGTGTTCGGGCCCAAGCGTTTGCCTGAGCTGGGCCGCACGCTGGGCCGCACCCTCAAAGGATTCCAGTCGGCATCCAAGGAGTTCGAGCAGGAGTTTCGCAACGCTGTCGACACCGAAACCGTGTCCGCCAGCAGCCTCGGCGCAGAGCCCATCGCGGCTGAAACCCTGGCTCCTGCGGCCGCAGAACCGTTGGCTGCTGCTGCAGAACCCCTTGCTGCAGAACCTCCTGTTGCAGCGCCGGCGACTGAGCCTGCCGCTGGTTCTGATGCCGGCCAACCAGAGCCCAGCGCCTCCTCTCCCACCAGCTGAGCGTTGTTGCCGCCCTTCAAGGCCTGCCTCCTCCTTGGCGGGCGCCCGTGATGAGCTCCTCCGCTGCACCCTTGCCTGACCTGCAGCTGCTGGTCGGGCTCGGTAATCCCGGCGAGAAGTACGCCCAGACCCGCCACAACGTGGGTTTCATGGCTCTCGATCAGCTCGCCCGGCGTGAGGGGGCCTCCTTTCGGGCCAACGGCAAGCTGCAGGGAAGCCTCGCTGACCTGGGCCAGGGCTCCACTCGCCTGCGGCTGCTGAAGCCCAGCACCTTCATGAATGACAGCGGTCGCTCGATCCGGGCCACGCTCGACTGGTTCGGACTGCGCCCCGACCAGATGCTGGTGCTGGTGGATGACATGGACCTGCCCCTGGGGCGCCTGCGCCTGCGCCGCTCCGGCAGCGCCGGCGGCCATAACGGCCTGCGCAGTGCCATCAGCCACCTGGGCAGCCAGGATTTTGCCCGCCTGCGCATTGGCATCGGCGCCCCGGCCCTGGACCCAGCCCTGCGCAAAGCCCGTACGATCTCCCATGTGCTGGGCCGCTTCGAGGTCGACGAACTGCCCCTGCTGCAGCAGGTGCTGATCGAGGTGCTCGATGGTGTCAGCTTCATCGGCCGCTGGGGTTATGAACGGGCTGGCACGCGCCTGAACAGTTTTCAGCCCACCTCTGTCTGACGCTGGAATCGCCCCGACGCCCCGTGAGCTGACCCTTGAGCCGCCTGCCCGCCACCACCGCCCAGCTGCGGGTGCTGCATCAGAGCTTCAGTCATCAGCTGCTGGAGGGGGAGGTGGCCGCCGGCGGTTTCCACTGGACCTTCCGCTGGGCCTTTGGCCGGGGCGAGCTGACGGTGGAGCCCTCCCTGGGCCGTGCCCTGATTCAGGACGCCCTGCTGCGCTTTCTGCTCCAGGTGGACTATCAGCTGGAGCCCGGCGGCGACTATGCCTTCACCGTGCGGGCCAAGTTCTAGGGCTGCTTCAGCGCGTTTCTCTCGCCAGGGCCAGGGGGTGGCCCAGCAGCCGCTCCAGCAGCAGCTGGGCCACCACGTCATCCCAGTCACGGGGCGGCTGGCGCAGACCGTGCGGCAACAGCCGGCGCCAGCCACGGGCAGGGTGAAGCTGCCAGAAACGCTCCCTGGCGGCCAGGGTTGAGCCACGCTCCTCCACCAGCAGCACCGGCACCAGCGGCTGCAGCCGCTGGTGCCAGAGGGCGCTGCCGGTGCCATTGCCGAGGATGACCGCCGCCACGTCGCCCTGCCGCAGCCAGCCCTCCAGCCGGTCCCAGGCCTGCTCAGGAGGGATCACCAGGGAGTCGAGCAGCTGCTGCCGCTCTCGGTCGGTGCGCACCAGCCCACATTTGCTGCGCCCCGGGTCGAGGCCGGCCAGGGCGCCCTGGCGCGGCAGATCCGGCGCGCTGAGGTGGGTCATGGCCGCCCCGGACCCTGCCGCTCCAGCCCTGGCTCGCTGGCCCCCCCAGCCAGGCGCAGTTCCAGCACCAGCGGGTCGGGGGTTTCGGCATCGCGCACTGCCACGGCCTCAAGGGTGACGGTCTGGCCGAGGGGGCGCTCGCTCAGTTCCCGTCCCAGCCGGTTGAAGGTGGCCACATCGAACTGGACACCATCGGCGATCGAGCCCTGGCGCTGGGCCTTGGCGAAGGAGGCCGCCAACAGCAGGTTGAGACGGTTGCGCACCTGCTCGCTGGAGCGTTCATTGCCCTCCAGCACCGTGGAGGCCATCAGATCACCCCGGCGCAGCACCTGGCGGTTGGGTCTGAGGTCAGGGAAGCCCAGCACCTGGTCCTCACCGCGGAGCACATTGGCGGCCGAGAGGATGCTCACCACCCAGGGCCCACCGCGGGAGAGGCGCGCTTCAAGGGTGGCGATGTCCTGGCGAGGCACCAGCAGGATCTGGCGGTTGGGGGCCTCTGCGGGCAGCACCCGCTGAAAGGCATTGAGATTGGCCTGACGCAGCAGCGCCACGACTGCCGCGCTGGCCTCGCTGGCGTTGCGGGGGTTCACCTTGGCGCTGGCGAGGGGTTGTCCGCTGCTGATCACCACATCGCCGCGGCGCAGGGCGATCAGTTTCTCCTCCAGTCCCTTGAGCTCGGTTTCGCCGGCTGTGATCAGGCCACGCACCCGGGCCAGCTCCGCCTCGGTTGTGCGGATGTCCTGGTCCCTGGCGCGGATGTCCTGATTGAGGCGATCGCGCTGGCCCAGCAACTGCTGTCGTTGGGCCAGCAGTTGCTGCCGCTGGGCCTGCAGGGGCTTGAGTTCGCCGCGCAACTGACGCGCCTGGATCTCGGCGGCGGTGAGCTGACGGCGGGTCTGCTCCCGGTCGCGACGGGCCTGCTGCAGGGCTGTCTCCACCCGCGCCTGCTCCTGGCGGCTGCGGCGCAGGTTCTTCTCACTGCGGCGCAGCGTGTTGCGGCTCTCCAGCAATCTGGCCTCGAGGGCGTCGAGCTCAAACAGCCCAACGCGCAGGCGTTCGCTCACCGCCAGCATCAGCCCGAGCGAGACGGCACTGATCAGGCTGCCCGTGAGCACGGTGATCAAGACGGCCGTCTTGCGTGGCCGCAGGTTGAACAGGCTGAGCCTGGCCTTGCCCACCCGGCTGCCGAGCCGGTCCCCCAGCGTGGCCAGCACCCCTCCCAGGGCCAGGAGGGCCAGAATCAGCAGCCAGCCGGACACAGCGCTGTGCGTGAAGGTCCAGTATCAGTCGCGGCCGCTACCGGTTCAGCTGAAGCGCTTGGCCAGGGCGACCGGATCGAAGACCGTGATCTTCTTGCGGTCGATCTGCACCAGACCGGCCTGGCGCAGATCGCCCAGCAGGCGCGTGATCGTCACCCGGGTGGAGCCGATCGCTTCGGCGATCGCCTGATGGGAGAGGCGCAGATCGATGGTGATGCCTTCGCTGCCGGGCACGCCGAAATCACGGCAAAGCACCAGCAGAAAACTCACCAGCCGCGACGACATGTCCCGGTGGGTGAGGGTTTCGATCATGGTTTCGGTCTGCAGGATGCGCGAGGAGAGACCCTGCAGCAGCAGCAGCCCCACAGCGGAGTCCTGCTCGATGGCCCGGCGCACCGAACCCGCCGGTGCCGCCACCAGCTCCACCCGGGTGAAGGCCACCGCGTGATAGAAGCGGTCCGAGCGCTGGCCGGTGAGCAGCGAGAGCACCCCGAACAGACTGTTTTCCCGTAGCAGGGCCACGGTGATCTCTTCGCCTGATTCGTACACGCGCGAGAGGCGCACGGCCCCGCGGCGCAGCAAATAGACCCGCTCGGCCGGATCGCCGGGGAAAAAGATGGTCTTGCCCCGCTCCACCGTTTCGATCACGCAGCCACTGAGGCCACGCATCACATCCAGCAGCGTGCTCGCTCCGTTGGCGGCCGCGGCGAGGCCAACGGGGGCCGGTGTTGATGGGCCGCCGGTGCGACTGAATCCGCGCATCGCGCCAACCATGTTTCGGCGGAGCAGGTGTGAGATGGACCGTAAGGATCGCCCATGGCGCGCCATGTAGTGACGGACACCAATGAATCGCATCCATCCAGGCCCGGCCCAGCTTTGCTCCGGGCTGCAGTACAGGTGTTCGCGCTAGGGATGGTGGCTGAACCTTGCTGGCGGTCCGTACACCGCTACATTCAGGTTCGCGCTTTCCTTGGGGTGTTGATGACGACCAGCCTGCGCAACGCCTCCACCGAGTCGCGCCATCCCCTGCGCGCCGTGGGCCCATCCCGGCCCGTGCCGCCGCGGCCCCGGCCGGCGCCCGCCAGGCCCGAAGGTCTGCTGCAGGTGCACACGGCTCCCTTCCGCGGCAGTTTCGGTGGGGTGTTCAGCCAGGCCCTGCGCAGCGCCGGGCTGGGCAGCCGCGTGTTGATCAGCCAGTTTCTCAAGGGCGGGGTGGAGCAGGGGCCCGAGCACAGCCTCAGGCTCTGCGGCCGGCTGCAGTGGCTGCGCCCTGCCGTGGCCTCCTGCCTCACCCGGCCAGCTGGCCAGGAGCCTGAGCCGGTGCGCGCCGCTGTGCAGGAGGTGTGGGCCTTCAGCCGTCAACAGCTGCTGGGGGCTGCGGTGGAGCTGATGGTGCTCGATGAGCTGGGGCTGGCGATCGAGCTGGGTTTCCTCGCTCCCCAGGAGGTGATCAGCACCCTGGAGCAGCGGCCCGCCCATCTCGATGTGATCCTCACGGGCCCGTCCATTCCCCTGGAGCTGCTGGCCATGGCGGATCAGGTCACCCAGCTGCGGCGCGGAGGTGCCCCGTGCTGAAGAACGACCGCTGGATCAACGCCCTGGCCGCCGATGGGATGATCCAGCCCTTCCAGCCCACCCTGGTGCGGCATCTGGAGCCGGAGACCGCCTCCCGGCCGGTGCTGAGCTTCGGCTGCTCCTCCTACGGCTACGACCTGCGCCTCTCGCCGCGGGAATTCCTGATCTTCCGCCACGTGCCCGGCACGGTGATGAACCCGAAGCGGTTCAATCCAGACAACCTCGAGCCTGCCCCCCTCCATCACGACGACGATGGTGAGTACTTCATCCTGCCGGCCCATTCCTATGGTCTGGGAGTGGCCCTTGAGAAGCTGAAGGTCCCGCCCACGATCACCGTCATCTGTCTGGGCAAGAGCACCTACGCCCGGCTGGGCATCATCGTCAACACCACCCCGGCGGAGGCCGGCTGGGAGGGCCATCTCACCCTCGAGTTCAGCAATTCCTCCGGCGCCGACTGCCGGATCTATGCCAATGAAGGCATCACCCAGTTGCTGTTCTTCGAAGGCGATCCCTGTGACACCACCTATCAGGACCGCGCCGGCAAGTATCAGCATCAGCCGGAGCGGGTCACCCTGGCCAGGGTCTGAGCGGGCGGGGCCCGCAGGCCCGGCTGGGGGAGGCTGATCAGGGGGCCAGGCGTGCTTTGTGCAGGCGGGCGCGGCTGTACCAGGCCGCGATCTCCGGCGCCCAGGCCTCGAGGTGTGGCCACATCAGATCACAGAGCTGGCGGATCTCCAGCTGGGCGTCCAACTTGGCGCGCAGGTCGAGAAAGTGCAGAAACGCCCGCAGGCTGAAGCTCACCACAAAATGCTGGCGGTAGTCGAAGGGGAGGATGCCGCGGGCGTGTTCCTCGGCGAATCCGGCAGCCAGCAGGTCGCGGTAGCGCTCGGCGGCCCTGCGGCAGAGCTCCAGATCCAGGGCGCGCTGCGTCCCGTCGTAGCTGTACTTCTTGCCCTGGCGATCGCTGTAATCGCCGATCGGCCGGAGATAGAACACCTCTTCGAGATCAAGGCTCCCATCGGCGGCCTTGCAGATGCGATCGCCGGTGTAGCGCATGGATTGCACATCGAAACTCACCCCCACCCGGTGGGTGCGGGCCTGTTGCATCACGGAGTGGGGAAACCAGCCCACGTTGAGCACGATCTGGGCATGTTCCAGCGGGCCGTAGTGGCCGCGTTCACCGGAGAGCAGTCGCTTGACACACACCTCACCCGCCGTGCGTTCATCGGGCCACCCGCTGCGGTCAGCCGCCACGAACCCCTCGCTGTAGTCCTGGTGCATGGCGGCATAGACGCACTGCTGGGGGTTGGGGGTGGCGGCGATCAGCTCGACCCGGAAACGGTCCATGGCTCAGCAGGGCGGATAGGGGAAGGATGGCGCTGAAGGGCGGCGCTGAAGGGTGGCGGCGGAATCAGCCGTGGCTGCGGGGGCCGGCCTGGGCTGCTGCGGCCTGGTCTGAGCCCTGGGCCTCGCCGCCGCTGAGGGGCGAGAGGTTGCCGACGCCAGCCAGCAGCGGCAGGGGCGTTGCCTCGATCAACGCGGTCATGATCGAGGCCAGCTCAGGGCGGCTGCGGGCCCCGAGGGAACGCCCGATCGAGCGGCCGCTGCGGTCGAAGAGCTCCAGCTGGGGAATCCCGTTCACCGCGTAGCGATCGATCTCCGGGCTCCAGCGTGGATTGTCCACATTCAGCAGCACCACGTTGAGCTCGCCGCGGTGCTCGTTCTCGAGGGCCGCCATCGCCGGCGCCATCGAACGGCAGGCTTCGCACCAGTCGGCGTAGAACTCCACGATCGTGGGTCGCCCGCTGGCCAGGGCCAGCGGCAGCTCCGGCGAACGCCGGGCCAGCTGCTCCATGGGAGCCTGGGGCTGCAGGCCCCCACGCAGGCCGAACAGCAGCAGCGCCAGGGCGGCGGCAATGGCCGCCAGCAGCATCCGCTCACGTCGCCCCAGGGGGGCACTGGCCTCAGCTGCGGGTTTGGGCAGGGTCATCGTGGCGGGCAGGGAACCTGGACCGCGGGCACTCTGGCAGCTTTGCCCGTTTGAAAAGGGTCGATAGCCTGGGATTCCCCTCCCGGTTGCGGTGAAGCGTCGCCTCACCATCCACTTCCCGCGTGAAACGGTGCATCACCCGATCACCTACCGGCTCGCCGTGGATTTCGACATCGCCGCCAAGATCCTGCGGGCCCAGATCGCTCCCAACCAGAGCGGCACCATGGTGGTGGAGCTCTCGGGCGACATCGATGAGCTCGATGCCGCCGAGCAGTGGCTGGAGGATCTGGGCCTGGGCCTGGATCGCGCCCCTGGTGAGATCCGCATCGACCGCGACCGTTGCGTCGACTGCGGCATCTGCTCCAGCGTCTGCCCCAGTGGTGCCCTGCGCAGCCTGCCGCCCACCTGGCGACTGGAGTTCAGGGCCCAGCACTGTCTGGTGTGCGAGCAGTGCATCCCCAGCTGTCCCGTGGACGCCATCGATCTGGTGCTGGAGGTCCGATGAGCGGTGTGATCAACGGCATCCTGCGCCTGGCGCTGCTGCCCCTGAGGGCGCCGTTTCTGCTGTTGCTGCTGCTGGTGAGCATCTATCTGGGCGTCCACTGGGTGGTGAATGCTCCAGTGCAGGGCCTGCTGCATTCGGAGCAGGATCCGGTCCACGGTCTGTATTGGACGGTGGAGTGCCTGCAGGCGGTGTTGGTGGTGGTGGTGGCTTCGGTGCCCGACCTGCTGTTGAGCCAGCTCTCGGCGCTGATGGCCGCCAGCCGGGTGATCACCCTGATCATCAGCCTGCTGCTGGTCACCATCGGCGGCCTCTACCTGCTGCACCTCAGCGCCCTGGCCGATGTGGTGATCCTGGCCACGGCCGTGCTGCTCGCCCGCCTGGATCTGATCCGCATCCGGGTGGTGCCGGCTCCCCTGCTCACGGCCCTCGCGCTTTCGGGCTACGTGATGATCGGGGTCTGGATCGGCCGGGAGCTGCAGCTGGGCGGGCTGCTGGGAGCGGTAGCGATCAAGGGCGTCAGCTGAGGCCCGAGGCCGCCCGACTGAGACCGATCAGCAGGCTCGTCTGGGCTTCTCCTGGTAGCCCCAGAGATTGCCCAGCACCTTCTTGACGTAGAGCCGGGTTTCCGGGAAGGGGATGGCCTCCACCCAGAGCTCCGGCTCGTTCTGGAGCCTGGCATCGCGCCAGCCGGCCACCGCCCCTGGACCGGCGTTGTAGCTGGCGACCGCCAGAAAGGGATTGCCCTGCCAGAGGCTGAGCAGCTGGTTGAGATACATCGCCCCCAGCTCGGCATTCAAGGCGGGCTCGCGCAGCTGATCGCCGCTGAGCGGCTCCCCGGCCAGCTCCGCCGCCGTTGCTGGCATCAGCTGCAGCAGGCCGATGGCGCCCGCCACCGATTCCACCCCGGGGGTGAAACGGGATTCCTGCCTGGCCACCGCCAGCAACAGGGTGGGATCCAGCCCATGGCGGGCCGCCGCCGCACTGAAGGCATCGCTGTGGCGCACGGGCAGCTGCGCCCGCTGCAGGGGCAGGGTGGTGGGGCAGTCGGCGCCGGCCCAGCGCAGACTCGCTTCATCCAGCTGGCCCAGGCCGGTCCAGTCGTCACCCACCCCCTGCCTCAGCCGCCCCTCCAGGGTCAGCTCCTCGGGGGAGCTGGGGCTAGCCGATGGGCGCTCCTGCCGCCAGTGCTCCCAGGCCTCCAGATTGAGGGCCAGACGCCAGAGCTGATCGAGGGCCGGCTGGCCGCTCTGCAGGGGCCGCCAGGGTTCGGCCGCCAGGGCTGTGGGGCCACTACTGGCCCTCAGCCGCAGCTCGGGGCGCTCGCCCAGCTGCACCCGGCTGCGCCAGGCGTAGTAACTCCAGGGCAAGCGCTGCAGCACCGCCTGCCAGCTGCGGCGGGCGGCGGGCTGCTCCCCCAGTTGTTGCTGGGCCATGCCCAGCCAGAACAGCTGGCGCACCGCCAGCACCGGCGGCAGGCTGTCGGGCGGGAGGGCCTGCAGCAGTGCCAGGGCCTCACCGGTCTGGCCCTTGAGCAGGGCGGCGCGGGCCAGGTCCCACTGCAGGTCCCAGCTGGCGGGATCTTCAGGCCAGCGCTGCAGCACCGGCCGCCAGTCGCCGCCGCCGTCCAGCGCCAGGCGGGCCTGAACCGGCGCGCTCAGGCGCAGGGGCTCCGGCAGCTGCTGCAACAGGGTCGGGGTGACCGTGGGGGCGGGGGTCTCGGCCAGCAGGCGCAGGGCTTCTGGGGCCTCCGGCGGCTGGTTCTGGTCCTGGCTCAGCGCCAGCAGGCGCAACACCCCAGCGCTGGCCTCGGCGGGGCCTCCCCGCAGCAGGGCGCGCGCGATCTCCAGCTCCTGGTCGGGCTCGGCCCGCTCTGAGCCGAGGCAGCTCAGGGCCCTGCGTCCATCCCCGAGTCGGGCCAGTCCTGCGGCCAGCGTGCTGCGCTGGGCGGCGTTCAGGGGCGTGACTGGCCGGGCACAGACCTGACGCAGGCGCGCGCCCGCCCCGGGCCAGCGCGGACCCCAGCGGGCGAGGTGAAGGGCCCCCTGCTGGCGCTGGTCGGCTCTGGGCCCCAGCTCCAGGGCGGCGGCCAGGGCGGCCGGGTGGGCTGGGAAACGGCGCAGCAGCTCCTGGCGCTGGCCCGGGTCCTCGCGGCCAAGGGAATAGAGCGCATCGGCGCTGGGGGGCGCCTGGGGGAATCGCCGCAGCAATTCCCTCCACTCCGATGCGGCCGAAACGCCCTGGGCTTCCAGAGCCAGGGCGTTTCGCTTCAGGGCCACAGCGGCCAGTGGGCCTGGTCCCCAGCCCTGCCCCTGCAGCAACTGGCGCTGGCGGGTGGGATCGTCGCTGCTGCTGGCGGGCAGCAGCAGCAGGCTGGCCTCCCGGCGCCGCTCGGGATCGGGATCCCAGCGGCGGATGCGCTCCAGGCTGAGGGCTGAGCTGTCGGGGGAGAGCAGGGGGCGCTGCAACAGCAGCAGACGCCCCAGCACCAGGACTGCGGCGGTGCCCGCCACGGTGAAGGCCAGGATCAGGGGCCTGCGGCGGCCAGCTGGAGAGGGGTTCGGCACAGGCAGGGCGGGGCAGGCCGCTGGGGCTTTGGCATTCTGGGGTTTGCCTCTTCCGCTCAGGCCTGTGCCTCTGCCCTGGCCCCGCTGGCCGGCCAAACCCCCCGGCGCCACAGGCCGCCGCCGGGCCCTGCTGGTGCTCGCGGTGGCGTTGGCGATCTACCTGCTGCGGCCGCTGATGCCCCTGCTCTGGTTGCCGGGATGGGTGGTGGGTGGCCTGTTGCTCTGGGCGGTGGTCGAGCTGCTGTGCTGGGCCTGGTGGCCGAGGCGCTGGCGCTGAGCTTGTGGCCGTGGCTGCCGATCGGCTTAGCCTGATTTCCTTCCTTCCCCCGCTGATGCTGGAGCTGGCTTCTTCCCCCATCGGTGCACCCCTCGGGGAGGGCTGCACCGGTTTCGGCACCGATGGCATCCGGGGGCAGGTGGGCAGCCTGATCACACCGCTGTTGGCCCTGCAGGTGGGCTACTGGTGCGGCCGGGTGCTGCCGCCCCAGCGCCCGGTGCTGATCGGCATGGACTCCCGTAACAGCGGTCCGATGCTGGTCGCTGCCCTCACCGCCGGGCTGACGGCCGCCGGGCGGGAGGTGTGGAGCCTGGGGCTGTGTCCCACTCCGGCGGTGCCCGGCACGATCCGCAGGAGTGGGGCTGCCGGCGGCCTGATGGTCTCCGCCAGCCACAACCCCCCCGGTGACAACGGCATCAAGGTGTTCGGGCCTACGGGCGACAAGATCGATCGAACCCTGCAGGCGGCGATCGAAGCGGGGCTGCGCGGCGAGGAGGCCGTCACCATCCAGTCCACGGGCCTCAGCGGCCCCCGTGGCTGTGGCCCGGCCCACCAGCGAGAGGATCTGCTAGCGGAGTACCGCGAGACGCTGATCGCCAGCGTGGGCGGGCGGCGCCTGGATGGCTGCCGCATCGTGCTGGATCTCTGCTGGGGCTCAGCCACCGCCTGCGGGGCCGAGGTGTTCCGGGCCCTTGGGGCTGACCTGACCGTGCTGCACGGCGAACCCGACGGACAGCGGATCAATGTCTCCTGCGGCAGCACCCACCTGGAGGCCCTGCGCCAGGCGGTGCTGCAATCGGGCGCCCAGATGGGCTTCGCCTTCGATGGCGATGCCGATCGGATGATGGCGGTCGATGGCAAGGGCCGGGTCGTCGATGGCGACCAGGTGCTCTACCTCTGGGGCGGTGCCCTGCTGGAGAGCGGCGACCTTCCCGGCCAGTTGCTGGTGGCCACCGTGATGTCGAACCTGGGCTTCGAGCGGGCCTGGCAGGCCCGGGGCGGGCTGCTGCAGCGCACCGATGTGGGCGATCAGCACGTGCATGCGGCCATGGCCGCGAGCGGAGCCGGCCTCGGTGGTGAGCAGTCGGGTCATATCCTCTCGGCCCGGCATGGCATGAGCGGCGATGGGCTGCTCACCGCCCTGCAGGTGGCCACGCTGATCCACAACGGCGCCGGCTCGCTGGCCGACTGGATGGAGGCCAGCTTCAGGCCCTACCCCCAGGCTCTGGTCAACGTCACCGTGCCCGATCGCAGCTCCCGCCAGCAGTGGCAGCGCTGCGACCCCCTGCGCCAGGCCGTTGAGCAGGCCGAGACGGCCATGGCTGGCAGCGGCCGGGTGCTGGTGCGCGCCAGCGGCACTGAACCGCTGCTGCGGGTGATGGTGGAGGCGGCGGAGCAGGAGGCGGTGGATCACTGGTCATCGCATCTGGCGGCCCTGGCCGCGGCTCACCTCAACCGGGCCTGAGCGCAGCGGAGTTGAGCTCCTGGCTCAGAAGCTGCTCAGCCAGCTGCAGGGCTCCCTGGCAGGCATCTCCGCGGGGGGAGACCAGCCGCGCCTGCGGTAAGACCAGTTTCAGCCGCCGCTGATAGGCGGCCCTGAACAGGCTGAGATGCTCCAGAGCTCCGCCCAGGCCGCAAACCTCGCCGTCCTCCAGGCCCAGGGTCTGGGCCACGCCTGCCACCAGCTCCGCCAGGCCCTGGGCCGACCGCTCCAGCACGGCAGTGGCGTCGCCCTGGCCCGCTTGCGCCAGGGCCTGCACCGCCGGGGCCAGGCGCGCGAAGCCGGCGGCGCCGAACTCCGGCTCCACCACCATCGCCTTGATCCGCTGGGGGGTGATGGGGCCGTTTCCCAGGTCCGCCCAGAGGCGGCGGCGAAAGTCGCTCTCGGGCCGGCGGCCGTCGGCCATCTCCAGCGAGAGGATCAGCGCATCGCGGCCGATGTCGCAGGCGGAGCCGGCCTGATCCAGCAGCCAGCCCCAGCCACCGCAGCGATGTTCCTCCCCCCTCGGGTTGCGCCCCAGGGCGATGCAGCCGGTGCCGCTGATCACCACGATCCCCGGGCCGCCGCCGAAGGCTCCGTGCAGGGCTGTGCGCTCATCTCCGTTCACCAGCACCCGCTCCAGCCCCAACCCGAGCGCAGCGGCGGCCAGGGTCGTGCCGAGGCGCTGCACCGAGCTGCCCTGCTCGATGCCGCTGGCGCCAACAACGGCGGCCTGCGGGGCCATGGAGAAGCCCTGGGGCGGCTCCTCAGCGCCACCCCGCTCACCCTTGCCGGCGGCAGCGGCGCAGGCCCGCTCCAGGCTGAGGCGCAGAGCGGCACTGAAGCGCTCCTGGCCGCCGGCGGCGGCCAGGTGGCTGACACCCGGGCCATCGCCTTCGCCCAGCACCCGCAGGCTGCCATCGCTGCCGCGCTGGGCCAGGCGGCAGATGGTGTGGGTCTGGCCGGCATCGAAGCCCGCCAGCAGGAGCGGCTCAGCCATCGACCGTTGTCGTCGTTGTTGTTGTTGTTGTTGTCGTTGTTGAAGCTGCTGCTGCCGCTGTCGGCGGCAGGGTGGCCAGGGTGGCGAGGCAGAACCAGCCGGTGAGCTGCACCTCGGGGCGGAAAAAGATCGTGTCGGTGAGGCCCTGCACGCAGAGGCCCACGATTGTTGCCACGGCCCCCAGGGCCGGCAACGCCTGGGGATGCTCACGCCGCAGCTGGGCCAGGCCCTGGCGCAGGCTGCTCTGCAGCAGACCCAGGCCCGCCAGCAGGCCGGGAATGCCCCCTTCCACCGCCAGCTCCAGCGGGATCGAGTAGGCGCTGAGGGCGTTGAACTTCGGCTGCTGATAGAGCGGATAGATCAGGTTGAAGATCGCGTTGCCGGGGCCGATGCCCAGCCAGGGCCGGTCCTGGACCATCTGCAGTGCCGCCATCCAGACGTTGATGCGGAAGTTGTTGGAGCTGTCCTCCCGGCCCGCCACCAGGCTCAGCACCCGTACCCGCAGCGGCTCGATCTGACTCACCGCCAGCACCAGCGCCAGGCCGCCCCCCAGCAGCAGCAGCAGGGGAAACAGCCGGCGCAGCAGGGGTGACCAGTGGCGGCTGGCCCGCAGAGCCAGCAGCAGGGCCAGGCTGCCCAGGGCCCCCACCATGCCCAGCCAGCCCCCACGGCTGTAGGTGAGCAGCAGGGCCACCGCACCGATCAGCAGTGCTGAGAGGGCATAGAGGCGGGCCATCGGGCGTTGCCAGCGCAGCAGCGCCACCGCCGCCAGGGGCAGGATCGGCAGCAGATAGCCCGCCAGCAGGTTGGGGTTGTCGAGGGTGCTGTAGATCCGCACCGTGCCCTCGGCCACCGAGTTCGGATCCGACCAGCGGGCCAGGGCGGAGCTGTCGCCGTAGAGCTGGCGGATGCCGATCACCGCTGTGATCAGCTGCCCTCCCAGCAGGGCCGCCACGATCCTGTCCCACCAGAGGGGAGCGCTGGCCAGCAGCTGACGCATCAGGGCGTAGACGCCCAGGTAGCTGAGCAGTTTGAGCAGGCCCTTGGCGGCAGCGACGGGCACGGGCGAGAAGCCGGTGGAGATCACCGCCAACGCCAGCATCACCAACAGCCAGCCGCTGATCCGGCCGAGGCGTCCGGCGGGGGTGCACAGGGCCCAGATCAGCCAGAGCAGGCCACTGGAGAGGATCAGCAGGCTCAGTCCGGCCCGGGTGACCAGCGGCAGCCCCGCCATCAAGGCGCAGAGCACCAGCCCGGAGAGCAGCGGCAGATTCCTGGCCAGGGGCCCGGCCGCGGATCGGGCGAACAGACCCTGCCAACGCAGCAGCCATGGCACCTGCCCCTCGCGCTCCGCTGAGGCGATGGCGTGGGCGGTGGGGGTGGACATCAGTGGCCGGCGTGGCTGGCCGACGGATTATGGGCGGCCTCGGCCCTGCGCCGGTAGAGCACCCGGTACACCGGCAGCCCCTGGGCGAGCACGATCCGCTCCCGTTCCGTTGCCACCGGCAGAGGGTTGTCAGCCCGCCAGGGGCGCCCATCCTCCGGCGGACGCAGGAACCAGCCACTGGCTTCGCTGAGGGCCACCATCGGCTCGATCACCGCGGTCACGTCGCTCTGCAGGAACAGCTCGCCCCCGGCCGGCAGGGCCGCGGCCAGGGCCTCCAGCAGATCGCTCTGCAGCACCCGCCGCTTGTGGTGTCGGTTCTTGAACCAGGGGTCGGGGAACTGAATCGTCACCCGTTGCAGTCGCCCGGCCGGCAGGGCCCCAAGCCAGCCCAGCAGGCTCACATTGGCGTTGCAGAACAGGAAGCGCAGATTGCCGCTGGCCAGCGCCAGGCGGTCGCGCTCGGCGGCCTCCACCAGCGGCCGGCGGATCTCGACCCCCAGGAAGTTCCACTCAGGCTGGAGCGGCGCCATCGCCAGCAGGAAGCGGCCGCGGGCACTGCCGATGTCGAGGTGGAGTGGCTGCTGTGGCCGCTCGAACAGGTCCGCCGGTGCTGGCAGCTCAAGCGGCTGCTGGTGCACCCGCGAGAGGGGATTGACGTGCTGGCGCACCACCGCTCAGGCCTCCGGCGGCTCTGCTGACGCCGCGGCGCCCGGGCGTGGCACCAGGAAGCCCCAGCTGGCGGTGTAGCCATGCAGATAGGTGCTGCCCGCCACCGGACCGATCTCGCCGTTGCAGAAGGCCCCCGCCATGGGCAGCTCCGGAAACTCCCCCTGGGCAATCCTCACGTCGCCATCGGCTTCGCCGTAGAGCCCCTTGCCGCGGCCCAGGCAGGCGAAGAGCAGACCGGCCAGGGGCGGTTCGGATCCTCTGGCCTGGCTGCGCAGCAGCTGCCGCAGCTCCTGGCGGGAGGCGTCGGCATCACGGAGCTGGAACTGCACCTGCTGACCCACCCGCAGGCGCTCGGCCACCGCCACCGCCCCGTTGCGGGGATCCACGCCGATCAGATTTCTCACCAGGAAGGCCGTGCTCTCGCCGCCGTCGTCAGTGCCGCCCAGGCTGAAGTTGTTGCGGGCCACGCCGAGGAAGAGCGAGTGGCGCACCAGTTCCCGCTCCGCCGGGTTGAGGGTCTGCAGGATCGTCTGCAGGCAGTTGACCGGGGTGTTCTGCTGGTCGCCGCGGCTGAGCTGCAGCACCACATTGCGCTCGGCCTGCTCGATCTCGAACACCGGGCCGATTGGCCGGCAGCCCTGGGCCACCACCGGATCGATGGTCCAGCTGCCGCCGATCAGGCAGCCCACGGCTCCGGTCACCACCCGGTCGTCGAGCAGCAGGGATCCATGGCTGGCGCTGTGGGGGCCGGCGATGCCCCCCACCTTGGCCAGGTCCGGGAAGGCGTAATCCAGGCCGCTGATCAGGTCGTTGATGGCCTGACAGGTGGGATCCACCAGCAGCACCATGGCGTCGGCCCGCTCCGGATCAGCCCCCACCCAGTCGATCCAGGCGCGGCTGTCGCCGTCGAGGTCGGGCAGCTGATCGGTGTCGAGCCCGAACAGTTGCAGCTCCGCCCCGGGCAGGCGCAGCAGCATCACGCTCAGGGCTGGCTCCTGCTCCACTTCATGGGCACTGCCGCCCGCCCCGGTGCCCACCACGCCACCACCGGCGGCGCCCAGCCAGTGGCGGGCCTTCAGACGGGAGCGCAACAGGGGCATCAGCCGCTGCAGGTCGCTGGCGTAGCTGGTGGAGCAGAACACCAGGGCCAGGTCCGCCTCGCCCCGGACCGCGGCGCCGAAGCCCTTGGCATGGAGCTGCTGCACCACCTCGCTGACGGCGTCTTCGAGGGAGGGCAGACGCGAGAGTGCCGTTCGGCACGACGCCTGCTCATCACCGCGGCGGAGCCAGGAGAACAGGGGAGTCGCAGGCATCAAAAGAACCTACTGGTGAAGCATGGCGCGGATAATGGCGCCTTCCCGTACCCAAGCTGTGCCCGACCTGCTGTACCGCACCCTGGTGTGGCTCGACTTCCGCCTGGCGGTGGTCTTCACCCTGGCTCTGCCTCTGGTGCTGCTGGTCTGGGCGGCGTGGCGGCGGGAGGGGGCGCTGCTGCGGCTGATGGGCATTTATTGGAAGGTGGCCAGCCTGCTGGCGATCGCGGTGCTGTTGTTCGTCGATGCCCGACCCCTGGCCTATCCGTTGATGATCGTGGCCAGGCTGCTGATGGTGGCCTCGCTCTGGTTCTGGGTGGATCTGAACGAGGAACTGGCTGATCTGCCCCCCTGGCGCCCGCTGCCGCTCACCCTGCGCAGCTGGCGCTGGGCGCTCACGGCCTTTGGCCTGCTGGGGGCCGGTCTGGGCGCGGGTGCCATGGGTTGCGGCCTGGGCGCGGCGGGCAGCGTCCTCTGCCAGACCTGGCTGGAGGCACCACGTCGCCTGCACACTGGTGCCGCCCAGGTGTTTTCCTTCGTGTTCGGCGCCGACCTCACCCCCACCCTCACCGCCTTTTTCGGCTACCTGGCCCTGGTGGCCTATGTGGTGGGTCTGCTGCAGTGGATCCTGGTGCGTCTGCCCCGCCAGGGGCGGGTGGCGGGAGGGTTCTGATGGTGGTTGCTTGGCTGGCCCAGCTTGAGGAGATCAGCCGCGGCCGGCCCGACCGGGTGCTGCGCCTGCGGGGCACGCTGCCCTCGTTGATGGGTCCAGGGGGGGAAGAAGGGGCAGAGGAGGAGTTTGAACTGCTGATCTTTCGTGGCTTTTCGAGCAGCGTGACCCATCCCACCGCCTTCGATCCCGATCAGCCGGCGCTGCCGGAGGGGGCGAGGCTGGGGAGCGCCGAGCTTCTGCAGGGGCCCATGAACCCAGAGTCTGAGGTGGTGCTGGCTGGACCAGAACCGGCGGAGAGATTCCTGGATCCTGAGCGCTGGTGAACGAAACTCACCAGCGCTCAGGATCTACCCGATGACGGGGGATGCGAGCTTCCGCGATTGGGTCTGTAGACGGGAAAGCCAATAAGCCAGCCCGAAGAGATTTTAAGGCTAGTTCTTTATTTTGATATGGAGCATTGCCGCTGTCGTCGCGGCTGCCATCGTCGTCATATTTCTGGCTGTTGAGTTGATGCTTGTGGCAGTAGTGCAGAGATGTTGGTGCGCTGGTTGTCACAAATGATCAACTCACTTCGGCGAGCGCTGGAGTGGCGAGGACTAAAGTGTCAAGGGGTCATTGTTTTGGAGAATGCCAGGAGCGGAACATGCTTCTTCTCTGGCGCCAGGCTCGAATCAATTCGAATTTTCAAGGTCCCGGCATGGCATCTTCAGACGTGATGCCGGGGTGTTCGGCTGATGCTGGCTCAGCCCATTCCGGCCTTGTCCTTAACGTCTTCGACGGCATTCCTCACTTTGGCCTCGGCCTGCTTCGCCTTGCCGGCGATACGATCTCCTTGGCTGCCAATTACGTTGCCAATCGATTCCTGGGTCTTGCCCTCGAAGTCCTTGGCGTCAGCCTTAAGGCGGCCGGCGATGGCGGCCACGGGCAAGGCTGAGGCGCTGAGGCTGAAGGCTCCTGAAGCCTGGGCGGGAGCGGCCAACAGCAGCAGGCTGAAGACCAGGCCAAGGCAAGTGGAGGCCAGCTGGCGCAGAAGGCGAAATTGGTGATTCATGAGTGGTCTAGATGATGGGATAACGAGGTTTGGCGCTGTGGTTGAACTTGATGCGGCTCATGCAAAATGCCTCACCGCCATTCACATCACGCCACGCCGGCCGGTGAGGAAAGAGAGCACGGCAAGCACAAGAAACACAAGAAACAGAATTTGGGCGATGCTCGCGGCTGATCCGGCGATACCACTGAAGCCAAGGACGGCAGCGATGATCGCAATGACAAAAAAAGATATGGCGTAGTTAAGCATGACAGGGCTCCTAAGGAGTGTTGATCAGCTGGGAAATCTCTTGCTGGCTCTTGCCGAGCTTCTTTTGCAGATGGCCAAGCATTTCCTCTTCCTGGCCTTCGGTGTAGGCCAAATCGTCATCAGTGAGCTCGGCGAACTTCTGCCTGAGTTTCCCTTTCATTTCGTGCCATTCACCTTTGAACTGGAGCTTATTCATGATCAGGTCCGCAAGGCTTTGAGATCAATGCCAGAGCCTATGGAGCCGGTCGGATCGCTGCAAGGGCAAATCCTTTGGCTTGTCACACCTTGGCTCCTCTCCTTTCACTATGGGGCTGAACCTGGTGTTTGACTGCTGTAGATATGCCCCCTATCCACAGCACCATCAACAGTCAACGTTGAGAGCTGACGCGGCTGTGCTGTCTTGATTCAGTGAGGTTGTGTTCTGTGTCGGTCATTCCCCTGGCTTGGTGCATCGCCACTGGTTCCTGCCTACGTTTCAACTACGAGCAGGTTGCTGCTACACCCCTGCTGCGGCACCTCGATGTCCGCAGATGTGCATGCTGGGCTTGCAGGGGATGTGTTGCCAGTTGATTCTTCGAGAGCAAGCCGATGCGTATTGCCCAGATCTCGCCACTGTTTGAAAGTGTGCCGCCGCTGCGATATGGCGGAACGGAACGAGTTGTGCACTATCTCACGGAAGAACTCGTCAACCGTGGCCATGAGGTGGTTCTGTTTGCCAGCGGTGACTCACTCACCAGCGCCGAGCTCTTCCCCTGCGTGCCGCGAGCCCTAAGGCAGGCGGGCTATCGGGGCAATCCACGGGTGTCAGAAGGTCGCCAGCTGGATCAGGTGATCGGTCAGCTCGACCGCTTCGATCTTCTCCATTTCCATACCGGCCTTGGCCTCCGCCCCGGCCTCGCCCGCCTGCCGGTGGCCCAACTCCATACCCTGCACGGGCCCCTGACTGGTCCGGAGGTGGACCGACTCCACAGGGATTTTGATCCGGTGCCCCTGGTGTCGATCTCGGAGTCTCAGCGGGCCCCTCACCCCGGTGCTCACTGGCTCGGCACCATTCCCCATGGTCTGCCCACCGATCTCTACCGCTTCGAGCCGTCACCCTCTGAGTACCTGGCCTTCGTGGGGCGGATCTCACCCGAGAAGCGTCTTGATCGTGCCATCGCTATTGCCAACGCTGTGGGCCTGCCTCTCAAGGTGGCCGCCAAGATCGATCCTGTTGATTTGGATTATTTCCACGCCGCCATTGAACCGCTCTTGCATGAAAATCCACTTGTGGAGTTCATCGGGGAGGTCGATGATGTCGGCAAGCAGGAGCTGCTCGGCAACGCCCTGGCACTGCTGTTCCCGATCGACTGGCCCGAACCCTTCGGCTTGGTGATGATCGAAGCCAACGCCTGCGGCACGCCCGTGATTGCCTGGCGTAACGGCTCCACCCCCGAGGTGATTCGGCCCGGCCGCAATGGCGTGCTGGTGGAAACAATCGAGGAGGCCGTGATGGCGGTGCGGGGAATCGAGCAGCTGGATCGCCGGCGGGTTCGCCATGAGTTCGAGCGGCGTTTCACAGTCGCCCGGCAGGCGGCCGACTACGAACGTCTCTTCCAACGCCAGATCGAGACCCGTCGCCGCCCCTCCCCAGCCAGGCTCCTTGCCGCGTGTTCCCATGCCGCATGATCTGCTCCCCCCGTTCGTTCTCAAGGACGGGGAAACCTTCGCGATGCTCGATCGCCGCGGTGAAATCTGCCCCGAGACCCATCCCGATTCCGGCATCTATCACCGTGGCACTCGCCATGTGAGCCGCCTGGAACTCCTTCTCTGGGATCAGTCCCCGATTGTGCTGAGCTCCGCCGAGAGTGGGGAGATGGGGCTTCATGTGAGCCATCTCAGCAACGACATCGACGGAACCGGTTCGCCCCCGCCCGGGTCCGTGCACCTGAAGCGCAGCACTGTTCTCACCCCCACGAGCTGTTTGCAGGCTCTCGATTTCACCAGTTACCTCGGCGGTGCGGTGTTGCTGCCGTTGACCCTGCGCTTCGACGCCGATTTTCGCGACATCTTCGAGATCCGCGGACACAAGCGACCCCAGCGCGGCCGCACGGTCCGTCGGCACACCCAGGACTTTCTGGAAGTGGCCTATGGCGGGCTCGATGGGGAGGATCGACGCACGCTCCTGCGGGTGGGAGGTCTGGCGGCGGAGGTGGGTGAGACCCACATCACCTTGGTCCTGCAGCTGGAACCTCGCTGCACCCGTCGCGTCCATCTCCTGCTGGATTTCCATCCCGCAGGAGATTGTGTCGCGTTTGAAGATGCCTTTGATGCCGCACTGGCGGCGGCGAACGAGCGGTTGCGTGACAGTCATCGCCAGGCGGCCTCCATCGCCACCGACAACCAGGCATTCAACTGTTGGGTGGCCCGCTCCATGTCGGATGTGCATCTGCTCTCCAGCCAGCTCGAGCACGGCCTCTACCCCTACGCCGGTGTTCCCTGGTTCAGCTGCCCCTTCGGCCGTGATGGGCTGATCGCCGCCCGCCAGATGCTCCTGGTGGAGCCGCGCCTGGCCCGAGGCGTACTTGGCTTCCTGGCGGATCATCAAGCCAGCCACCTCGACCCGGCCGTCGATGCCGAACCCGGCAAGATCCTGCATGAAGCCCGTCTGGGCGAAATGGCGGCCCTGGGGGAGGTGCCCTTTGCCCGCTACTACGGCTCCGTGGATGCCACGCCTCTGTTCCTGATCCTGGCGGGCGACTATCTCCTGCGCAGCGATGACCAGTCGTTCATCCAGCACCTGCGGCCGGCGCTGGACCTGGCTCTGGACTGGATCAGGACCGCCGAAGCGAGTAGCCAGGACGGATTTCTGCGCTATCAGTGCGCGGCCCAAGGCGGCCTTCGCAACCAGGGTTGGAAGGATTCCGACGATGCCATCCACCACGCCGACGGCCGCCTGGCCGAGGGTTCAATCGCCCTTTGCGAGGTGCAGGCCTATGCCTACGGGGCCCGCCGCGCCATGGCGGGCATCGAGCATCGCTTCGGGCGTGCCGCCCAAGCTGAGCAGTTGCTGGAGGAAGCCCATCAACTGCGCAGTCGCTTCAATGCGGCCTTCTGGTGCGATGCCATCGGCACCTATGCCCTGGCGCTCGACGGAGAGGGCACCCCCTGTGCTGTGCGCAGCTCCAACGCGGGCCACTGTCTCTGGACCGGCATCGCCAGCCGCAACGCAGCGGCGTCGGTGGCCCGCCAGCTGATTGCACCCACCAGTTTCAACGGCTGGGGCGTGCGCACACTCGATGAACGAGAGGCGAGATACAACCCGATGAGCTATCACAACGGCTCGGTCTGGCCCCACGACAACGCCTTGATCGCCCTGGGCCTGGCCCGCTACGGCCACATGCCAGAGGCGATGCGAATCCTCACCGGCTTGTTCGACACGGCCCAAGCGCTGCCGCAATACCGGCTGCCCGAATTGTTCTGTGGATTCCCGCGTCGCGACGACGATGACCCCACTCTTTACCCGGTGGCTTGCAGCCCCCAAGCCTGGGCCAGCGGCACGGTGTTCGGTTTGCTGGAAGCGATCACCGGAATGGGCATCGGACGCGACGCCGAGACAGGCCGGGTGCAGGTGCTGTTCCGGAAGCCGGCGCTCCCGAAAGGCATCAACCTGCTGGAAGTCAACGGGCTGCGCCTTGGCGAGGAGGAGATCGACCTGCAGCTGCATCGCAGCGAGCACGACACCGGCGTCTTGGTACGGCGGCGCACGCCTGGTGTTGATGTGATGGTCACCAAGTAAGGAATGGACTTGGTGACCATCTGAAAACCCGCTGAAATCCATTGGGTGATCCCGGAATCGACGACCTCGATCCCCTTGATCTTCTGGCTCATCGCCGAAGCTGGCCAGCCACTGCTAAGGCCACGATCAAAAGAAGCCATCAGCAGCGGGTCATGCTGTGGTTGGGCGTGAGCCTGTGAACGAGCTCGCTACCGAGCAGCCTGGAGGTTCGGGCATGGTGCGTTCCAGAGCTTCAGCAGTTTGAGCACTTGATCAGTTTCCCCTCTGGACTTCAGTTGATTTACCGACAACTGAATCCGCTCACAATCGACCTGTTTTTCGAGCTGGATTCGTTGTGCTCTGAGATCCTCCAGTTCCTCTTCCGCCTTCTGACGCTTGGTCTCCTGCTGGGCCATCACAGCCTGGCGCAGGCTCGCTCCCGCTTCAGTGTTGGCAGCATCGGCAAGTTGCCGGCTGGTGGCCACATCCATTTCCCTCAGCTGCAACTGAAGTGCGGCTTCCCGCTGCGAGGCGGACTGCAGGTTGTTCCTGAGCGTCAGCTCCCTCTGCTCACGTTGCAGTGCCTCCCGGGTGGATTGATCCTGGAGGGCCTGGGCCTGAAGACGCTGCTGTTGCTGCTGATTCAGGAAGGCGAGAGCACCCACCACCACCACAGCGGAGAGCCCCGCAATCCAATACTGATTTCTTCGATTCATGGGGTGTTTCATTGATTCCTCCATCCAGTTGAGGGTGCTAGAAGTTCATCCTTGTGCTTCTGATTGAAACACTCAAGCCATCGGCTGAGCTTGTCGGCGGACCGGATCAACGGCAGACGTGCAGCCCCGCTTGGCCTCGATCAACTGGCTGCGCTGAATTCGGTCAATGGAGCTCCAGCCTCGCGAGGATGGGGCACGGGGGTGAGCCGATGACGGAGCTTGCGCAGCACTCTCCGTTCGAGACTCTGCACTTGACCCTTGCTCATCCCCATCGAATCAGCCACCTCGGCATAGGAACGGCTCTTTTCGGCACCAAAGCGCAGTTGGAGCAGATGCTTTTCACGGCTATCGAGAGTCTGAACATGCATAAGAAGCCATTGGTAGTCGTCCTGCATAATCAGACTCTTTTCGTCGCGTATTAAATCCATCAGGCAGATGTCTTCGCTTATGATTCCAATCTTTCGGTCGAGTGAAGTGGTGCGGCATTCCCGTACAGTGCGCAATGAATTCTCCACACGTCGTTCTGATTCTCCGAGACGCTTCGCAACCATGCTGGTGGAGAGAACTTGGTCGGAGGAGGCTTGCAGGCGCTCAGCGCGGAAGGCGAGACTGAGTATCGTCTTTGGAATCCTGATGCCACTGCCACCTTCGCGCATCGCATTCGTGACCGCCTCGCGGATCCACCAGAAGGCATAGGTGGAAAACTTGTAGCCGCGAGTGGGGTCGAACAGTTCGACGGCTCGGATCAAGCCAAGATTGCCGGCCTGCAGGAGGTCAAGCATCTCCAGTTGGAGGCTACCGATCCGGTCCTTATACTTGAGGCCGATCAGTGCCACCAGCCTGAGGTTGGCGGATACCATGCGGTTCTTAGCCCTAATGCCACTTTTTATTAGAGCCTTTGGCGGATTGGTATGGTTGAGCCACTCCTGCACGATTCCGGCCAGGTGCAGTTCTTCATCAGGAGTTAAAAGTGTCGTGCGCTTAATCAGTCTCAGATAGTCGTTGAGACCATCACCGGCGGCGTTCTTGCTTGGGCGGGTTGTATGCATATGTCCTCAGATGAATTTGACTCGTCGGCTTCTGGTTGTCAGGCGTCTCATTCATTGATTCAATCTAGAACGTATGCGCTTGATCCGAGGATCGCCATAGCTTGTCAGCACGTTTATGTGAAATATGCGCTTTTCAGGCCGCGCCATTGAGCCGGGGTCGGGATAGCTTTTGGTCACTTTCCCCCTGAGATGGCCCTTCGCTAGTTCAGGCTGAGCCCAGCATCAAGACATCCTCAACTTCTGCGGTGATCCCGCAATCGTTGTAGGTCGATGCTGGCGGGAATCCCAGATCTCGCAGCCATTCCACCAGCAGACGCCGATCCTGCATGGCTGAGGCCAAGGGCGAGAGGTCAGATGTGATTGCGGAGCCGGCCAGGATTTCTTGCTGCAAGTCTTCCAGGGCGCCACAGATGACACGATACAAGACATAACTCCTGGGATTGAGTTCATTGAGTTGACTGCGTCGTCTCTCGGTCATCATTCAAGCGATATTCAGAGCTGTAGTAGCAGCAGACTGGCGCTGCACAGCACTGTTGTAATTGAGTCTCTTTGCAGCGAGACTCACTCGGGAGCTTCAAGCCTTCGATCTGATCAGGCTGCGGTCATGAGCTCCTCGGAAATGATGACTTGCATGGGGGTGGAGCTTATCTTGTGGCCATATCTGGAAGGGGTGTAGTTGACCGCTGTACGGAGGGTTTCCAGGTGAACAGACAGAATGTCTTCAACACTGGTTCCCAGTGCTTCCGCAACGCGCTGGATCACGTCGGCCGTGCCTGGGGAAAGGCTGAGTTCAACAATTAATTTATCCATGCCGTTTCCTTGCCTTCTTCTTCAGGGTAGGCACAGAGCTGTGGCAGGGATGCCGTCGATCTGCTGTCGATGCGTGGCTGATCTGCAGGACGCTCCCCTCAGGTCTGCCGATTCTGGGCACTGTTGCGTTTCGGCCCGGCGTTGATGGGCATTGCAGCAGTACTGCAGCAGATCTGTTCCTAATCTGCAGCAATGGGATCCGCCCACCTGGTCCTTGGCTCGCCACTGGCATGCCGCCATGGCGCAACAGCGTTAGGTTGAGACTGTGAGGAGTCCCATTCCATTGATGCTCAATTGGCCTGCTCTGCTGGTCGCATGCATGAACCGATCGTTTCTTTTGATTGAGTCAGGGAGAGGAGGTGGCCATGAGAACTGAACATCAGGGTCCCTCTCCTTTTCGGTCTCCCGTTCGCATCAGTATCACCATCCCAGACAGCGTTCATGAGGGATTGGCTCAGATTGCCAACGAACAGGGGCGATCCCTCAGCAATCTGGCGGCCTATCTGCTGGAGTGGGCCCTCTCAGAAGAACAGAATTGCCAGTTGATTCTCCATCGGACTTCATCTGAGGGGCATCCCTCATCTGCTGGAGTGCCGATGCTGAACCACCCGTCCGCTCCCGATCAGGTTGGTTGTTCTGATCGGGAGCAGACCACGGGATCTCGTCCTGGGTCCTGACTGGGACCATTTCAAGACCTCGCAAGCCGCTCTCAGCCCTCCAGCACGGCCACGCAGCGCCCGCAGAGGCTGGGATGGGAGGCATGGGTGCCGATGTCGGTTTCCATGTGCCAGCAGCGCTCGCATTTGCGCCCTTCGGCTCGGGCGATGCGCACGGTGATGCCCCCCTCGCTGGCTTCCGCCAGGGGATCGGCCAGGGCCGCGGCACCGCTGGGGCGTAGCTCCAGCTGCGAGACGATCAGCCAGTCGGCCAGGTTGTCCACCGAGGGGTGGGGGCTGGAGTTGAGCAGCTCCAGGGAGGCGGCCAGGGCTTCTGCGCGATCGCCGCTGCCCAGCTCCAGTTCCACCCGGGCCTCCAGGGAGGCCCCCAGATCGCCGTTGACGCGGCAGCTCTCCAGCTGACGATTCACCTGCCCGCGCAGCTCCAGCAGCGGCCGCAGCGGCTCCACCAGGGCGGCCTCAGCCCAGAGGGCCGGTGCGCTGGGCCAGCCCCGCTCGAACACCGAGCGCTCCGCCACCGGATAGGGCAGGTTCTGCCAGATGTCTTCGGCCATGTGGCAGAGCACCGGCGCGATCAGGCCCGCGAGCCGCTCCACCACCAGGGCCAGCACCGTCTGGCAGCTGCGGCGGCGGAAGTCGCTGGCCCCGCTCACGTACAGCCGGTCCTTGGCGATGTCGAGGTAGACGTTGGAGAGATCCACCACGCAGAAGTTCTGCAGGGCCTGGAAGAAGCGGTAGAACTCGTAGCGCTCGAAATCGGCGCTCACCGCCTCGATCAAACCGGCGGTGCGCTCCAGCATCCAGCGGTCCAGCAGCGGCAGATCGGCGATCGCCACCGCATCGCCCCCGTCGGCCGCAGGCCTGGGGTCGAAGTCGTGCAGGTTGCCCAGCAGGTAGCGGGCCGTGTTGCGCACCTTGCGGGTCACATCGGCCAGCTGTTTGACGATGCCCGGCCCCAGCGGCACATCGGCGGAATAATCCACGGAACTCACCCACAGACGCAGCACATCGGCGCCGTAGGCGGGCTGCTGCTTCTCGTTCTTGCCGCCCTCCACCAGCACGGCTGGATCGACCACATTGCCCAGGGATTTGCTCATCTTGCGGCCCTTCTCATCGAGGGTGAAGCCGTGGGTGATCACCCGCCTGTAGGGGGCCTGGCCGTTGACGGCCACGGAGGTGAGCAGGCTGCTCTGGAACCAGCCCCGGTGCTGGTCGGAGCCCTCCAGGTAGAGATCGGCGGGGTAGTTCAGGGGTGGAGCCTCAGCGGTCGCTGAGGCGTTTTCGCAGGCCTCGTCGCCAGAACCTGCCCCCGGATCGGCTCCCGTGCCCAGGCCCCCCAGCACTCCCGCCCAGGAGGAACCGGAATCGAACCAGACATCCATCGTGTCGGTGCCCTTGCGCCACTGGGCCGCTTCGGCGGCGAGGGAGGGGGGCAGCAACTCGGCTTCCTCTCTCTCCCACCAGACATCGGAGCCGTGCTCGGCGATCAGGGCCTCCACATGGGCGAGGGTGTCGGCGTTGAGCAGGGTTTCGCCGCTGCTTCGGTGGTAAAAAACGGGGATGGGCACGCCCCAGGTGCGCTGGCGGCTGATGCACCAGTCGCCGCGGTCGCGCACCATCGCCTCGATGCGGTTGCGGCCGCTGGCGGGCAGCCAGTCGACGGCGGCGATGGCGTCGAGGGCCTCGGCGCGGAAGCCCTCCACCGAGGCGAACCACTGCTCGGTGGCGCGGAAGATCGTCGGTTTTTTGGTGCGCCAGTCGTAGGGGTAGCGGTGCTCGTAGGGCTCATGGCGCAGCAGGGCGCCGGCGGCCTCGAGGGCGGAGATGATCGCCGGGTTGGCGTCCTTGAGCACGTTGAGGCCGGCGAAGGGGCCGGCTTCGGCTGTGAGGGTGCCGGCTTCATCCACCGGGCAGAGCACGGGCAGGCCGGCCTTGCGGCCGGTGATGAAATCATCGACGCCGTGACCCGGTGCCGTGTGCACCAGGCCGGTGCCCGCTTCAGTGGTGATGTAATCGCCGCCGATCACCACCGGGCTGGTGCGATCGAGGAGGGGGTGGCGGTACTGGGCCCCCTCCAGTTCCGCGCCCCTGAGGCTGAGCAGGGGTTCGAGCTCCAGCCCAAGGCTGCTGCGCAGGCTCTCCACCAGGGCCGCGGCCACGATCAGGTGGCGGCTGGTGCGATAGCCGTTGGCCCCCTGATCGCCCACGCGGCAAAGGGCGTACTCCAGCGAGGCATTCACCGACACCGCCAGGTTGGCGGGCAGGGTCCAGGGGGTGGTGGTCCAGATCGCCACCGCCAGATCGCCCTCAGCCGGCGTGGTGGCTGCTTCGGCGCTGGTGAGGCCGAGGGCGGTGAGCCGGGCGCCGAGCCCGCCGGGCAGGGCCACCACCGGAAAGGCCACGTAGACGCTGGGGGAGGTGTGGCCGTCGGGGTACTCCAGTTCCGCCTCGGCCAGGGCGGTGCGGGAGCTGGGGCTCCAGTGCACCGGCTTCAGGCCCCGGTAGATGTGGCCGGCGAGCACCATGCGGCCGAACACACCGATCTGGGCGGCCTCATAGGCCTTGTTCAAGGTCAGGTAGGGCTGCTCCCAGTCGGCCCAGATGCCCCAGCGCCTGAAGCCCGCCTTCTGGCCCTCCACCTGCTCGAGGGCATAGGCGTGGGCCCGGCGGCGCAGCTCGAGCGGGGTGAGTGCGGAGCGCTCGGTGCTGGAGAGGCTCTGCAGCACCTTGAGCTCGATCGGCAGCCCATGGCAATCCCAGCCCGGCACGAAGCGGGCCCGCCGGCCGCGCAGCAGGGCGTACTTGTTGAGGATGTCCTTGAGGATCTTGTTGAGGGCGTGGCCCACGTGCAGGGGCCCATTGGCGTAGGGAGGGCCGTCGTGGAGGGTGAAGACCTCGCCGGGATTGCCGCGGCTCAGCCGCTGGTAGAGGTCGAGCTCCGCCCAGAACGCCTGCAGCTCCGGTTCACGGGTTTTGGCGTTCGCCCGCATCGAGAAGGGCGTCTGCAGCAGGTTGAGGGTGTCCTTGTAGGAGACCGGGCTGACTGTCACGGCTCCGGGAGGGCAGCAAGAGCGAATTATCGACCCCAGCCCTCAGGGCCTGTCGTCGTCATCGGCCGTCGGCTCGGCGTCGGCTCCCCCATCGCCGGCTGCTGCGGCCTGCTCGATCAGCTGCTCAATCTCGGCGAACGATTCCACCGTGGTCACGTCGTGGTCGATGGTCTGCTGATTCAGCAGCGGCTCCTCGGCTGGCGCCGCATCAGCGCTCGGTTCAGCTGGAGGGGTTTCCGCGGTTTCAGCAGCTTCTTTGGATTCAGCAGCTTCCTTGGATTCAGCAGCTTCGGCGGTTTCAGCGGTTTCGCTCGCTTCAGGCTCGGGGCGAACCCAGCGCTTGGTGCTGGTCTGGGCTTTGGCACTGGCCTCGCGCCGCTCCTTCAGCCAGGTGCCCACTCCCCCCAGCTTCGATCCCGCCAGGCCGACCAGCCCCGTCAGGGCGGCGCCCAGTTGCTGCAGGCTGGTGCGCCAGCGCTCCACACCGGTGAGGCGCACCTGTTCAGCGCGGCTGAGCTGGCGCCAGCGACCCAGACCCACCTCCGAGCTCAGCCGGCCGATCAGCAGACCGCCGCAGAGCACGGCCAGCATCGGTGCCCCGCTGAGGCGCTCGGCGCTGGTGACCAGCACCAGACCCAGCACCAGCACCAGGGCTCCCCAGACCGAATCGCGGGGGCGGCTGAGCTCCGGCACCAGCAGCGGCAGCAGCAGCACCAGCAGACCGGCAAGGAGTGCCAGGGATCCACCCAGGGTGGCGAGCATGGTGACAGAAGCGGCGGTGTGGCCATTCTGAGCCGCTCGATACAGTCGGCCCACGCCCACCTGGCGGAATTGGTAGACGCGCTGGTTTTAGGTACCAGTGGCTTCGGTCGTGGGGGTTCAAGTCCCCCGGTGGGCATGGCTGGGTTCAGCGCAGGAGCACAGCCAGTGGAGCGAAGGCCACCAGGCCACCGCAGAGCGCCAGGGCCACCGCCAGCCGGGTGGTGACGCTGCAGGGGAGACGGCGCAGCACCAGCAGCGTGCCACCGCTCACCAGCAGGGAGCCCACGAACGCCCCCAGCCACCAGGAGAGGGAGGTCTGGTCGCTGGGGGCTTCCAGCCCGTGCAGCATGGCGTGCACGGCCACGGCGGCGGCCACCAGCCCCCCCCAGAGGCTGAGCTGCGGGCTGGAGCCCTGGCGCTCGGACCACAGGATCGAGCCGGCCACCGCGGAGATGGCCAGGGCCGCGAGCAGTTCTCCGAAGGGCAGGCTGCCGCCCATCGCTCCGAACACACCACCGCCCACGGCACCTGCCAGGGCCCAGAGCAGCAGGGTGGAGGAGATGGCGGCGGAGGCGGCGCCCACACCGATCAGCAGCAGCAGGTGGTCAAGGCCGGTGAGGGGGTGAAGGAAGCCGGAGCTGAGGCCTCCGTGGGCGAAACCGTGGGCCTGGGCCGGCTGGGCGGCCAGGGCGAAGGCCACCACCGCCAGGCCGGTGTAGAGGGCCCGGGACGTGGTGCTGGTGCTGGGAGCTCGGTTCATCAAGGGGGGAACGGTCCGCGCCGGTGGGTTGGGGAACTGAGACGGCGAGCGTTCTGACTGAGGGGAAACCCGGAGAGGGGACCCAATCACAGCTGCGGGACAGTGCCGGATTCGCTGGAGACCACAGGACCACAGCACACCGGTCTTTCCTCGTTGCCTCCAGGGTGTGAGCCACTGGAACCGTCGGCTGCATTCTGAACCTTGCTGGCCGGCCTGGCTGTTCCTGGCCTGATCTACCCGTGCGCCGGCGTCTGTCGTGTGCGCTGGCACTGACCTTGGCCATGCAGCGCACAGTCGCCAACGGGCTTGCTGCCTAGCTTCCAAGCCATGGACACGTCTTTGACTACGGCTCACGGCGCCGCACCTGAGCCGATCCCGTTGCTCCCCCTCGGGGTCTGCATCGATGAGCCCTGGGCGTCGGGGCAACGCAAGCGCTACCTGGCCAGCCTGGACCCGGCCCTCGGCGCCGCTCAGGCCTTGACCCCAGCGGGGTTGGAGGCCAACCGCTGACGGCCCTCCGCCGTTGCCTGGATCGGTGCCTCGATCAGGGTGCGGGCCACGAAGGGTGAGGTCATCGCCCGCAGCAGGGCGCTGTAGTTGAGATCGAAGCTCAGTTCCGCTCCCACCGCCACCGCCACGGAGCCGGTGTCGAGCACCAGATGGTCACTGCTGGCCCCCAGCAGGGTCATGCCCGCCGGCAGGGTGAGGCCTGCGGCATCCACATCCTGAAGGCCCAGGGCCAGCAACGCCCGCCAGCGCTCGCCCCGATCCACCCGCGTGGGCGGCGCACCGAAGGCCCCCTGCTGGCAGTGGCCCCAGGGCAGGGTGGGTTTGAGATTGGCTTCGATCACCTCGGCCACCAGGCGGAAGGCATCGGTGCGCAGGCCGGGGATCGGGCGGCGCTGCAGCGGTTCGCGGCCCAGCAGGAGCGCCTCGCCGAGGCGCAGGTTGTTGATTCTCCCGGGGCTCCCCCCGGCAAACAGCCAGGGGAGATTGGCGGAGTTTCCCCCCGACACCAGCGGCAGCACGAGGCCGAAGCGGTTCTCCAGGCCCGTGGCCAACGACGAGAGCTGGGCCATCGAGGCCTGGGAGGGCACCACGCCGTTCTGGCAGGCCAGGTTGGCGCCGATGCCGATCAGGTCGAGGCCGGGCAGGCGCAGCAGGCCCGCTGCGATCCCCTCCAGCCGCTCCGGCAGGATCCCCTCGCGCAGATCGCCCAGTTCCACCATCAGCACCACGCCGTGGCGATGGTCCTGGTCGATCGCCGCCGCCGAGAGCAGGGCCAGCACCGCCGGCTCGGTGTTCAAGCTGATATCCGCCTGGGCCACCACCTGGGCCACCTGGCTGGGCATGGGCGAGCGGATCAGGGTCAGCGGCAGGGTCAGGCCGCTGCGCCGCAGGGCCGCCAGGGTTTCGATGCGCGGCTCGCCGATCCCGCTCACTCCGGCCGCCGCCAGCACCGCCGCCACCTGGGGCAGCCCCAGGGTGGCTTTGGTCACGGCCGTGACAGACAGCCCCCTGGCGGTGAGGCGAGCCACCAGGCTGCGGGCGTTGTGGGCGATGCGGTCGAGGCGGATCTCCAGCCTCGGGGCGCTCAAGAGCCGAGGCGGGCGGCAGTGGCTTGCAGTTCGGGGAAGGCGCCGATCACCATCTCCACCAGGCGTTGCGGGGAGCGCCTGAGGGCATCGGTGGCGGGCAGGCCCAGTTCGATCCCGTAGAGGGCGATCGCTGCGGTCACTTCCGCTTCGCCCATGCCTTCGTGGTTGAGGCAGAGACCGATCACCCGCGTGGAGGCGAAGGTTTCGATCAGGGCGATCTCGCTGGCCGGCGTCGGCATCGGGATCTGGGGAAAATCGCTCAGCCAGTGGCGCATCGGTGCGTGCTGCAGGAGCACGGCCTGGGGCTGTGATCCCCGCAGGATGTAGGCCGAACTGAGGTAGGCCGGGTGACTGAGCGCCCCCTGGCCTTCGATCACGATCACCTCGGGATGTTCCGCCTCCCAAGCCTCCACCACCGCGGCCTCCACCTCGCCGGAGGCGTACTGGCAGGGGATGGCATCAAGGGCGAGGCCATGGCGGGCCCCCTGCATCAGTCCGGTCTGACCGGTGCCCACCATCACCGTCTTGATGCCGGCGTCGTTCAGGGCCCGCGTCAGGATCACGGCGGTGGTGCGTTTTCCCACTGCCCCATCGGTGCCGAGCACGGCGATGCGGCGGCAGGGCAGGGAGGAGATGCGGCCGCTGAACATGCGCAGATCGCTCAGACTCGGCGGCCGCCGGATGTCGCTGATGCTGACGTGATGATCCGCTGCCGCCCGGGCGAATTCGGCATCGTCGTTGAGGAATTCGTGCAGCCCATTAATGAGATGCAGCCCGGCGCGGATGGCGCTGAGCAACACGTGCTTCTGCTCTGGCGTCAGCCTGCCGCTGGCCGGGGCCATGCCGACGATCATCAGATCGACCTGGCCTCCGCACTGGGCCAGGGCTTCGCTCAAATTGGCGCAGACGGGAATGCCGCGGGCCACGCCATCGAGCACCATGCCGGCGTCATGGCCGGCCATCTGGCTGTCAATCACCGCCAGGATGCGGTAGTGCTCCGAGTGGCGCACCAGACCGTTGGCGGTCTTGCCGTCAATGCGGCCGAAGTTGCCTTCGCAATAAATGATCGCCGTGGGATGCGGCGGCAGGCCGACTCCCGCTCGTCGAGCGTTGGTCATTCGATGGCACTCCTGAAATCGGGCTCAGAGGAGGCGACCGAATGGTCCGCTCGGACCAGATCGAAGCGGGGATACCAGCGGTCTCCGCTAAGGGGGGCGAGCCTTTCTAGCCTAGGCAGGCTCGGGCCTGTGCCGTTCAGCCCTTCCAGCCCGCCAGGCGTGAGGCCGCTGCGGAGCGGGCCAGGGCCCGGGCCGCCGGCAGGGCCGGCTCCAGGCAGAGGGAGCTGAAGGGCGGCAGGCAGCGGCTGCGCAGCCAGGCCCCCCAGCGGAATTCGTGAAAGGGGATCAGCGGCGCCGGTGCGATCACCCTCTCCTGCTTCAGCTTCCAGACCAGGCTGCGGTAGGGGTCGTCGTCGAGGCCCAGCAGGCTCCGGGGCAGTCGCTCGGGCGGCCAGGGCCCCTGGCCGCGGCCGTCGTGCAGGTAGAGCCAGCCGCGCTGGGCCATCGCCTCCAGCGCGGCGCTGGGGTCTTCGCTGGAGAGCTGCAGGATCACGTAGCCGAAGGCCATGGCGTCGGGCTCGATCTCCAGCAGGCCACGCAGGCGGTGGTGGCGATCCACCATCCAGAGCGCGCCCCTGGCGTCGCGCACCAGGGGGACCGGCTTGCGGCGCAGGTAGCGCTGACGGTTCTTGCGTGATTCAGCAGCGAACTCAGCCTGGCGTTGACGGATTTCGGCCAGGCCGATGCAGAGCTGGGAGGGTCGCAGCTCGGCCACCGCCACCTGCAGCAGGCCGCCGGTCCCGTCGGGGGGCGGGGGCAGGGGGTCGTAGGGGGGGAGTTGCAACGCCATGGCAGCTGTGGCTCAGCGCAGCTGATCACGCTTGAGGTGAACTCTGATCAGCTTTTCATCCATCAGCCCGATCCGGGCCCTGGGGGCCTCGTTGCAGCGGCTGAACAGCTCCACCAGGGCAGTGGCGGAGAAGCTGTGCCCCCGCTCCTGGGCCAGCTGAGCCAC
Organism: Synechococcus sp. CS-1329; assembly: GCF_025128055.1. Lineage (GTDB taxonomy): Bacteria > Cyanobacteriota > Cyanobacteriia > PCC-6307 > Cyanobiaceae > Regnicoccus_A. The sequence goes on along the minus strand of NZ_JAHLYS010000036.1, from coordinate 14,226 downwards.
CTCCTCGGCTGACTCCACCAGGTTCAGCGCATCGCGCAACTCCCTGTCGGAGTTGATTTGGGCAAGGAAGGCAAAGACGTCGTCGCGGTCCTGGCTCATGACCTGCAGTGGATTCGGCAGTTCCACTCTCCACCCCGGCTGGCGGTTGACCGCCCGACGGTTGGGACGGTCTGCGGCTGGGGCAGCCTGCTACTGAGCGTGAATTCAGATCTTGAAATAATCTGATCTTGAAACAAGCTTAATCAGGCCATAAATTCCTCAGGCTGAGTTCGTTGCTAAGCAGGAATCGCACTCCTTTGGCGCCTGTGATGACCTTCGCGAAGAAGGCCTTTGTCTTCAGTGTCCTGACCGCCATGACTGCTGGCGCTGCCGCCACAGCTCAGAGCGCCCTCAATGGTGCAGGAGCCTCTTTCCCATCCCCGTTCTATCAACGGGCTTTCTCCGATCTGGCCAGTGGCGGTGGCCCTCGGGTCAACTATCAATCGGTGGGCTCCGGCGCCGGCGTGCGTCAGTTCATTGCCGGCACCGTTGATTTCGGCGCCACCGATGAGCCGATCAGCTCCGCCGATGCCGCCAAGGTGAAGCGTGGTGTGGTGCAACTCCCCACGGTGGGTGGCACGATTGCCATCGCTTACAACAAGCCGGGTTGTGCTCTCAAGCTCACCCAGAAGCAGGCGGCTGAGATCTTCCTGGGGGTGATCAACGACTGGAAGCAACTCAAGTGTGCCCCCGGCAAGATCACGGTGGTGCATCGCTCCGATGGCTCCGGCACCACCTTCGCGTTCACCAACTCCCTCTCCGCCTTCTCGCCGACCTGGAAGAGCAGGGTGGGCGAGGGCAAGTCGGTGAAGTGGCCTGTGGGCGTGGGCGGCAAGGGCAATGAGGGTGTGGCCGGTGTGCTTCAGAACACCTCGGGCTCCATCGGTTACCTCAATCAGGCCTTCGTCAAGGGATCGATCAAGGCGGCGGCTCTGCAGAACAAGGCGGGCAAGTTCGTGATGCCCAACTTGAAGAGTGGCGCGGCGGCCCTGAACAACATCCGCCTCGACTCCAATCTGGCCGGTGAGGATCCCAACCCCGCCGGTGCCGACAGCTATCCCATCTCCACCCTCACCTGGGTGCTGGCGTACAAGAGCGGCAACGGCGCCAAAGCTCCGCGTATTCGCCAGGCGATTGCCTTCCTGCTGAGCCCCAAGGCCCAGGACAAAGCCGATGACCTCGGTTATGTTCCCCTGCGCGGCACGGTGCTCAATTCGGCCAAGAAGGCCGTGGGCAACATCGGCTCCTGAAGCCATGGCCCCTCGGGGGCCGGGGGCGGTGAATCCTTAGCCAAGGGTTAACCGCCCCCTTTTCTTGTCTTTGCTTGCCTGTCGGTTGTCGTCCATACACTCCGGGGTGTCAGCGGAGATCAGCCATGGTTTCAACTCCCTTTCGCGATGCGGGCCGCAGCGATGCGATCCGTGAGGTGCTGGAAACCAGTTACCGGCAGCGGCAGCTCCTGCACATCGCAGCCGGCAGCGCGGTTCCGCTGCTGAAGAACACCATCTGGCTGGTGGTGCGCGGCATGGTCAAACTCGAAGCCATCACCATTCACGGTGATCCGCTGCTGCTCGGCCTGGCCGGGCCGAATGAGCCCTTCGGCGAACCCCTCACCAGTGTGCAGGCCTATGAAGCCAGCACCCTCACCGATTCCGACCTGCTCTGCCTCTCCTGCGCCGAGATCGAGCAGGCGCCCCACCTGGCCATGGCGGTGATGCAGGCGGTGATCAGTCGTCACCGCCAGGCGGAAACCCTGCTCTCCCTGCTGGGGCTGCGGCGGGTGGAGGAGCGGGTGCGCGGCTTCCTGGAGTTGCTGGCCCAGGACTACGGCCAGCCCTGCCAGGACGGTCTGCGCCTCAACCTGCGTCTCACCCACCAGGAGCTGGCCAGTGCCCTCTCCACCACTCGCGTCACGGTCACGCGGGTGATCGGTCAGCTGCGCGATCAGGGCTGGCTCACGATTGATGGCCAGCGCCACCTGGTGATCAGCCACCTGCCACGGATGACTTAATTTGAGTGTTCTGCTCGTGGGCCCGGACGCTCCCATGCCCCGCCTGCTCATCGTCGATGACGACGACGGCATCCGCACCACGCTTGAAGAGGCACTGGCACAGGAAGGTTTTGAGGTGGCCTGTGCCGCTGATGGCCGTCAGGCGATCCGGCAGATCGACGCGTCCCAGCGCCCGGGTTCAGCCAGCTTCGATCTGGTGCTGCTCGATCTGATGCTGCCGGGGGTCGGCGGGCTGGATGTCTGCCGCCACCTGCGCCGCGGTGATGCCCACACGCCCATTTTGATGGTGAGCGCCCGCGACACGGAAACGGATCGGGTGCTGGGCCTTGAGCTGGGCGCCGACGACTATCTGGTCAAGCCGTTCGGGCTGCGCGAGCTGGTGGCCCGTTGCCGTGCCCTGCTGCGCCGCAGTCAGCAGACATTGGAGCGCTTCCCCGTCGGCGAGATCATTCACCACGGGGAGCTGAGTCTTTACCCCGATGAGTTCCGCGTCACCCGCGGCGGGGCAGCGGTGAACCTCTCCCCGAAGGAATACCGGCTGGCGGAGTTCTTCATGCAGAACCCGGGTCGGGTCTGGAGCCGCAATCAGCTGATCGATCAGGTCTGGGGCACCGACTACGTGGTTGACACCAAGACCGTGGATGTGCACATCCGCTGGCTGCGCGAGAAACTCGAGATCAATCCCTCCGCGCCTGAGCACATCCTGACGGTGCGGGGCTTCGGCTACCGCTTCGGTTGAGCCAAAGCCCATGACCCTGCTGCTGGCCCTGGGCCTTGGCGTGCTGCTCGGCTGGCTGATCGCCCGGGGCCGTGGGCCCCGCTGGGGCCGGGCCGGCGCCGATGAGAGCAGCACCCGGTCACCCCTGCCGGGAGCTGGGCCGTCTGCAGTTGCTGGCCTGGCTGGAGGGGGCACCCCAGGGCTGGCTGGTGCTCGACGCTCAGCAGCGCATTCAGGCGATCAACCCGCGGGCGGAGCGGCTGCTGCAGCTCCCCGCCGATCGATTGGTGCGGGGCCAGTCCCTGCGCGCCGTGATTCAACAGATGGATCTCGAGGAGGCGATCCGGCTGGTGGGTCGTCGGGGCAGGCCCCAGCGGCTGGAGTGGTGGCAGGGCAACGAGCCGCTGGAGGCCGTGCTGCTGGCGGGCGGCGAGGGCTGGGTGGCGCTCTGGATCAACAGCCGCCGATCCATGGAATCCCAGCTGGATCAGCAGAGCCGCTGGGTGAGTGACGTGGCCCACGAGCTCAAGACCCCCCTCACGGCCCTGATGCTGGTGGGGGAGCGGCTGGCGACGGAGACGGGCCAAGAGGCCGGCGGCTCCGGCGGTGGCAGCAGTGCTCTGCTGGTGGATCGCCTGCAGCGGGAGCTCAAGCGGCTGCAGGAACTGGTGGGCGATCTGCTGGAGCTCTCCCGCCTGGAGAACAGCCTTCCTCTGGATGAGAGCCGCTACGAGGTGCTCGACCTCTGGGAGCTGGCCGATGAGGCCTGGAGCAGCCTCAGGCCCCTCGCCGAAAGCCGCGGCGTCCGGCTGGTCACCGGTCAGCGCCAGGCCAGCCTGCTCTGGGCTGATGCCTCACGGCTGCACCGCGCCCTGCTCAACCTGTTTGAAAATGCCCTGCGCTACAGCCCCGATGGCGCCGTGGTGGAGCTGAGCGTGGGCAGCAGCGGCCTCTGGTGGGAGCTGGAGGTGCGCGACCACGGACCTGGCCTCAGCCAGCAGGACCTGGCCCATCTGTTCGAGCGCTTCTACCGGGGTGACCCGTCGCGGGTGCGCAGCCAGCAGGCCGGCAGTGGCCTGGGCCTGGCGATTGTGGAGCAGATCGCCCTCACCCACGGGGGCCGGGTGCAGGCCCGCAACCATCCCGACGGCGGCGCCGCGATCGAGATGGTGCTGCCGAAGGGGGTCTGAGCGGCCTCAGGGGCAGGGTTGGGCGGGAGTGCTGCAGTGGCCAGCCAGATCGGCGATCCAGCCCTGCAGGGCGCCGAGGGCCTCGGGGCGCAGGCGGTAGTAGATCCAGCGGCCCTCCTGCCGATCAGCCAGCAATCCGGCCTGCTTGAGCACCTTGAGGTGAAAGGAGAGCTTCGACTGGCTCAGGCCCAGATCAGTGGTGAGATCGCAGACGCAACGCTCGCCGTCGCCGAGGGCCTCGATCACCCGCAGGCGCAGCGGATCGGCGAGGGCCTTGAGCAGCTGGCGGGCCTGCTCGACCTGCAGGGGCGCCATGGCCACGCTCATGGGATCGACCTGGATCAATGCAGCTGTTGTAGTTGATTGCTGGAAGTTTCGGCGCAGCATGGCACTCCTGTCGCCTGCCCGGCCGACGTTCAGCTCGGACCTCGTTCTAACTCAGGTCCCTATGGTGAGGACGTTGCATGCCTGCAACGCATTGATCCCCTCAAGACCGAACTGATGCATTCTCTCCCCTCGGCAAAGTTGCTGTTCATTGCCATGACGGCTTGCTTTGGTATGGCCTCTGCCGGCTCAGCGCTTGCCGCTCCTGGTGGGGCCAATGCTCCGGCGATCAATGATGCTGTCAAGCAGTATTTTGAATTGGACGCCAATGCCGATGGCAGGGTCACGGAAGTTGAAGTGCTGCAAGATCGTGGCGAGAAATTCAAGAAGCTCGATGTCGATGGGGATGGCGCCATTACCCTGGAAGAAGTTCGTGCCCTGTTCTCTGAAGTCGTCCCTGACACGGCATCACAAAGCTTGAAAGAGCGGGGGGTTGACGACCTGTCCGTTCTGTTCATCGACAGCATGGACGAGAATGATGATGGGCGAGTTGAGCTCTTTGAGTTTCAGCGGCCGGCCCGGAAACGGTTTCGCCAGATTGATGCCAACACCGATGGCTTCGCCACCCCCGGCGAAACAACCGTGTTCTTCTCAAGGATGCGCCTCTGAGCGGGCCGCGCGAACAAGAGCCCAGCCAGAGCGACTGACTGCATCCATCAACCAAACTTGATCTAAGCTGACTGGGTCCCCTCCCCAGGCGCGATGAAGATCGGCATCAACGGCTTCGGGCGCATTGGCCGCCTGCTGTTCCGTGCCCTCTGGGGCCGCCCTGGCATCGAGCTGGTGCTGCTCAACGATCCGGCCGCTGACGCGGGCGCCGCGGCCCACCTGCTGGAGTTTGATTCGGTGCATGGCCGCTGGCCCTTCAGCCCGCAGGCCGAAGCCGCCGGGTTCAAAGTTCCGCTGCTCCCGGGAGGGGTGGCCGCGGCCGGCGCCTTCATCGCCTGGAGCCAGCAGAGCGATCCCGCCGCTGTGGGCTGGGCGGCCGCCGGTGTTGAGCTGCTGCTCGAGTGCAGCGGCCGCTTCAAAACCCCCGACACCCTCGAGCCCTACTTCAGAGAGCTGGGCCTTGAGCGGGTGATCGTGGCCTGCCCCGTGAAGGGGGTGGTGGCCGGCGAGGAAGCCCTGAACGTGGTGTTCGGCGTCAACCACCACCTCTACGACCCCCAGCGCCACCGCCTGCTGACGGCCGCTTCCTGCACCACCAACAGCCTGGCGCCCGTGGTGCAGGTGGTGCACGAAAGCTTCGGCATCCGCCACGGTTCGATCACCACCCTGCACGACGTCACCAACACCCAGGTGGTGGTGGATGCCTTCAAGAGCGACCTGCGCCGGGCCCGCTCCTGCCTCCAATCCCTGATCCCCACCACCACCGGATCCGCCCGGGCGATCGGGATGATCTTCCCAGAACTGGAGGGCAAGCTCAACGGCCACGCCGTGCGGGTGCCGCTGCTGCATGGCTCGCTCACCGATGCGGTGTTCGAGCTGCAGCAGGAGGTGAGCGCCGAGCAGGTGAACGCCGCCTTCGAGGTCGCCGCCAACGGGCCGTTGCAGGGAATCCTCGGCTACGAAACCCGGCCGCTGGTGTCGATTGATTATGTCAACGATCCGCGCAGTTCGATCATTGATGCCCTCTCCACGCTGGTGGTGAACGGCACCCAGCTCAAGGTCTACGCCTGGTACGACAACGAGTGGGGCTACAGCTGCCGCATGGCGGATCTGGCCTGCCACGTGGCTGCGTTGGAAAGTGCCGCCCTGGAAGATGCCGCCCGATGAAACATCTCACGGGATTGCAGCAGTACGCGGTCGTCACGGCCAACTACTGGGCCTTCACCCTCACCGATGGGGCCCTGCGCATGCTCGTGGTGTTCCACTTCCACCAGCTGGGCTACTCCACCCTGGAGATCGCTTTTCTCTTTCTCTTCTACGAATTCTTCGGCATCGTCACCAACCTCTACGGCGGCTGGCTGGGGGCCCGCTTCGGCCTGCGGCTCACCCTCTGGGCCGGAACGCTGATGCAGGTGGCTGCCCTGCTGATGCTGATTCCGGTGGCCGACGACTGGCCCCGCTGGTGGAGTGTGGCCTATGTGATGGTGGCCCAGGCAATCAGCGGCATCGCCAAGGACCTCAACAAGATGAGCGCCAAGAGCGCCATCAAGACGGTGGTGCCGGAAACCCCCGAGGACTACAGCCGGGGCGAAAACCAGCTGTTCAAATGGGTGGCGATCCTCACCGGCTCCAAAAACGCCCTCAAGGGGGTGGGGTTCTTCCTGGGGGGATGGCTGCTCACCACGATCGGCTTCAGCGCCGCCGTTGGGGCGATGGCCGCCGGCCTGTTCCTCTCCTTTCTGATCACCCTGGTGCTGCCTGGTGAGATCGGGCGCATGAAGGAGAAGCCCGCCATCACGGCCCTGTTCTCCAAATCCAAGGGTATCAACGTGCTCTCGACAGCCCGCTTCTTCCTGTTCGGCGCCCGTGATGTGTGGTTCGTGGTGGCCCTGCCGGTGTTCCTGCAATCAGTGCTGGGCTGGAAGTACTGGGAAGCCGGTGGCTTCATGGGCCTCTGGGTGATCGGCTACGGGATCATTCAGGCCTCGGTGCCGGCCCTGCGGCGCAGCTGGGGCCAAAGCGCGCCGCCGGGGGTGTCTGCCGTGCAGTTCTGGAGCGCCGTGCTCACCGCCATCCCCGCCCTGATCGCCATCAGCCTGTGGCGCGAGGTTGGCAACCCCGGCATCGCCGTGGTGGTGGGCCTGGCGGCCTTCGGGGTGGTGTTCGCGATGAATTCCTCGATCCACAGCTACATGGTGCTGGCCTACACCGATGCCGAATCGGTGAGCCTCAACGTGGGCTTCTATTACATGGCCAATGCCGCCGGCCGGCTGCTGGGCACCTTGCTCTCCGGCGCCCTGTTCCTGGTGGGCGGCCTGCAGGCCTGCCTCTGGTGCTCGGCGCTGCTGGTGGGCCTCTCCTGGCTGGTGAGCCTGCGCCTGCCCGTGCTGGCCCGGCAGCAGACCGGCTGGTGCCCGTAAGGTGGGAGCCGTTTATTGAGGCGTGGTCTGCGGCGATGACCCAACTGTTGGCCCTGTCGCCGGAACCTGCCATCGATGCTTCGCCCTCAGGCGCCTCCATGCGCTCGGTGCCGAAGGAGTTCCTCGATCCCCCCGCGGCCTGGAACCCCACCGTGGGCCTTTTCCTTGGCGGCTACGGGCTGGCGGCGCTCACCATCTGGGGCTGGTTCGTGCCCCAGTGGCCGCTGCCGCTGCTGCTGGGCCTGGGTTTCCTGGCTCTGCACCTGGAGGGCACCGTCATCCACGACGCCTGCCACAACGCCGCCCACCCCAGCCGCTTCTGGAATGCGCTGATGGGCCATGGTGCCGCGCTGCTGCTGGGCTTCAGCTTTCCGGTGTTCACCCGGGTGCACCTGCAGCACCACGCCCATGTCAATGATCCGAAGCGCGACCCCGATCACATCGTCTCCACCTTCGGGCCGCTGTGGCTGATTGCACCGCGCTTCTTCTATCACGAAGTGTTCTTCTTCCGCCATCGCCTCTGGCGCAAATGGGAGTTGCTGGAGTGGGGCATAGCCCGCGCGATTTTCATCTCGATTGTGCTGGCTGCCTTCAAGTTCAATTTTGAGCCGTTCATCTTCAACTGCTGGTTTGCACCGGCGCTCATGGTGGGCGTCACCCTGGGGCTGTTCTTTGATTACCTGCCCCACCGCCCGTTCAAGTCGCGCAACCGCTGGCATAACGCCAGGGTCTATCCCAGTCGGCTGATGAACTGGCTGATCATGGGGCAGAACTACCACCTGATCCATCACCTCTGGCCGTCCATTCCCTGGTTTGAGTATCAACCGGCCTACCGGGCCACCCAGCCGCTGCTGGAGGCCAAGGGCTCGCCCCAGCGGCTGGGGCTGTTCGAAACCCCCCACGACGGCATCAACTTCCTCTACGACATCTTCCTGGGCATCCGCAGCCACAAACGCCGCCGCAGCCGCCTGCGCCCGATTGCCGCGCTGATGCCCACGGCCCGCTCCCGCCGCCACCTGCTCTCACTGCTGCACCGCACCGCCGTCTCACCGGTGCCGCGCTCTTCCGCCGGCTGAGGCCAGCCAGCCGCTTCAGCTGGTGAGGATCTGGGGAACCCGGAAGAAGTCACCCTCGCGCTGGGGCGCCAGCTCCAGCAATTGCTCGCGCACGGGCGTTGGCTCCACCGCATCGCCGCGGGTCACATTGACCACCTCCACCGCCCGGGTGGTGGGGGGAACCCCCTCGGTGTCCACCTGCTCCAGGTGCGCCACGTACTCAAGGATCCGCTCCAGCTGGCCGGTGTAGGTGGCGATCTTGGCCTCGGGCAGGTCCAGGCGGGCCAGCTGGGCCACCTTGCGCACGTCGTCGGAGGAAATCTTGCCCATCGAAGCGCTGTTGCTCGTCTGGGCTGAACCTAGCGGCAGCAGCCCAGGCGCCCCGGCTTCATTCGCTCAGGAACGTTTCCAGATCGGCGCTGAGGGCCTCGGCCGCCAGCTCCAGGAAGCGTTGGCCGTCTTCGGCGCTGGCGAGGAAGGGGTCGGAGCCCATGCGCCCGTCCGGGTAGCGGCGGCGGAAATCCTCGGGCCCATGGATCGGCCCGGCAGGGGCCGGCTCCGGCAGGGGCCGCTGCTTGGCCACCAGGCTCGGCTCCAGGTGCAGGGTGAGAGCGATCTCGCTGGGGGTGGCGTGCTGCCCTTCGCGCTTGCCGTAGCGCTCCCGCGCCTCGCGCATCACCGGCCCGGCCATGAACCAGTTGGACAGTTGGCAGCGCAGCCCCGGTGCGGCCGCCAGGCCGCGGCTGGCGGCCGTGGCGTAGGCCTCGGCAAAGGCGGCACGGGTGGTGGCGATGTTGCCGCCATGGCCGTTGATCACGAAGATCCGCTCGAAGCCATGGCGAGCCAGCGAGAGCACCACGTCGTGGATCACGGCCAGCAGCGTGGATGGCTGCAGGCTGATGGTGCCCGCGAAGCCCAGGTGATGCTCGGCCATGCCGAAGGCCTGGGCGGGGGTGACCAGCACACCGGTGCGGCGCCCCACCTCCAAGGCCACCGCTTCGGCGGTGAGTGCATCGGTGCCGATGGCGCCGGTGGGGCCGTGCTGCTCGGTGGAGCCCAGGGGCACGATCACCCCCTTGCATCCCCGCAGATAGTCCTCCACCTCAGGCCAGCTGCGCAGCTGCAGCCGGATCTCCTCCACATGCTGGGCGGGGCCCGGCAGCGGACTGCCGGCCGGCGCGGTGGTCTGGGGCGAGGAGATCGTCACCGGAGGGAGCTCGGCGACGGGGCCGAAACGAGGGATCCCTTGAAGTATCCCTAGGATCTGAGGAATCCGGGCCCCGATCCGCACTCGGCCCACTGGAGCCGGAACTCAGGATGCTGCACCGCAAGCTGGATCAGTTCTGCAGCGAGAAGCGACCGGTGTGGGTGTTTCTGCGCGACCAGCAGCGCTGGATCGAGCAGGCGCTGGTGGTGGAGATCGCCGGTGATCTCGTCACCCTGCGCTACGACGAGCAGGACGACGACGAGTTGCACAGCTGGGAGGAGAGCGTGCGTCTCGACTCGATCGGCGCGGTGAGCACCCGCCTGGCTTTCTTCAGCCGCACCGCCAGGGCTGAGGATCTCGAAACCGCCGAAGACTGCCCCGAATCGGAGCAGTTGCGTCGCCAGGGTTGAGCCCAGCGACACGCAAGCCTCGAGATGGAGTTCAGTGGGCGGTGCCGTTGCCGTCGTAGTCGTCGCTGTCGTAGTACCCACCCCGGGTGCCGAAGTAGAGGGTCGTCAGGCAGAACAGACCGCTGCCGAGCAGCAGCACGGTGCCGAGATTGAAGCTGGAGAGAGCGTTGGACACGAAACAGACGCGAGGGAGTGCCGGGGACCGATCCGTTGACGGAGCGGTGAACCTCAGTCTGGCGGCTTCCGCCGCCGGGGCCGCCATCGCTGCCGGGGGTGTCGATCCGCTGACGCCCGCCTTCTTTGCGCGGGGCGCCCATCTGGTGGGTCCGGATCTGGTGGGCTGCCAGCTGCTGCGCCGCTTCGAGGATGGGCGCTGGCTCCGGGGCCTGGTGGTGGAGACCGAGGCCTACTGCCAGAGCGAGCCCGCCTGCCATGGCCACCGCCGCCGTTCGCCCTCGAACGAAACCCTGTTCGGCCCGCCGGGGCGCTTCTACGTTTACGTCAGTCATGGCATCCATCACTGCGTGAATGTGGTCACCGACCGTGAGGGCTGGGCCAACGGTGTTCTGCTGAGGGCCGTGGCCCTGGCGGGTGAGCCCGAACGCACCGCCGCTGGTCCCGCCCTGCTGGCCCGTCGCTTCGGCCTTGATCGCCGTCACGACGGCCAGCCGCTGGATGGCACCGGCGAAGCGTGGCTGCTGCCGCGCCCCCCGGCCCTGCTGACCTGGTGGCAGCAGCAGGAGCTGCAGGGCCAGATCCCGCTGGTCACCACCACCCGCATCGGCATCAGCCAGGCGCTGGAGCTGCCCTGGCGCTGGTACCTCAGGGCCAGCCGCAGCGTCAGCCGCCGGGCCCGCGCTGACCGCACCTGGGCCCGCGGCCTGGCCCTCGAGCCCGCCGCCGTGCTGCCTGCAGCGGTAGCAGCGGAGCTGGAGCCGTGAGCGGCTGGTCCCATCGGCACCTGATCGATCTGGCGGCCTTCAGCCTCGAGGATTTCACCACCGTGCTGGAGCTGGCCCAGCGCTTCCGGGTGATGCCCGTCAGTGGCTCCCGCAAGCTGCCGGCCCTGCAGGGCCGGCAGGTCACCAGCCTCTTCTTTGAGCCCAGCACCCGCACCCGCAGCAGTTTCGAGCTGGCGGCCCGCCGCCTCTCCGCGGATGTGCAGAGTTTCTCCCCCTCCTCCAGCTCCCTGAGCAAAGGGGAGAGCCTGCTCGACACCGCCCTCACCTACGTGGCCATGGGCGCCGATGTGCTGGTGGTGCGCCACCGCTGCGCCGGTGTTCCGGCGGCCCTGGCCCGCGACCTCGACCGGGAAAGGCGCAGCGGTGGCCGGCCGGTGGCGGTGCTCAACGGTGGGGATGGACTGCACAGCCACCCCAGCCAGGGGCTGCTGGATCTGTTCACCCTTGCCCGTCACTTTGCGCCGGAGCAGCCCACCCCGGCGGCGCTGAGTGGCCGCACGATCGTGATCGTCGGTGATGTGCTGCATTCGCGCGTGGCGCGCTCCAACCTCTGGGCGCTCACCGCCTGCGGCGCCCATGTGGTGCTCTGCGCCCCGCCCACGCTGCTGCCCGAGGCCTTCACCCAGTTCGTTGCAGCCCCGCCCCCAGGCCAGGCCTTGGATCCGGTGGCGCAGCGCGGCACGATCCGGATCGAGCGGCAGCTGGAGCGGGCCCTGCCGGGGGCCGATGCCGTGATGACCCTGCGGCTGCAGCGGGAGCGGATGCACGAGCACCTGCTCACCAGCCTGGAGAGCTACCACCGCCGCTTCGGTCTCAGCCAGGCCCGCCTGAAGCTGTGCGGGCCGACGGTGCCTGTGTTGCACCCGGGCCCGGTCAACCGCGGGGTGGAGATGAGTGGCGATCTGCTGGATGACCCCGAGCGCTGCCTGGTGGCCGAGCAGGTGCGCAATGGCATCCCCATGCGCATGGCCCTGCTCTACCTGCTGGCTGCCCGCGGCGACGAGCTCAGAGAAGCTTGAAGCCCTCCTGCAGCAGGCCGTAGAGCAGGCCGATGCGGCCCGCATCCACCAGCTGCAGGGTGAGGCGGTCCTGGGGGCGCTGCATCAGCCAGCGGCGGCAGCGGATCGAGACCTCGATCGGCACCACGCAGATCAGGGCCGCCAGCGGATCGAGATAGGACAGGGCTCCGGTGAGCATCCCCACGGCGCCGCCGAAAAAGAAGGCTCCGAACCCGGTGATCAGCACCAGTGAGAGCCGCCGCCAGGGATTCTCCGCCCAATGGCGCAGGCGCTCTCCCTGCAGAGCCACCTGACGATGCAACCGGGTCTGCTGCGGGCGGATCACCAAGGGGCCGATGGAAGAAGGTGGGGGCCGTTGCTGGCTCCAGAGGCTGGGGCAACTGGCCGACTGCCGCAGGTTTACACCCGTTCAGAGCGCCCTGCCAGTCGGGCGCCGCCGTTCAGCTTTCGCTGTCCTTGTTCTTGCGCGAGCCCTTGCCTTCCAGCAGCTCCAGCAGCGCCTCCATCTGGGCCATCACCCCACGCACCTCACCGGCCTCCGGCAGCAGACCGTCTTCCATCACCCCCTGGTGCATCTCCCGGAGTTCCTGGCGGATGTAGCGCAGGTGACTCACCACCTGCTCGCGCTTGGATTGCGACATGGATGGGGCATCCTCTGTTGCCCTCCCTTTTACCTGATGGCCGGCCTCGGCGGCCCCATCCAGGCCACAACGGCCTGCCAGACCACCTACTTCTCGCCGAAGCGGGCCTTGGCGGCGGTGTAGAAGGCGAGATCGATGCTGGTGAGGGAGGCCTCGAGCGCCAGGCTTTCAATCCGGCGCCGCACGGCGGGACGCACGAAGAAAGGCACTTCCTTGAGCCTGGTTTCCGCCTCGGGGGTCCACTCCATCCGCCGCGTGCAATGAAGTCAGCATGGAGAATAGGGGACTCGAACCCCTGACCTCTGCGGTGCGATCGCAGCGCTCTACCAGCTGAGCTAATTCCCCTGGGGAGGTATCCCTTTGGGCAATTTATCACCGCCGATTGGCCGATGATCGTGGGCGCATCCGCCCATCTCGCCCCGCCCTGGCCCAGGGGTGGGGCCGATGCGCTGGAATTGAGGGGTGCTTCGCTCCACTGGCCCCGTGTCCGCAACCCCGATCACGCCTGAGCGACTGGCCGCCTTCGACGAGGCCGCCATCGCCGAGCTGGCCCAGCGCCTGGATGACGACGACTACCCCAATCCCTTTGAAGCCCTGCAGGACTGGCACCTGATCCGGGCCCTGGCCATCCACCGCCCGGATCTGGCACGCCCTTACGTGCATCTGGTGGATCAGGAACCCTTCGATGAGGAGTGAGCCGCTGGCTGGCTGCCGGATCCTGGTGGCCATCAGTGGCAGCATCGCCGCCGTCAAGTTGCCGGCTCTGGTCAGTGCCCTGGTTCAGCGCGGCGCCCAGGTTCGCTGCCTGCTCACCCCCAGCGCCGCCCGGCTGGTGAGCCCGGTGGCCCTGGCCAGCCTCAGCCGCGCCCCCTGTCACCTCGACGAGGACCAGTGGAGCCACCGGGCGCCCCGGCCCCTGCATGTGGAACTGGCCGAGTGGGCCGAGCTGGTGCTGCTGGCGCCCCTGAGTGCCACCAGCCTGGCCCGCTGGGTGCAGGGCTGTGGTGACACCCTGCTGGCCAGCACGCTGCTGGCCACGGAAGCTCCGGTGCTGGCGGCGGCCGCCATGAACACAGCCATGTGGCGCTCCCCCGGGGTGCGGCGCAACTGGGAGGAGCTGCAGGGCTTCGAGCGGGTGCTGCCCCTGGGCCCCGCCGCCGGCCTGCTGGCCTGCGACCGCCAGGGGGCCGGCCGGATGGCTGATCCGCAGCAATTGCTGCTGGGGCTTGAAACCCTGCGGTTGCATGGCTGGCGCCGCGACTGGCGGGGGCGCCGGCTGCTGGTGAGCGCTGGCCCCACCCGCGAATGGCTGGATCCCGCCCGCTGCCTCACCAACCCCAGCAGTGGCCGGATGGGGGTGATGCTCGCCCAGGCCGCGCGGTTGCGGGGCGCTGAAGTCGACCTGGTGCACGGTCCCCTCAGCCTCGATCCGCTGCTGCTGGAAGGGCTGCACCTCCACCCCGCCGAGACCGCTGCGGCCATGGGGCAAGCCCTGGAGGGGCTGCAGCCGGCGGCTGATGCGCTGGCCATGGCCGCGGCCGTGGCCGACCACGGCCGCGGC
>NZ_JAHLYS010000035.1 GCF_025128055.1 Synechococcus sp. CS-1329 | reverse complement strand
CGCTACCCCAAATGAGCGAAATTCAGCATCCAAATCAGTGAAACCGAGCTGATCTACGCTCGATCAGCGATCAAAATGGTTACCAGAGACAATCAAGGCCAGGCGCGCTCCTTGAACCCTCGTTGTCCAGAGCTTCCCTAGAAGTGCAGGGGGGGGCCTGCCGCACAGCCGGCAAGAAGCATCTGGCAATGGCGGGTGAAACGACAGATGTGTCCATGGTCGCAGAGGCGATCAGCGCGTTGAGTGAGGGTTTTGAAGTCAAGGTCGCATGTGATGCCTGCGGTTCCTCCAATCCGATTGCTGAAGAGATGGCTTGGCGGAGGATGCAGACAGCTGATATGCGGTTAACGAGCACCAACGCGATTGTGGCTCAGCTAGTCAAGAGCTGAACATCTCTGCTGCAGGTGCTGTGGTCTTTCCCTTGCTTACCGCCTAAAATCTCTATTCATCTGAGCCGCCAGTGGAAGATGAATGAGCCGTGAAGCAGACTTCAGTTCAATTCTTAGCGGCCAAGCGATGGTAAACGCCAGCTTCGTACATGCTAGACTGAAATTATATCCTGTATGTTGTATATCACAGAATCCAGCCGCCCTACAAGAGCAAATGCGATGAAACAACGATTCGGAGCGTTGAGAGTCCTGCTAACCGCTGCGGTGGTAATCCTGCGATGTACTCCATCGGTCATCTGGACCTGCAGGCCTACGGGCCGACGGTGGTGGAAGTTCCGCCCGGCATGCTCGGCATGCTTGACGACGCCTGGATGCGCTACGTCGGTGATTTCGGAGTCGCGGGCCCGGACAAGGGCAAGGGCGGGAAGTATCTCGTGCTTCCACCGGGCTATACCGGCGCCGTGCCCGACGGCTACTTCGTGCTGAAGCCACCCACCTACATCAACTGGTTCTTCATGCGCGGCTCGATTGCCGGTGGCCTGGAGCCGGCATTGAAGAACATCAAAGAAAACCTGAAGGTGTACCCGCTGAAGTTGGCCAGCAACCCGCCTGCCACCGAATTCATGAACATCACCGGCAAGAGCTACAACACAATCGCCCCCAGCGACTTCAGCTACTTCGAAGCTCTCAACAGGATCATCCAGAGAGAACCCATCGACGCCTTAGGCAGAGAGTCCAGAGGGTCCCTTGCAGCGATCGGCATCGTCAAAGGCACACCGTTCAATCCAAACCCGAGGATGAAGCGTCTGCTGATGGAAGCAGCGGCCATCGGCGATGCCACGGCCCGGGCCGCGCTGTACAGCCCGCGTGAGAAGGGCTATTTCCTCTATCCCGACAGCGACAGTTCCTGGGTGATGGGTTTCGCCAACAAGAACGTATTTTTTGAAACCGACGGCGCACGCAACCTGGATGCCCGCACCAGCTTCTATTTCGGCTACACGGGTGTGACGCCCGCCATGGCCGTTACGCATCCAGGAGCCGGCTCTGATTACGCCATCGCCTTCAAGGATTCCGAGAAGAGGGCCTTCGATGGCTCGAAGACCTACAAACTGCACCTGCCCGCCAATGTGCCTGTGAACAACTTCTGGGCGGTCACGATCTACGACACGCAGACCCGTTCGATGCTGCAGACCAGCCAGCCATTCCCATCCGTCGGCAGCCAGAGCCAGGGATTCCAGAAGAACCCCGACGGCTCCTACCACGTCTACTTCGCACCCAAGGCACCGGCTGGCAAGGAAAGCAACTGGTTGCAGACCCTTCCAGGCAAGAGCTGGTTCGCGATTCTGCGCATGTATGGGCCACTGGAGCCGTGGATCGACAAGACATGGCGGCCGAGCGAGATTGAGCTGGTGCAGTGAGCCAAACCTGATCAACAAGTCCATGTAGCGGAGCCGCAAACGCAACTCCCTGATGGCCAGCGTTGACAGCACCTCCATGGAGACGTCGTCAGTCGTTGAAGTTGTCTGATATTGGATCCCCAAAGACCGCGGAGCCAGTCCAGAGACGACCCTCAGGATCGTCTCTGGGAATGGACGTGCCTGGTTTTCTGTCGCCAGCGGTGCATGCCTCCAGGGTCCATGCGCTTGTCTGGGATCTGAGCGTCAGTGCGGTGATGCCGACGCGCCCTCACCCGCTCACATCCGCTCCAGCGTCGGGATGCCCAGCAGTCCCAACCCCAGCCGCAGCGTGTCGGCAGTGAGGCGGCAGAGGGCCAGGCGGGAGCCGCGGGCCGGTTCTTCGGCCTTGAGCACCGGCACCTGGTCGTAGAAGCGGTTGAACACCTGGGAGAGCTCGAAGAGATAGGAGCAGAGCCGGTTGGGCAACAGTTCCTCCTCCACCTCGGCAATCACCGTATCCAGCGCCAGCAGCTGGCGCGCCAGGGCCCATTCCTGCGCTTCGCTGAACACCAGGGGATCCGGGAACACTCCGGCCGCCTCTCCGGCTGCCGCACCCACGCCGCCCTTGCGGGCGATGCCGGCGATCCGCACCAGGGCATAGAGCAGGTAGGGGGCCGTGTTGCCGGAGAGGGCCAGCATGCGATCAAAGCTGAACTGGTAGTTGGTGTTCCGGTTGGTGCTCAGGTCGGCGTACTTCACCGCCGCCAGACCCACGGTGGTGGCCACATGGGTGATGAACGCCTCCTCCTCCTGGCGCTCTTCCTCCGCCAGACGGCGGCGCAGATCGGCTTCGGAGCGCTCCACCGCCTCATCCAGTAAATCCTTGAGCCGCACTGTGTCGCCGGAGCGGGTCTTGAGCTTCTTGCCGTCGTCCCCCTGCACCAGACCGAAGGGCACATGCTCCAGCCGGCCGCCCTCGGGCACCCAGCCGGCGCGGCGCGCCACCTGAAACACGGCGGCAAAGTGGCTGGCCTGGCCCGCATCGGTCACGTAGATCAGCCGGCGGGCGCCATCCCCCTCGGGTGGCGCCCCAAAGCGGTAGCGCAGGGCCGCCAGATCCGTGGTGGCGTAGTTGAAGCCGCCATCGCTCTTGCGCACGATCAGCGGCAGCGGCTGGCCGTCCTTGCCGCTCACCCCCTCGAGGAACACACACTGGGCGCCGGCATCGGTGACCAGCAACCCGGTGGCGTCGAGATCGCTCACCACCTGCTCCAGGTGGGGGTTGTAGAACGACTCACCCCGCTCGCTCAAGCGGATGTCGAGGCGATCGTAGATCTGCTGGAATTCGCGCCGTGACTGTTCGCACAGCAGCAGCCAGGCCCGGCGGCTGACCGGATCGCCGCTCTGCAGCTTCACCACCTCCTCGCGGGAGGTGGTCTGGAAGGCCTCATCGGCATCGAAGCGGGCCTTGGCCTGGCGGTAGAAGGCCACCAGATCCCCCAGGTCCACCGCATCGGCGGTGGTGAGCGCCTCGGGAGCCACCTGCTTGAGATGGGTGATCAGCATGCCGAACTGGGTGCCCCAGTCGCCCACGTGGTTGAGGCGCAGCACCGGGTGGCCGCGGAACTCCAGCACCCGCGCCAGGGCGTCGCCGATGATCGTGGAGCGCAGGTGCCCCACGTGCATCTCCTTGGCGATGTTGGGGCTGGAGAAATCCACGATCACAGGCGCGCCTGCAGCCTCTGGCGCGGCACCGGTCGCAGCGGCGCTCACTTCCGGCACCCCCAGGCGCGCAGTCCCCAGGCGGCTGCGCAGCTCCGCCGCCAGCTGTTGGGGGCGCAGGGTGAGGTTGATGAAGCCCGGTCCTGCGATCTGGGCGGGCTCGCACAGATCGGCAAACGCCGCATCAGCGGCCAGCTGCTCCACGATCGCGCCGGCGATGGCCCGGGGCGCCTGCTTCAGCCGCCGGGCCAGGGAGAGGGCACCGTTGGCCTGGAAATCACCGAATTCCGGCTGGCTGGCCGGCGCCAGCTGCGGATCGAGAGGGGCAGCGGCCGCCTGCGCCGCCGCCACCTGCTCGGGGAAGGCCCGCTCCAAGGCCGCGCGCAGTTGGGCGTCGAGGGCATGGGCGATGCGAAGCATGGCTGGGGGGTGCGGCCGGACTGCCGGGGGAGGGGAGGGATCCGGGTTCGATCATCCCTCAGGCGCTCAGCCCCAGCTCCTGCTCCATGCCGGCGAGCACCACGTCGGCCACCAGCTGGATGCGATAGCGGCAGGCCTCGGTGACGCTGCAGTCGAAGCGGCCGTGCTCCCAGTACTTGTTGCTGCCCGCTCCACCCCCGCAGAGGCCGAAGTAGGCGCAGTCGCGGCGGCAGAGGTCTACGCCGGCCTCGATCTCGCGCCACACCCGCTGGAACTTGTCGGTGTGCATCGAGGCCTCAAGGCTGCCCTGAAGCACGTTGCCGAAGATGAAATCGCCGTAGTCGGCGGTGGCCACCGCCAGCAACTCCGGATCGAAGCTGGTGAAATTGCCCTTGGCATCCACGTTCACGATCGCGAAGGGGGTGTTCATGTCGGTGCTCTCCATCCGGCCCTCGCCGCAGGCCAGGCTGGTGATGCCATCGAACTCGCGCAGGTTCAAGCGGCCCGGCTCGGCCCGCTGCCGCTGCCAGAACCGCTCCATGAAGGCGCTGTAGCGGCGCTCGCCATCGGGGCGCTCCAGGGTGGAGCGCAGGTTCTCCCCCTCGGTTTCCTCCATGTTGAAGCCCACGTCGCCGATGCCGTGGGCCGTGAAGAAGTCGTAGAGGGCATCGGCCTGATCGAGGGCATCGGCGGTGAGCACGCAGATCACCTCGAAGGGAATGCCCCGGCGCTGCAGAGCCGCGATGCCGCGCATCACCGCCCCATGGGTGGGCAGGCCCGTGCGGGTGCGGCGGTGGGCGTCGTGCAGCTCCTCGGTTCCATCCATGCTCACGCCCACGTGGATGTCGTTGCGCTCGAAGCAGTCGCACCAGGCGTCATCGATCACCACCGCATTGGTCTGCAGCGATTGCACGATCGTGGTGGGCGGCAGGCCGTGGCGCTCCAGAGCCAGGCGGATGCGCTCGGTGGCCGCGTCGTAAAAGGCGATCGGCATGGTGAGCGGTTCACCCGCATGCCAGAGCAGGGTGAAACCCCCGTTGAAGAACGGACTCTCAAGCACCCGCTCCAGGGCGGCATCGAGGATCTCCAGCGGCAGCCGGCTGCGGTCGTCGCGGCTGGGCAGATAGCAGTAGTCGCAGTCGAGGTTGCAGAAGGGTGTGGGCTGCACCACCAGCAGCCGCAGCGGGCCGGCCAGAACAGTGGGGGACTCGCTCACCAGTAATTACGCCAGCCGCCGTTGCGGAAGCCGCCATTGCCGAAGCCGCCATTGCGGAAGCCGCCGTTATAGAAGCCGCCATTGCGGAAGCCGCCGTTGTGGAAGCCGCCGTTGCGGAAGCCACCATTGCCGAAGCCGATCCTGGGCCCGTTGACGAACACCCGGGCCTGCGGGCCGTCAGCCGAGAGCTCATCCAGGTCAGCCTCGTCTCCCTGCTGGTCGCGCACGGCGGCGGCGATGCGGCGCAGCCGTGCCTCGATCGCATCGGCCGGGGCCGGCTCCGGCTGCTGCGAGGCGGGCGGAGCCGACCCTGAGGCGGCCAGGGCCCGCCCGACCCCTGGGTCCATGGGCAGTGAGGCTGCGATCAGCAGGATGCCGAAGAGCCGGGAACGGGTGAAGAGGGCCATCGGAGCAGGGCGGGGGCGGGAGGAGAGGGAAGGGAATGACCGGGCGCGGGGCGGATCGGGCCACCGGAGCTGGCCTAAGGGGCGCTGGGGCTGCTGGGGGCCGCACCCGCCTGTGCCGGCAGGGGCCGCAGAGCCTCCACCCCCAGCAGCACCGCATCGAAATAGTTGCGGATCTGATCCGGCGTGCGGTTGAGCACACTGCCTGGCCCCACCCAGCGATCGACGGAGCTCACCGCCTCGGGCTCGCCATCGAGATAGCCCTGCAGCAGCCTGGCGACCGCCAGATTCACCAGGTTGCGGAAGGTGGAGTCGTTCTCGGGCACCAGGCAGGCCAGGGCATAGCTCTCGTAGGGCTGCGCAGGGGTCTGCGCCAGCACGGGGCCTCCCTGGCGGGTGGCGGCCAGGGAGGCCAGACGGGCACTGTCACCGATCACCCCATCCAGCTGCCCGGCCCGCAGGGCGGCCACAGCCTGGGGCAGATCGGCAAAGCCCACGGGCCGGGCGGCTGGCTGGATGCCCTTCAGCTCCGTGGCGCCGAGGGAGTCGCTGACCACACCGATGCGGCGGCCGGCCAGCGACTGGGGCGATCCATCCAGACGGCCGGCAGGCGCCAGCAGCCGCAGGCCGGAGAGCCCGAAGGGCAAGGAATAGTCGAGGGTGATGTCTCGTGCCCAGGTGAAGGGCACACCGCAGGCGAGATCGGCTTTGCCGCCCTCCAGGCGCTGACCCAGATCGGCGGGGTCGGCCACCGCCTCGAAGCGCAGGCGCACCGGCCGGCCCACCGCCGCGGCCAGCTCGGCCGCGATGCGGTTGGCCACCTCCACCGCGTAGCCCACCGGTTGACCCTTGGCATCAACCGAGAGCATCGGCGCCTGATCGGGGTCGCCCACCATCACCAGTTCGCCACTGCGGGCGACCCGATCGACGACCCCTTCAGCCCGGGCCGTGGCCGCAGGCCCAAGGCCCGCCAGCAGGGCCAGGCCGGCCGGCAGCAGCCAACGGCCCGCAGGGAAGCGCCACAACGGCAAGACCAACTGAACGAGGGACGGTTGTCGCTGCACAGGGAACACTCGTGGCACGGGAGGTCGCAAGGCTGACCTGATGCAATCTGCACACAACCGGCGGATTTGGCCAGTGCCGGAGGGGAGAGCGCTCAGCTTTGTGACAGGGCTTGGGGGGTTGAGCTTGTGATAGCAAAGCGACCCAGCCATAGGGAGTATAGAATGGTTCAACCGAGAGAGTGGAGAAACCGTGGCGCAAGATCTACAACAAAATCCCGAGGCTGCTGAAATTACGTCCTTGAGCAACCCTTCAGCCATCAGCAACAACTCCAGCGAGAGCCAGGTCGGACCTCCCGAATCACTTCAACCTGGAACAAGCAAATTTGTTCTTGTCTATCACCGTTCTCCCTACGAAGAAACCTTCGACAGTGAGGGCAACCGTCAGTGGGTTGACCAGAAAAGCCCCAACGGTGTTATCCCAACCCTTCGCAATTTGTTTCTGCAGGAGCGTTCGGGCACCTGGATCTCCTGGCGGGAGGACGCCGACTGCGCCGCCAATGCCGATGAGCGGGTGAGCCTCACATCGCCCACCCCATTCACCCTCAGGCGGCTTCCCCTCACCCCCGAGCAGATCACCAGCTTTTATCACGTCACTTCCAAAGAGTCGTTCTGGCCAATCCTGCATAACTTCCCAGGGTTGTTCAGTGTCGACAATTCCGATTGGGCCACCTTTGAGGAGGTGAATCGCTCGTTTGCCCGCGCCGCCTGCGAGGAAGCAGCCCCCGGTGCCACCATCTGGATTCACGATTACAACCTCTGGCTCACCCCGGCTTTGATCCGCAAACATCGCCAGGATGTGCGCATCGCCTTCTTCCACCACACGCCGTTCCCCTCCAGCGACGTCTTCAGCATCCTGCCCTGGCGTGACGAAATCCTCGACAGCCTGCTGAGCTGCGACCTGGTGGGTTTTCACATCCCCTCCTACGCCAATAACTTCGCCCGCAGCGCCATCAACCTGCGCGGAGCCGAAGGGGCCGATCCCGTTGCGGTGGCGCAGAAATTCCGCCGCCATGGCAGTGCCCTCTCCGAACCCAATGTGGTGCCCTGGATTGATCACAACGGCCGCAGGGTTCATATCCAGGCCTCTCCGGTGGGCACCTCCCCTGAGCTGATCCGCGAGCTGGTGCTCACCCCGGAAGTGCAGGCCATGGCCAAAACAATCGCCGAGCAGCACGAGGGCCGCAAGCTGATCCTCTCCGCCTCCAGGGTCGATTACACCAAAGGAAACGAAGAGATGCT
Source organism: Synechococcus sp. CS-1329 (assembly GCF_025128055.1). Lineage (GTDB taxonomy): Bacteria > Cyanobacteriota > Cyanobacteriia > PCC-6307 > Cyanobiaceae > Regnicoccus_A. The sequence continues at coordinate 56,599 of NZ_JAHLYS010000035.1, read as the reverse complement.
GCTGGCCTATGAGCGGCTGCTGGAGCAGCAGCCGCGCTGGCATGGAGGAGTTGAGCTGTTCCTGGGCTGTGTGGCGGCCGCCAGCGGCATGCGCATCTACGAAGACATCCAGCGTTCGGTGGAGGAAATCGTGGGTCGCATCAACGGCCGCTTCGGCCGCATCGACTGGACGCCTGTCCGCCTCTCCACCCGCCGCACGTCCTACGAGGAGCTGGTGGGCTGGTTCAGCCAGGCCGACGTCTGCTGGATCACACCGCTGCGGGACGGCCTCAACCTGGTGGCCAAGGAATATGTGGCGGCGCGCCAGGGGCTGGGCGGCGTGCTGGTGCTCTCGGAATTCACCGGCGCTTCGGTGGAACTGGAAGACGCGGTACTCACCAATCCCTACTCCCACCGCAGCATGGACCGGGCCATCAGCGATGCCCTTGACATGCCCGAGGAAGAGCAGGTGCGGCGGATGGCCTCGATGACCCAGTCCGTGGATGAATTCACCGTTCAGCACTGGGCCGAACAACAACTTGGCGCCCTGCGGTCTCTGTAGGGAGCCCGTTCATCGATGACACTTGAGAACGACCACTGGTGGAGAGGCTGCGTCATCTACCAGTTGATGCCGCGCACCTTCGCCGATGCCAACGGCGATGGAATCGGTGATCTCAATGGGATCACCAGCCAGCTCCCCTACCTGCAATGGCTGGGAATCGATGCCATCTGGCTGACACCGATCTATCCCTCACCGCTGAGAGATGGCGGCTACGACATCACCGATTTCACCGCGATTCACCCTGATCTCGGTAATCTCGACGATCTGGCCCGCCTGCTGGACCGGGCCCATGAGCACGGCATCAGGGTGCTGCTCGACCTGGTGCTCAACCACACCAGCGTGCTGCATCCCTGGTTTCAGCGGGCCCGCTGGTCGCCCGCCGGCAGCAGCGAGCGAGACTTCTACGTGTGGCGCGACGACGACAGCGGCTATCCGGAGGCCCCGGTGCTGTTCCGTCACTTCGAATCCTCCAACTGGCATTGGGATTCGGTGGCCAATCAGTACTACCTGCACCGCTTTCTGCACCACCAACCCGATCTCAACTACGACAACCCCGCCGTTGTCGAGGCGATGCTGGAGGTGGTCGACTTCTGGGTGGAGCGCGGCGTCGATGGCTTCCGCCTCGATGCGGTGCCCTTCCTGCATGAGCGCGAAGGCACCCGCTGTGAGGGCCTGCCCGAAACCCATGCCTTCCTCAAGCGCGTGCGGGCGCGGGTGGACAGCTCCGGCCGTGACCTGCTGCTGATCGCCGAGGCCATCCAGCCGGTGCAGGAGTCGGCGCCCTACCTGGCGGATGACGAGCTGCATGCCGCCTTCGATTTCGCCCTCACCGCCCAGCTGTTTGCCGCCGTGGCCCAGGGTCGCTGCGACAACCTGCGCGACTGCCTCCAGCACGCCCAGGAGATGGTGCCCGGCTGCCGCTGGGCCCTGCCGCTGCGCAACCACGACGAGCTCTGGCTGGGGGATGGTCACCTGGTGAGCGACGAGGTGGTGCAGGCGGTGATGGCCGGTTTCCCCGAGGCCAGGGAGCACTGGTTGAACTGGGGCATCAACCGCCGCCTGGCTCCCCTGCTCAACGGCGACCCACGGCCGAACACCCTGCTGCACGGATTGCTCTACAGCCTGCCGGGCCTGCCCTGTCTCTATTACGGCGATGAACTGGGCATGGGCGACTGGCCGGGCCTGCGCGACCGGGATGCCAACCGCACGCCGATGGCCTGGACAAGAGAACGCAACGGTGGCTTCTCCACGGCTCCCGACCCCTTGCTGGTGCTGCCGCCGATCACCTCCCCCGGCTACGACTACCGGATGGTGAACGTGGAGGTGCAGCAGCAGCTGTCTGGTTCACTGCTCAACTGGCACCACCGCATGCTCACCAGTCGGCGGCTGCTGCCGGCCCTGCGCCAGGGCACGTTCGAGCTGTTGGAGAGTGCCCATCCCAGCGTTCTCTGTTACGCCCGCCACAGCCCAGGGATGACCGTGGTGGTGGCGGCGAATCTGGCGGCCACCGGCGCCTCCAGCCGCCTCGATCTGGGCCAGTGGCAAGGGAGCCGCATGCGCGACACCCTCTGGGGTTGCGAATTCCCCCCCGCCAGCGACGCCTGGTTCGTGTACCTGCCCGCCTACGGATTCTTCTGGTGGCTGGTGGGCGAGGACCTCAGCGAGGCCAACTCCTGATCCAGCAGGGCCTGCACCACAGGCCTGAGGCGCTCGGCCTCGGCGCTGTCCACGAAGGCCAGGCGGCAACGCCGGGCCAGCAGGTCATCGGCACTGCGGGCCCACTCGTGACGCACGCTGTGGCGCACTTCGGCGGCGGTGAGAGGAATCACCGCACTGAGGGGTTCCAGCTCGGCCGGGCTGGCCGCACAGGCCAGCACCGCCTCCACCTCCAGGCCATGGGCCGCCAGCAGGTGCTCCAGCAGGCCGTGATCACCGCTGGGGAGACGCTCGGGCAGCTCCCGGCGCAGCCGCTCAAGCCCAGCGCTGGTGGCCACGCCGCTCTCCGCCGATCCATGGATCGGCACGGCCGCGGCCTCAGGCGATGGAGCCGGCAGGGGGCTCCCCAGCTGCTGGGCCACGGCCTCCAGTCCATCGAAGGCCATCGGGCGGCAGGTGGTCCACTTGCCGCCCATCACGCTGATCAGCCCGCAGGGAAGGGTTTCCACCTGGTGTTCCCGCACCACCGTGGCGGTGCCGGCTGCGCTGGCGTTGCCATCCTCCAGCAGGAGAGGCCGGCCACCGGCCCAGCGGCTGCTCACCTCCGGCTCCCCATGGGCTGGGAACCAGCGGCGCACATGGTCGAGCAGATAGGCCTCCTCCGCTTCACTGGGCTGCTGTGACTCGCCGGCTGGGCAGGGGGTGTCGGTGGTGCCCACCAGGGTGCGGCCGTGAAAGGGCAGCACGAACAGCACCCGGCCATCGTCGGTGGAGGGAATCAGCAAGCCGGTCCCCCCCGGGCAGAGATCGGCAGCCAGCACCAGATGCACCCCACGGCTCACCTGCAGGCTGGGCGGCAGACCGGGCTGAGCCAGCTGACGGAGGCGATCGGCGCCGATGCCCGTGGCATTGAGCACCACCCGGGCCTCCAGCCGGCGCCGCTCGCCCGTGGCCTGGTCGAAAAGCACGGCGCCGCTGAGCCGATCGCCCCGGTGCAGCAGCTCCACCACCTCGGTGCGCGTCATCACCTGGGCCCCGAGGCGGGCGGCGGTGCGCACGATCAGCAGATTCAGGCGCGCGTCATCGAACTGGCCATCGCCGTAGGCCACGCCCAGCTGACCGGCCTTGAGCTTCGGCAGCAGTTGCTGCACCGCTTCGCGGCACAGCCAGCGGCTGGAGCCGATGCCGCGGCGTCCCGCCAGCAGGTCGTAGACCGCCAGGCCGAGGCCGTAATAGGCCTGCTGCAGCGGGCCGGCACTGGGCAGCAGCAACTCCAGCCGCCGCGCCAGGAACGGCACCGCCTCCAGCCAGTGGCCACGCTCAGCCAGGGCTTCACGCACCAGCTGCAGCTGGCGCCAGTCGAGGCGGCGAAAGGCCAGCTCCAGGTAGCGAACCCCTCCGTGCAGCAATTTGGTGCTGCGGCTGCTGGTGCCGCTGGCGATGTCGCTCGCCTCCACCAGGGCCACGCTCAGGCCCCGTCGTGCCGCCTCCATGGCGATGGTGGCGCCGGTGGCTCCGGCGCCGATCACGAGCAGATCCACGCTCATCAGTTCGCCTCCGTTGCGCCCACACTGGCGGGCTGGCCGTGCCAGTGCAGGCTGCGCTCCACGGCCGAGTGCCAGCGGGCCCGCCAACGCTGCCGCGATGCGGCATCGTTGGCGGGCGAGAAGCGCTGGGGTTCAGGCTCAGCCGCCCGCCGCGACCAGCAGGCCAGATCGGGCAGCACGCCCGCCTGCACACCGGCCAGCAGGGCCACCCCGCGGCTGGTGCTCTCCAGGTCGGCGCGGCGCAGCACCGGCAGCCCCGTGGCATCGGCCTGGGCCTGCAGCAGCAGATCAGACGCCGCCGCTCCGCCATCGGCCGCCAGCTCCAGCAGGGGCTCGCCACGGGCCTCCTCGGCCAGCTCCACCAGGGTGGCCACCGCCAGGGCAATTCCCTCCAGGGCCGCCCTGGCGATCTGGGCCGGTCCGCTGTCGCGGGTGAGGCCGATCAGCAGGCCCCGGGCCTCCGGATCCCAGTGGGGCGTGCCCCAGCCCGTGAAGGCGGGCACCAGCATCACCCCGCCACTGCTGTCGCAACGCGCCGCCAGCTCATTCACCTGCTCGGAGCGCTCGATCAGCCCAAGCCCATCGCGCAACCACTGGATCGCGGTGCCAGCGTTGAACAGGCTGCCCTCCAGGCAGTAGGTGGCCTGGCCGGCGGCATCACTCCAGCCCACCGTGCTCAGCAGGCCCCCGTTGGAGCGGTGGATCGTGGAGCCGGTGTTGATCACCAGGAAGGCGCCGCTGCCGTAGGTGCACTTGCCTTCCCCGGCGGTGAGGCAGCCCTGGCCGAGGGTGGCCGCCTGCTGGTCGCCCAGCATGGCGCTGATCGGCACCCCCGCAAACGGCAAGCCCGCAGCGATGGTGCCGAAGGTGCCCGCACTGGGCAGCAGGTCCGGCAGCGCCGCGGGGGGCACCCCGAGGGCCGCGCACAGTTCGGGGTCCCAGCGCAGCTGCTCCAGGTCCATCAGCAGGGTGCGGCTGGCGTTGCTGCACTCGGTGGCGTGACGACGATCGGCGCTGAGGTTGTGCAGCAGCCAGCTGTCGACCGTGCCGAAGCAGAGCTGACCGGCCGCGGCCGCCGCAGCGACAGCCGGCTGCTCCCGCAGCAACCAGACAATCTTGCTGGCACTGAAATAGGGATCCACCAGCAGGCCCGTGCGGGCCCGGATCAGGGGCTCCAGCCCGGCCAGCTTCCATTCGGCGCAGAGGGCCGCCGTGCGGCCGTCCTGCCAGACGATCGCGGGAGCCAGTGGTTCGCCGCTGTCGCGCCGCCAGAGCACCGTGGTTTCGCGCTGGTTGGCGATGCCGCAGGCCACCACGGCTCGGCGCTGCTCGGGGCTCAGGGCCTCCTCCAGCAGGCGCAGGGCCTCCAGCTGACTGAGCCAGATCGCCTCAGCCGATTGCTCCACCCAGCCATCGGCCGGGTAGCGGCTCTCGAGCACCGCCGAACGGCTCATCAGACGCTGGCCTTCGAGGGTGTAGACGGCGGCGCGGGAACTGGTGGTGCCCTGATCAATGCTCAACAACAGGGGGGAGAGCATGGAGGAACCGCTTTTGCTTGTGCTAGCGCTGGTTGCGGCACGACTGGGGCAAGCGATGGGATTTGCAACGGCCGCGACCCCACCGCCGTCCTCGCTGCCGGCGTCGGCTGCAGCCTTGGCGGCGGCACCGGCCTGGGTGGGGGACGCCGTGGTGTATCAGATCTTTCCCGACCGCTTCCGCCGCAGCGGGCGGGTGGCGGCCCAGGAGGGCCTGGAGCTGATGCCGTGGGGCAGCGATCCGGCCCTGCAGGGGTTCCAGGGGGGTGATCTCCATGGGGTGATTGAGGCCCTGGGCCAGCTGCAGGACCTGGGAATCACCTGCCTGTCGCTGAATCCGGTGTTCGCCTCGGCGGCCAATCACCGCTACCACGCCTACGACTACCTGCAGGTGGATCCGCTGCTGGGGGGCAACGCTGCCCTGGAGGCCCTGATCCAGGCCGTGCACCAGCGCGGCATGCGCCTGATCCTCGATGGCGTCTTCAACCACTGCGGCCGGGGCTTCTGGGCCTTTCACCATCTGCTGGAAAACGGACCGGCCTCGCCCTACCGCCACTGGTTCCATATCGAGCAGTGGCCGCTGCACCCTTACCCAACGCCGGGCCAGAGCTGCGGCTACCACTGCTGGTGGAATGATCCGGCCCTGCCCAAGTTCCGCCACGACCATCCGCCGGTGCGCCGGTACCTGCTGGAGGTGGCGCGCACCTGGATCGCCGCCGGTGCCGACGGCTGGCGACTGGATGTTCCTGATGAGGTGCCGGACGACTTCTGGGACGCATTCCGCCGGACCGTGCGCGCTGAGAACCCGGAGGCCTGGATCGTGGGCGAGATCTGGGGCGATGCCCGGCCCTGGCTCGAGAGCGGGCGATTCGACGGGGTGATGAACTACCCGTTGGCCTGGAGCGTCCTTGGCTACTTCGGCGCCGCCAGCGTGCCTGCCCAGCTGAAGCTGCCGGCCCTGCAGGAGCCTCCCTATCAGCCCCTGGACCGGGGGGGCTTCGAGCAGCGCATCGCTGCGGGCCTCGCTCGCCACAGCCCAGCGGTGAACCGCAGCATGCTCAACCTGCTCGACGGCCACGACACCCCCAGGGCCCTGCACGTGCTCGGCGGTGATGGGGCGGCCCTGCGGCTCTGCCAGCTGTTTCTCTTTCTGCTGCCCGGGGCCCCGTGCGTGTACTACGGCACCGAGATGGGCCTGGCTGGGGGGCCGGAGCCGGGCTGCCGCGAGGCCTACCCCTGGCACCTCCCCGGCGGTGAGCTGGCCGGCTGGCTGAGGGAGCTGGCGGCCCTGCGCCGGCGCCTGCCGGCCCTGCGCTCAGACGCCCTGAGCTTTGCCCTCAGCCCCCACGACGACCTGGTGCTGCTCCATCGCGGCGAGGGCGACGAACGGGTCTGGGTGGCGATCAACCGCGGTGATGCTCCCCTGCCCCTGACGCCCCCATCGCCAGACCTGCCCCTGCTGTGGAAGAGCGCGGCGGCGGCGGATGGAACAACAACGGTCCTGGCCGGACGCTCGGCGCTGATCCTGGGGGACCCCACCCCATGAGCGCCCCGATGAAGCCACCAGCCCGCAGCCGCCTCAGCCCCGCGGAACTGCTGGAGGAGCTCAGTGCTGGCCGCCCATGGCTGCTGGTGCAAGACCTCGATGGGGTCTGCATGGAGCTGGTGCGCGACCCGCGACAGCGCCGGCTGGACCCCGACTACCTGCGGGCCGCCCGACAGCTGGAGGGTGGCTTCGCCGTGCTCACCAATGGCGAGCACGAGGGCAGCCGCGGCGTCAACCGGCTGGTGGAGCAGGCCTTAGCCGGCAGCGCCGACCCAGCCGCCGAGGGGCTGTACCTGCCCGGACTGGGGGCCGGCGGTGTGCAGCTCCAGAGCCGCCACGGCCAGCTCACGCACCCGGGGGTGAGCGAGGCGGAGCTGGCCTTCCTGGCCGCCGCGCCGGCGTGGCTTCACGCCGCCCTGGCGCAGCGGCTGCCGGCCCTGCTGCCGGCGGCAGCGCCGGAGCAGCGCAACGGCCTGATCGAGATGACCGTGCTCGATAACCCCCTCTCCCCCAGCCTCAATCTCAACCCGCTGATGGCGGCGGTGGGAGATGAGCCGGCCCGGCGGCGGGATCTGCAGGCCCTGGCCCTGGAGCTGTTGCGGGCCCTGCTGAAGCAAGCGGCCTCAGCCGGGCTGGGGAAATCGTTCTTTCTGCACCTGGCCCCCAATCTGGGCAGCGAGGGTGGGCAGGAACGGCTCAAGCCGGCGGATCAGAGCAGCAGCGGCAGCACGGATTTTCAGCTGATGCTGCGCGGCGCCCTCAAGGAGGTGGGGCTGCTGGTGCTGATCAATCACTGGATCCAGCGCCGCACGGGCACGGCACCGCTGGGCCTGGAATTCCATGGGCGCGACGTCCCCCATGACCACGCCAGCCTGCTGGAGCTGTGCACCAGCTGCATTGATCCCGCCCTGATGCCACGGCTGGTGGGGGTGGGCGACACGATCACCTCCCAGCCGGCGGGGGCCGGCGGCGGCTGGCTGCGCGGCGGCAGCGACCGGGGCTTCCTCACCCTGCTGCAGGAGCTGGGGGGCGCCTTCGGCACCGCGAACCGTGTGCTGCTGGTGGACAGCAGCGGCGGCGAAGTGGATCGGCCCTCCATGGCCGATGGCCGCCTGGAGGGCCTCACCGACCCGGAGGATCCCCTCTGGATCGACACCACCATGGCCGGCGGACCGGGGCAATACATCCGCTGGTTCCGCGACCTGGCGGCACGCCAGCAGGGGGAGGCCGATCAGGCCAGGACCGGCTCGTAGCGCATGCTCAGATCCAGCCAGGGGCTGCGGGTGATTGCGGCACTGCTGGAGATCAGATCGATGCCGGTGGCGGCATAGGCCCGCAGCTGAGCGGGATCCACCCCGGAGGCCTCCAGCACCACGGCGGAGCCCCGCCCGAGGGCCTGACGGCGCAAGTGCGGCACCAGCTCCAGCAGGGCCTCGGGGGAGAAGCCATCCAGCAACACCCCGTCGGCGCCGGCCTCCACCGCCTGGGAGGCCTCGGTGGCGCTTTCTGCTTCCACGATCACCCGCGCCGGCCAGGGAGCAACGGACCGGACCGCCGCGACCGCACGCCCCACTCCCCCGGCCCAGGCCAGGTGGTTCTCCTTGAGCATGGCGGCGTCATCGAGGCCGCAGCGATGGTTGATGCCGCCGCCGCAGCGCACCGCATATTTCTCCAACAGGCGCAACCCGGGGGTGGTCTTGCGGGTGTCGGCCAGGGCCACCCCGCTGCCACTCAGCTCCGCCACCAGCGCCGCTGTGGCGGTGGCGATGCCGGAGAGGCGCATGGCCAGATTGAGGGCCGTGCGCTCCCCGGCCACCAGGGCCGTCGCCGGACCGGCCAGCTCCAGCAGCCGTTGATCGGGCTGCATCGGCTCCCCATCGGCCACCAACAGCCGCACCTGCACCGAAGCATCCAGCAGGCAAAACAGCGGCTCCACCAGCAGACCACCGCAGAAGATCCCGCCACGCCGGGCCGTCCAGCTGGCCCGGCCCGGCCGGCCCAGCAGCGCCGCTGCGCTGAGGTCGCCGCGGCCGATGTCCTCCGTCAGCCAGGAGCGCAGCAGGGGCTCCAGCTGGGGCTGGCTCAGCAGAGAGGCGGCGGCGACGGCACTCGCGGGGATGGCCAACGGCAGCACGGGCGAGCGGTCTTGGCCCCCCATCCTGACCGCCAGGGCGGCCGGCTCACTTGCCGATGCAGAAACGGGAGAAGACCCGATCGAGCACCGCCTCGTTCACCTCCTCGCCGGTGATCTCACCGAGGCTGCGGGCAGCCTGGCGCAGGTCGATGGTCCAGAAATCCCAGGGCAGCCCAGCGGCCGCCGCCTCCAGGGAGCCGGCCAGGCTCGTGGCCGCCACCGCCGCCAGGTCCCGCTGGCGGGCGTTCAGCGCCACCTCCAGCCCCGGAGCGAGGCTGTGGCCGCAGCGGGCGAGCAGAGCGACCGCCAGCTCCTCAAGGCCATGGCCCGCCAGGGCACTGATCACCACCTCCACCTGGGCGGGGGTGTCGCCGGCGGCCCGGTCGGCCTTGTTGCCCACCACCAGCGACGGCACCGCAGCGGGCAGCTGGGCACAGAGTTCGCTGTCAGCGGCGGTCCAGCCCTCACTCAGGTCCACCAGCAGCAGCACCGCATCGGCGGCGGCCAGGGCCTGGCGGCTGCGCTCGATGCCCAGCCGCTCCACCGGGTCGTCGGTGGCGCGAATGCCGGCGGTGTCCAGCAGGGTGAGGGGCACCCCCTGCAGCACCAGTTCGCTCTCCAGCAGATCGCGGGTGGTGCCCGGCAGCTCGGTCACGATCGCCCGCTCCCGGCGGCTGAGGGCATTGAGCAGACTGGATTTGCCCACATTGGGGCGACCGATGATCGCCACCTTCAGGCCATCGCGCAGCAGCTGGCCCACCCCCGCCTCGGCCACCAGGAGCTGCAGCTCCTGGCGCACCGCCTCCAGCTCCGCCACCAGGGCCTGGGGATCAAGGGGCGGCAGGTCCTCTTCGAAGTCAACCCGGGCCTCCAGCTCCGCCAGTTGATCCAGCAGGCGCTCGCGCAGGGCGCTGATCCGCCGCTGCAGGCCACCGTCAAGGCCCGCCAGCGCCAGCTGGGCCGCCCGCCGGCTTCTGGCAGTGATCAGCTCGCTGATCGCCTCGGCGCGGGTGAGATCAAGGCGGCCATTGAGGAAGGCCCGCTGACTGAATTCCCCCGGCCGTGCCCGACGGGCCCCGCTGGCCAACACCAGCTCCAGCACCCGGGCCACCGCGATCAGGCCGCCGTGGCAGTGCAGCTCCAGCACGTCCTCGCGGGTGAAGCTGCGGGGTGCCTTCATCAGCAGCAGCAGGGCCTCATCCAGCCGCTCCCCACTGGCGGGATCGCGCACATGGCCGTAAAGCACCCGATGGCTGTCCCAGGCCTGAGCGCCGGGGGCATCGAAGAGCTGACGGCCGATGGCCTCCGCCTGGGGTCCAGAGATTCTTACGATCGCCACACTTCCCTCTCCGGGCGCCAGCGCCGTGGCAATCGCAGCAATGGTGTCGTCCGAGTCCAAGCAGCCCGACGGTCAGGGTCCCCGCCAGTCTGGGTGGCGGCGCTGGTGGGCCGCTGCCAGCGGCAGGTTCCGGCTCTGGATCCGCTGGCTGTGGGAGCAGGAGGGAAGCCACGGTCAGCGGGCCCGCGGCCTAGCGGCCGGCGTGTTCTGTGGCTGCTTCCCCTTCTTCGGGCTGCAGACCCTGCTGGGGGTGGCACTGGCCAGCCTGGTGAAGGGCAACCACCTGCTGGCCGCCGCCGGCACCTGGATCAGCAATCCCCTCACCTACGTGCCGCTCTACTGGTTCAACTACCAGCTGGGCTGCTGGCTGCTGGGCCCCGGCCACGGCTGGCCCAGCCTGGCGGTGCTGCAGCAGGAGGGGTTCTGGGAGCTGGGCTGGTCGTTCTCCAGTCGGCTGTTGCTGGGTTCAACGATCGTCGGGGCCAGCAGCTCAGCCCTGCTGGGATTGATCTACTGGCGCTGGCTGGAACATCAGCCGCCGAAGCCCGGGCAGAGCATCAAATCGATATGACCGCCGCTGGGCTGACGCCACTCGCGGAATTCCGCGGCGAGGGCCTTGTGTTCCCTGCGCTTCTGGCCCGCATCAAGGGCCTGAAGCCGTTGATGCACCAGATCGAGGGTGTCGTCAATCAGTTGAGCGGCTTGTTCGGAGGTCATGGCCACACATGCCAACGGGACATCGGTGAAGTGATTCAGACAGATTCCACCGGAGGAAGCTGTAGCGCCGAGCACCCGGATCCAGCGCTATGGCTGGATCCGCACCAGTCCAGCCAGTCATGCAGAGGCTGCCAGTCGTCGCGCTCATCGATGGCCGCCCAGATCCGCTCAATGCAGGAACGCACCGGCGGCTCGGGCAGGGTCCAGCGCCGCAGGGTGGTGGCGATCGTGGCCTGCCGCCTCCACCACATCCCAGTAGCCGGGACCCAGACCCTCCAGCGACGGCTCGAACGGCAGGGCCAGCAGCGGATTCGAAAGCTGGTGCAACACCCGGAACCCCTTGGTGGCGCGCAGGCTAGAAACAGGGCGCGGCGTCCAGGTCGGTCCTCGGGGTGCCGGGGCAGTGCACCGGTGCGTTCAGGCCGTTCCGCCGCGAGGCCTAACCGATGCCGGTGCGGCAGAGGTCGAGCACATCGGCCATCGAGCGGATCTGATCCATGGTGGTGGTCAGCTGGCTGGCGCTGGTGAGCTCCACCTTGAGGTCGATGCGGGCGGGCTTGCCGTAGGCCGTGCGCACCCGCGCATCACTGACGTTGATGCGGCTGTCGGAGAGGCGCATGAGGATGTCCTTGAGCACGCCGACCCGGTCGAGCACCTCGATGCGGATCTGCACCGGATAACGACGGCGCTGCTGGTCGGCCGCCGGGTTCCAGCGCACCGGCAGGCGGCGCTCCACCGGCACGGCGGCCGCATTGCTGCAGTCCTGGCGGTGAATGGTGATGCCGTGGTTGCCGAGAGCCACGCTGCCCACGATCGCCTCACCGGGCAGCGGGCAGCAGCAGCCCCCCAGGCGATACTCCAGTCCTTCGAGCCCCAGGATCGGGCTGCCACCGGCCTCGCCAGCCGGCGGTGGCGGCAGCAGCGCCTGGTCGGAAACGCTGCGGGCCAGGTCTTCGTTGCTGAGCACCGGAGCGGCCGCCTCGGTGCTGAGACGCACCTCCTCGCGCAGACGATTGACCACCTGCTGCAGGGTGACGCCGCCGAAGCCGAGGGCCGCCAAAAGATCCTCTGTGGCCACCAGGTTGCAGCGCCGGGCCACCTTGGCGATGGCCTCGCCATTGAGCAGAGCATCGAATCCTTCGCGCCCCAGCTCCCGCTCAAGCATGGCGGTGCCGCGCTGAATGTTCTCCTGACGGTGGCTGCGCTTGTACCACTGCCGGATGCGATTGCGGGCGGTGGGGGTGGCCACGAAGTTGAGCCAATCAAGGCTCGGATGGGCTGATTTCGCGGTGATGATCTGCACGAAATCGCCGTTGCGCAGGGGCGTGGCCAGGGGGCAGAGGCGGTCGTTGATGCGCACGCCCTGGCAGTGATTGCCCACCTCCGAGTGGATGCGGAAGGCAAAATCCACGGCGGTGGATCCCTTGCGCAACCCCAGCACATCTCCCTGGGGCGTGAACACAAAAACCTCCTCATCGAAGAGGTCTTCCTTGATCGAGGCGAGGTAGTCACTGCTGTCCTCACCACCATCATCCTGCTGCCAATCGACCAGCTGACGCAGCCAGTTGAAGCGATCGGCGGCACCGGCGGAGGCGGGGGAGCCCCCCTCCTTGTACTTCCAGTGGGCGGCGATGCCGTACTCCGCCACCTGGTGCATCTCGGTGGTGCGGATCTGCACCTCGATCGGCCGATGACGGCCGATCACCGCTGTGTGCAACGACTGGTAGCCGTTGGGCTTGGGCAGGCCGATGTAGTCCTTGAAGCGGCCAGGGATGGGGCGGAAGGTGTCGTGAACCACCGCCAAGGCGCGATAACAACCCTCGAAGTTGGGCGTCAGGATGCGCAGGGCCGCCACATCGAAGATCTCGTGGAAGGCCTTCTGCTGCATCTGCATCTTGCTCCAGATGCCATAGAGATGCTTCGGCCGGCCGCTCACCTCACAGTCGTGCAGACCAGCGCCCTGAAGCCGTTGCATCAGCAGCGCCACCGTGGCGGCCAGCCGCTCCTCGCGGTCGCTGCGCTTGCTGGCCACCTGCTGCTTGATCTCGCCGTAGGCCTCGGGCTCGAGGATCTTGAAGGCGAGGTCTTCAAGTTCCCACTTGAAGCGGCCGATGCCGAGCCGATTGGCGAGGGGGGCATAGATCTCGCGGGTTTCACGGGCGATCCGCTGCTGCTTCTCAGGCTTGAGGGCCCCGAGGGTGCGCATGTTGTGCAGCCGGTCGGCCAGCTTCACCAGCACCACGCGGATGTCGCTGGCCATGGCCAGGAACATCCGCCGCAGGTTCTCCGCCTGGGCTTCGGTGTGGTTGGTGAAGTGAATCCCCCCCAGCTTGGTGACCCCCTCCACCAGCGCCCGCACCTCGGCGCCGAAATGCACCTCCAGCTCCTCAGCGCTGACATCGGTGTCCTCGACCACGTCGTGGAGGAAACCGGCGGCGATCACCCCGGCGCTGGCGCCGATGTCACGCAGCAGATCAGCAACCGCGATCGGATGAATGATGTACGGCTCGCCGGTGGCCCTCACCTGGCCGTCGTGGAGCTGGAAGGCGAAATCAAAGGCGGCCGCCAGCAGGGCTTCGGGGTCGGTGGGGCAGCTGTCGCCGGCGCCGGGGGGCACGTGGCTGATGCAGATCCTGAGCCACTCAGGCAGCTTCACCCCGTAGTCGTCGGGGCAGCGGATCGGCCGACGCCCCAGGGCCTGGGCCTGGGGCGTGTCAACCACCAACACGGTGTCCAGGCTCTCGCCCGCAACGTTGTCCCTGATTCCAACGGCGGTATCGAGCATCACCGGACGTCTCTGCTCCCATCGTATGCAGATCACGCAACAAAACCACGGCTTCAGCGGCAGCAGCCCCATGCTGGGTCTGCACGTTCTGATCTGCCGCGTCCCATGGCCGACACGCGTGCCTCCCAGCCGGTGCTGGAGATCAGCGACCTGGTCGTGAGCTATCCCGGGGCCAGTGGAGCCCCCACGCTGGATGGCCTCAATCTGCGCCTCGGCCCCGGTGACACTCTCGCCCTGGTGGGACCCTCCGGTTGCGGCAAGAGCACCGTGGCGCGGGCCGTGTTGCAGTTGCTGCCGCCCGGCAGTCGCTGCAGCGGCGGCCTGCGGCTGGCGGGAGAAGACCCCCGCAGCCTCAAACGTCCGGCCCTGCGCCAGCTGCGGGGGGAGGCCGTGGGGCTGGTGTTCCAGGACCCGATGACACGGCTGAACCCGCTGCTGCGCATCGGTGAGCACCTCAGCGACACCCTCTCGGCCCATCGCCCCAGCTGGAAGCGGGCCCAGGTGCGCCAGCGGGCCCAGCAACTGCTGGCCCGGGTGGGGATCGGCCCTGACCGCTACGGCAGCTATCCCCATGAGTTCAGCGGCGGCATGCGCCAGCGGCTGGCGATCGCCCTGGCCATGGCCCTGGAGCCGGCGCTGGTGATCGCCGACGAACCCACCACCAGCCTGGATGTGGCAGTGGCGGCCCAGGTGATGGCCGAGCTCACCGACCTCTGCCGCGAGAGCGGCAGTGCCCTGCTGCTGATCAGTCACGACCTGGCCATGGCCGGGCGCTGGTGCCAGCGCATCGCCGTTCTCGACCACGGGCAGGTGGTGGAGGAGGCCCCGGCCATCAGCCTGCTGAGCGCTCCGCAGGCACCGCTCAGCCAGCGGCTGGTGGCCGCGGCCCGTGCCCGTGAGGGCAGCCACACCCCGGGCTCCGGCGAAGCGGCGCCCCTGCTGGAACTGGAGGAGCTGCGCTGCTGGCATCCACTGCCCTCACCGCCCTGGCGGCAGCGCTGGCTCAAGGCCGTCGATGGGGTGAGCCTGCGCCTGGGGCCGGGCGAAACCCTCGGGGTGGTGGGTGCCTCGGGCTGCGGCAAGAGCACCCTCTGCCGCGCCCTGATGGGCCTGGCCCCGGTGCGGGGTGGCCGCGTGCGCCTGGAGGGCCGTGACCTGCTGCGGATGGGTGGGGCGGAGCTGGCCCGGGCCCGCCGTCACCTGCAGATGGTGTTTCAGGATCCGCTGGCCTGCCTCAATCCGAGCATGACGGTGGGGGAAGCCGTGGCAGACCCCCTGCTGATCCATGGCCTGGCCAGCCGCTCCGAGGCCCGCGCCAGGGCCCGTGAGGGGCTGGCCACCGTGGGGCTGGAGCCGCCGGAGCTCTACGAAAACCGCCTGCCGCGCCAGCTCTCCGGCGGCCAGCAGCAACGGGTGGCCATCGCCCGCGCCCTGGTGCTGGAGCCGAAGGTGCTGCTCTGCGATGAGAGCGTGAGCATGCTCGACGCCGAAGTGCAGGCGGAGGTGCTGGGCCTGCTGCGGCAGCTGCAGGGCCGCCTGGGCTTGGGGCTGATCTTCGTGACCCACGACCTGGCGGTGGCCAGCGGCTTCTGCCAGCGGCTGATCGTGCTCGATGGGGGCCGGATCGTGGAGGAGGGACCCGCCGGGCCAATGCTCGAGCGTCCCCAGGCCCCGATCACCCGCCAGCTGGTGGAGGCCTGTCCACGGCTGCCGGCAGCCGCCTGAGCCATGGCCGTCGTGCGACCAACCCCAGGGCGCAAGCTCCCGGGCCTGCTGATGCTCTTTCTGCTGGTCAACATGATCGGCATCGGCGTGACCGTGGCGATCTGGGTCTACGGACTGGAGATCCAGGCGGTCAATGCCCTGCGCCTGCAGCTGGCCAGCCACCTGCCCCGCTGGTTCGTGCTGCCGCTGATGGGCGTCCTGGGGGGCGGCATCGCCGGAGCCCTGATCAGCGGCGTGGAGCCCGGAGCCAAGGGGTCGGGGATCGTGCAGGTGATGCTCTGGCTCCAGGGGGTGCCGGTGCCCATGGGCTGGCGGGTGGCGGCGGTGAAGCTGCTGGCCAGTGGCGTGGCGATCGGCGGCGGCATCCCGGTGGGGCCGGAAGGGCCATCGATCCAGATCGGGGCCTCGTTGGCCAAGGAATCCGCCGATCGGCTCTCAGCCAACGACCGTCAGCACCGGGTGGCGGTGGCCATCGGCAGTGGCGCCGGCCTGGCGGCCGTGTTCCACTCCCCCCTCGGAGGCGTGATGTACACGATCGAGGAGTTGCTCAAGCGCTCCGATGTGCGCACCAACGCCATCGCGGCCTTCGCCAGCTTCGCCACCATCGCCTGGACCCGCCTGCTGTCGGCGGCTCCGGTGGGACCGGCCTGGCTGCGGGAACTGCTGCCCGTCATTCCCTATCCCAGCAACGTTGATGAGTTCCGCCTGGTGGATGTGCCGATCCTGCTGCTGCTGGGGGTGCTCGCCGGTGCTCTGGCGGTGCTCTACCAGCGGGGGATCCTGCGGCTGCGCCTGACCCTGCGGCCGCTGAACCTGGAGGCCTGGCAGCTGCTGCCGCTGGTGGGTCTGGTGATCGGCCTGGGCTGGTCGCTCCTGCCCGGCAGCTTCGACAACCCCGACCGCCTCGACCTCAACGCCCTGCTGGGGCTGAGCACCCCGTCCACCGCGCTGCTGGCCCTGGGGGTTCAGGGGATCGGAACGGCCGTTGCCGTGGCAGCGGAGGCTCCGGGCGGCTTCCTGGCGCCGGCCCTAGTGGTGGGCGCCTCCCTGGGCACGCTGGTGCAGCAGGTCTGCCTGCTGCTGTTCTCCTATGCCCCGGCCACGCTGCTGTTCGCCGGCGGCGGCGCCTTCCTGGGGGCCCTCACGCGCACCCCACTGACGGCCATCCTGCTCACCTTCGAGCTGAGCAAGAACTACTCCCTGTTGCTGCCGATCGGCTTTGCGGTGCTCACCGCCATCGCCGTGGCCGACCAGCTCGAGCGTCTCACCCTCTTCGATGTGATGCTCGAAGAAGCCAACCCAGGCTCCCGCTGAGGGAATCAGCTGGCTGGGCTGAAGCGCTGGCGCAGGGCCATGAGCAGGGCATCGAACACCGGCGGCAGCGGTGCCTCGAAGGCCAGCCGCTCGCCGCTGATCGGATGATCGAGGCCCAGGGCCACCGCATGCAGGGCCTGGCCCGGCAGCTCCAGCGGCAACTTGCGGCAGCGGCTGTAGGTGACATCGCCCACGATCGGATGGCCGATGTGGGCGCAGTGGACGCGGATCTGATGGGTGCGGCCGGTGTCGAGGCGGAAGCGCAGCAGCGAGTAGTCGCCGAGGCGCTCGATCAGGGTCCAGTGGGTGCAGGCGAAGCGACCCTTCTCCTCGGCCACCACGGCGTACTTCTTGCGATCGGCGGGATGGCGGCCGATGGCCCCCACGATCGTGCCGCTGGAGGCCGCCGGCGCCCCGTGCACCACCGCCAGATACTCCCTGGAGGCCACCCGCTTCTGGATCTGCACCTGCAGCCGCACCAGGGCCTCCTGGCTCTTGGCGACCACGATGCAGCCGGTGGTGTCCTTGTCGAGGCGGTGGACGATGCCGGGGCGCATCTCACCGCCGATTCCGGGCAGATCGGGGCAGTGGTGCAGCAGGCCGTTCACCAGCGTGCCGTCGCGGTTGCCCGGCGCCGGATGCACCGTGAGGCCGGCCGGCTTGTTGAGCACGATCAGGTGGCCGTCCTCGTAGAGCACATCCAGCGGGATCGGCTGGGGCAGCAGATAGGGCAGCGGCTCAGGTGGCGGCATCCACAGCTGAACTTCGTCGTGGAGGCGCAGGGGAGTTTTGGCCCGGCCGGTGACGCCATTGACGCGCACGTAGCCGGCGTCGATGAACTTCTGGATCCGGGCGCGGCTCTGCTCCGGCCGCTGGGCCACCAGCCAGCGATCGAGCCGCATCGGCAGCGGCTTCGGGTACTGGAGCGTCAGCAGCTCCCCCACGCCTTCAGCGAAGCCCGTCATGCCGGATCAGGGGGCAGCTCGAGGGCGATCGAACCGAGGAACGAGCGGCGGAAATCATCGAGCAGGCGCTGGGCCATGCGGGCGGTGTCGCCGCTGGTGTGGCGGGCGGCGGCGGCCTCCAGCCAGGTCCAGCCGTCCATGGGCGAGGGCACCGGCACGCCGTAGCGCCCCAGCACACCACCCGAGGAGATCCCCGCCGCCGGGTGCTGTGCCAGGGATTCCAGCAGGCGCAGGAAGGCCACCGCCACGGCCTCGCCGTCGTAGGCGGCCTGGCCGATGTCGTCGCAGAGGGCCAGCAGCAGGGCGGCGCGCTGGTCATCGAGCCGTGGCGGCAGCACCCCCGGGGCATCGAGCAGATCCAGCTCCTGGCCCAGGCGCACCCAGCGCAGGGTGCGGGTGACCCCGGCGCGGCGGGCGCTGTCCACCACCTTCTGGCGCACGAGGCGGTTGATCAGGGCCGATTTGCCCACGTTGGGGAAGCCGAGCATCAGGGCACGCACCGGCCGCGGCCGCATGCCCCGGCCCGCCCGGCGGGAGTTGAGTTGCCCCCCGGCGCGGATCGCCGCCTCCTGCAGCTGCTTCACGCCCGTGCCCACCTTGGCGTCGCACCACCAGGGGGTCTCACCGCGCTCGCGCAGCCAGTGGTCCCAGGCCTGGCGCGCCGCTTCGTTGATCATGTCGCGACGGTTGATCACCAGCAGGCGCGGCTTGGTCTTCATCCAGCGCTGCAGGCGGGGGTGACCGGTGGCCCGGGGGATGCGGGCATCGCGCACCTCGATCACCAGATCCACCTTGGCCAGCTGGGTGAACAGCTGCCGCTCCGCCTTGGCGATGTGCCCCGGATACCACTGAATGGCCGGGGCCGACTGACTCAGGCCCTCACCGGCGGGCGTGGCGATCCCCTCCATCAAGGCACCACCAGCACGGGGCAGGGGGCCAGCTGAATCACCCGCGAGGCGGTGCTGGGCTGATCGGCCTCCAGCGAAAGGCCGCGGGTGCCCATCACGATCAGGTCGGCATTGATCTCATCGGCCACATCACCGATCACAAAGGCGGGTTGCCCCTCCCGCTCGATCACCTCACAGGCCACACCGGCCTGCTCGAAATGGCTGCGGGCCTGGTCCAGCAGTCGTGCCACGGCGGCGGCATCGTGCATGGCCCCCTCCTCGGCCTCCACCACGGAGAGCACCACCAGACGGCTGCCGTGCTGCAGGGCCAGCTTCAGGGCCACGGCCGCCGTGTCCATGGTCTGGCGGCTCTGGTCGATCGGAAACAGAACGGTGTTGAACATGGGTTCGCCATCCAATGGTCGCCATCGCGGCGCGGGGTTGCACAGAATGCGCTGCCCTGCTTGTCCTAGCGCCCTCCAGGGCCTGGAGCTGAAGGCTGCGGGTTAATCTCGCCCATCCTCGATCTCCCCAGACCCCATGGCGAAGCGATCCCTGACCAGCCTGTCCGCTGCCGATCTGCAGGGCAAGCGAGTTCTGGTGCGGGTCGACTTCAACGTACCTCTTGATGACAGCGGCGCCATCAGCGACGACACCCGCATCCGCGCGGCCCTGCCCACCATCAACGACCTCAGCGCCAAGGGCTCCAGGGTGATCCTTGCCGCCCACTTCGGCCGGCCCAAGGGCGAAGTGAATGAGGCGATGCGCCTCACCCCGGTGGCGGCACGCCTGGGCGAACTGCTGGGCAAGCCGGTGCCGAAAACCGACAGCTGCATCGGCCCCGACGCCGAGGCCAAGGTGGCGGCCATGGCCGACGGTGACGTGCTGCTGCTGGAGAACGTGCGCTTCTTCGCCGAGGAGGAAAAGAACGACACTGAATTCGCCAGGACGCTGGCAGCGCTGGCCGAGGTGTATGTGAACGATGCCTTCGGCGCCGCCCACCGGGCCCATGCCTCCACCGAAGGCGTGACCGAATACCTCAAGCCCAGCGTGGCCGGTCACCTGATGGAGAAGGAACTGCAGTATCTGCAGGGCGCCATCGATGAGCCCAAGCGCCCCTTGGCGGCGATCGTGGGCGGCTCCAAGGTGAGCAGCAAGATCGGCGTGCTCGAGTCGCTGATCGACAAGTGCGACAAGGTGCTGATCGGCGGCGGCATGATCTTCACCTTCTACAAGGCCCGCGGCCTGTCGGTGGGCAAGAGCCTGGTGGAGGAAGACAAGCTCGAGCTGGCCAGAGAGCTGGAGGCCAAGGCCAAGGCCAAGGGCGTTGAACTGCTGCTGCCCAGCGATGTGGTGCTGGCCGATGCCTTCTCCCCCGATGCCAAAACCCTCACCACCTCGGTGAATGTGATCCCCGATGGCTGGATGGGCCTCGACATCGGCCCGGATTCGCTCAAGGCCTTCCAGGCCGCCCTGGCCGACTGCAAGACGGTGATCTGGAACGGGCCGATGGGCGTGTTCGAGTTCGACAAGTTCGCCGCCGGCACCAACGGCGTGGCCCACACCCTGGCCGAGCTGAGCGGCAAGGGCTGCTGCACGATCATCGGCGGCGGTGATTCGGTGGCGGCCGTGGAGAAGGTGGGCGTGGCCGGCCAGATGAGCCACATCTCCACTGGCGGTGGCGCCAGCCTGGAGCTGCTGGAGGGCAAGGTGCTCCCCGGCGTCGCCGCCCTCGACGACGCCTGAAGCCGCTCAGCCTCAACTCACTCAGATCTGATCGGCCGGGTCCGACCAGTCTGCGGACGTCCGGCCCTTCCCACGGGAACCCTCACCCCAGCCACCCCTGGGGGCCGGCAGTCCCAGCCGTTGATGCAGGGCCCGGGCCTCCTCGCGGTTCCGGTTCATCAGCTCGCGCCTGGCCTGGCGTTCCGTCTGGCGGCAGCTGCTGAGGGCCTTGAGGTCCTTGGCCTCGCCCAGGCAGCGCTCCCCCTTCTGCAGGATGGCGATCTGGTCGCTGTGGGCGCGCATGGAGAGGGTGCGCTGGCCTTGGAACAGCTCGCTTTCCTGCCTGGGGGTGAGCTGGATGCGGGCTGGAGCCGGCCGGGTGCTGGGGGCAGCGCCGGTCTGGGCGTGGCCTGAGCCCACCTGCAGCAGCGTCGCCAGGACGGCGGCAGCGGGGGGCATCAGCAGAAGCTGAGCATCGCGGGCGAAGGACATGTCAGAACTGACTGAGGCCATCACATGCTCCTCTGGTCGGATCACCAGATCACAACTGAACGGGCGGGACTGATGACCAGATCTTTCGTGGCCTTCCTCGGGCTTGGCGCCCTGGGGGCGCCGATGGCTCAGAGGCTGCTGGCGGCTGGGTTCCCACTCACCGTCCACAACCGCAGCCGCAAGGCGGAGGAAGCGCTGGCCGCCGCAGGGGCCGGCAGGGCCGCCACAGCGGCAGCGGCGGCGGCCTCAGCTGAGCTGATCGCCCTCTGTCTGAGCGATGACACCGCTGTTGAGCAGGTGCTCTTGGCGCCGGTTGGGGTGGCCGAAGGAGCGGCCCCAGGCTCGCTGGTGATCGACTTCTCCACCATCGCGGCAGCCACCAGCCGGCGGCTGGCCGCCCGCCTGGGGGAGCTGGGGGTGGGCTATCTCGATGCCCCGGTCACCGGCGGCACCGAGGGAGCACGCGCCGGCACGCTCTCGCTGCTGGTGGGTGGCCCCAGCGATCAGCTGGAGCGGGCCCGTCCCCTGCTGGAGGCGGTGGGCAGCCGGATCAGCCACTTCGGTCCGGTGGGCTCCGGCCAGCAGGTGAAGGCCGTCAACCAGATCCTGGTGGCCGGGAGTTACGCAGCCCTGGCCGAAGGTCTGGCGCTGGCCAGGGCCCTGGGGCTGCCGCTGCAGCAGGTCTGCGGGGCCCTTGAAGGGGGCGCCGCCGGCTCCTGGGCCCTGCAGCACCGCGCCGGCCGGATGATCGAGAACAGCTATCCGCTCGGTTTCCGTCTGGCCTTGCACCGCAAGGATCTGGCCATCGCTCTGGACACCGCCGCCGCCGCAGGCGTGGCCCTGCCGATCAGCGCCAGCGTGGCCGGAATCGAAGATGCGCTGATCGCCGCCGGCCACGGCGATGAAGACGTCTCCGCCCTGGCCCGCTGGTTCAGCCCGGATCAGACCCCAGGCGCAGGCTCGCTCAGGGAGTGAGTGCGGCCTTGTCGGCCACCACCCGCACCCGCTTGGTGGTGCTGACAATGCCTTTGGGGTGCACCAGCAGCACTGCCCAGGTCTGGCTGCCGGGCTTCAGGGGCGCCTGCACCGACTTGAACAGGCCGCCACCGCCGAGGGCCGCCAGCTCCAGATCGGGGGTTTCCAGGGCGCTGATCTGCTCGGGCGTGATGACGGCGATACCCCCGGCAGCCACCGCACCATCGAGCGGTTCATCGAAGATCACATCCACGTCGTAGCGCTGGCCCGTGAGCACCGCATCCGGAATCAGCACGCTCACCGGCAGGTTCACCTCACCGCTGCGCAGGGTGGTGGATTCGCGGATCAACTCCTGACCGCTCAGGCGCGAGCCGTTGGCCGTGAGGGCCAGCACCTGCTCGGCCTCAAGGCTGTAGCGGAAGGACCCCTCCGTGCGGCTGCCGCTCACCTCGATCGCCACGGTGGGGCGGCCATCACGCAGGGGAGCACCGGACTTGACGCTCCAGCGGGCATCGGGGAAGCGATCACGCAGGAGATTGAAGCGGGCCTCCAGGCGGGCGGGATCGAGGCCGGGCCCCGGCTCCACCAGGGCGCCGAGGCTGGAGGACTTGCCGCTGTTGAGGGCGGTCTCGAGGCTCTGGAGCAGGGCCGGGGCCGGTGGAGCAGCCCTGGCCACCGGCAGGCTGGCGACGACCGTGGCCGCCAGCAGGGCCAGGAGGAACGGTTGAAGCGGCGACTGGGGCATCAAGGGCAGCCATGGCGGCCCTTTTAAGTTAGGCGCGCCCAGGTAGCGCGCCGCGCGCATCAGCGAAGCTCCATGTCCAGGCTCCTGATCGCGGCCAGCGGCACCGGCGGGCATCTGTTCCCCGCCCTGGCGGTGGCTGAGGCCCTGCCCGACGGCTGGCAGGTGCAGTGGCTGGGGGTGCCCAACCGCCTCGAGCGCGAGCTGGTGCCCAGCCGCTACCCCCTGCACACCATCCGGGCGGGAGGGCTGCAGGGCAAGGGACTGCGCAAGCTCTGGCAGCTGCTGCGCCTGATCGCCTCCAGCCTGGCGGTGCGTCGGCTGATCCGCCGCGAGGGCATCGACCTGGTGTTCAGCACCGGGGGCTACATCGCCGCACCGGCGATCCTGGCGGCCCGCTGGTGCGGCGTGCCGGTGGTGCTGCATGAGTCCAACGCCATCCCCGGTCGGGTCACGCGCCTGCTCGGTCGCCACTGCAGCCGGGTGGCGGTGGGGCTGCGGGAGGCGGCGGAGCGGCTGCCCCGCTGCCGGCCCCTGGTCACGGGCACGCCGGTGCGCGCCGAGTTTCTGCGGCCAGCCCCCCTGCCCAGCTGGGTGCCCAGCGCCAACGGTCCCCTGGTGCTGGTGATGGGCGGCAGCCAGGGGGCCCTCGGCCTCAACCGGATGCTGCGCCCCCTGGCGGCCAAGCTGGTGGCCGCCGGCTGCCGTGTCGTGCACCTCACCGGCAGCAGCGATCCCGACGCCGGCAGCCTGCGCATCCCCGGCTACATCGAGCGGCCCTTCAGCGACGAGCTGCCCGGCCTGCTGCAGCACGCCCAGCTGGCCATCAGCCGCGCGGGGGCCGGCAGCCTCAGCGAGCTGGCCGTCTGCGGCACAGCCACGATCCTGGTGCCCTTTCCCCAGGCCGCCGACCACCACCAGGACGCCAACGCCGAGGCCGCCGCCGCTGCGGGCGCCGCTGTGATCGTCTGGCAGCACGCCCCGGAGCACCAGGCCCTGGAGCAGGCGGTGTGGCGGCTGCTGGGTCCGCGGCTGCGCGGCGCCAGCCCTGGCCTCGACCCCCTGGAGAGCCTGAGGGCGGGCATGGAACACCTGGCCGTGCGCGCAGCCGATCAGCGCCTGGCGGAGCTGCTGATCGAGCTCGCTAGCGGCTGATCTCCTGATGCAGCGCCCGCAGCAGGCGCCGGTTGTTGCGCCGGTCCTGCAGGGCCACCCGCAGCCAGCACTCCCCCAGGCCTTCAAAGGAGCGGCAGTCGCGCAGCAGCACCCGGTGGCGGCACTCCAGCCGCTCGCGCAGGGCCACCAGGGAGTGGTCTGAGCGCAGCAGCAGAAAGTTGGCGGCAGACGGCAACGGCGTGAGGCCAGGCAACTGCCGCAGCCGCTGCTCCAGCCAGGGGCCCTCCGAGGCCACCCAGCGCTGCACCCGCTCCTGCCAGCGTCGATCGCCCACCACGGCCTCACCGACCGCGGCCGCCAGACCATTCACCGGCCAGGGGTCGCGCCAGGCGGCCCAGCGCCGCAGCCGGGCGGGATCCGCCACGGCATAGCCCAGGCGCAGGCCCGCGATCGCCAGCAGCTTGGTGAGGCTGCGGATCACCACCAGACCGGGGTGACTGGCCACCAGCGGCAGCAGCGACTGACTCTCTCCAGCGGGCACCAGGGGCAGGAAGGCCTCATCGACGATCACCAGCGCGAAACGCTCCAGCAGGGGCTCGAGGGAGGCACGGCTCCAGAGCTGGCCCGTGGGGTTGTGGGGATTGGTGATCCACAGCACCTGAGACGCACCAGGCGGCAGGGAGGGCAGCGGCTGGGGCCAGACCGCCGGGCACGGACGGGGCAGCTCCAGCGGCCAGGAGCTCCAGGCACCACCCCAGCAGGCCAGGGCCCGGGGGTAATCGGCGAAGCCGGGGGTGGGCAGGAGGCTGGTGCCCGCAGCGGCAGCATCGCGGGCCAGCCAGGTGAACAGCTCCGCCGCCCCGTTGCCGGGCAGCACCGCGGCGGGATCGAGCTGATGGTGAGCCGCGATGGCCTGGCGCAGCCGCAGCTGCTGGCGGTCGGGGTAATCCCTCAGGGGCGAGGGCCTCCCGGCTGGGGTGCGCAGCACCGCCTGCAGGCACCGCCGCACGCGGGCGGGCGGGCCGAAGGGCACCAGGGAGGCACTGGCATCGAGCAGATCACCCACTCGGCAGCCCAGGCGCCGGGCCACTGCCTCCAGGTTGCCGCCATGGCGATCGAGGGATCCGGCGTCCATGCCAGTTCCAGCAGGCCCTTCAGCGTGGCGGATTGCGGTTGTTCGCAGACAGGGCGGGAGCCGGGCCTTGCCGCCGACCTGTGCACGCAGGAAAATCAGCCCCCGCGGTGCCTTGAGCTCCGCGATGGAATGGCCGCTCCGGCAGCCCTCCACTGAGTCCACCCTTCCGTCCTCACCCCCTCCGGCATGGCGCCTCCTCAGCGATCCCATCGCCCTCTGCTGCGGGGAGCCCTGCTGCTCACCACCTGCAGCCAGCTGCTGGGCGGCATGGCCCGGGCCGCTGAGGCCAACGATGTGATGCGCCTGCTCGATCAGCGGGCCTGCGCCAGCTGCCAGCTTCAGGACGCCGATCTGGTCCATGCCGACCTGCGCAAGGTGGATCTGAGCAAGGCCCAGCTGCAGCGGACCAACCTCAGCCGCGCCCAGCTGGATGGCGCCAATCTGCAGGGTGCCGACCTCACCTTCACCTCGTTGCTGGGGGCCTCCCTGCGCGGCGCCGACCTGCGCGGAGCCCAGCTGGAGGGCACGGATCTGCGCCAGGCCGATCTCAGCGGCGCCCTTCTTGACGTGGACGGCCTGGCGCGAAGCCACTGGAAAGGGGCCGTGGGGGTGAAACCAAGCGCCAGCAACTACGCCGACCTGCACAATTCCGGCGTGGAGGCGGCACTTCAGGGTCGAGCCAAGGAGGCCGAAACCTATTTCAACCAGGCCATTGCGAAACAACCCAGCTCAGCCCTGAGCTGGCTGGCCCGTGGCATCAGCCGGGCCGAGCAGAACAAGCGCGATCTGGCCGCTGCCGATTTCACCTACGCCGCCGCTCTGTTTGAGCAGCAGGGCAACTCAGCGGTGGCCCGGCAAATTCGCCAAGGCGCCAAAGACCTGAAGAAGAATCCCGAAGCCAGCACAGCCGGGAATGGCTGGGGTGGGCAGTTGATTCAGGCCTCGGCAGCGGTCTTCCAACAGTTGGCACCGCTGGCGATCAAATACTTTGCGCCCCTGGCCTTCTGAGCTGCTGGACGTTGGGCCTGCTGAGCTTCAGGGGCCATACATCAGGCGGCGGGCCTCTGGGCTGGAGGGCTGGTATCCATAGCCAAAACTGCCACCTTGCTCATCATCGATGATGCGTGGAGTCACCAGAATCACCAATTCATTTTTATTGCGAGAGCCGGTTGATTTCCGAAAAAATTGGCCCAAAAGGGGCAGGTCACCCAGAATTGGCCATTTCGACACCACTTGAAAATCCTCATCGGAGATCACGCCGGTGAGGATCAGAGTCTGGCCATCGCGCACGCGCACGCTGCCCGTGTCCAGGCGCCTGAGCCGCAGGATATCGATCTCACCACAGCCAGGCACCATCTGGCGATCCACCACGCCGGAGATGGCCGGTGAGAGGGTGAACGTCACAAAGCCATTGTCGTCGATCTTGGAAACCCGGGCCCCGAAGGTGAGGCCGGCCGTGCTGAAGGTGGGCTCACAACTCACGCCAACATTGGCGGTACTGGTGACGTTGAACTTCGTCACGACCTGCCGGCCCACGGTGACGAAGGACTCATTGGCTCGGGTGCGGCCGATCGTGGCCGGGCTGAGGCCGGAACGTTCAGCTGATGGGCCAGAATCGCCTGACAGACCACCTCCGCCCACATCGGCACCCCCTTGAATGGTTTCAGGGTTTTCGCTGAGAATCAACGTGGGACTGGCCAGCACCTTGGCATTCTCGGATTGAATCTGGGCACTCAGAAAGTCGAAGAATGTATCCCTGGGGTACTGCAGGCCCGGATTGGCGATAGGCGTCGGCGACCCGAGTGCGCCATCCAGCAGATTGCTGCGGTTGAACGCCGCTGCCGTGGGTGGCAGCAGACTGTCAAAGGCCCCCAGCAACCGTCCTCCATCATTGACGATGAAGTTATTGCCATAGCGGAAGGCAAAGCTGTTATCGATTGTGGTGTCGTTCGCCAGAGTGACATCGAGAATCTTCACCGACAAAGCCACCTGGCGCTGACGAAGATCCAGCTGCTTGAGATAGTGCTCTCCGATGGCCACCAACGAGGGCTCACCCACGATCGTGATGGTGCCCAGGCGCGGATCGGTGGTGGCACGCAGGCCCACCAGTGGGCCGCTGGAGGCCCCGAAGGCTTCCACCGTCTGCTGGGTGGAGGTGGTGCTCTGGGAGGTGGCGCTGATGCCGGAGCCTGCTGGCTGCTCCGTGAGGGGCACCCCCTGGGAGACGGCGGTGGTGATCGTGCTGGTCTTGGTGACCTGCGCCCCGAGGTTGGCCAGGTAATCCGCCGCCGAATTGGGGGCCACCTGGTTGAGGCGATACACCTTCGACATCTGCGGACCGATCGTCTTGCCCAGCACATCCGCGCCCACCAGGATCGTGTTGCCCTCCTTGCGGGCCTGCAGCCCGGAGGACAGCAGCACAAAGTTGAACGCCCGCTCGTAGGGCTCGTTCTGGAAGACCACCGTCACCGGCGGCGCGGGGGCCTCGGCAAAGGCAAAGCCATAGCCACCCATCTGGGCCAGAACCATCAGCACATCGCGGGGATTGGCGCCACGGGTGGTGAGGCTGACCGCTGGGCCATAGAGGCTGAGGTAGCCGCGGTTGCGGATCGTCATCGTCCCCACGGCGATGTCGCCCGACGGGGGCGCCACGGCGCGGGGTCTCAGGGGCGGCACAAACGATGGGCTGGGCACCCGTCCCGGCACCTTGAGGTCGATGGTGGCCGACTGATTGATCGGCAGTTGGGGGGCCTCGAAGCGCACCAGCAGATCAAGGCCGTTGCTGCTCACCACCGGCGGGGCCAGCTGGCGCCCCGGCAGCGGCGTCACCCTGAGCTGAAACTCCGTGCCACTGCCATCCAGGCTGATGGAATCCACCCCGGCATCGGGCATCGAGAGCGACTGGGGACCGACCCTGAGGCCACGGACCTGGGCCGTGCGCAAGTCACCGACCCAGACCTGGCCCTGCATCTGCTGACGCAGATCATTGCCGGTTCCTGCGTTCTGGATCACCAGCTCCAGGGCATCGCTCAGGCGGCGAAGTCTGAGCTGCAGCCCGTCCTGGCGCATGGCGGCCTGGGCCAGCGCCGGTGCGGGAGAGACCAGCCAGGGGAGACCGGCGAGCAAGCTGCTGGCAGCCCCCACCCACACTCCAGATCGCAAGCCAAGAGCAGCTGGAGCTGTGCCCATCGACGCCATGAGTCCCCAGCCATGGTATTGAGACTGAACTGAAAAAACCAGAGGGTCCAGGCCGGCGCCGGGCCCTGGACGCTCAGGAGGGCGGGGCGGACGCCGGCGCGGCCCTGGGTTGTCTGGCCTGCCTGGCCCCGCGCCTGGCGGCAGGCTCCTCGCTGTAGAGGGCCAGATTCAGCTTCAGCACCACCTGGGGGATGTGCCGGGCCTGGGCACGGGGGGCTTCGAGATCGAGCTTGAGATCGCTCAGGGCCACCAGCAGGCTGAGACGCTCCAACCGGCGCAGGAAGGCCAGCAGGTTGGGGTAGCGCCCGCGGGCACTCAGCAGCAGGGTCGAGCGGCGCAGACCATCGGCTTCGAGCGGATCCGATGCCGCTGAAGCGGCGGCCTCCTGCTCCTTCGGCTTGGCCCCAGCCGCCGCTGGCGCTCTGCTGGCCTCCAGCGGCTCGACCAGATCGAGCTGAACCCCAGCAGCCGTGGCGTCCCGGTTGAGCTGGGCCAGGAAGGTACTGATCTGGCCGCTGCCGGCGATCAACCTCAGCAAACTGGAGCGCTGGCGGTCCACGGTCTTGAGCTGATCCAGCTGGCGCAGCCGCTGGGCCCGCAGCAACGGCAGACGCTCCTCCATGGCCTGCAGCTGATCACGCTGGAGCTGGTGGCGGCGCCACTGATCCCAGGGCTGGATCACTCCCCCCAGCACCACCAGGCCGGCCACGATCACCGCGAGCGCCAGCGGCAGCCCCAGCAGCAGACCCTGACGCAGCCGCGGAGACCCGGATGGCGAACCCTCCTGAAGGTTGGTCACCTCAGCAGTCCCTCCTGTTGCAGCAGCTCCAGTCGGCGGGCCATACCGGCTGCCCCCAGCTCCTGCAGCAGCTTCAGCTGGGCCGAACTGGCCGCGGGCGCTCGGAAGGCGGCAGTGAGCTCGAACTCCACCAGCCGGCTCTCGGGCCCCTTGCCGGAGGCGTTCTTCTGGCGGATGGCCCGGTTGAGCGTGACGGCGGCTGGATCCAGCAGCGGCGACGCTTTCAGGCTCAGCACCAGGGCATTGATCCGCTCGAACGCGCCCGGATCAGCGCTTTGGCCCTTGAGCTGGAGGTCGTCCTGACCCACCTGCAGCGAGACCAGCTGCAGCCCAGCGGGGGTGCGGCCGGCCAGGTCACTGAGCAGGGCGGAACCCGAACGCACAGCCACCAGCGCGCTCACCAGCTCTGCATTGCCCTTGCTGTTGCGCTCCAGAGTGGCCTGGCCAGCGCTGAGTTCGGCCTCCAGCCTCTCCACCTGATCCCGCCCCGGCGCCAGCCGCGCCAGCTCTTGTTCGAGCAGCCGTCCCTGCAGCTTCAGCAGCGCGGCGGCAGCCACGCTGGCCAGCACGATGGCGACGCCGATGGCCGAACCGATCAGCAGCAGTCGCCGGGGCTCGGGCGGCCTGGGCGGCTCGGCGGGCAGGCCCAGCTCAAGCCGGCGCTCCCTGAGCAGATCAAGCCCGGGCAGGCGCCCACTCATCGGTCCAGCTCCACCTGCATCAGTCCGTACAGAGTGGTGAGGGAGCAACCCGGCCTGGGCTCCTCATCGCCGGATTCAGGGGGCATGGCCAGCCAGCCCATCGCCAGCGGATCGAGGATCTCGAGCCGCCAGCCACGGCCATGGCGGAGGGTTTCGGCCAGCAGAGGCAGGTCGGGGCTGGAGCCGGCCAGCCAGAGGCGAACCCCGCCCACCCCCGGATCCAGCCCGCGCCAGTAGGCCACGCAGCGCTCCAGCTCCTGTTCGACCTGGTGATCGGCCATCGCCCCCCTCCACTGCCGGGCAAATTCGGGCACGCCGTGACGCAGCAACGTGAGCCGCACGGCGTGCGCATCCACCACCAGCAGAGCCTCGAGGAGGCCTGGGTCGGCGCCCTGCAGCACAGGGGTCAGGGCCCGCAGGTCGCACACCTGGGCCGCCTCCAGCCGTTCCAGCTGCACCCCGGCCAGGTCAAGCACCTCAATCCAGCTGAGCACCCACTGGCGTGGAACGCTCACCAGCAGGGAGCAGCAGCTGCCGATGGCCTGCTGGTCAGCCGCCTCCAGGGGCAGGAGGCTGATGTAGGCCTCGGCCAGGGCATAGGGAAGCCCCAGGTCGGGATCGATCAGGCGCAGGGCCTCATCGGCCGACTCGGGCCAGTCGTCGAAGGGCCATTGCAGCACCCGCCAGGCACAGGCGGCGGCGGGCAGCACCGCCACCACACGGGCGCCCACCAGGCCCAGCTCCACCAGCAGATCACCGATCAGATCGCCGAGGGCCATCACCTGCTGGGGCTCACCGGCGGAGCAGGCCCCCTGTGGCAGGGGCACCCGCCTCAGCAGCTCCAGCTGAGGCGGCTGGCCACGCCCCCGGGTGGTCAGCACCGTGACCGCGTCGTCGTCGAACTCCAGCCAGACCCGGCGAGGAAACAGCCGAGCAATGAGGGGCTGAAGCTGGTCCTGCACGCCGGCAAGGATCACACGTCGCGCTCTGAGATCCTTAGGAAGCGTATCGACCCTGGGCCGTTCCTTCAGCCCTCAGCGCCAGGGCAGGCCACTGCCCACCACCTCGCTGAGGTGGCTGCAGCCATGGCGATCGAGCTGATCGCCGAGGCCCTCGAGGATCGCCGGCACCAGACCGGGACCCTGGTAGATCCAACCGGTGTAGAGCTGAATCAGTGAGGCCCCGGCCGTGATCCGCTCCCAGGCGGCCTCGGGGGAATCGATCCCGCCCACGCCGATCAGCGGCAGGGCCGGGCCGGCGGTGGCGCGCAGGCGCCGGATCACCTCCAGGGCGCGGCTCCGCAGGGGGGCGCCGCTGAGGCCACCGGCCTCTTCGGCCAGGGTCCGGCCGGTCTGGGGCAGACGGCGATTCTCCAGCCCCAGACGGTTGACGCTGGTGTTGACCGCGATCACGCCGGCGAGGCCCTCCTCATAGGCCAGGCGGGCAATCGTGTCGATGGCGTCGTCTTCAAGGTCGGGGGCGATCTTGACCAGCAGGGGCGGGCAGGCCGAGAGGCGCCGCAGGCGCTCCACCAGTCGGCGCAGCTGCACGGCGTCCTGCAGGTCGCGCAGGCCGGGGGTGTTGGGTGAACTGACATTGATCACCACATAGTCGGCCAGGGGCGAGAGCAGCTCCAGGGAAGAGGCGTAGTCGTCGGGGGCCAGCTCCAGGGAGGTGATCTTCGACTTGCCGAGATTCAGGCCCAGCACCGCAGGCCGCTGGCCCGGCAGGGGCAGGCGCTGGCGCTCCAGGTTGCGCTTCACGCCCTGGGCGCCGTCGTTGTTGAAACCCATGCGGTTGAGCGCGGCCCGCTCCTTCGCCAGACGAAACAGCCGCGGCCGCGGATTGCCCGGCTGCGGGTGCCAGGTGATCGTGCCCAGCTCAGCAAAGCCGAACCCGAACAGGTGCCAGATCCCCGCCGCCACGGCGTTCTTGTCGAAGCCGGCGGCCAGACCCAGCGGATTGGCGAAGCGGCAGCCGAACAGGGTCTGCTCAAGGCGATGGTCCCGCCGTTGCAACTCGGCGCCGAGGCCCGCCAGGCTGCCGGACACCAGGGGCCAGTCGCGGCGCAGGGAGGCCTGGGCCAGGGCGGCGAGGGTGAGGCTGCTGAGCTGCTCGGCATCGGCCCCCTCATCGCTGGCCAGCAGCGGTCCCACCCAGCGGCGGTAGAGGGCACCTGTACTGGTGGTGCCACCACTGGCGCCTGAGGAGGCCGGCTCGGATCGCTCCAGAATCATGGGGACTCCTGCAGGGCGGGCTCGGTGCGCTCCAGTCGCCAGCGGCCCTCACGGGCCGGACTCACCCGCCAGTCCCGCCAGATCCAGGGGCCCTCTCGCTCCTGCAGTCGGGCCAGGGGCTGCTCCACCAGGCGGGCCAGCTCGACGGCCGTGAGGGCGTAGCCGCCACTGGCGAGGCGATCGGCCACCTCCAGGCGAGTGAGCAGCTCGCCGAGGGCCGCAGGGGCCGGCTGATCGAGCCCGCCACCATCCTCCTCAGAGCGAACAGCTTCAGAACCAGCACTCCGAGGCTGGGCCAGCTCGGGGACGCCGCCGCGGGAGTAGGCCACGGCGATGGCATCACAGCGGTCGTTGTCGGGATCGCCGCTGTGCCCTTTGACATGGGCCAGGCTCAGGCCCGGCAGCCGCGCCCGGTCCAGCTCCTCCCAGAGGTCGCGGTTGAGCACGGGTCCACCGGAGGCGGTGCGCCAGCCCTTGCGCTTCCAACCCGCCATCCACTTGGTGAAGCCATCGATCAGATAGCGGCTGTCGGTGCGCAGGCGCAGATCGGGGTGAAGCGGCAACGTCTTCAGTTCCTCCATCAGGGCCAGGGCGGCGGTGAGCTCCATGCGGTTGTTGGTGGTGGCGGCGGCTGCACCCCCCAGCTCACGCACGCTGCCGTCCTCGAAACGCAGCAGACCACCCCAGCCTCCAGGGCCGGGGTTACCACGGCAGGCGCCATCACAGGCGGCCGCAATGACCCTCGGCCGCTCAGCAGCCACTGGGCAACCCTGCCATTGTTCGGTAGACAGTGGTGCCGTTGACCGTGGTGATGATGTTGGGACGCGTGAAATCCACCATGCAGCGAACCTACCTGGCCCTTGCAGGGGCCGGCCTGGCGCTCACCACGCTCCAGGCCGTCACACCACCTCTGGCGGAGGCCGCCGCGGTGTTCGACAGCCAGCCGGTGGAGGCGTCGCGGTTTGCGGTGCTGGCCAAGCCGGTGGGCTTCGCCGACTGGTCGCTGGTGCTGATCGAGCAGGCGGCCAATGGCCAGCCCTGCTGGCAGGCCCGGCCCGATGGCCTGGTGGACGCCTCCATGAATCGCTTCGCCTCGAAGGGGATCTGCACCAGCTACGCCGGCAGCAACGCCTATTCGATTCGGGTGGCCGGCCAGGACCTGGCCAGCCGCTACCGCCTTCGCCTCAGCCAGGTGGGCAACGAGCTCCAGCTGCAGGCCATGACCCCGTCGGACACCACCCTGCTGCTGCTGGGCCGGGGCCAGGTGAGCCGGCGTGACCCTGAGGGGTTCGTGCCGATCAAGCTCGAGAGCGACTGGCAGCTGAACCGCCGCGTCTTCGGCCAGCAGACCCTCAACCACATCTATTTCGCCGCCAGCACGCCCCTGGAGCAGCTGATCGCCCAGGCCGGTGGTGGCAACGACCAGGCCACGACCGACAGCAACAGCGCGCCGGGCAGCCTGGGACGCGCCCTGGGGGGCGTGGCCAGGGGCGGCGAGCTGCCCAGCGGTCCAATCGCCCTGCAGGTGATCCCCTTCAGGGAGTGACAGTCGACGCAGCGGCCCTGGCCACTGGCACCCCTGAGATTCAGCCCGTACTCTTGGCTTGTGTGAGGAGTGCAGAACGCTCTCCCGGGGTCGAAACGAGGACAGACTCCCGGCATCGTTCCACCTCAAAAGCCTGCCTTCGGCGGGCTTTTTTTTTGGCCGTCAGCCGTCAGCCCGAGGTCGTGCCAACCACCGGCAACCGACTGGGGGACCGTTCCCGGCCATCAAAAAAGCCGGCCCCGAGAGGCCGGCTGCGCTGAACACTGGTTCCAGGCGAGAAGCTGGCGGAGGCCAGAGCCTCCGCCGGGCGCCATCACTTGATGGTGACTTTGCCGCCGACTTCTTCGATCGACTTCTTGAGCGCTTCGGCTTCGTTCTTGGTGATGCCTTCCTTGACGGCCTTGGGGGCCGCCTCGACGAGGGCCTTGGCTTCGCCCAGGCCGAGGCCGGTGGCCTCGCGGACGGCCTTGAGCACCTTGATCTTGGCGGCGGCGTCGAAGCCGTCGAGGATCACATCGAACTCGGTCTGCTCTTCAACGGCCTCGGCGGCAGCGGCGGGAGCCGCGGCCATCATCACGCCGGCGGAAGCGGCGGCGGACACGCCGAAGGCCTCTTCGATCTGCTTGACGAGCTCGGAAGCTTCCAGCAGCGAAAGGGTCTTCAGTGACTCAAGAATGTCGTCAGTTTTGGTGGTCATGGTTGAGATTCAGCAACAGAGATCTGTGAAAAATTGAACCGGCAGAGCCGGTGGATTTCGCTGGGCTCAGCTGGCGTCGCCGCTGTCGGCGTGCTGCTGGAGGGCCCGGGCGAGACCGGAGGGAACTTCGTTGATGCCAACAGCCAGCTTGGTGGCCACCGCATTGATCGCACCAGCGATCTGGGCGATGAGCACCTCCTTGGAGGGCAGCTCGGCAATGGCCTTGATGTCGTTCTGGGAAAGGAGCTTGCCTTCGTAAAGGCCTCCTTTGACTTCCGACTTCTTGGTGTCCTTCTGGAAGGACTGAACGGCCTTGACGGCGCCACCGACATCGCCCTTGATCAGGACGAAGGCGTTGGTGCCGGTGAGCAGGGAATCGAGTTCCGACCAGGCGCTGTTTCCATCAATGGCACGGCGCATCAAGGTGTTCTTGGTCACCTTGCAAATGCCGCTGTTGGCCTGCAGACGGGTCCGCAGATCAGACATCTCCTTGATGGACAGGCCCTTGTAATCAAGGACCAGCGCCATTTCGGCCTCACCGAGGAGCCCCTTGAGCTCTTCGATGATCTGTTGCTTGCTCTCCAGCGTGCGGCCCATGGGTTTGGTACGGAGTTGGGGGAACAAGCCGGGACGCGGCCACTGCTTCCTGAGCCGGTGTGAACCGGTGGGAAGCCCCGAGGCCGCTGAACGGTGATCCGCCCGGAAAATCCGAACCGGAAAAAAGTCGCGTGCACCTCGGCAGGGTTTACGGAACTGTGGCTGCTGGAGCCTCCACCGAAGCGGAGACCCTCAAGCCACAGCACTGACCTGCTGTCTTGGGCCGGGCGCGTGCCCGGTCCATCAGCTTACATGGCAGGCCGCTGGATCATCCAACCATGCTGAATCAACCGTCCAGCTTGATGTCCTGCAGAGCCGTGACATCAACAGCCACCGACGGGCCCATGGTGGAGGTGAGGTAGAGACTGCGCCAGTAACGGCCCTTGGCGCCGCTGGGCTTCTGGCGATCGATGGTTTCCTGCAGAGCCTTGAGGTTCTCGAGCAGATCGTCGATCGAGAAGCTGGCCTTACCGAAGCGCACATGCACGATGCCGGTGCGATCGGCGCGGAATTCCAGCTTGCCCGCCTTGAATTCGTTGATGGCCGCCGCCAGGTCGGTGGCCACGGTGCCGGCCTTCGGGTTCGGCATCAGACCACGGGGACCGAGCACGCGGCCCAGCTTGGCCACCTTCGGCATCATGTCCGGTGTGGCGATCAGCAGGTCGAAGTCCATCTGACCGCCGGAGATGGCTTCCACCAGCTCGTCGTCACCGGCAAGGTCGGCGCCAGCCGCTTTGGCTTCAGCCACCTTCTCGCCCCGGGCGATGACGGCGATGCGAATGGCCTGGCCGGTGCCCTTGGGCAGGGCCACGGTGGTGCGCAGCTGCTGGTCGGTGTACTTGGGATCGATGCCGAGGCGGGCATGGGCCTCGATCGTTTCATCGAACTTGGCGTTGGCGTTGGCCTTCACCAGCGCGAGGGCGTCGAGCGGCGTGTACTCGCGCTCCTCGACAGTCTCGAGCAGGGCGGTGAAGCGCTTGGATTGTCTGGGCATGGGTTTCAGCGGGGTTCAGGCGACAGACGATCGGTGGTTGGGGCTGGGCCCGGGGCCGGCGGCGACTGTCTCCCCCGGATGGGGTGAGGTGGTGGTTGAAGCGGAGATGGCGGAGCTGGGCTCCTGGGCCATCAGTCGCTGATGGCGACGCCCATGTTGCGGGCGGTGCCTTCGATGATGCGCATGGCCGAATCGAGGCTGGAGCAGTTGAGGTCGGGCAGCTTGGTGCTGGCGATCTCCTGGAGCTGGGCACGGCTGATGGCGCCCACACTGCCCTTGGCCGAAGTGGCGGCACCCTTGTCGATTCCAGCGGCCTTGGTGATCAGCACCGAAGCCGGCGGGGTCTTGGTGATGAAGGTGAAGCTGCGGTCTTCGAAGACCGAGATCTCCACCGGAATCACATAGCCGGCCTTCTCCTGGGTGCGGGCGTTGTACTCCTTGCAGAACGCCATGATGTTGACCCCGTGCTGGCCGAGGGCTGGGCCCACCGGCGGTGCGGGGTTGGCTTTGCCGGCATTGAGCGCCAGCTTGATTACGGCAACGACTTTTTTGGCCATCGGCTGGTCTACGGAGGGAAGCGCTGCGGATCGCCTGACCCTTGGGTCGAGGCGTTGGGCGGCGGCGCCGGAACGGTGCCGCCAGGTTGGGCCACCCTCCGCAGGGAGGCGGCCCCGTGGCGATCAGCTTTGCTTGCTGATCTGGGCGAACTCAAGTTCCACCGGGGTTTCCCGGCCGAAGATCGACAGCAGGGCCTTGAGCTTGCTGCGCTCGCCCGAGACCTCGATCACCTCACCCTGGAAGTCCTTGAAGGGACCGGCGGTGACCAGGATCTGATCGCCTTCGGCCAGATCGACCTTGACGACGGGCTTCTTCTCGGCGGCGCGCTTGAAGATCCGGTCGACCTCCTGGCGGCTCAGGGGCCTGGGCTTGATGTGGCCGCGGGCCCGGCCGGTGGAGCGGAGCTCCTCCTGGCCCACGAAGTTGATCACATTCGGGGTGCTCCGCACCGCCATCATCGTGTCTTCATCGAGCATCATCCGCACGAGCACGTAGCCGGGGAAGACCTTTTCTTCGGCAGCCTGGCGGCTGCCGTCTTTCTTGAGCTTCACCGCCGGAGTCTGGGGAATCTCGATCTCAAGGATGCGGCTGTCGACGCCGAGGGTGATGGCGCGCTGCTCGAGGGTGGCCTTCACCTTCTTCTCACAGCTGGAGGCCACCTGCACCGCATACCAGCGGGCCACCATCGCCTTGCCCTCATGTTCGGCGGGGGGCGCATCGAGGGCGAGCACGTCCGCGGTGGCGGCGTCCTCAGGGGCGCCGTCGAGGCTGGCGGCGGTGACGAGATCGGCTTCGGACACGGGGACGGGGGAGTGGGTGCTCAGAACGAACGGGACGGAGAGGGCCAAGGAGCCGCCGCCTCAGGGGAAGACCTGCGACGACGCCCAGCTGTAGAAGCGATCGACTGCCGCGATGGTGGCGGCCGAGAGGCTCACCATCAAAATCACTGCCACCGACTCACTGAAGAGCTGCTGACGGCTGGGCCAGACCACCTTGCGCAGTTCCTCCAGGGTGGAGGAGAAAAACCCACCGACACCAGTTTTCCCGGCAGGCTTGAGACCCTCCTGCTCGGGGATGTCGTTGGGAGTGGTGGTGCGGCTGGGAGAATCCAAGGGCGCGAGCGCACCGGACGGCAAGGCGTACCGGCAAACAAACACCTTAACGGACACCCTTGCGGCGGTTACTCCAGGGGCAGGAAGCGCAGAGCCTCAGCGCCCCCCGGGCCGGCGGGATCGCCGAGGCTCACGCGCACACCGCGGGCTGAGCGGAAGTGATCCTCCAGCAGCTCGGTGGCCAGGGGATTCTCGATGCGGCGGCGCAGCACCCGGCGCAGGGGCCGGGCCCCGAATTCCGGCTCGTAACCCAGCTCCGCCAGACGGCTCACCACCTCTTCATCGATCTCCAGCTCCAGCCGCTGCTCCAGCAGCAGCGCCGCCAGCTCCGCCACCTGCAGGCGCACGATGCGTTGCAGGTCGCTGGGCGCCAGGGGCCGGAAGCGGATCACCTCATCGATGCGGTTGAGGAATTCCGGCCGGAACTGGGCGGAGAGGGCGTGCTCCACCGCCGCCTCCAGGCCGGATTCATCGCCGCTGCGGGCACTTTCGAGGATGGCCCGGCTGGCCAGGTTGCTGGTCATCACCACCACGGTGTGGCGGAAATCGACAGTGCGGCCCTGGGAATCGGTCAGGCGGCCGTCGTCAAGCACCTGCAGCAGCAGGTTGAACACCTCCGGGTGGGCCTTCTCCACCTCATCGAGCAGCAGCACCGCATAGGGGCGGCGGCGCACGGCCTCGGTGAGCTGGCCGCCCTCCTCGTAGCCCACGTAGCCGGGGGGCGCACCCACCAGCCGGGCCACGGCGTTGCGCTCCATGAATTCGCTCATGTCGAGCCGCACCAGGGCGTCCTCCTCATCGAAGAGGGCGGCGGCCAGGGCCTTGGCCAGTTCGGTCTTGCCCACGCCGGTGGGGCCGAGGAAGAGGAAGGAGCCCACGGGCCGGCGCGGATCCTGCATGCCGGCCCGGGCCCGGCGGATCGAGGCGGCCACCGCCGTCACCGCCTCGGGCTGGCCGATCACCCGCTCCGCCAGGCGCAGCTCCAGCTCCAGCAGCTTCTGACGCTCCCCCGCCAGCAGCCGCTGGATCGGAATGCCGGTCCAGCGGGCCACCACATCGGCGATGTCGCCCTCCTCCACCTGCTCCCGCAGCAGCGAGAGACCGCCGCGCTGGTCGTCGAGGAGTTCCTCCTCCAGGTCGGCGCGGCGTTGCTGCACCAGCTGCAGCTGATCCACCTGCAGGCGGGCCGCCTCCTCGAACTCACCATCCCGCTCGGCCTCGGCGATCGCCAGCCGCAGCTCGTCGTCCTGCTGCAGCAGCTCCCGCAGCTCCGCCAGCTGATCACGCTCGGCCTGCCAGCGCCGCTGCAGGTCCTGCAGGTGCTCCAGGGCGGTGCGCCGCTGCTCCTGCAGCGCCACCCGCTCCTCCTGGGGGGCGCCCTCAGCACTGAGCAGGGCCAGCTCGATCCGGCGCAGCTCCAGTTCGGCGGCCTCCACCACCTGGGGCTTGGAGGTCACCTCCATGCGCAGCTGGGCGGCGGCCTCATCGATCAGGTCAATAGCCTTGTCGGGCAGGCAGCGGTCGGCGATGTAGCGCTCGGCCAGCCGCACCGCCGCCTGCAGAGCTCCATCGGTGATGGTGACGCCGTGGTGGAGCTCATAGCGCTCCTTGAGGCCCCGCAGGATCTCGAGGCTCACCTCCTTGCTGGGTTCACGGATCACCACCTGCTGAAAGCGGCGATTGAGGGCGGGGTCCTTCTCCACCGTGCGGCGGTAGTCCTCCGGGGTGGTGGCTCCGATGCAGCGCAGTTCACCCCGGGCCAGGGCCGGCTTGAGGATGCTGCCGGCATCGGCGCTGGAGCGGTCGGTGCTGACCACCGTGTGCAGCTCGTCGATGAACAGCACCACGCCGCCATCGCTGGCGCCGGCGCCACGGCCCTGCTCGGGCTCCTTCACCTCCGCCAGCACGCTGCGCAGGCGTTCCTCGAACTGACCGCGGAACTTGGCGCCGGCGATCAGGGCCCCGAGGTCGAGGGCGATCAGGCGCAGACCTTTGAGGGAATCGGGCACTTCACCGCTGGCGATGCGCTGGGCCAGCCGCTCGGCGATGGCGGTCTTGCCGACGCCCGGCTCACCGATCAGCACCGGATTGTTCTTGCCGCGACGGGAGAGCACCTGGATCAGGCGGCGGATCTCGGTGTCGCGGCCGATCACCGGATCGAGCAGGCCGGAGCGGGCGGCGCCGGTGAGGTCGCGGCCGTACTGCTCCAGGGCGCTGGGCTCGGCGTCCAGGGTCAACTCCAGATCAGCGCCTGGGGCTGGTGTTTCCACGGCCGGGCTGGGGGCCGAGGCCTGGACCACCGGCCGGGGGCGGCGGGGGACGGGGGCGACTGCAGCGGCGGCGGGGCCAGGCAGCGGTGGCGGCGCGGCGGGCTCCCGGGAAGGGCTGTCAATCCAGTCGTCGGCTGGGGCCGGAGGCGCTTCGAAACGGCGAGGGCGGCCGCCCCCCACCGCTGGGACCGAGCTGATGCCTGCAGGGCCGGAGGCGGGAGCGGGCCGCAGCTGGCGCAGCAACTCCGGCTCGCTCAGCCCCTCCTCCGCCAACAGCGCAGCTCCCAGGCGAGGTTCATCGAGCAGGGCCAGCAGCAGATGGGGGATGTCAAGCAGGCGCGAGCCCCAGCTGGAGCGGCGGCGGTCGGCCTCCTCCAGCAGGTCTTCGAGGGCATCGCCGATGTAGAGGTCGTCGCCGGGCGAGGAGGGCTGCTCGGCGCAGAAGCCCTCCAGGCGATCGAGCAGCCGCTCTGGATCGATGGGAAGGGGATCCACCCAGGTTGCGAAGCGCGCATCCTGCAGCAGGGTCTGCAGCAGGTGCTCCACATCCATCTGGCCATGGCGCCAGCGGCGGGCCTGGTCCTGGGAGGCCAGCAGCAGATCCCAGGCGGCCTCACTGAAGCGGTCAGGCTCGCTGGTGAGGCTGCCGGTCGTGGCGGGATCAGGCAGCTGCATCGGGCCTCGTGGACAACTGAATCAGCTCCACCTTGTAGCCGTCGGGATCTTCCACGAAGGCGATCACGGTGCTGCCGTGCTTCATCGGTCCGGGCGGCCGTACCACCCGCCCGCCCTTGCCGGAAATGGCGTCACAGGTGGCCGCAATGTCGTCGACACCAAGGGCAATGTGGCCATAACCGGTGCCGATGTCGTAGGCCGTGGTGTCCCAGTTGTGGGTGAGCTCCAGCACGGCGGTGTCGCTTTCGTCGCCGTAGCCCACGAACGCCAGGGTGAAGCGGCCGGCGGGGTAGTCCTTGCGGCGCAGCAGGCGCATGCCCAGCACCTCGGAGTAGAAGGCCAGGGAGCGCTCCAGATCGCCCACCCGGAGCATGGTGTGAAGCAGGCGCATGGAGTCCGGCGAAGCAGCTGGAGCTGATTCTGGCGACAGGCCCGTGTCGAGCAGCAGGTCTGTCGGTACCGACGGTCACATCAGAGCGCCCCGGGGCGACCCATAGGATCCCCGCAAGCCCTGACCGCCTGCAGTTTCCGTGTTCGACTCCCTCGACCTCGTGATCGATTCCATCGTGGCTCGGGAGGTTCTCGACTCCCGCGGCACCCCCACGGTGGAAGCGGAAGTGCGGCTGGAGGGCGGCGCCCAGGGCCACGCCATCGTGCCCAGCGGCGCCAGCACCGGTGCCCATGAGGCCCATGAGTTGCGCGATGGCGGCAGCCGCTACGCCGGCAAGGGCGTGCTCCAGGCGGTGGCCAACATCGAGGAGAA
This sequence comes from Synechococcus sp. CS-1329, assembly GCF_025128055.1. GTDB lineage: Bacteria > Cyanobacteriota > Cyanobacteriia > PCC-6307 > Cyanobiaceae > Regnicoccus_A. Next base: position 15,576 of record NZ_JAHLYS010000035.1, on the reverse strand, counting down.
GATCGCGCCGGTGCTCTGCGGTCTCAGCGCCATCGAGCAGGTGGCGGTGGACACCGCCATGATCGAACTCGATGGCAGCGACAACAAATCGGCCCTGGGGGCCAATGCGGTGCTGGCCGTGAGCCTGGCGGTGGCGCGGGCCGCCGCCGAGGGGGTGGGTCTTCCCCTCTACCGCTACCTGGGCGGGCCGATGGCCACCCTGCTGCCGGTGCCGCTGATGAACGTGATCAACGGCGGAGCCCACGCCGCCAACAACCTGGATTTTCAGGAATTCATGCTGGTGCCCCACGGCGCCCCCAGCTTCCGTGAGGCCCTGCGCATGGGCACCGAGGTGTTCCACACCCTCAAGGGCCTGCTCAGCGCCCAGGGCCTCTCCACCGCCGTGGGCGATGAGGGTGGCTTTGCCCCCAACCTGGAGAGCAACGATGCAGCAGGCGCCCTGCTGGTGGCGGCGATCGAGAAGGCCGGCTACAAGCCCGGCGAGGAGATTTCCCTGGCCCTCGATGTGGCCAGCACCGAGTTCTATGCCGATGGCCGCTATGCCTTCGGCGGCGGCAGCTACAGCTCGGCCGAGATGGTGGATCAGCTCGATGCGCTGGTGAGCCGCTATCCGATCGTCTCGATCGAGGATGGCCTCGCCGAAGACGACTGGGAGGGCTGGGCGCTGATGACCCAGCGCATGGGCAGCCGGCTCCAGCTCGTGGGCGACGACCTGTTCGTGACCAACACCAGCCGCCTGCAGCGGGGGATCGACGCCGGCATCGCCAACTCGATCCTGATCAAGGTGAACCAGATCGGCTCCCTCACCGAAACCCTGCAGGCGATCGACCTGGCCGGCCGCGCCGGCTACACCAGCGTCATCAGCCACCGTAGCGGCGAAACCGAGGACACCACCATCGCCGACCTGGCGGTGGCCACCCGCGCCGGCCAGATCAAGACGGGCTCCCTCAGCCGCAGCGAGCGGGTAGCCAAGTACAACCGGCTGCTGCGCATCGAAGACGAACTGGGCGACCAGGCGCTCTATGCCGGCGCCGAGGGACGGGGACCCCAGGGCAAGGGCTGATCACCCCGCTCTGGCTGGGGGCGAGGAGATCTGCCATCCTCGCCACATTGCTTGGGCCACTTGATGATCGCTTCCACCCCAGCGCGTCTGGGACGCACCCTGGCGGCCCTGACGATCGGCGTACTGGCCGCTGCACCGGCTCTGACCCAGCAGCCCGCCGCCAACTGCACCTTCCTGATGCCCATCGGCGGCTCCGAGCCGGTGGTGAGCAAGCGGATCGGGCGGGGTCGCCTGCTGGGTCGCAACAACTGGAACACCGATTTCATCGTGGACCAGCCCTTCAGCAGCTACCGCTTCTTCTTCACCGCCACCTCCACCGACGAGGCCAGCTATCCGGTGCAGGGATTCATGCGCTTCACCGACGGCAGCAGCCTGCGGCTGTTCAACGAAACGCTGACGCCCCCCCAGGGCACCGGCCGGATGTGGGGGCCCTTTGCCTCGGTGCCGGGCAAGCGCACCAGCCTGATGAACTTCCGGATCGGCTCCTCCAGCCAGCCTGGAGCCCTGGGCTTCAGCTACCGCATCTCCGTGCAGGGCTGCAACTGAAGCCCAACGGCTGAACTCAGCCCGGCCGGGGGCTCAGCCGCCGGCTCCCGGCAATTTCTCCAGGCGCGCATCCCGCCGCTGACGCCCCTGGAGCTTGATCCAGCTCAGACCCACCGGCAGCCCGGCCACCAGCGGGATCGCCGCCAGAGCCGGCTGGCTGCCGGCCCCCAGCACCGCGGCAGCCACGGCGAAAGCGCCCAGCACGATCGCCAGGCTGGTGCTCTGCTGGGCCAGGGCCAGACGGCGCAACAGCCGATCGGTTTCACCCGCGCGGATCTGCACCTGCAGGTCGCCCTGCTCGATGCGCACCAGGCTGTCCTCCAACCGGCGCGGCAGCCCCAGGGCGCGGCTGCCCACCTCAGCGGCCTGGCGGCTCAGTTCACCGAGGAAGTCGTTGGGGCCGTTCCCGCTCGCGGTCATCAGGGGTAGGAGGTAAGGGCGGGCAATGGCCATCAGGCTAAAGCCGGGATCGAGGCTGCGGCCCACCCCCTCGAAGGTGGAGAGGGCCCGCATCACGAAGATCAGCTCGGCAGGCAGGCGAAAGGGCTGGCCATAGACCAGGTCGTAGAGGTCGCCGGAGAGCTTCTCGATCACGTTGGTGGAGAAGGGGGGTGTGAGCGCTTCGGTGAGCATCACCCGCACCAGCCGCCGCACCGGACCGGGGTCCACCTCCCTGGCGATCACCCCCGCCCCCTGCAGCTCCTCCACCAGGCCGGCGGCATCACGGGCCGCCGCGGCCCGCACCATCCGCCCCAGCCGGCTGCGCAGCCGCGGCGAGAGCTGGCCCATCATCCCGAAGTCGTAGTAAATGAGGGCGCCATCGGCGGCCACCGCCAGGTTGCCGGGGTGGGGATCGGCATGGAAGAAGCCGAAGCGCACCAGCTGCTGCAGGTAACTGGCGGCCCCCTTCTCCGCCACCGCCGCCGGGTCGATGCCCGCCGCCACCAGGGCGGTGCGATCGGTGATCTTGATGCCCGGCAGAAAATCGAGGCAGAGCACCCGGCGGGTGCTGAGCTCCCAGATCACCGAGGGGATGCGGATGCCGGCATCGTCGAGGAACTGCTGACGGAAGCGGGCCGCATGTTCGGCCTCCAGGCGGAAATCCAGTTCCCGCAGCAGCACGCGGCGGCATTCCTGGGCAATCGACACCCAGTCGCGGCCCTCCCCCCAGCGGGGGTGGCGCTGCAGCACCGCCGCCACCTGCTGCATCACCTCCAGATCGAGGCGGAACAGGCGCTCCAGGCCGGGGCGCTGGATCTTGAACACCACCTGGCGGCCACTGCGCAGGCTGGCCCGATGCACCTGGGCGAGGCTGGCGGAGCCCAGGGGCCGCTCTTCGAGGTCGACGATCTCAGCGCAGCGCCCGCCCAGCTCCTCCTCCAGCAGGGCCTGCACCACCGTGAAGGGGAAGGAGGGCACCTGATCCTGCAGGTGGGAGAGCTCCTCGACGTAGCCCGCCGGCAGCACGTCGGGGCGAGCGGAGAGCAGCTGGCCCAGCTTGATGAAGGCCGAACCCAGGCCCAGCAGCTCCTGGGTGAGCCAGTGGGCCCGCCGCTGCTGCCGGGCCTCCCGCCGCTCCTGCGTGGGCCCGCCGGGATAGGTCCACTCCTTGCCATCCCACCAGAGACCGCCCAGCAGGCGCAGCACAGTCCACCAGATGCGCAGTGAGCGGGCGAAGCCCCGCCAGCGTTGGCGCCAGGCGCCCATCAGGCCTGGTCCTCAAGTTGGCGGGAGATCGACGCCACCCGGGCGCGCAGATCATCGATCTGATCCTGGGGAGCGGCTGCAGCCCAGGCCGTGGCGGTGGCCGCTGCAGCGCCGGTGCTGGTGTTCGAGCCACCAGCGGTGGATTCGGTTTCGAGCCGCTGGGCCTCCTGTTCCACTTCGCTCCAGAACAGCTCCAGCTCGCGCCTGAGCCGCTCGGGCGCCTCCTGGGCCAGTACGGCCAGGCTGGCCGCCGAATCAGCGAAGCCGCTGCCGAGGCGGGCACTGAGCCGATTCAACGCAGCCTGCAGCAGCGATTGGGGGGCATGCATCGATGGGACCGTCTGCTCTGGCCAAACTGTGGCAGATCAGGGCTGGCGCTCGGGAGGCGGTGGCGGTGAGGGCAGCGGCGGAGAGGGCGCCTCGGGCTCCGGCAGGGGGTCCAAGGGCGGAGCCTCGACGGCGGCTTCGGCCTCAGGGGCGCTGGCCTCCTGCTGTTGCCTGGTCCTTTCGGCCGCCTCGCGCTTGGCCTTCGCCGCTGTCTCCTTCTGCTCTCGTTCCGCCTCGATCCGCTCCAGATCAGCGCGCAGCTCCTGGCGATCGGCGCCGTAGCGCAGGCGCAGGCTCTCGAGCGTGGTGCCGGGAAACGGTTTGACATCAAACGTCTGATCCAGCTTCACCGGCCCGCCGGCCTGCAGCGCCAGCAGGCGGTCGGTGAGGCCGTAGCCCGAACCGAAAGCGAGGCCCGCCACCAGGGGCAGCAACCAGCGGGGCCAGTGCTTGGGGGGTTGGGGCGCCGCCGCCGCCTCGGGGCTGGATCGACGGGATCGGCGCCGGGCTCCGGCCTCGGACATGGGGGGCAGGTGGTGGATGGGATCCCATCCTGCCCGTAGCCGCCAGCGTTCAGGTGGTGTAGTCGGCGTTGATGCGCACGTATTGATCCGAGAGATCGCAGCCCCAGGCCAGGCCCACTCCAGGGCCGTCGCCCACCACCAGACGGATGGCCACGGTGTCGCCCAGCAGCGGATCGAGGTTGAGATAGGCGCCGGCGGCGCGCTCGGCCATGTAGCGCGAAGCGGCCGGGCGATCGAAGGCCAGGGGCTGGCCCGCCGCCATCAGCTGGTGCTCCCCCAGCCAGAGCGCCACCGCTTCAGGGGCGAAGGCCACACCGGCGCGGCCCGCCGCCGCCACGATCCGGCCCCAGTTGGGGTCGCGGCCATGGACGGCGCACTTCACCAGTGAGGAGCTGCAGATGGTGCGAGCGATCGCCCGGGCGCCGGCCCCATCGCTGGCTCCCTCCACCTGCACGGCGATCAGGCAGGTGGCCCCCTCGCCGTCGCGGGCGATCGCTCTGGCCAGGTGCTGCGACACCGCCGTCAGGCCGGCCTCCAGCGCGTCGTAGTGCTCCGGGCTCAGGGGTTCGCCGGCTGCAAAGGCCAGGAGCGTGTCGTTGGTGCTGGTGTCGCCGTCGACCGTGATCGCATTGAAGGAGCGATCCACCGCCCGCTGCACCATCGCCTGCCAGATCTCGGCCGGCACGCCGGCATCGCAGCTGAGGTAGCCGAGCATCGTGGCCATGGTCGGGTGGATCATCCCGGAGCCCTTGGCCATGCCCCCCAGACGGACGCGGCGACCACCCAGATCGGCTTCGAGGGCCACCTGCTTGTCGGTGAGGTCGGTGGTGAGGATGGCGGTGGCGGCAGCGGCGCCCCCCTCGGGGCTGAGGGCCGCCACCAGCGGATTGAGCCCGGCCAGCAGGATCTGCATCGGGATCGGTACGCCGATCACACCGGTGGAGCAGATCAGCACCTCCTCGGCCGCCAGCCCCAGGAGATCGGCGCTGGCCTGGGTGGCCCGCAGACTGTCGATCAGGCCGCGGTCGCCGGTGCAGGCATTGGCCTGGCCGGAATTGGTGAGCACCGCCCGGGCCCGGCCGCCACTGGCCGCCAGGCGCTCGGCGCAGAGATCCACGCAGGCGGCCCGCACGCGATTGGTGGTGAAACTGCCGGCGCAGACGGCGCCTGCCGGAGCCAGCAGCAACGAGAGATCGGGATTGCCGGACGCCTTGAGCCCGGCGGTGATCCCCGCCGCCAGAAAACCGGCCGGGGCGGTGAGACCACCGGGGATCGGATGCCAGAGGGCCGCAAGGGTCACGGGAGGGAGCCAGCTGAATGCATCCTGCCGAGCCGCCGGTCTGGCGGGCAGGATCGGAGCCGGCAGCCAGGCCCGCCGCCGAGGAGCCCAGCCTTGATCCCCCCCCACCAACGTCGCATCGGCCTCACCGGCGGCATCGCCACGGGCAAGAGCCGCGTGGCGGAGCTGCTGGCGGGGCGCCATGGCCTGCCCGTGCTGGATGCCGACCGCTACGCCCGGGAGGCCCTCGCCGCCGACAGCGCTGGAGAGCAGGCCGTGCTGGCGCGCTACGGCCCCCGGGTGCGCGCGGGCTCGGGGGGCATCGATCGCGCCGCCCTCGGGCGGATCGTCTTCAGCGATGCGACCGAGCGGGGCTGGCTGGAGGCCCTGATCCATCCGCTGGTGCGGGCCCGCTTCGCCGCCGACCTGGCTGCACTGGCCGCGGCCCCGGCGGTGGTGCTGATGATCCCCCTGCTGTTCGAAGCGGGGCTGGAGGAACTGTGCAGCGAGGTCTGGCTGGTGGACTGCAGGGAGGACCAGCGGCTGCAACGGCTGATGGCCCGCGACCGGCTGAGCGAGGCCGAGGCCCGCGACCGTGTGGCGGCCCAGTGGCCCCTGGAGCGCAAACGCCCACTGGCCGATCTGGTGATTGAGAACAGCGGCGCGGCCGAAGCCCTGGACCAGCAGCTGTTGTCAGCGTTGCGGCGAGGTGCGCCTGACGAGCCAGAGCGACCTTCTTAGGCTGAATCATCGAGCGTGGGCCTGCATGGATCCTGATTTCGGATCGCCGCAGGCAGGTGGGCCACGGGCGCCCCAACTCCTGATCGTGGCCTGAAGTCGCTGCTGCCGTCAGCTGCGTCAATGGCTGATCGATGAGCAGGCCTCTGAGGAGGGCCGCCGCGCCAGACCCAGCGGCTCAAAGAACAGATCAGCCATGTGGATGAGCGGCTCCGAGTCGTCAACAAACCGGGCGCGCCCCAGCAGGCACCGCCGGGCCGATGACCAGCGGCTGGCCCTGGAGTCCCCACTCCAACCTCAGCCCTTGAGCAGCTCGCTGAGGATGCGGTTGGCCAGCTTCGGGTCAGCCCGGCCGCCGGTGCGCTTCATCAGCTGCCCCACAAAGAAGCCCTGGAGTTTGGTCTTGCCGCCGCGGAAGGCCTCCACTTCGGCCGGATGGGCCGCCAGCAGCTCCTGCACCACTTCGGTGATGGCGGCGGGGTCGCTGATCATGCCCAGGCCCCGCTCGGCCACGATCGCCCTGGCGGAACCGCCCTGCTCCAACAGCTCCGGCAGCAGGTCCTTGGCGATCTTGCCGCTGATGGTGCCGTTGTCGATGAGCTGCACCAGCTCCGCCAGCTGGGCGGGTTGGAGGGGCAGCTCGGTGATCGAGAGCTTGCCCGCATTGAGATGGGCGGCGATGTCACCGGTGACCCAGTTGGCGACCCCCTTGGCTTCGGCTCCGGCGGCCACGGCGGCTTCGAAGTACTCGGCCATGGCGCGCTCATCGGTGAGCACCCGGGCGTCGTAGATCGAGAGGCCCAGATCATCGGCGTAACGGTGGCGCTTGGCCGCCGGCAGCTCGGGGAGTTCCGCGCGCCAGCCCTCCCGCCGCTGGGAGCTCACCTCAATCGGGCCCAGATCGGGCTCGGGGAAGTAGCGATAGTCGCTGCTTCCCTCCTTGCTGCGCATGCTCTTGGTGAGCTGCTTGCTCTCATCCCAGAGGCGTGTTTCCTGCCGGATCAGCTCACCGGCTTCGATCGCCTTGATCTGACGGGCGATCTCATGGTCACAGGCCTTCTGGATCGCCGAGAAGGAGTTCATGTTCTTGATCTCCACCTTCACGCCGAACGGTTCATCCGGCCCGCGCCGCACCGAGATGTTCACATCGCAACGCAGCGATCCCTCCTGCATATTGCCGTCGCTCACACCCAGATAACGCATGATCCGGCGGATCTCCGAGGCGTACTCCGCCGCCTCCCGGCCCGTGCGCAGATCCGGCTTGCTGACGATTTCAGCCAGGGCCACGCCGGCACGGTTGTAATCCACCAGCGAGTGGGTGCTGCCCGCCAGGCGATCGCTGCCGGCATGAACGAGCTTGCCGGCATCTTCTTCCATGTGCAGCCGCTCAATGCCGATCGTCTTGAGGTAGGTGTCCTTGCCCTTCTCGGCCACCTCCACTTCAATCCAACCGTTCTCGGCGATCGGCTGATCGAACTGGGAGATCTGATAGTTCTTGGGCAGATCGGGGTAGAAATACTGCTTGCGGTCGAACTTGCTGTGCTCCGCCACCTGTAGGTTGAGGGCGAGGGCTGCCTTTACCGCGTATTCGAGCACCTTTTCATTCAGCACCGGCAGGGTGCCGGGCAGCCCCAGCACCACCGGATCGATGTGGGTGTTGGGGTCGTCGCCGTAGTTGGTGGAGGCGGCCGTGAAGATCTTGCTGGCAGTGCCCAGCTGCACATGGGTTTCCAGGCCGATCACGGCCTCCCAGCACCCTTCTGCCATCGCCGCACCCATCCCTGACTCCTGTCTTGGGCTGATCCTATGCAGCGGGCCCATGCGGAGGACAGCCACCGCTGGGGCAGGGCCATCGCCACACCTCTGGCGCTTGGATACCTTGAGGCCATGGCACCCCGTGGCATGGATGGAGTCGTGGTGGTCCTGGGGGGCGGCCTGATCGGGCTGACCATCGCCCACCAGCTGGCCCGCCGCGGCCGCAGCGTGCACGTGCTCAGCCGCAGCCGCAGCGAGGCGGCCGGCTTCGTGGCGGCCGGCATGCTCGCCCCCCACGCCGAGGGGCTGGCGGGCCCCCTGCTGGCGCTGGGCCAGCGCAGCCTGGAGCGCATTCCCACCTGGGTGGCGGAAATTGAGGCCGACAGCGGCCTTGCCGCCGGCCTCAGGCCCTGCGGCATCGTGGTGCCCTTCAGCAGCGCAGCTGAACGCGACGCCTACCCCACCGCCCACTTCGGAGAGCCCCTGGATCGTCCAGCCCTGGAGCGGCAGGTGCCAGGGCTGGGGCCCCGCTGGCGCGCCGGCCTGCTGTTCCGCCAGGACGGCCAGATCGACAACCGCCGCCGGCTGATGCGCGCCCTGGAGCGGGCCTGCGTGGCTCTGGGGGTGGTCTTCGAAGAGGGCAGCGAGGTGAGCGAGCTGCTGGTGTGCGGCGGGCGGCTGGAGGGGGTGCGGCGGCGGCGGATCGAGGGCAGCGATGCGGTGCTGCCCTGCGGCGAGGCCGTGCTGACCTGCGGTGCCTGGAGCGCCCAGCTGCTGCCCCAGCTGCCGGTGCGACCGATCAAGGGACAGATGCTCTCGCTGCAGGGGCCGCGCCAGGCCCTGCGGCGGGTGCTGTTCGGCCCCGGCACCTACCTGGTGCCCCGCGACGACGGGCTGCTGGTGGTGGGGGCCACCAGCGAGCCGGAGGCGGGCTTCAGCGCCGGACTGACGCCCCAGGGGCAGCGGCAGCTGCAGGACGGTCTGGCGGCGCTGCTGCCGGAGGCGGCCCACTGGCCGCCGATGGAGCGCTGGTGGGGCTTCCGGCCCGGCACTCCCGACGAAGCGCCCCTGCTGGGCCCATCACCGATCGAGGGGCTGACCCTGGCCACCGGCCACTACCGCAATGGCGTGCTGCTGGCGGCTGTCACGGCGGATCTGCTGCTGCTGCAGGAGCCGCTGGAGCCTGAGCTGGAGCGGCTGCTGGCCGCCTTCCGCTGGGACCGCTTCGGGACCCCTCAGGCCGACCCTTTCAGCTCGCCGTCCGTGACGGCCAGGGTGTAGATCGGAATTGCCCCCAGGCCCTTCACCGGCCGCTCACCCAGGGCTGGGCCATCACCACAGCCACCGTCAGAGCCTGAAGCGCCAGGGCAGGGCCGGCAGGGCTCGGCGCGTCGTCAATGGCGCCAGCAGTGGCGACAGCAGTGGCGACAGCAGGAGGGGTCGGGGGCCATGGCATGTCAGTGACATGGCCCCGCGGGAGACTCAGGGCTCCACGCGCCACACCTGGTCGGCGGGGGTCCACTCGCTCAGTTCGGAGGGCTCGAACCAGAGACCGATCTCGAAGACGGCGGTTTCGGGCGCATCGGAGCCATGGATCACGTTGCGGCCGATGTTCACCGCCAGATCGCCGCGGATCGTGCCGGGCTCGGCCTCCAGGGGCTTGGTGGCGCCGATCAGCTTGCGGGCACTGGCGATCACCCCCTCGCCTTCCCAGACCATCGCCACCACCGGGCCGCTGGTGATGAAGTCGACGAGGCCGGCGAAGAAGGGGCGCTCGCTGTGGACGCCGTAATGGCTCTGGGCCAGCTCACGGCTGGGCACCAGCTGCTTGAGACCCACCAGTTTGAAGCCCTTGCGCTCGAAGCGGCCGAGGATCTCCCCCACCAGCCCCCGCTGCACCCCATCGGGCTTGATGGCGAGGAAAGTGCGTTCAACGGCCATGGACGGAAGGACTGCGGATGAAAACCATCGTCTGCGCTGGGCCTGCCGCTTGGCAAGCCACGGCGGACACCCTCCCTAGATTCCCTGGTGTCGCCTCGCTTCGGGATTCCACCGCTTCGCCATGGTTCTTGCCGATCCCACGGCCCTGGGCGCCGACCCGGCCCGAGGCTCAAAGGCCCCTGAGCCGGCAGGCGATGGCTGGAGCGTGGCCGACAGCAGCCGGCTCTACGGCCTCGACGGCTGGGGAGATCCCTATTTCACACTGAACGCCCGCGGCCACGTGATGGTGCAGCCGCGGGGGGAGCGCGGCGGCTGCCTGGATCTGGTGGAGCTGGTGCAGGGCCTGCAGGGGCGGGATCTGAGCCTGCCGTTGCTGATCCGCTTCGACGACATCCTCGAAGACCGGCTGGAGCGGCTCCATGCCGCCTTTGAGCGGGCCATCGCCCAGTACGACTACGCCGGCCGCTATCAGGGCGTGTTCCCGGTGAAGTGCAACCAGCAGCGCCACGTGGTGGAGCAGCTGGTGGAGAGCGGCCGCCAGTGGCATTTCGGACTGGAGGCCGGCAGCAAAGCCGAGCTGCTGATCGCCCTCTCCTTGGTGGACGATCCCGAAGCCCTGCTGATCTGCAACGGCTACAAGGACCAGCGCTACATCGAAACGGCGATCCTGGCCCGCCGGCTGGGCCGCCAGCCGGTGGTGGTGATCGAGCAACCCGATGAGGTGGGGCGGATCATCAGCGCCAGCCGCGAGCTGGGGGCGGCGCCGCTGATCGGTGTGCGGGCCAAGCTTTCGAGCCGCAGCAGCGGCCGCTGGGGCAGCTCGGTGGGGGAGCGCGCCAAGTTCGGGCTGTCGGTGCCGGATCTACTGGCCACGGTGGAGGCCCTGCGCCAGGCCGATCTGCTCAGCGAACTGCGCCTGCTGCACTTCCATGTGGGCAGCCAGATCAACGACATCGCCGTGCTCAAGGACGCCCTGCAGGAGGCGGGCCAGATCTATGTGCAGCTGGCCGAACTGGGGGCGCCGATGGGCTTTCTCGATGTGGGCGGCGGCCTCGGCATCGACTACGACGGCAGCCGCACCGCCAGCGCCGCCTCCACCAACTACTCCCTGCAGAACTACGCCAACGACGTGGTGGCCACGGTGCGGGAATGCTGCGAGCCCCGCTCGGTGCCGCTGCCCACCCTGGTGAGCGAGAGCGGTCGGGCGATCGCCAGCCACTTCAGCGTGCTGGTCTTTGATGTGCTCGGCACCGGTGGGGTGCAGGGCAAGGAGCCGGCGATCCAGGCGGAGGAGCCGCTGATCGTGCGCAACCTGCGCGACACCCTGGCGGCGATCCAGGCCACGGCCCTCGACAGCCCGGGCCGCGTCGATCACCTGCAGGAGAGCTGGAACGACGCCATCAAGTTCAAGCAGGACGCCCTCTCCGCCTTCCGGCTGGGCTACCTCAGCCTCACCGAGCGGGGAGCGGCCGAGCAGCTCTACTGGGCCTGCTGCCAGGCCATCGCCGCCCAGCTGCAGAGCTGGAGCGCCCCCACCCCCATTCCCGACGACCTCAAGGCGCTGCAGGCCGCCCTGGCGGGCACCTACTACGCCAACCTCTCGATCTTCCGCTCCGCTCCCGACACCTGGGCGATCGATCAGCTCTTTCCGGTGATGCCCATCCACCGGCTCGATGAGCGCCCCAGCCGTCTGGGCAGCTTTGCTGATCTCACCTGCGATTCCGACGGCAAGCTGGCCCGCTTCATCGGCCCCGGCCAGGCCAAGCCCCTGCTGGAGCTGCATGAGCTGCGAGAGGGAGAGCCCTACTGGATCGGCCTGTTCCTCGGCGGCGCCTACCAGGAGGTGATGGGCAACCTGCACAACCTCTTCGGCAGCACCAATGCGGTCCATATCCGTCTGGGGGCCAACGGCCGCTACCGGGTTGATCATGTGGTGAAGGGCAACACCAATGCCGAGGTGCTCGAAGCGATGGAACACAACCCCGATCAGTTGCTTGAGCGCCTGCGGGTGGCCAGCGAGGCGGCCATCGACCGGGGCGACCTGCCGATCCGCGATGCCCAGCGGCTGATGGCCCACCTGGAAGGCAGCCTGCGGCAAACCACCTACCTGCAGTGAAGACGTGAGCCGTGGTGCCGGCATCACTGCCGATGAGCTGGCGGGATTTGGTCAAGATTCAGGTGCAGCGGGAGCGGGATGCGTGAGAATGCTGTATGGGTCATGAGAGCTCACTGAGACTGCCATTCCCCAGCCTGGGGGGAACCTCCCGAATCGACACTCACCAAGGAGTGCCGAGTAATACGATGCCCGCCCAGAAAAACGGGTTCTCTAGGCCACCGTCAATGCGTCGCTGCTGGGCCGTGGTCAGGCCGGAGAGGAGAACATCGCCACCGGATCCGATCACCTGATCGCCCACGAGCCGCATCGTGCCGCTCGCCATGGCCCGGCGGGTGTATTGAAGGGCCTCCGCCTTGGGAATGCCCCGATCCAGGAAGCGGTAGAACTGCACAAACAGCGCTGATGTGGCCACATCGTCGACGTACCAGAGGCTGCCGATCGCGCTGCGGGAAGCGGCCTGAAGTGCCAACCCCGCGAAGCCCAGTTCACTGTCCGCATCACCGAGGGCGGTGCGGCAGGCACTGAGGCTGAACAAATCCAGCTGGGTCTCCCCACGGCGCTGGCGCAGCTCGGCCAGCTGGTCCAGGGACATTGGTCCGATCCCGGAGTAAAGCCGAGCAGCCGCTGGCCCCCCCGGCAGGAATTCGGCGTGGGTGGCCACATGAACCCGATCGATGAGCGGATCACCCGCCTTTTCGAGTAATACCTGGGGAGTGAAGCTCCTGTTGAGGAAGAGCTGGGTCGCTTCGCCCTTGCCCACCTGATTAAGCTCCTGGGGCACCAGCGGCAGAGGGTTCAGGCCTACGAACTCGGAGGCACCTACCGCCAGTAGTTGTGGTTTGGCCTTCTCGGGCAGCACCTCCAGCCTGGTGAGCCCAAGGGCCGGCGTGAGGCCGAGGCCGTAGCGCTCTCCCAGGTAACTCTGGCCATCATGGAGGGCCGCGAAAGGCACCGCCTGCAGGCCCGCATCGGCGGAGATCAGCAGGGTGGTGATCCTCTGTTTTTCGATCTGCTCGACTACCGGCTGGAAGAGAATGGAATGAAGCTGCCGAGCCGGTGAGCCGGGATCGCTTACATCGAGTTGCGATTGACTCGCCGACTGGCCGTAGAGCTTTCGCAGCAGCTCGGTGAAGCGCTTGAGCGACACCTCACTGCGGGAGCCCTGCACCTCCCCATCGGCCGGCACCAAGGTGAGATCGAGGAAAGCATCCGCCTGGGGATTGGCTGTTTTCCCCTTGGCTTCGCTGAAGCCGATGCGCAGAATCGCAGGGTTGTAGAGGGCCGGATCGAAGGGCGAGGCGCCGTTGGCAGCTCGGACCGATACCGGCTGGGAGGGGTTTTGCGGCACCGCATAGGCAACTGGGGGAGCTACGACGAGCCCCAGCAGGAGCGGCAGCGAGGCCGCCAGACAACGGCTCCGCCCATAGCGTGATGGCCGGCTCATGGTTGACCGCCTCGGATCCGCGCGCGCACGGCTTTGATCACCTCCCGCAAGCTCCTCTGCAATTGGGAAGGGGTGGGTACCTCTTGGTCGTTGGTGGGATCGAGCCCCAGTTTCGCCGCGGTTACATCCATTGCCCGTTTCTCGGAAGCGGTGAACTGTTCCTGCACCTGCAGGGGGGTGAGTTGCTGCACAGCCGGATCGAACAACCCCAGACCATTGAACGACAGGCTGAACAACGACCCTTCAGGCCAGCTGCCTGCGAAGGCCTGGGAGGGGTAGAGCTGCTGGGGCGAGGTCAGCAAGCGATCCAGCCCGACATCTTCGGTGAGGGCGACGCTAAAAGGCAAATCCTCGCCGAGATCGTTGAATAAGGGTGATTCGGACCATTCCCAGACAGCACTGGTTGATGGGTCTCCACTCTCGAAGACATCGGCGTAGAGGAAGGCGGATTCCGTGAGCGTGATCGAAAGCTGATCAGAATCCAGTTGCTCCGATTGGGTGAACAGGGGCAAGCCCGGTGCGGTGTAGTCAACGGAGGTGTCGAAAAGGCTGGGCTGAATCGGATCGATCGTTTGCAGGAAGGAGACGATCGGGGGGAGAAAGGAGACGAGGGGGAGAATGGTGGGGCGGGTCGTGCCCGGAGGTACCACAACGACCGGAGGTACCACAACGACCGGAGGTACGGTGTTGCCCACGGCTACCCCATTCTCGAACAATTTGCCCCCAGTGATGCGGGCGTTGTTGAGGATGGAATCACCGAAGAGGTTGAATGTGGCCCCGCCGCCACCTGTCAGGGAGGTGAAGGCATCGAGGCTGAGGCTGGCGGTATTCCTTGAGCCCAACAGGATCGAGCCACCACTGAGCCCGATCACGTTGAAGGTGGAGCCATTGATGGGGATCCTGGCCGCGTCGATGCTGATCGAGCCGCCGATGGCTGGAGGATCGGCGATCAAGCTGGAGTTGCTGATGGTGACGCTGCTAGGCAGGGCCTTGAGGCCGATCTGAATCGAACCGCCATCGCTCGCACCAGAGCTGTCCAACAAGGCGTTGGAGAGGTTGATGCTGCTGCCATCAAGTTGCACCCTGCCACCAACATTGCCGCCGCTGGCATCGACGCGGGCGCCGAGGAGGCTCAGTGGGCCACCGCTGGTCACGGAGATCAGAGCGCCGGGACTGGTGAGCGATGAACCTGTGGTGAGCTGAATGGCGCCGCTGGAGCTGAGGCTGATGGGCCCACCGGCTGAGCTCACAGCACCGATGATGTTGAGGCCTCCAGCGACGCTGAAGAGGTTCACCGGGCCCGTGGCCCCCACACCCTTGAGGCTGAGATCGCCGCTGGTCTGGGTGATGGCGACACTGGAGAAGCCGCTGCCGAGGCTGCCGCCGTTCTCGCTATAGGTGCCGTTGAGCACGAGCGGCCCACTGCCGTTCACCAGCCCTTGGTTGACCAGGGAAGAAGTAGAGAAGCTGCCGCCATTGAGGCTCAAGGTTGCGCCAGTGCCCACGCTGGTTGTACCGCTCACCGCCAGGGAGCCACCGGTGAGATTGAGGCTCTGATCGTTGAATAGGTTCTGCAGGTTGGTGCTGCCGGCGGCGGCGTCGTAGGTGACCGCTCCGGTGCCGACGGGGATCGCCACGACGGCAACGTTGGCGGCGCTGGGGAGGGCATCCCAGTTGGCCGCATCGCTCCAATTGCCCGCCGTGCTTGCACGCCAGGTGGCAAGGGGGCGGATGGCGATGTCGGCGCTGAGGGTGGTTGTGGGACTGTCAAAGTTGTAATTCTCGGCATCGGTACCACTGATCACCAAGCCGGAAACGGCAACAGGCTTGGCAAGGCCCACATTGGGGTCAGAGAAGAGGCCCGAACCACCGCTGGCGGCGACACTGTCCCCGGTTATAAGGCCATTGTAGGCAGCGGAGGCTGTGTTGATCTTCGCCTGAGTCGTGCCGTCGTAGACTTTATTATTAACGGTGAACCCTGAGACGGTCAGATCGAGCCTTTCGATCTCATAGTTGGGCGTTTCTGTTGTAAAACCAGAGAAGGAGTAGTTCGCCGCATCCACTCCTGTTAATGCACCGCTGGCCGATTGGAAGTAAGAGCCAGCAATCAGATTTCCGCTGCTGCTCAGGTCCCCT
>NZ_JAHLYS010000034.1 GCF_025128055.1 Synechococcus sp. CS-1329 | reverse complement strand
GGATGGCTGGCCGGGATCCGCTCCTCGATCGAGACGTAGGAGAACAAGGAGCCGCTGCGCTCCTGCTGACCTCGCATCAAACCTGGGGCAGTTGACTCATTCTCGCAGAGGAAGCGGGGTTTTTCAGCAAACTCTTAGGGACAGTCGAGGCTGAGGCGGGTGCTCACCCCGGTGGTGGGGTTGGTGCCCTGGGCGCGCCGGCAGAGGGCGCGTTGATCGGAGCGATCCAGCAGGGCATCGCTGAAGTCGGCGTCGTCGATCAGGGCGCCGTTGAAGCTGCTGCCGGCGGCGATCACGCCCCGCAGCAGGGCACCGCTCAGGTCGGTGCCGCTGAAATCGGCCCGGTCCATCAGGGCATCGGAGAGATCGGCGCCGCTGAAGTCGGAGCGCAGAAACGCCGACTGGGTGAGGATCGCTCCACGCAGATCCGCGCCACTGAAATCGGCATCCCGGGCCATCACCCCGGCGAAGGAGGTGTTGGCCAGCTGCTGGCCGCTGAAGTCCTTGCCGTCCTGATTGGTGAGGGTGTAATCGACCCGGTCCTGAAACAGGGCACGATCCTGCAGGCCCACCCCTGTGCTGGTGTCGAGGGCGAAGGCGGGGGCACTCCAGGGGCTACTGAGCAGTGCGGCCGCCAGCAGCGCCAGCAGCAGGGCGCCCAGGCTGGCGGGCCTGCGGCGGCGGGGCTGCTGTTGACCTTGGTGGCCTTTGGGCTGGATCGGATGCGTGGCGGGGGTCATGGGCTGCTGTGGGAGGTGGTCTCCACTCTCCCCTGGATCACCCCGCTGGATCACCACGAGTCCTCGATGGCCCCTGAAGCGATCAGTCCGCCGATCAGGTACAGCGATCCCGCCACCACCACCGCCTGGCCGCCAGCCCTGGCCGTGGCGGCGCTGAGGGCTTCTGCCAGCGTGGGGCTCGCCAGCAGGCGTCCGGCCAGCTCGGGCGCCTCTGCCAGCAAGGCCTCCAGGCTCCAGCAGGCGTGCTCCGGCACCGGCACCAGCCAGGCCCGATCGGATGGGGCCAGCAGGGCGCGCAGCATCGCTGGCGCCGGCTTGTTGGCCAGCACCCCCAGCAGCCAGCAGCGGCCGTCTGCGCTGGCGCCGGTCTGATCCAGCTCCTGGCGCAGGGCTTCGGCGGCCGGCAGGTTGTGGGCCCCATCCAGCAGCAGGGGATGCCCCCGCCAGAGCACCGGCTGCAGCCGCGCCGGCCAGCGGGCCCCCTCAAAGCCCTCAACGATGGCCTGATCGGGAATCGTCCAGCCCCGTTGGCGCAGGGCCCGCACCAGGCCGAGGGCCACGGCGGCGTTATGGCGCTGCACCAGGCCGGGCAGGCCGCTGCGCCAGCGCAGGGAGCCGGCCAGCAGATGCTCGCCGTCGCTGGCCAGCGGGTCGACCCAGAGCAGGGAGCTGCCGCTCTCGATGGCGCGCTGACGCAGCACTGCCGCGGCTTCGGGCTGCTGGGGACCGCTCACCGCCAGGCTGCCGGGGCTGAAGATGCCTGCCTTCTCCGTGGCAATGGCCGCGATCGTGGCGCCGAGCACCTCGGCATGGTCCATGCCGATCGAGGCGAATCCCAGCACCTGGCGGTCTGGGTGGACGGTGGTGGCATCCAGTCGTCCCCCCAGGCCCACCTCCAGCACCACGATCTCGAGGTGGGCGTCGGCGAAGGCCTGGAACGCCGCCAGGGTCACCAGCTCGAAGGGGGTGAGGTCGTGGCGCCGGGCCAGGGGCTGCAGATCGCCCAGCAACTGGCGCAGCTGCGGCTCGGCGATGGGCTGATCCCCCAGCCGGATGCGCTCACACCAGCTCACCAGGTGGGGAGAGGTGTAGAGCCCGGCGCGCCGGCCACTGGCCAGCAGGGCGGCGTGCACCAGGGTGCAGATCGACCCCTTGCCGTTGGTGCCCGCCACCTGAACCGCCGCGTAGCGGCGTTCGGGATGGCCCAGCTCCGCCAGGGCGCTGCGCATCCGCTCCAGGCCCAGATCAACCCCGCGGCGGTTGAACGGCTCGATCAGATCGGCGAAGGAATCGATAACAGGGCCTGCTCCAGAAGCGCCACCGCCAGGCGCAGCTGGCGGGGCTGAATCACCAGGGGAGGCACCAGGCGCACCACCCGAGGCCCGGCGGGCACCACCAACAGGCCCTTCTCAATGGCGGCCTGGACGATCTGGGGGGCGGTGGGGGACTCCGGCCTGAGCACCAGGCCCTGGAGCAGGCCCCAGCCGCGCACCCCCTCCAACCGCTGGGGGTGGCGGCTCACCAGCTCAGCCAGTAAGTGCTGCAGCAACTCGCCCATCTGCTGCACATGGGGCACCAGCAGGCGCCGCTCCAGTTCCTGGGCCACCGTCAGGGCGGCTCTGCAGGCCAGCGGGTTGCCACCGAAGGTGCTGGCGTGGTCGCCGGGTCGGAAGTGATCGAAGGCCTGCTTCACCGCCAGGGCGCCGATGGGGAAGCCACCGCCCAGCCCCTTGGCTGTGGTGAAGGCATCGGGTTCGACACCCAGCTTTTCGTAGCCCCAGAGGCACCCGCTGCGGCCCATGCCGATCTGCACCTCGTCGAAGAGGAGCAGGATGCGGTGCTGATCACAGAGCTGGCGCACGCGCTGGAAGAAGGCCGGATCACCGGGGTTGACGCCCCCCTCCCCCTGCAGGGGCTCCAGCATCACGGCCGCCACGCGCGGACCGTCGGCTTCGCAGCGGCTCAGCAGCGCTTCGAAGGCCGCGGTGTCGTTGTAGGGGAAGAAGTGGAAACCCTCCACCATCGGCTCGAAGCCCTGGTGGTATTTGGGCTGGCCGGTGGCGCTCACCGTGGCCAGGGTGCGGCCATGGAAGCTGGCCTGGGCGGTGAGGATCAGCGGCCGCTCGATCCCGCGCACCTGATGGCCGTGCTTGCGGGCCAGCTTGATGGCGGCCTCATTGGCTTCGGCGCCGGAATTGCAGAAGAAGACCCGATCAGCGCAGCTGCGCCCCACGATCCAGCGGGCCAGTTCCTCCTGCTCGGGAATCCTGTAGAGGTTGGAAACGTGCTGCAGCTTGCCCAGCTGCTGGCCCAGGGCCCGACGCATGACTCGATCGCTGTGGCCCAGCGTGCAGGTGGCGATTCCGGCCACGCAATCGAGATAACGGCGTCCCTGCTGGTCACGCACCCAGACCCCACGCCCTTTGACCAGCTCCAGGGGCAGACGGGCATAGGTGTCCATCACCGCCGAGACCGGCGAGTGATCCACCTCGGTGGGGCCCTGCGGTTGGGGGGGCGGCTGGCTGGCCCGAGCCGGGGAGATGGGAGCGGTGGGACTTGAACCCACATGCCCGAAGGCGCTCGATTTTGAGTCGAGTCCGTCTACCAATTCCGGCACGCTCCCGCAAAGGCCACTTTACGTGGCAGCAGCTGGCTCAGGGCTCCAGGCGCCGGATTGAAGCGCCGACGGCGTTGAGTTTGCCCTCGAAATCGGCGTAGCCCCGATCCAGGAAGTCCAGGCCCTGAACGGTGGTGACGCCATCGGCCGCCAGGCCGGCCAGCACCATCGCGGCCGAGGCGCGCAGATCAGTGCCCTGCACAGGGGCGCCACTGAGACGGGCCACCCCCTCCACCAGGGCGGTGTTGCCCTGCATGCGGATATCGGCACCCATGCGCTGCAGCTCAGCCACGTGCTGGAGCCGGTTCTCGAAGATGTTCTCCACCACCATGCTGGTGCCCTGGGCGGTGGCCAGCACGCTCATGAAGGGGGCCTGGAGGTCGGTGGGGAAGCCGGGGAACGGTTGGGTGCGCAGGTCGACGGCCTTGATGTGTTCGGCGCGCAGGGTCATGCCTTCGCCGTCGGCCATCAGCTCACAGCCCGCCTCCACCAGCTTGGTGAGCACCGCGCCGAGGTGGTCGGGGACCACCGGGGTGACCCGCAGGCTGGAGCGGGTGATGGCGGCGGCCAGCAGGAAGGTGCCAGCTTCGATGCGGTCGGGGATCACGGCGTAGTCGGCGCCGTGCAGGCGCTCGACGCCATCGATCACGATCGTGGGGGTACCGGCGCCGCTGACGCGGCCGCCCATGGCATTGAGCAGGCCGGCCAGGTCCACCACCTCGGGCTCGAGGGCGGCGTTCTCGATCACCGTTTCGCCATCGGCCAGGGTGGCGGCCATCATCAGCGTTTCGGTGGCGCCGACGCTGGGGCATTCCATGTGGATGCGGCCGCCGCTGAGGCGCTGGCTGCGGCCGGGCACGGCGGCTGACACCACCCCGTGCTCGATGCTCACCTGGGCGCCGAGGGTCTTGAGACCCTTGACATGCTCGATCACTGGCCTGGAGCCGATCTTGCAGCCACCGGGCAGGGGCACCTTGGCCAGGCCCAGACGCGCCAGCAGAGGGCCGATGCAGAAGAAGCTCGCCCGCAGGCTGTTCACCAGCTCATAGGGGGGGGTCGACTGGCTGAGGTGGCTGGCGTCGAGCTCCACCCAGTCGGGTCCACGTCTCACGCGCACCCCCAGGGCGGTGAGGATTTCGCTCATCCCGGTGATGTCGGTGAGCGGGGGGACATTGCTCAGGCGCAGGGTGTCGCTGGTGAGCAGGCAGGCCGCCATCAGCACCAGGGCGGAATTCTTGGCGCCGCTGACCCTGACCTCACCGTCGAGCCGTCGTCCACCTGTGATCTCGAGCTGGGGCACCAGCAGGGAGGTGAATGTGGGTGCGACGGTCAGGGTCATGAAATTCGGGCCGACTTTTGGTTCCGGAATCTTGACAAGCGAGCGGGCAATCGTCTAGGTGGCCGCCCGCTGAACTGTCATTTTTGGTCGCACGTTTGCCTGATTGCTTCTGGCCGCGACTCAGGCGCTGGCCGGAGCGGCACTCCGTGATTTAGGGTTACTCGGTCGCTTCGGCGGCGCGCCAGCGGATGTGGCGGAATTGGTAGACGCGCTAGTTTCAGGTACTAGTGGCAGCAATGTCGTGGGAGTTCAAGTCTCCCCATCCGCACTTTTCTCCAGCCCACGCCCTCCTCTCTCCCCTGCGGGGACCATTGTTTTAGCCGTGGTGCCGCCTCAGCCATGATTGTCATCAAGATCACGAATTCTTCTGAGGTGGTCGCCAAGAAGATCGGTAAGTTTCTGGAAAGCCTCACTCCCGATGGCATGGATGAATCCACCATCGAAGACATTGTGGTGAGTCGGCTGGTGGAGAATCTCAGCAGCGAGGGCATCCAAGGCGAGGTGGCCTCGATCCGTGGCATTGATCTGGAAGAGTCCGGGATCCTGATCAAGGACCCCATGCATGTGCGCCGCCGTCAGACCTTCTGATCCCAGCGAGGGCTTCACTAGGCACTCCCGCGCTCCTGAGCTGATCAGCAGCCGCCGCAATCCCCTTGTGGGCCGCTTCCGTGCTCTGCACCAGCCCCGAGGTCGTCGGGAGCAGGGCCTGCTGCTGCTGGAGGGCACCCATCTGCTGGAGGAGGCCCTGCGCCTGGGCCTCTCGCCCGATCAGGTGCTGGCCAGCCCCAGCTGGATCGAGCGGCACCACGCGCTGCTGACGGCCCATCCGCGGATGGCCGCGCTGCTGCAGCCGGTCGCTGAGCCGGTGCTGGAGGCGGTGGCCACCACCGCCCACCCCGATGGGGTGGTGCTGACACTGCCGTGGCCGCAGCCCCCGGCTGACCAGGGCCTTGGGGGCGAAAGCCTTGGGTTGGTGTTGGCGCTCGATCGCCTCCAGGACCCCGGAAATCTCGGCACTCTGATGCGCACGGCTCTGGCGGCGGGGGTGCAGGAGCTCTGGCTGGGGGAGGGTGCCGACCCCTTCCAGCCCAAGGTGCTGCGCGCTTCGGCGGGCGCGGCTCTGGCCCTGCCCTGCCGCCGGCTGGAGCAGCTGCTGCCCCGCCTTGAGAGCGCCCGCGCCGGCGGCGCCCAGGTGGTGGCCTCGGTGGTGGCCGGCGGTAGGCCCTATTGGCAGCTCGACTGGACCCGCCCCACGGTGCTGCTGCTCGGTAACGAGGGAGCCGGGCTGGCGCCGGAGTTGCTGGCGGCCAGCAGCCACCAGGTCACCATTCCCCACAGCGGGGCGGTGGAATCGCTGAATGTGGCGGTGGCCGCCGCACCGCTGCTGCTGGAACGCTGGCGTCAGCTGACGGGGGAGAATGCGGGGCAACAACCGCAGCAGTTCAGGTGAGCGACGCCAGTGCAGCCAGCTTTGACTTCGATCTGATCGTGATCGGTGCCGGCTACGGCGGCTTCGACGCCGCCAAGCACGCCGCCGACCATGGCCTGCGCACGGCGATCGTGGAGTCCCGCGACATGGGCGGCACCTGCGTGAACCGGGGCTGCGTGCCCTCCAAGGCCCTGCTGGCCGCCAGCGGCCGGGTGCGGGAGCTGGCCGATGCGGAGCACCTGCGCGGCTTCGGCATCCATGCGGCTCCGGTGCGCTTTGAGCGCCAGAAGATCGCCGACCACGCCAACCAGCTGGTGGCCGCGATCCGCACCAACCTCACCAGGAGCCTGGAGCGCGCCGGCGCCACGATCCTGCGGGGCAAGGGCCGGCTGGAGGGCCCCCAGCGGGTGGCCGTGCGCGAAGCCAGCGGCATCGAGCGGGTGTACTCCGCCCGCGACGTGATCATCGCCACCGGCTCCGATCCCTTTGTGCCCCCCGGCATCGAAACCGACGGCCGCACCGTCTTCACCAGCGACGAGGCCATCAGCCTGGAGTGGCTGCCGCGCTGGATCGCGATCATCGGCAGCGGCTACATCGGCCTGGAGTTCGCCGACGTCTACACGGCCCTTGGCTGTGAGGTCACCATGATCGAGGCGCTGGATCGGGTGATGCCCACCTTTGATCCCGACATCGCCAAGATCGCCGCCCGCAAGCTGATCGACGGCCGCGACATCGACGCCCGCGCCGGTGTGCTGGCCAAAACAGTGACCCCAGGTTCACCGGTGCGGATCGAGCTGGTGGAGATGGCCAGCCGTGAGCCGGTGGAAACCCTGGAGGTGGATGCGGTGCTGGTGGCCACCGGTCGGGTGCCCGTGAGCAAGGAACTCAACCTCGAGAGTGTCGGAGTGACCACCAACCGCGGCTTCATTCCGGTGGATGAGGCCATGCGCGTGCTGGTGGATGACAAGCCGGTGGCGCATCTCTGGGCCGTCGGTGATGTCACCGGCAAGATGATGCTGGCTCACACGGCCGCTGCCCAGGGAGGTGTGGCGGTGGACAACATCCTGGGTCACCAGCGCCTGATCGATTACCGCTCGATTCCGGCGGCCACCTTCACCCATCCCGAGATCAGCTCCGTGGGCCTCAGCGAAGCTGACGCCAAAGCGCTGGCCGCCAGCAACGGCTTCGAGTTGGGGCTGGTGCGCAGCTACTTCAAGGCCAACTCCAAGGCCCTGGCGGAGCTGGAGAGCGACGGCCTGATGAAACTGCTGTTCAACCGCTCCAGCGGTGAGGTGCTGGGGGCCCACATCTATGGCCTCCATGCCGCTGACCTGATCCAGGAGATCGCCAATGCCGTGGCCCGGCGCCAGAGCGTGCGCGAGCTGGCCAACGAGGTGCACACCCACCCCACCTTGAGCGAAGTGGTGGAGGTGGCCTACAAGCAGGCGGCCGCGGCTCTGGCCTGACGCCTCAGCGCTCCTACGATCTCCCCACTGCTTCCGTTGCCGCCAATCCTTGGAGATCCGTCGCCGCCCGCCCAATCCCCCCGTGCGGGTGGCTCACCTGCAGTTCGGCATTCCCCACGAGGAGGCGGCGCCTCGCCACATCCTTGAGGAGATCCTCTGGGAAAAGGACCGGGAACTCACCAGCTCGCGGGAGCGGGTGCCCCTCGACAAGCTCAAGCAGCAGGTGGCCGACCTCCCCCCTTGCCGCGACTTCGTGGCCGCCCTGCGCGCCAGCTTCCGCAAGCCGGCCGTGATCGCCGAGGTGAAGAAGGCCAGCCCCAGCAAGGGCGTCATCCGCGCAGACTTCGACCCCATAGCCATCGCCCGCGGCTACCAGGCGGGCGGTGCCAGTTGCCTCTCGGTGCTCACCGACAAGGCCTTCTTCCAGGGGGGCTTCGAGGTGCTGGTGGACGTGCGCCAGGCGGTGGAGCTGCCCCTGCTCTGCAAGGACTTCATCCTCACCCCCTACCAGCTGTATCAGGCCCGCGCCGCCGGGGCCGATGCCGCCCTGCTGATCGCGGCGATCCTCACCGACCAGGACCTCACCTACCTGCTCAAGGTGGCCCATGCCCTCGGCCTGGCGGTGTTGCTGGAGGTGCACGATGCCGCTGAGATGGAGCGGGCGCTGGCCCTCGATGGGGTGGAGATGATCGGCATCAACAACCGGGATCTCACCAGCTTCCACACCGATCTGGCCACCACCGAGGAGCTGATGGCCCACTTCGGCGAGCGCCTGCGCCGCAAGGGCGCCCTGCTGGTGAGTGAGTCGGGGCTGGCCAGCCGGGAGGATCTCGATCGCGTGGTGGGCGCCGGCGCCGATGCGGTGCTGGTGGGTGAAGCCCTGATGCGCCAGCCGGATGTAACCGCCGCGCTGGAGAAGCTGATCGTCGGTTGAGGGCAACTCTCCCCACGCCCTCTGAACTTCTCGTTGATGCTTCCTAAGTTCATTGGGCCGTAGCCGACACCGATGCCTGAGCTCATCAGCAAGATCGCCCTGGAGGAGCACTTTAGTGCTCCAGGCCTGGAGCCATCGATCAACGACGTTGCGTTTTTCGATCCCGAAGTGCTTGCCACCATCGAGGCGGCCTTGCCGGAATTAGCCGAACAGCGCCTCCGAGTGATGGACCAAGCCGGGATCTCCATGGCCGTGCTGTCCCAGACAGCACCTGGTGTGCAAGCCATTGGGGATGCACACCATGCGGTGGATCTTGCCCACCGAGCGAATGATTTTCTGCACACACGCACGGCGTTTGACCCGGCACGGTTTCGGGGCTTCGCTTGTGTGGCTTTGCAGGATGTGGAGGCCGCTTGCAGCGAGCTCAAGCGTTGTGTGCAGGAGCTTGGCTTTGTGGGGGTGCTGATCAATGGTGCCACCAACGGCACTTACCTCGACGAGCCCCAATTCGCCCCTTTCTGGCACACGCTTGAGCAGCTTGACGTACCGCTTTACCTGCACCCGGGCTTGGTCAGCGAGCACACCCTGGCCTTCCGCGGTCACCCTGAACTGGAGGGCGCCGTCTGGAGCTGGACCTGCGACACCGCCACCCACATGCTCCGCCTGGTGTTTGCCCGGGTGTTTGAGCGCCATCCCAGGGCGCGGCTGATCCTTGGCCACATGGGGGAAACGCTCCCTTACATGCTCTGGCGCCTGGACAGCCGTGCCGCTGTGACGACCCTGGGTCGCGCCTTGAGCCAGCCCCCCTCGGAAATATTGAAGCGTCATCTCACTGTGACAACTTCCGGGGTGTGTGCGGATGCACCCCTGCGCTGTGCCCTGGAAGCCTTGGGCGATCACGCGGTCATGTTTTCCACTGATTACCCCTACGAGGATATTCAGCTGGCTGCCGACTGGATCGAGAACGCCGCCATCTCTGAAGACCAGCGGATCAAGGTGTGCCGCACCAATGCTCAGCGCGTCCTGCGTCTGGCATGAAGGGCGCAGCAGGCTGGGGCATGAAAAAACCCCGCCGGAGGCGGGGTGAAGCGAACCAACATTGTGGATGGGATGAATCCCGAGGATCAGACCTTGCGGCTATAGAACTCCACCACCAGCAGTTCGTTGATCTCAAGGGCTACCCATTCGCGCTCGATCCGAGCGTTCACCTTGGCGGTGAACTTGGCCTTGTCGAGTTCGAGGTTGGGGGGAATGTTGGCCAGACCCGGGAATTCCAGGTTGCCTTCGGCCAGCTGGCGGCTGGCCTTGCGTTCACGCACGACGATCACGTCGCCGGGGCGGCACTGGTAGCTGGGCACATCGACCACACGGCCGTTCACGGCGATGTGGCCGTGGTTCACCAGCTGGCGGGCACCGGGAATGGTGGGGCCGAAGCCGAGGCGGAAGCAGATGTTGTCGAGACGGTTCTCCAGCAGCTTCAGCAGATTGGTTCCGGTGGAACCCTCCTGGGCGCGCGCTTTCTTCACGTAGCGCACGAGCTGGCGCTCGGAGATGCCGTAGTTGAAGCGAAGCTTCTGCTTCTCTTCGAGGCGGATGGCGTATTCGGAGCGCTTGCGACGGGCTTGGCCGTGCTGACCGGGGGGATAAGCCCGCTTGGCGGACTTACGGGTGAGACCGGGAAGGTCTCCCAAGCGCCGCGTCACCCTCAGGCGAGGACCGCGGTAGCGAGACATGCAGACAGAAACAGAGGACGGGGTTCTGGAACGAAGCACAGGCTGGCCGTGGGCCAGGCCGTCCGGGGAGCATGCTGGAGGCATCCTCCAGGCACCCGGTCGTGCAACGCCAGTTGACGATCTTATCCGTTGGCTTCTCAGGCCTCAGCCGGGGGCTGCAGCAGCTCCTGCTCGCCCTGATCAGCGGCTACCGCCGCTGGCTCTCGCCCCTGCTCGGTCCCCGCTGCCGCTTCATCCCCAGCTGCAGCGCCTATGGCCTTGAGGCGATCCAGCGCCATGGCCCCTGGCGGGGCGGCTGGCTCACCCTCAGACGCCTGCTGCGCTGCCACCCCTTCACTCCCTGCGGTTGCGATCCGGTGCCCGAGTGAACCAGCCCGCATCCCCCCTGCCGCCGCTGCTGCTCTACAGCCGTGATGGCTGCTGCCTGTGCCAGGGCCTGGAGGAGCGGCTGCGGGCCCTGCTGCCACCGCCGCCGCTGCAGGTGGTGAATGTGGATCACGATCCCGAGCTGCAGGCCCGTTACGGGCTGGAGGTGCCGCTGCTGGCGGTGTTGCGGCAGGGGCAGCCGCAGCTGTTGCCGCGGGTGGGGCCGCGGCTGGGGGGGGAGGGCCTGCAGCGCTGGCTGCGGAAGTGTCTGGCCGAGCTGCCCAGCCCGCCTGCGAGCGCCTAAAACTGCGCGAACTCCAAAGCGCCGCTCCCCACCCCTGGGGATCACTTTCCAATGCCCCAGCTGCTCCACTCTCTTCTGCAGAACTGTGCAGTGGCGATTCCTGCCCAGCTGAACGATGCCGTTGTCACCGGCCTGAGCTGCGACTCCCGCAGCGTCAGCGCCGGCACTCTGTTCATCGGTCTGCCCGGGGGGCAGGTGGATGGCGGCAGCTTCTGGCCCACTGCCCTGGAGCGGGGGGCAGCGGCGGCCCTGATCGGGCCGGCGGCGGCGGCCCAGTGCCCGCCGGGGCCCGCTGATCCGGTGCTGGTGCTGCAGGAGCCGGTGGCGGAATGGGCCGGCCGTCTGGCGGCCGCGTTCTGGCACGACCCCAGCCGGCGCCTGGCCCTGATCGGTGTCACCGGCACCAACGGCAAGACCACCACCACCCATCTGATCGAGCACCTCAGCGCCGGCTGCGGTCAGTCGACGGCCCTGTTCGGCACCTTGCTCAACCGCTGGCCGGGGCACAGTGTCATGGCCTCGCACACCACCGCCTTCGCCGATGTGCTCCAGGGCCAGCTGGCCCGGGCGCTGGAGGCCGGAGCCCAGCTGGCGGCCATGGAGGTGAGTTCCCACGCCCTCGACCAGCGCCGCGTGGCCGGCTGTCACTTCGCCGGGGCGGTGTTCACCAACCTCACCCAGGACCACCTCGACTACCACCCCTCGATGGAGGCCTACTTCGAGGCCAAGGCGGGTCTGTTCTCAGCGGAGCGGCTGGATGGCACGGCCGTGGTGAACATCGACGACCCCTGGGGAGCACAGCTGGCCACTCAGCTCTCCAAGCGGCTGGGGGAGCGGCTCTGGCGCAGCTCCCTGGCCGCGCCGGCCGCTGGTGCGGGCGCCGAGGATCTGGCCGAGCTGCGCCTCAACGACCTGGTCTTCGCCGCCGACGGGGTGAGCGGCACCCTGATCACGCCCCTGGGGCGCGGGGCGTTCCGCTCACCCCTGGTGGGCCGCTTCAATCTGATGAACCTGCTGCAGGCGGTGGGGGTGCTGCAACAGCAGGGCCTGCCCCTGGATCGGTTGCTGGAGGCCATCCCCAGCTTCCGCGGCGTGCCCGGCCGGATGGAGCGGGTGGTGCTGCCCGAGGCCAGGGAGCTGCCGGCGGTGCTGGTGGACTACGCCCATACCCCCGATGGTCTTGAAAATGCGCTGGCGGCCTGCCGGCCTTTCACCAAGGGCCAGCTGGTCTGTGTGTTCGGCTGCGGCGGTGACCGCGACCGGGGCAAGCGCCCCCAGATGGCCGCGATCGCCGCGCGGCTGGCCGACCGGGTGGTGCTGACCTCCGACAACCCCCGCACCGAGGATCCCCAGCGCATCCTCGACGACGTGGTGGTGGGCATTCCGGCCGGCACTGAGCTGACGGTGGAGGTGGACCGGGCCGCCGCGATTGCCGCCGCCATTGCCGCGGCCGGCCCGAGCGACCTGCTGCTGATCGCCGGCAAGGGCCATGAGGATTACCAGATCCTGGGCACCACCAAGATCCACTTCGATGACCGTGAGGAGGCGGAAAAGGCCCTGCGGCTGAGGCTGGGCTGATGCTTTCGGACCCATTAACAACTACTTTAACCGGGTCCCACTTCTGATCGCCTTCGTTATGGCTTCGCCTGTGCCCATGTCGAGGAAGTTCCTCGCCGAGATGATCGGTACGTTCTGGTTGGTCTTCGGTGGTTGCGGCAGTGCAGTACTCGCTGCCGTATTCCCCTATGCCCAGGGTGATGCCAACCCCCTGGGTCTTGGCTTTCTTGGGGTTTCGCTGGCCTTCGGTCTCACCCTGCTGACGATGGCCTACACCATCGGCCATATCTCCGGCTGTCACATCAATCCGGCCGTGAGCTTCGGCCTCTGGGCAAGTGGACGCTTCCCAGGCTCCTCCCTGTTGCCTTACATCACCGCTCAAGTGCTGGGCGGCCTGATCGCCGGTGGTCTGCTGCTCGGCATCGCCAACGGCAGGGCTGGCTTTGAGCTCTCAGGCAGCAACCCCCTGGCCACCAACGGCTTCGGGGCCCATTCCCCCGGTGGCTACGGCCTGCTGGCGGCTCTGATCATCGAGGTGGTTCTCACCTTCATCTTCCTGCTGATCATCCTGGGCACCACCCACAAAGACGCCATCAAGGATCTCGCCGGCGTGCCCATTGGCCTGAGCCTGGTGCTGATCCACCTGATCAGCATCCCCATCACCAACACCTCGGTGAACCCGGCCCGCAGCACCGGTGTGGCCTTCTGGGCTGGCGGTGAGGCCATTGGCCAGCTGTGGCTGTTCTGGCTGGCTCCCATCGTGGGTGCTCTGCTGGCCGGCTGGGTGCAGCGCAACCTCCTGGATGGTCCGAAGGACTGAGCAACAGGCCCCTAGGAGGCTGTTGCACGAATAATCAGCGCGCCACTGCCGTGACAGCCCTGCCGTGGCTCAGATCTGCTGCGATTCCAGCGTCGGCGCTCTGAGTCCAGCGCCTTGACCTGTTGGCAGCCCCCGGTGGCTCCCGCCGGGG
>NZ_JAHLYS010000033.1 GCF_025128055.1 Synechococcus sp. CS-1329 | reverse complement strand
TGACGCGACGCTGGACCTAACTTTCAGCATTCATTCCGTTGGAACTCTTCTTTTCTCAGATCCTCGATGGCCTCAGCATCGGATCGGTTCTGCTGCTTGCAGCCACCGGTCTGGCCATCGTTTTTGGCTTGATGGGGGTCATCAACCTCGCCCATGGTGAGTTCATGATGCTGGGCGCCTATGTCACCTACGTGGTGCAGTCGGCGTTCAAACCCATGGGTGGTGTGATCTTCGAACTGTATTTCCCGGTCTCTCTGGTGCTCGCCTTCATCGTGACCGGACTGATCGGAGTGCTGCTGGAGAGAACGCTGATTCGACAGCTTTACGGCAGACCCCTGGAAACACTGCTCGCCACCTGGGGCGTCAGCCTGATTCTCATCCAGCTGATTCGAAGTGTCTCAACGGCCATGATGCTTGGCATCATTGTGGGTGTAGCTTCCGGGATCTTACTTTCTAAGCTACTGCGCGCGAAGTTCTCTCAGAAGCCCTTCTTCACCTATCTCAATGGACTGGGCTGGGCTCTCTCCATTCTCATCGGTCTGATTGCCGTCAATCTCTTCGATCAGTTCCGGCCACTCTCCAAGGCCTGGTTCGGTCCCCGCAACATCGATGTAACAGCACCGAAATGGCTTCAGGGAAGCTGGGGGATGATCGGCACCATCGAACTACCCGGTCTGAGGATCTTCATCATCCTGCTGTCGGCCCTTTTGCTTCTAGCCACATACTGGTTCCTGAACAAAAGTGTCTGGGGTCTGCGGATCCGTGCAGTCACCCAGAACCGTCAGATGAGCAACTGTCTCGGTATTCCGACCGATCGCGTGGACAGCATCACTTTCGGCATCGGATCCGGACTGGCCGGGGTGGCTGGGTGCGCCATCACTCTGCTGGGATCGGTGGGCCCCAACCTCGGAGCCGCTTATATCGTGTCCTGCTTCATGGTGATCGTGCTGGGCGGGGTGGGAAACCTGCTCGGCACTGTGATCGCGTCGATTCTGCTCGGGATCATCCAATCGGTGATCGGCTCGGGCACCTTGCTCACCGTCTTCCCGGATATGCCGGCGGCGGCCCGAGGGCTCACCGAATTTTTCGCGACCACGAGCATGTCGCTGGTCCTTGTCTTCATCTTCATCATCGTCTTTCTCCAGTTCCGTCCCAACGGCATGTTCCCCCAGAAGGGTCGCTCGGTCGATGCCTGACCCGATCATCCCCACCCGCTGCAGATTCCCGTTCCATCTCCCCACGAGGAGGCCTCTACCTTGAAACTCTTCCAAAGACTTGTCCCCTGGATTCTGCTGGCGGTTGCCCTATTCATCCTGCCGGCAGCCCTCGACGATTTCCGGCTCAACCTCTTCGGTCGATATTTCGCGCTCGCCATCACGGCTTTGGCGATCGATCTGATCTGGGGATACACCGGTCTGCTGAGCCTGGGTCAGGGGATCTTCTTCTCGTTGGGTGGCTATGCGGTAGCCATGTACCTGATGCTCAATACCAAGAGCCTGGCTGGTGGTAACGGCATCCCCAAATTTTTCGAGAACTACGGAGTAGCTGAGCTTCCCTTTTTCTGGAAGCCCTTCTGGTCACCTGCGTTCACGTTGATCGCCATCTGGGTAATCCCAGCTGTGGTGGCGGGTGTGGTGGGTTGGTTGATCTTTAGAAACCGGATCAAGGGAGTGTATTTCTCCATCATCACCCAAGCCGCGTTGATGGTGTTCTTTCACTTCTTCAACGGCCAGCAGAAGCTCTTTGACGGCACCAACGGCCTCAAAACCAGCACCTCTGAGCTGTTCGGCCAACTGGTGGGTTCCCCTGATATGCAGTTGTGGTTCTACCGCCTCACGGTGATCCTGCTCCCCCTGGCTTTTCTGATCTGCCGGTACTTCACCAGTGGGCGCTTCGGTGATGCCCTGATCGCCATCCGTGATGATGAGACAAGATTTCGTTTTGCCGGTTTCAATCCGGTCCCGTTCAAGACCATCGTCTTCCTGGTGGCGGGAGCTCTTTGCGGAATCTCCGGCGCGCTCTACACCGTGCAATCCGGCATCGTTTCCCCCCAGTACATGTCGATCTCCTTCTCGATCGAGATGGTGATCTGGGTGGCCGTGGGCGGCCGAGGGACCCTGGTGGGTCCCATCATCGGAGCCACGTTGGTCAACTACCTACGGAGCCTGGTTAGCGAAGCCCTGCCCGAGGCCTGGCTGTTCGTTCAGGGGGCCCTGTTCATCTTCGTGGTGGTGCTCATGCCTGATGGCATTTATGGCTGGGTCGCCAACGGCGGCTTCAGGAGTCTGCTGGCCGCCTTCGGCATCGCCAAGAAGGCAAAAACCTATCCCCGGATCGATGAGGAGGCTCTTCCCGTGGACTAGTCAGTCCGACGATGCTGCCAGGTTTTCCTTCGTGACTGCTTTCTCGCATACGCTCATTTCCGATGTCCATGTCAGAACCTCTACTCGAGCTCAATGACGTCAGCGTGAGTTTCGATGGCTTCTTTGCCCTCACCGATCTCAGCCTGAAGTTATATAAGGGTGAGCTGAAGTCGATCATCGGGCCCAACGGTGCCGGCAAGACAACATTTCTGGATGTGATCACCGGCAAGGTTCGACCCACCAAGGGCTCGGTGACCTTCAAGGGCCAATCCCTGCTCGGTGTTTCGGAGCAGAAGATCTCCCGTCAGGGGATCGGCCGCAAGTTCCAGACCCCGAGGGTCTTCGAAAACCTCAGTGTGCTTCGCAATCTCGAGCTGGCCGCCTCCCCGCTGAAAAACGCCTTCAGCCTGCTGGGGTCCGGGCTACCCCAGGCGGCCAAGGACGAGGTTCATCGCATCATGAACTATGTGGGCCTGGCACCCTTCGCCACCGTGAAGGCCGGCTCCCTCTCCCATGGTCAGAAGCAGTGGCTGGCCATCGCTTGCCTGGTGGCCCAGGCCCCGGAAGTGCTGCTCCTGGATGAACCGGTTGCCGGTCTCACCGATGAGGAAACCCTGCGAACGGCCGAACTGATCAAGTCCCTGGCGGGCGACCACACCGTGGTGGTGATCGAGCACGACATGGAATTCATCCGGGATCTCGATTTCGACGTCACCGTTCTGCACCAGGGGCAGGTGCTCACAGAGGGTCCTCTGGACCAGGTCAAGGCCGATCCAAGGGTCATCGAGGTCTACCTGGGGCCGCCCGAACAGTAACCGTTTTCCGACCTTCAACCACCGCCCGCCCCCATGTCTACCACCAGCGAAAAACCCCTGCTCCAAGTCAACGGGCTGAATGTGTATTACGGAGAAAGCCATATTCTCCGCAACGTGGACCTGAGCATCAATGAAGGGAAAATGGTCTGTCTGATCGGTCGCAACGGCGTCGGCAAGACCACGTTTCTCAAGACCATCATCGGCCTGCTGCAGCAGCGTTCAGGCACCATCGAATACGGCAGCGGTCAACTTGCCAGCCAACCTCCCTACCGGAGAGCCCGTGCAGGCATCGGTTATGTCTCCCAGGGCAGGGACATCATTCCCCAGGTGTCGGTCAAGGAGAATCTCCTGCTGGGCATGGAGGCCCTTCCCGGAGGGCTCGAGAAAAACCGCCACATCGATCCTCTGATCTTCGATCTGTTTCCGATTCTCGAGAAGTTCCTCAAGCGCAAGGGTGGCGACCTCAGTGGCGGGCAGCAGCAGCAGCTGGCGATCGCCCGAGCTCTGCTGGGCAAGCCAAAACTGCTGCTGCTGGATGAACCGACCGAAGGGATTCAGCCTTCGATCATCCTCGACATCGAGCACGCCGTTCAGCGGATCATGAAGGAGACCGGCATCAGCGTGCTGCTGGTGGAGCAGCATCTTCACTTCGTGCGCCAGTCCGATTTCTATTACGCGATGCAGCGTGGTGGCATTGTGGCCAGTGGCAAGACGGATCAGCTCTCCGACGAGGTGATCAAGGAGTTCCTGACGGTCTGATCGAATGCGCCTGGGCGTTGGCTCCCAGCAGGAGTCGACGCCCAGGCCTGAGCTCCCACTTCCGTGAGTGTCAACAGCCTCGATTGAGCATCCAGGGACGGGTGCTGCTCTGCTTCAGCCGGGGCTTCTCCGCCGACTGAGCAACCTCCTTGCGCACCATTCGCGGTTCCGATTGTTCCTGCTTCAGCCGCAAAGGGCCGGTGAGAGACATCACCGGCGTGAACACACGCTTGCCTTCCGCGTCACAGGCAGGACAGTTCGTGTTGATCTGGCGCTCATCGATGCTGCGCCAGACTTCATAGTTTTCGCAGCCGTTGGCGCAGCTGTATTCGTAGACAGGCATGGTGGGAGAAGACAGGGATCTTGGCAAAAGCATCGGCACAATACAAAGGGGGCCTGATGCTCAGGCCCCCAGATTCACCCTTACTGATCAGCAGGGCAGAATATCCTGGTCGAAGATCGAGGTTGGGATGGCCAGGGTGCAACAGGCATTGGGAATGTCGACAATGCCGCTGATTCGTCCCTCCACGGGCGCACAACTCAGCAGCAGGTAGGCCTGCTCACCGGTGTAGCCGAACTTCTTGAGGTACTCGATGGCATTGAGGCAGGCCCGCCGGTAGGCGATGTGCACGTCCATGTAGTACTGCTTACCGGAGAACTCATCCACTGAAATCCCCTCAAACACGAGGTAGTCGGTGAAATGGGGCTCCACAGGACTGGTCTTGAACATGGGGTTGACCATCCCATATTTTTCGACGCCCCCTTTGATGATCTCCACATGCAGATCGAGGTAGCCCGACATCTCGATGGCCCCGCAGAAGGAGATCTCACCATCTCCCTGGGAGAAGTGGATGTCTCCCATTGAGAGCTTGGCCCCCTCCACATAGACAGGGAAATAAATCTTTGTGCCCTTGGTGAGATTCTTGATGTCGCAGTTGCCGCCATGCTCCCGGGGTGGCACCGTGCGGGCCGCCTCATTGGCCACCCGCTCAAACTCCGAGCTGGCCAGGGTTCCGAGAATGGCGCTGTTGGGATTGGGCAGGGCCGCCAGCACCGGCTCACTACCCGAGAGCCCAGCGCCATAGGTACGGCGATCGGGGGCGGTGTTCACCAGCTCGGTTTCACGCCGGTTCCACTCCCTCAGCAGCTCATGGGAGGGGGCACAACCGATCAGGCCGGGGTGGGTGATGCCGGCGAAACGCACGCCGGGGATATGCCTGGAGCTGGTGTAGATCCCCTCGAAATCCCAGATGGCCTTGGCCGCCTTGGGGTAGTGATCCGTGAGGAAGCCGCCACCATTCTCCTTGGCGAAGATACCGGTGAAGCCCCATTCATCTCCCTGGAGTGCACCCACATCGAGAATATCCACCACCAGGATGTCACCGGGCTGGGCACCATTCACCCAGATCGGTCCACTCAGAACATGAACAACTTCCAGATTGACATCAGCGATGTCCTGGGGATCGTCATTGTCCTTGATCTGACTATCAGTCCAGTCCTTGCATTCGATCCTGAACACATCTCCCGGATTGACGGAAACCACAGCGGGAATGTCGGGGTGCCAGCGGTTATGGCCCGGCAGCTCCTGCTGGTCCATGGTCTTGGTGAGATCAACCTTGAACAGTGTTTTCGGCATCGAGGGGCAGGGATCGCAGCGGTTTTCACCCACATCCAACGCGAGCCCTCCCACTGCAGCAGTGTCATCGGCTACTGGACCCCGCCCTCTGCGGCCCAGTCACTGGCGGGCCGTGCTGTCATCGAACTCACCCCGGCGGCAGAGATTGTCCCTGAGACGGGCTGTCCAGGCCTGGGGCTTGAGCCCTCCGCTGGCCTCGATCCGCCCATCAAAGTGATAAAGAATCTGCCAGCGACTCTTGCCGCTCAGCTGTGCGGCTTCAGCCACGGCCGAGATGGGGTAGCCATAGACGTTGTCGTAGGCCGGCCAGCCAGGCGTGTCCTTGATGCTGCAGACGGCGTTGAGGGCCTGCAGGCGTCCGTCTGCCGGCTGGCCTGGCCCATAGAGGCGAACGGCGCCCTTGTAGAGGCCATTGGACACCCCGGGCTGGAAGGCCTGGGCCAGTTCCACCCGGGTGCCCTCGGCCGCCACCAGAACATCCCCCACCCTGGCGTTCTGGACCGGCACCTCCCTGGGCCCGCCGCAGGCCGAAAGCCCCGCCAGCATCAGCACCAACCCCGGGATCACCGCTGCCCTCTCGACCCTCACGCTGCTCGCCCACTGCTGCCCAAACGGTATGACAACTGCCACCGGCGATCGCCACGGCATCGGGCCACTGGAATGGATCAGGCCTCAGCCAGCAAGCCCCGCCAGAGGTGCTCCGGCTCCGGCCAGATCGGCAGCAGCTCACCGGCAAGGGCCCGGATCGGCCGACAGCCGAGGCTGTTGATCAGCAGGGCCCCATAGCGCAACTGGCAGACCTCGATCGGTGCCGGCGCCTCCTGAACCAACCCCAGCTCCAGGGCTCGGGCCCGCATCACCCCGGGCAGGCAGCCACTGGCCAGCGCTGGAGTCCACCAGCCCCGGGGATGGCGCACCAGCAGGTTGGCTGCCGTGCCGCAGCAAAGTCCCCCGGCCGTACTCTCCAACAGCGCCTCCTGCTGACCCGCCCGCTGGGCCTCCAGTCTCGCCAGCACCGATGGGCCGTAGGCGAAGGTCTTGCAGCCGCTGAGCACGCTGCTGGCATTGCGGCGCTCGAGTCGGCTGACCAGCACCGAAACCGCGCTGAACTCAGGCCGGGCGGCGCTGAGCTGCAACCAGAAGCGGGCAGGTCCGCTGGAAGGCTGAAGGCCGCGGCCGCCATCGCCCCGGCTCCAGTTGAGGCGCAGGGCCCCGCAGACGATGCCGCTGCGCTCGATCGCCCCAAAGGCCAGCGCCGCCAGCCGCTCCAGCGGCGGTGGCGGCGCAAGCCCCAGCACCTCCGCCCCCCGCCGCCAGCGCTGAAGGTGCTGGGCCAGCAACTGCGGGCGCCCCCCCTCCACCAGCACCGTTTCAAACAGGCCATCGGCCAGATTCAGGCCCCGGTCCGAGAGCGGCACCGCCAGGCTGGCGGGGTCACCCCAGCAACCCCCATGCGGGCCGTCGATCCAGGCGATCGCGTTCAGGCCAGGGCCTCCAGCAGGGGATTCAGTTTCCAGGCCAGTTCCTCGGCCTCGGCGGCGGGGCTGGAATCGGCGACGATGCCGCAGCCGGCATGGGCGCGCAGGCGCCGGCCCCTGATCATCAGGCTGCGGATCAGGATGTTGCTGTCGAAGCCACCATCGGCGTCGAGCAGGAACAGCGAGCCGCAGTAGGGCCCGCGGGGCACGGGCTCCAGGGCCGCCAGCCGCTGACAGGCGCGCACCTTCGGGGCACCGGTGATCGAGCCCCCCGGCCAGCAGGCCCGCAGCAGATCCACCAGATCAGCCTGCGGGCGCAGCACCCCCTCCACCACCGAGGTGAGGTGGTGCACCTGGCGGTAGCTCTCCAGCCCCAGCAGCTGCGGCACAACAATCGAGCCGCTGCGGCAGACCCGGCCCAGATCGTTGCGCAGCAGATCCACGATCATCACATTCTCGGCCCGGTCCTTGGCGCTGGTGATCAGCTCGGCGGCGGCGGCGGCATCGGCGGCGGCGCTGGAGTGGCGGGGCCGGGTGCCCTTGATCGGGCGGGTCTCCACCCGGCCATCGCCCCGCAGGCGCAGAAAGCGCTCCGGCGACGCCGAGAGCACCGCCTCGCCCTCCTCAGCGAGCGAGGCGATCGCCACACCAGCAAACGGAGCCGGGCAATGACGCCTCAGCCGGCCGTAGAGCTCCAGGGGTGACACCGGCTGCGGCAGCAGCAGCTCGCGGCAGGCGCTGAGATTGGCCTGGAACAGATCCCCCGCGGCGATCCACTCCCGCAGGGCCGCCACCTGGCCGGCGAAGGCTTCCGGGGTGGTGTGCCAGCGCCATTCGCCGGGCGTCAGGCCAGCGGAAGCTGCTGCTGCGGTGGGCCGTGGCCCCTGCTGCGGCCCCGGATCTTCAGGAGATGATTCGATCAGGGCCGCCATCGCCCCCAGCCGCCGCCGGTCGTCTCCCTCCAGCCAACAACGCCGCTCCAGCAGATCGAAGTGCAGCAGAGGGTCGTAGCGAGCGGCCCAGAGGCTGGCTGTATCCGCTGAGCGCCAGTGGGCGCCAGGCTCCACCCAGGCTCCCGCCTCATAGCCCAGCCAGCCCAGCCAGGCCCCACCCCCCTCCAGCAGATCCCGCATCGCCACGAAGGGATCGCTGGCCCCGGCCTCTGACGGCAGGCCCCGGCACTCCACCAGCTCCAGGGGATCCAGGGCCAGGGTCGAGCGGCGTCCAAGGGCCGTGCCATCCCCGTCCAGCCAGACCAGACCCTCCAGACCAAGCCGCTCGGCCAGCCAGTTCACCAGGGGCCAGGGCTCCCGCCAGGGCAGGGGCCGGATCAGTCTCTCCCGGCTCATCCAGGTCCAGGGCTGGCCAGCTCGGGATGCCCGGCGTCCCGCAGGGCGGCATCGCGGATGCGGCAGCTGTCGCAGCGGCCGCAGGGAACGGCCCCGCCGGCATAGCAGCTCCAGGTGCGCTCGATCGGCAGGCGCAGGCGCAGGGCCTCCTCGACGATCCGGGTCTTGCTCCAGCTCAGCAGCGGCGCCCAGAGCTGGGCCCCCTGGCCCTCCCGGCCGGCCTTGCTGGCCAGGTCGGCCAGGCTCTGGAACGCGGCGAGATAGTCGGGGCGGCAATCGGGATAGCCCGAGTAATCCACCGCATTCACCCCCAGCACCAGCCGGGAGGCCCCCTTGGCCTCGGCCAGGCTGAGGCCAAGGGAGATGAACACCGTGTTGCGGCCCGGCACATAGGTGGGCGGGATCACCCCCTCCACCACCCCCGCCTGCGGCAGGGCGATGCCGGCGTCGGTGAGGGCCGAGCCGCCCCAGGCGGCCAGGTTCACGGCGATGGTGTGGTGCTCGATCAGACCGAGATGAGAGGCGAGATGGGCCGCGGCCTCCAGTTCCTGGCGGTGGCGCTGGCCGTAGTCGAAGGAGAGGCCGATCAGCTGATACCCCGCTTCGATCGCCAGGGCCGCGGCCGTGGCCGAATCAAGGCCGCCGGAGAGCAGGGCCACGGCCAGCGGAGCGGAGGGCAGGGGGGTGGCGGCGGTCAACGGGTCTGGGGCGAGCTGCCCTCGGGAGCCGCCGGCGCCTGGGGCTGGGGCGGGCGCTGGTCGACCTCAGGGGTGGCGGGAGTGGACGGCTGCGGGCGCGGTGCCTCCTCCTCCTGACTCCCCGGCTCAGCCCCCTCAACCGGCTCCGGCGGTCTGGGCGCACGCGGCGGCGGATCAGCCCGCAGCGACAGGGTGATGTAGGCAGGGGCCACCCCCTCATTGCTGATCAGCAGCTGGACCTGATCGCCGGCCACCGCCCCCAGGCTCACCACCCGCAGGGGACCCTTGGGCTCCAGCACCTGGCCCTGGGCGTCGAAGATGCTCATCTGCATCAGCGGCGATCCATTGACCCCCAGCACCAGCTGGTGACCCCTGGGGATGCGGATCGGGAACACCCGAGCCCCGTTGGCCTCCAGTTCCGCCGACTGCACCCGCGCCTGACCGGGAGTGGCCAGGATCGACTCCACCCGCAGGCTCTCCAGGGTCTGCTGGGCGGCGGCGTACCAGAGCTGGCGGAAGGGCTCGGGGGGGATGTCCATGCTGGTGCGGCCCGGCAGCAGGGCCTGGGCATTACCGGAAACCAACTGACGCAACACCGGGGCGCTCAGGCCCTGGGCGGCCAGCCGCCGCTGCTGGCTCTCCCAGTCGGAGCCGCTGAAACTGCCGAGCTTGCGGCGCACGCCGATCGGCAACTGCTCCACCCGAGCCAGCCATTCCTCGGCCAGTTCATTCCAGACCTTGCGCAGGGGGGAATCCTGCAGCGAATCGCTGGGCAGGCGACCGCCCCGCTCGGGGAACTGGGCCATCAAGTTGGCATCCACCAGGTTGAGGAACCAGCCACGATCCACCTGCAGGGCGCGCAGGCGGTTGAGCAGCTCCTGGCGCTGATCCACTTCAGCGGGCGGCAGGCTGGCGGTGAGCGGGCGCTGGGGGGCTTCCCGGGCCTCCTCCCTGGGGACCTTGCCGCGGCCGAGCAACCACCAGCCCAGGGTGATGCCCACCACCGCCGAGATCACCAGGGCGATCACCACCGGCCAGAGGCGATCTTCCACAGCCTCCTCCTTGACCTGCTGGCGGCTGCGCAGAACAGCGGCAGGCGGCGGGGGAACTGGAGCGGGTGGTTCAGGCGACGCAGGCGGCGATGCAGGCGGAGGCGGCGGTGCCTCGGCCAGCGCGGTTGACGGCACAGACGGTGGCACCAGCACGACGGTGCGGTCGGCCCGGGGCACGGGGCCGAGGCTTTCCGGCATCGGCAGCTGCTGAAAGGCCTCCAGCGCCTGGGAGGCCGTGCTGAAACGCTGGTCGGCATCGGAGCTGAGCAAACGCTCCAGCGGCGCCCGCAGGGCTGGTTCGAGCTGGTCGGCGGCCGGCCAGCTCCAGGCGAGGGTGGTGGGATCGAGCAGAGCCGCCGGCTGCTCCCCCGTGAGCAGCACCAGGGCCACCACCCCGAGGGCGTGCAGATCCATCCAGGGCTGCACGGGCTCACCCCGGCCCAGCTCCGCCGGCGCGTAGCCCGGGGTGGCCCCGCCCGCCTCAGCCTCGCCGGACCCATCACGCACCAGGCCGAAATCCAGCAGCACCGGCAGGCCGTCGCGGTCGCGGCGCAGCAGGTTGGCTGGGCTGAGATCGCCATGCACCAGGTCCTGGCCATGGAGGGCGGCCAGCACCGGCAGCAGCTGGCGCACCAGCAGCAGCACCTCCCCCGACCCAAACACCAGCTGCCGCTCCCGCCGCGCCGTCAGCAGCTCCTGGTACGTGGGTCCCCCCTGCCACTCGCGCACCAGCCAGAGCTCCTCACCGCGGGGAATGGCCTCACCGATGCGGGGGATCTGGGGATGGAGCACCCCCTGCAGGCGGCTCCAGAGCTGGCGCCAGTGCTGCTGATCCTGCTCGGGGCCCAGCTGGCGCAGGGCCATCAGCGCCCCGCCGGCCAGCTGATCGCTGGCGCGCCAGAGCACCCCCTGGGGGCTGCGGCTCAGCTCCGCCTCCAGGCGGTAGCGATCGGCGATCAGCAGACCTGGCTCAGCGACCTGGGCGGGATCCATCAGGCCTGAACCCGCTCGCGGCGGGGCTGGCTGAGTCCGCGCGAGGCGAGCCAGTCGGCGTCGTAGAGGCGGGAGCGGTAGCGATCCCCGCTGTCGCAGAGCACCGTCACGATCGTGTGGCCGGGACCGAGCCGGCGGGCCGTTTCCACCGCCGCCGCCACGTTGATGCCCACCGAGCCGCCCATGAACAGACCTTCGCGCCAGAGCAGCTGATAGATGGTGTCCAGGGCGCTCTGGTCGTCGATGCGCACCGCATCGTCGATCGGCGCTCCTTCGAGGTTGGCGGTGACACGGCTGTTGCCGATGCCCTCGGTGATCGAGCGGCCCTCGGCCTGCAGCCCGGCACCGGTGGCCCAGGCATGGAGAGCGCTGCCGTGGGGATCGGCCAGCACGCAGCGCACCCGCTCCGAGCGCTCCTTGAGGAACAGGGCCACGCCGGCATAGGTGCCGCCGGTGCCGGTGGCCGACACCCAGGCGTCGAGGCGGCCGCCGGTCTGCTCCCAGATCTCAGGGCCGGTGGTGGCGTAGTGGGCGCGGCGGTTCGCCAGGTTGTCGAACTGATTGGCCCAGATGGCGCCGGGGGTTTCAGCGGCGATGCGGCCCGAGAGCTTCACGTAGTTGTTGGGGTCCCGGTAGGGCACCGCCGGCACGGTGCGCACCTCAGCGCCGAGACTGCGCAGCAGGCCGATCTTCTCCGCCGACTGGGTGTCGGGGATGACGATCAAACTGCGGTAGCCGCGGGCATTGCAGAGGTGGGTGAGGCCGATGCCGGTGTTGCCCGCCGTGCCCTCCACCACGGTGCCGCCCGGCTGCAGAGCGCCCGACTCCTCGGCCTCCAGCAGGATGCCGAGGGCCGCGCGGTCCTTGACGGAGCCGCCCGGGTTCATGAACTCGGCCTTGCCGAGGATCTCGCAGCCGGTCAGATCGCTGAGCAGGCGCAGGCGGATCAGAGGGGTGTTGCCGACGGCTTCGACAAAACCCTGGCTGATGCCTGCCTGGGTGCAGGATCCCTGGCGGATGCCCATGGCAGCGGCTTTGTCACAACGGTTGGCTGTGGCCGATCGTAAGGGGGTCAGCCGCTCTCACCGATCCCCACTAGGCTCCCTCCCAGGTTGTCCCCAATCCCATGGCTTCCGCCGCTCCCAGCGCGGCCCTGCTGGAGCGGCTGGGGGCGATCCGCCAGCGCAGCGAAGAGCTGGTGGCCGATCTCGAACCGGAAGACCTCTGCCTGCAGGGCATGGCCGATGCCAGCCCGCCCAAGTGGCATCTCGGCCACACCACCTGGTTCTTCGAGACGTTCCTGCTGCTGCCCCACCTGCCGGGTCATCGGCCCGCCGACAGCCGCTGGGGCTTTCTGTTCAATTCCTATTACGACGCCATCGGCGAGCGCCATCCCCGCCCCCAGCGGGGGCTGCTTTCCCGTCCACCGATGCGGGAGGTGATGGCCTGGCGGCGGCAGGTGGACGGCGGGCTGGAGCAGCTGCTGGAGCGACTGGTCAATCAGCCCCAGGCCACGGCGGCGCCGGTGCTGGCGCTGCTGGAACTGGGTCTGCAGCACGAGCAGCAGCACCAGGAGCTGCTGCTGATGGACCTGCTCGATGGCTTCAGCCGTAACCCGCTGGAGCCCGCCTACCGCCAGCCAGCCGCCAGCCCCGCCGAAGAGCCTGAACCCCTGCAGTGGATCGAGCATCCGGGTGGTCTGGTGGAGATCGGAGCCGACCCCGAAGGCGGCTTCCACTTCGACAACGAGGCGCCACGGCACCGTCACTGGCTGGAGCCCCACGGGATCGCCAGCCGGCTGGTGCGCAATGGGGAGTTCGCGGCCTTCATCGCCGCTGGGGGCTACCGCCGGCCCGAGCTGTGGATGAGCGAAGGCTGGGCCCTGGTGCAGCAGCGCGGCTGGCGGGCACCCCGCTACTGGCGGGGCTCTGAGGGCGAAGGCTGGAACTGGGAGTTCAGCCTGCAGGGGAGACGCCCGTTGCAGCCGCAGGCGCCGGTGCGGCACCTGAGCTGGTTCGAAGCCGACGCCTACGCCCGCTGGGCCGGTGCCCGCCTGCCCACCGAAGCCGAGTGGGAGACAGCCGCCCGAGGGGGCCATCCCGCCCTCAGGGAGCTGGAGGGTCAGGTCTGGCAGTGGACCGCCAGCGCCTACCGTCCCTATCCGGGCTTCGCGCCTGCCGCCGGCGCGGTGGGTGAATACAACGGCAAATTCATGAGCTCCCAGATG
Organism: Synechococcus sp. CS-1329; assembly: GCF_025128055.1. Classification (GTDB taxonomy): domain Bacteria; phylum Cyanobacteriota; class Cyanobacteriia; order PCC-6307; family Cyanobiaceae; genus Regnicoccus_A. The sequence goes on along the minus strand of NZ_JAHLYS010000033.1, from coordinate 243,872 downwards.
GTGCTGCGCGGCGGCAGCAACTTCACCCCGCCCGGCCACAGCCGGCCCAGCTACCGCAACTTCTTTCCGCCCGCCAGCCGCTGGATGGCGGGCGGTCTGCGCCTGGCCCAGGAGCGGCGATGAGCAGCCAGCCCGGCCTCAGATCCCGGCCGCTGTCACCGGCCGTCGCCATGCTCGATCTGCATCCAGCCCCGGCCGACATGGCCCGACTGGTGATCGAGGGCCTGAGCCGCACACCGAAGCAACTGCCGGCCTGGTTCCTCTACGACCACGAGGGCTCCCGCCTGTTCGATGCCATCTGCGAGCAACCGGAGTACGGCCTCACCCGCACCGAAACCGCCCTGCTCAACCGCCATGCCCCCGCCATGGCCGCGGCCCTGGGCAAGGGAGTGCTGGTGGAGTTCGGTGCCGGCAGCGCCCGCAAGGTGTCGCCCCTGCTGGAGGCCCTGGCCCCGCCGGCCTACGTGGCCCTCGACATCAGCGCCGAGCATCTGCGGCAGGCCTGCCGCAACCTGCAGCAACGCCATCCCACCATCCCGGTGCTGGGCATCTGCTGCGACTACAGCCTGCTCCAGGAGCTGCCCCAGCAGCCCCTGCTGGCGGGCCGGCGCCGTCTCGGCTTCTACCCCGGCAGTTCCCTGGGCAACTTCGATCCCGCTGAGGCCGTGACCCTGCTGGGCCAGTTCGCCCGCCTGCTGGGAGGCGATGGGCGGCTGCTGATCGGCATCGATCAGCCGCGCTCGGTTGCGGCCCTGGAAGCGGCCTACAACGACCGGGCGGGCCACTCCGCCGCCTTCGCGCGCAACCTGCTGGTGCGCCTGAACCGGGAGCTGGCCGGCGATTTCGATCCCGCCAGCTTTCGCTATGAGGCCCATTGGCAGGCGCAGCACTCGCGCATCGCCATGGCCCTGGTGAGCGGGCACGAGCAGCAGGTGAGCCTGGCTGGAGCTCGCTGGCGCTTTGGCGCCGGCGAAGCCCTGATCAGCGAGTACAGCCACAAGTACAGCCCCGAGGCCTTCAGGGCCCTGGCGGCGGCGGCGGGCTGGCAGGCCCTGGAGCGCTGGAGCGCCGACGACGACAGCTTCAGCCTGCACCTGCTGCAACCGGCGACAGTGGGGGGCGCACCAGGCAGACTCAGCATCTGATCAGCAGCGAGACGAGCGGCGATGAGCAGGGATGACCAGCGGCGGGCGATGCGCGAGTCGCGCGAGGGTCTGATCGAGCAACTGGAGCAGCTCTACCGCGAGGCCTTTGATCGCATCAGTGCCCAGGATCTCGGCGAAGGGGCCATCGCCCGCCTCACCCAGCTGCTGCTGCGCTCCCGCGAAGCGGCGATCACGCCCCTGGAGGAAGAGATCGAAGCCCCCCTGATCACCCGCGCCCCGGAGTGAACCCTGCCGTGACACGCCCATGAGCAGCAGCTGGTTTGAGCAATTGGAGTCGCAGCTGGAGCAACAGCTGGAGGCTTTTCTCGGCAGCCATCCCGGCCAGCAGGACCTGTTGGAGCGGGAGGAGCAGCAGGAACGACAACGGCGCCTGCGCCTGCGGCGCCTACAGATCCAGGCCCAGGCCGAGCAGTTGCGCCAGACCCTGCTGCAGGTCGCCGGCCAGATCACCCAGTGGCAGCAGCGGGTGCAGCGGGCGCGGAGCGCCGGTGCCCTGGAGCTGGCGTCCCGCGCCGAGGCCCACCAGGGTCAGCTGATGGGCCAGGGGCGCGATCACTGGCAGCAGCTGGGGGAACTGGGCAAGGAGTTTGCCCGGGTGGAGCAGGAGCTGCAGGAGCTGGAGCAGCGGCAGCAGGCCCAGCCCAAGCCCAAGCCCAAGCCCAAACCCTCCGGCGAGGGCGATCTTGAGCAGGCCTGGGCCCACTTCGAATCGCGCCAGGAGCTGGAGGAGCTGCGCCGCCGCTCCAGCCCGCGCAGCCCCTGAGCGGGGGCCAGCCCATGGGCTTCCTGCTCTCGAAATTGCTGCCGCAACTGCTCTATCCCCTCAGCCTGGGGCTGCTGCTGGCTCTGAGCGGCCTGCTGCTGGGGCCAAGGCGTCGCTGGAGCGCCCCCCTGGGGGGCCTCGGCCTAGCTCTGCTCTGGATCAGCGCCCTGCCGATCACAGCCAGGGAACTGGTCTGGGGGCTGGAGGCCCGCAGCGCCGCCCTGACGCCCTCACCGATCCCACGGGCCGACGCCATCGTGGTGCTGGGCGGGGGCCTGCGGGCGGCGCTGCCCCCCAGGGCCGGGGTGGAGGTGAATGAAGCCGGCGACCGGCTGCTGAGTGGGATCCGGCTGCTGCGGGACCAACGGGCGCCGCTGCTGCTGCTGAGCGGTGGCCGGGTGAGCTTCAGCGGCGGGGATCCAGCCCCGGCTGAAGCCCTCAGCGCCCGCAGCCTGGCGCTGGAGCTGGGGGTGCCCGCCGATCGCCTGCTGCTCAGCGATCAGGCCCGGACCACCGCCGAGGAAGCCAGGGATCTGCGCCGGATCGGCCAGTCCCGCGGCTGGAGCTCGGTGCTGCTGGTGACCAGCGCCCTGCACATGCCTCGGGCCCTGGCCAGCTTCCGCCGCCAGAGCGGGCTCCAGGTGGTGCCAGTGGCCTGCGACTACCTGCTGCCGGCCCGGGATCAACTGGGCACACCCACCGCCGGATCGGTGCTGCTGTCGCTCTGGCCCGATGCCGGCTCGCTGCTGCTGAGCAGCCTGGCCATCAAGGAGCACCTCGGCCTGCTGGTCTACCAGCTCAAGGGCTGGGGTTGAACGGCGGGGCTGAGGGGGCTCACGTCTTCGGAGCGGGGGGCTCCAGGCTCACTCCTTCGGGGGGAGGAGTGGGATCGGGATCGGCAATCAGCATGTGCTGCAGCACGATCTCGGGACGTTCGCTGTCGCGCCAGCGGATGCGGTAGGCCGGCATCTTGGTGCCACGGCTGGTGGTCTGCTCAACGGGCTCCATCACCCAGCCGCGGCGGGAGCGACCCTGGGGATTGCGCTTGACCACCGCATCCGCGTGTTTGAAGCGGAAACCGACGCGCTCACCGCTCATGGGCTGGGGGATAGTCCAAGTAGCCTTAATTATCTCATTGCGCCGGTTCAGCCCACCGGCGGCGCCGCTTCCGGCCGCAACAAGGGGAAGGCGATCACGTCGCGGATGCTCGGGCTGTCGGTGAGCAGCATCGCCAGCCGGTCGATGCCGATGCCCAGCCCGCCGGTGGGGGGCATGCCCACTTCAAGGGCATGGAGGAAGTCTTCGTCGACCCCGTGGGCCTCCAGATCGCCCGCCGCGCGGCGCTCCTGCTGGGCTTCCAAGCGCCGGCGCTGGTCGATCGGATCGATCAGTTCGCTGAAGGCATTGGCGGTTTCGCGGCCCACGATGAACAGCTCGAAGCGCTCCACCAGTCCGGGCTTGCTGCGGTGGGCGCGGGCGAGGGGGGAGATCTCCACCGGGTAATCGGTCACGAAGGTGGGCTGAACCAGCGTGTCCTCGACCCGTTGCTCGAAGGCTTCGTTGAGCAGTCGACCGACGCAGTCAGCCGACTCAGGCACCTCCAGGCCAGCGGCGGCCATGGCGGCGGCGGCCTGCTCGCGACTGCTGAAGCCGTTGAAATCCAGGCCCGTGGCCTGCTCCACCAGCTCATGCATGGTGGCCCGCCGCCAGGGAGGCGTCAGGTCGATGGCGGTGCCCTGATACTCGATCGCCGTGCTGCCGCACACCTGCTGGCAGACCGCGGCGATCAGCTCCTCGGTGAGGGCCATCATGTCGGTGTAGTCGGCGTAGGCCTGATAGATCTCGACGGTGGTGAACTCGGGGTTGTGGCGGGTGCTCACCCCTTCATTGCGGAAGATGCGACCCAGCTCATAGACCCGCTCGAAGCCACCCACCACCAGGCGCTTGAGGTGCAGCTCGGTGGCGATCCGCAGCACCAGGGGCAGATCGAGGGTGTTGTGGTGGGTGGTGAAGGGCCGGGCATCGGCGCCACCGGCTTCGGCGTTGAGCACCGGCGTTTCGATCTCCAGGAACTGGCGCTCATCGAGCCAGCGACGGATGCCGCTCACCAGCAGGGCCCGGCGCCTGAAGGTTTCGCGGGTGCCAGGGGACACCACCAGATCGAGATAGCGCTGGCGGTAGCGCTTCTCCACATCCGCCAGGCCGTGCCACTTGTCGGGGAGGGGCTGCAGGGCCTTGGTGAGCATCTGCCAGGCGCTCACCTTCACCGAGAGCTCGCCCCGGTCGGTGCGGCGCAGGCTGCCGCTCACACCGATCCAGTCGCCGGCATCCACCAGGGTGGTGAGCTGGGTGAAGGCCTCGGGCTGATCCGGCAGGGCGGCCGCCAGGGTGGCCTTCTCGATGAACAGCTGGATCGGGCCGGTCTCATCGAGCAGGGTGAAGAAGGCCAGCTTGCCCATCACCCGGCGGGTCATCACCCGCCCGGCCACCGCCACTTGCTCGTCTCGCTCCTGGCCGTTGGCCAGGTCGGCATGCAGGCGCTGCAACTCGGCGTGGCGGTGGCTGGGGTCGAAGCGCAGGCCGTAGGGCCCCTGACCCAGGCCCCTGAGGACCTCAGCCTTCTCCAGGCGGGCCTGCTCCAGGCGGTTGAAGCGCGTCTCCGGCAAGGGGACAGATCTCAGACGGGACCCCCATCCTGAAGGACCGGGGGTTTCAGGACGTGGCCCAGGCGCTGGCTCAGGCTGTGGCGGCGACGGCCGCTTCGGCCATCCGCTGGGAGGCATAGCCGGTGCCCCGCACCGTCAGGATCAGCTCGGGGTTGCGCGGATCGGGCTCGAGCTTGCCACGCAGGCGGGCCACATAGACATCGACCACGCGCAGGTCGGCGGCGCGGCGGGGGGGATAGCCCCAGAGCTGCTCAAGGATCTCGGCCCGTGGCACCACCCGGCCCGGGTCGCGGAAGAGCAGCTCCAGCAGGCTGAATTCGGTGTAGGTGAGACCGATGCGCTCCCCGTCTCGGGTGACCTGACGCCGGTTGGTGTCGACCACCAGATCGCCCACGCGCATCACCCCCTGGCCGGCGGGCACATCCCGGGGTTCGGCGGTGGCGGAGCCGCGGCCCACCCGCCGCAGGATGGTGGCGATGCGGGCTTCCAGCTCCTTGGGGCTGAAGGGCTTGGGCAGGTAGTCGTCGGCACCCAGATCGAGGCCGGCCACCCGCTCGGCGATGGCATCAAGGGCCGAGAGAAAGATGATCGGTACGCAGGATTCGGCCCGCAGCCTGCGGCAGACGGCGAAGCCATCCAGCTTGGGCAGCATCACATCGAGCACCACCAGGTCGGGCTGCTCGTCGTGGAAGAGGGCCAGGGCCTGCTCACCATCCTCGGCGCAGACCACCCGGTAACCGGCCAGCTGCAGGCGCATCACCAGCACGCGGCGCACGGTGGCTTCATCGTCGACCACCAACACGGTGGCTCGGGCTTCCGCTGAGGACTCCGGAGAAGACTCACCCTGCTGCTGCTGGGGATCCGCTTCCAGGGGCATCGGAGTCCAGTCATGAAGAAAAGCAACCCTACCTTGTGAGGTCGTAACAAAGCGACGACGATCCAGCCTCCCCGCAGGGACTCAGCCAAGACTTAATGATTTATTCAGGAGGTTTTGGGGGCCCGGCCCGTCACGGCCAGCGGGCCTCGGCATACACGTTCCACTCGCGCTCCGCTTCCGCCAGCGCCTGATCGCTCTCGATCTGGCCCAGCATCGCCCGCTGCAGCTGGCGGTACAAGATCGCCTGCAGGCGCTTCACTCCGGGGGTGGCGGGCACCAGCACCCGCGCCTGACCGAGGGTCTCCACCGACTGCAGCCGCGCCTGGCGCACCAGCCGCTCCTGGGCATTGGCGGGCGTCTGCTGGCGCAAGCCCTGCTCGATGCGCTCCAGGGCCTGGCGCGCCGAGGGCAGCACCCGGGCCTCCTCGGCGAAGCGGACCTGGTTGGCGGCATTGGTGAGGTAAAGGGCAAAGCTGAGCGCCTGCTTCGCTTTGGTGCTCTGGCGCGAAACCGCCAGATTCATCACCGCCACGTTCGCCAGCCCGTCGGGACCCGTCAGCGGCGGCCCAGGCCGGGTGACGGCGGCAATGCCGGGGGCGTTGGTCTGAATGCTGCGCAGGAACTCGGCTCCGCTGGAGAGCAGAGCCAGTTCACCGCTCTGATAGAGCTCCACGGCCCGGCGATAGCCCTGACTCACCACCTCCCGCGGCAGCAGACCGCGGCGGTAGAGGTCGGACCAGAAGGCGAAGGCCCGGCGGCCGGCCGGGCTGTTGAAGGCGGCCCGCTGGCGCTGGTCCTGCAGGGTCACACCCATCTGCACCATCGACTCCAGCAGCTCAGCCGAATCGTCGGGCACCGCCGTGACGAACAGGGCGTACTTGCCTGTGCGGCGCCTGACCGCCTCCGCGAAGGCCGGCACCTCCTCCCAGCGGCGGGGGGGCTGGCTGTAGCCCGCCTGGGTGAGCAGATCACTGTTGCTCAGGGAGATCCGCGCCGTGAGGTACCAGGGAATGGCGAACTGGCCGCCGTCCTGGCGGCTGGCCTGCCAGATCAGGGGCAGGTAGGTGGCGGACGCCTCCGGGGGGAGGAGCGGGCCAAGATCCATCAGCCCTCCCTTGCTGGCGAGGTTGGCCGAGAAGAGCGGGTTCAGATTCACCAGATCCGGTGCCGTGCGGGCGAACACCGCCGCCAGCAGCTTGCGCTCCACAGACCCCCAGGGCACATCTGTCCAGCGCACCTTCAGGCCCGGATTCTCCTGTTCCCAGGCGGCGATCACCCCGCGCAGGTAGTCGTTGAACTTGGGGGACAGATCCAAGGTCCAGAACTGCAGCTCCGGTCCGCTGGATCGGCGCACCCCGCAGCCGGCCAGCAGCGCCAGCAGGGCACTGCCCAGCAGCTCACGCCGGCTCCAGCGACGACCTGGACTGAAGGCTCGATCCAGCAGCGGTTTCCTCATCCCATCACCCCCGAGCGCTGGCACTGTGCCGTCGCCAGAGCAGCAGCAGCAACGAACAGATCATCGGTGCCAGCAGGGCCGTGACCAGCACCTGGGCCAGCAGGGTGTACAGGTTGGCCGCCGTCAGCAGCACCGCCCAGCCAGCACCCGCCTGGCGCTGCAGCAACACACTCAGCCCCAGCAAAGTGCTGCCGAGCATGGCCAGCAGGCCGAGGCTGAAGCTGCGCTCGATCGGCGGCCCCCGCCGCGGCAGCCGTCCCCACCACCAGCCCAGCAGGGCCAGGGCCGGCATCTGGGTGGCACCTCCCAGGTGCAGGGAGTCGAGCAGCAAGCCCAGGGCCAGACCCGCCAGGGCACCGGAGAGGGGTCCATCCGCCAACGCCCAGGGCAGCAACCAGAGCACCGCCCAGCTGGGGGGCACCCCGCCGATGCGCAGCAGGCCGGGCGCCGCCAGGGTGAGCAGCGGCACGGCCAGGGCACTGACCACAAACAGGGGGCGGCGGTGCAGGCTGGCCATCGCTCAGGATCCCGCCGCAGCGGGCCCCTGACGGGTGAGCACCTGCACCCAGTCAACCGAGGCCACAGGAGCGCTCAGCTGCACCACCGCCAGCGTGGCCGGCACCGCCTTGTCATCCACCGACTGAATCACCCCCACGCTCAGCCCCGGCGGCACCAGGGTGCTGGCGGGGGAGGTGACCACCACATCACCCGGGCGCACCTGGGGATCCTTCTCGAGAAAGCGCAGCACCGGCCTGCTGCTCCCCACCCCGGTGAGCAGGCCATGGCGCTGGGTGCGCCCCACCCAGACCCCCACCTTGCTGGCGGAGTCAGTGAGCAGGGCCACCCGGGCGGTGCTGGGGGTGACGCTGGCCACCCGCCCGATCAGGCCACCGGGGGCGATCACCGAATCCCCCGCACGGATGCCCTGGAGCCCGCCGGCCCCCAGCACCAACTGATGCCACCAATCGCCCGGCTCACGGGAGATCACCGGCGCGGTGACCTTGCCGGGACTGGCTCGCTGCAGATCGAGCAGGCGGCGCAGGCGGCGGTTGTCGAGTTCCAGCTGGCCGAGCCTGGTCTGCTGATCCAGCTGCTGGGCCGCCTGCAACCACTCCTTCTGGGCGCTGCCGGGCCAGAAGGGTCGGCTGAGCAGGGCGTAGGCATCGCTGAGCAGGGCCCCCTTGCTGAGGCGCACCGCCACCAACACAGCAGCCACCAGGGCCCAGGGCCAGGCTCCGACCACCGGCCTCAGCCAGGGGACGCGGGAGAGGCGTCCGAACGGCACCGGACTCAGGAGGAGAGACGGGAGAAGTCAGGGGTGTCGAGCACCCGCTCCAGACGCTTGTAATCCTCCAGCACCTGGCCGCAGCCGTTGACCACGCAGAGCAGGGGATCCTGGGCCACGTGGGTGAGGATGCCGGTCTCGTGGCTGATCAGCTCGTTGATGCCACGCACCAGGGCACCGCCCCCGGCCAGCATGATGCCGCGATCGACGATGTCGGCGGCCAGCTCGGGCGGGGTGCGCTCGAGGGTGCGTTTCACCGCCTCCACGATCACGTTGAGCGGCTCGGCCATCGCCTCGCGGATGTCACCGGCGCGCACATTGATCGTGCGGGGCAGACCGGAGAGCAGGTGCAGGCCGCGCACATCCATCGAGGATTCGTCGTGGGCGTCGTCGGGGAAGGCGGAGCCAATGCGGATCTTGATCTCCTCGGCGGTGCGCTCGCCCACCACCAGGTTGTGCACCTTCTTGAGGTAGACGGTGATGGCCTCGCTGATCTCATCGCCCGCCACCCGCACCGACTCGCTGAGCACGGTGCCGCCGAGGCTGAGCACGGCCACTTCGGTGGTGCCACCGCCGATGTCGACGATCATGGTGCCGACGGGTTCGGTCACCGGCAGACCGGCGCCGATGGCGGCCGCCACCGGCTCATCGATCAGATGCACCTCGCGGGCACCGGCCAGACCCGCCTCCCGCACCGCCCGGCGCTCCACGCCGGTGACACCGCTGGGGATACCGATCACCAGCCGTGGGGCGACGATGCCGCGCCCTTCGTTGCCCTTCTGGATGAAGGACTTGATCATCATCTCGGCGGCGTCGAAGTCGGCGATCACCCCATCGCGCAGGGGACGCACGGCGCGGATGTTGCCGGGGGTGCGGCCCAGCATCAGCTTGGCCTCATCGCCCACCGCCAGGGGCACCCCCTTCTCCAGATCGAGCGCCACCACAGACGGTTCCTGCAGGACAATGCCCTTGCCGGACACGTACATCAAGGTGTTGGCCGTTCCCAGATCGATGCCGATGTCACGGGAGAGCTGGAAACGACGAAAGAACACTGGGGAGCAGCCAAGCGGGGCGAATCATAGGTGGAGCGCCCTGGAAGCCCCTCAGCTGGATCTGGGCTGGGACATCCGGGTCAAAGGGTGGAACCAGCAGAGAGAAGCGCTGCAGGACGTGGCGCATCATGGGTCCAAGTGACCCCATCCCCCCTTTTCTGGAGATCCCCATGGGTGTGAATTCCGTGACCCTTGTCGGCCGTGCCGGCCGCGACCCCGAAGTGCGCTACTTCGAATCCGGCACCGTGGTGGCCAACCTGACGCTGGCCGTGAACCGCCGCAGCCGCGACGACGAACCCGACTGGTTCAACCTCGAGATCTGGGGCAAGCAGGCCCAGGTGGCCGCCGACTACGTCCGCAAGGGCTCGCTGCTGGGCATCATCGGCTCCTTCAAGCTCGACCGCTGGACGGACCGGGCCACCGGTGAGGAGCGCAGCAAGCCCGTGGTGCGGGTGGACCGGCTGGAGCTGCTGGGCTCCAAGCGGGACGCCGAGCAGGGGGCCTATGGCGAGGGCAGCAGCGAGGGTAGTTACGGCGGCGGTGCCTACGGCGGTGGCGAACCCAGCAGCGAAGAAGTGCCTTTCTGACACGGGTCCGGAAGGCCGGCCTCAGCGGCTGGCCTGGCGCTTCTTCCAGGTGCGCAGCCCCAGCCAGGCCGCGAAGGCCAGCGCGGAGAGCACCAGCAGCACCTTGATCACCTGGGTCACGGGCTGCAGCCACACTTCAACGTTGGCGTAGCCCTCGCCGAGGGCCATGCCGGCCACGGTCAGCAGCAGGGTCCAGATCAGGCTGCCGGCCGTGGTCCAGAGCAGAAACGGAACCATCGGCATCATCTCGATGCCGGCGGGAACGGAGATCAGTGTGCGGATGCCCGGCACCAGCCGGCCCCAGAACACCAGGGCCGTGCCATGGCGACTGAACCAGGTGCGGCTGCGCTGCAGTTCCAGGGGGCTGATGCCGATCCAGCGGCCATGGCGCTCCAGCCAGTGCTCGATCCGCTCCTCGTTCACCAGCCGGCCGACGCCGTACCAGGGCAGAGCCCCCAGCACCGTGCCCGCCAGCCCCGCCAGCACCACAGGCACAAGGCCCAGCTGACCCTGCTGCACATAAAAACCCCCCAGAGGCATGATCAGCTCTGAGGGGATGGGGGGGAAGAGATTCTCCAGGAACATGGCCCCGAAAATGGCCCCGTAGCCGGCAATCGGGTTGGCCGCCACAGCCGCACCGATCAGCTCAGGCAGCTTCTGGATCAGTTCGATCGCCATCCGGGGTCATCTGCGGTGCCGCAAGTCTCTTCCATGGGGCGACCGGCGCGGCGAGCCACTCAGTAGCGGTAGTGGTCCGACTTGTAGGGGCCCTCGACCGGCACATTGATGTAGTCGGCCTGCTCGGGGGTGAGTTCGGTGAGGCGGGCGCCGATCTTGTCGAGGTGGAGGCGGGCGACCATCTCATCGAGGTGCTTGGGCAGCACGTAGACCTCCTTGCCGTACTGGTCCCCCTTGCAGAACAGCTCGATCTGGGCCAGCACCTGGTTGGTGAAGGAGTTGCTCATCACGAAGCTGGGGTGTCCGGTGGCGCAGCCCAGATTCACCAGGCGGCCTTCGGCCAGCAGGATGATCTTGTTGCCGCTGGGCAGCAACACGTGATCCACCTGGGGCTTGATGTTGTCCCAGGGGTATTGCTTGAGAGCCACCACATCGATCTCGTTATCGAAATGGCCGATGTTGCAGACGATCGCCTGATCGCGCATCCGGACCAGGTGATCGTGGGTGATCACGCGGAAGTTGCCGGTGGCCGTCACGAAGATGTCCACGTCAGCCACCACATCATCGAGGCGAACCACGCGGTAGCCCTCCATGGCCGCCTGCAGAGCGCAGATGGGATCCACTTCAGCGATCATCACGCTGGCCCCCAGGCCGCGCAGCGACTGGGCCGAACCCTTGCCCACATCGCCGTAGCCCATCACCAGGGCCACCTTGCCGGCCACCATCACGTCGGTGGCGCGCTTGATCGAATCCACCAGCGATTCACGGCAGCCGTAGAGGTTGTCGAACTTGCTCTTGGTGACCGAATCGTTGACGTTGATGGCCGGGAAGGGCAGCTCGCCGCTCTTCTGCATCTGGTACAGACGGGCCACGCCGGTGGTGGTTTCCTCGGTGACGCCCTGGATCTGGGCGTGGATGCGTGAGTAGAACCCGGGCTGGGCCGCCAGGCGCTGGCGGATGGAGTTGAAGAGGGCGATCTCCTCCTCACTGCCGGGGTTGTCGAGCACCGAGGGGTCCTGCTCCGCCTTGGTGCCCAGCACCACCAGGCCGGTGGCATCGCCGCCGTCGTCGAGGATCATGTTGGGGGTGCCGCCGTCGGCCCACTCCATGATCCGGTGGGTGAACGCCCAGTATTCATCGAGGTTTTCGCCCTTGTAGGCGAACACAGGGATGCCCGAGGCGGCAATGGCGGCGGCGGCGTGATCCTGGGTGGAGAAGATGTTGCAGGAGGCCCAGCGCACCTCAGCGCCGAGGGCCACCAGGGTTTCGATCAGAACAGCCGTCTGGATTGTCATGTGCAGGCTGCCGGCGATGCGAGCGCCTTTGAGGGGCTGCTCGCTACCGAACTTCTGACGCAGGGCCATCAGGCCAGGCATCTCGGTTTCGGCGATGGACATCTCCTTGCGGCCGAACTCCGCCAGGCCGAGATCAGCGATCACATACGACGACGTCACCTGCAGGCCCGACAGGGCACCGCTGAGCGTGGAGCCGGCCACGGCCGCGGGGGGGGAAACCACCATGGGTTGAAGACGCTCCCTCAAGGGAGGACGATGGGTTGAAATATCTGCAGAGACGCCGAGGCTTCGGGCTCGCTGGAGCCGAATCTACAGGCGCTGCCAGGGCAGGGGCGAGGGCATAGGTGAGGGCATGGGCAAGAGTGAGCACAACAGCTGCCGGCAGGGCTGGCAGCAGTCCTTGATCGACGCCGCGGCCACCCGCCAGCTGGGGGCTGAACTGGCGGCGCTGCTGCTGGCTGAGGGGCCGCGGCTGCTGCTGTTGCAAGGTGATCTCGGTGCCGGCAAAACCTGCCTGGTGCAGGGCCTGGCCCAGGGGCTGGGCATCGGTGAGCCGATCACCAGCCCCACCTTCGCCCTCGCCCAGCACTACAGCGGCCAGCTGAACGGCCGCAGCACCCACCTGGTGCACCTCGACCTCTACCGGCTGGAGCAGCCCGAAGCAGCCGATGAGCTGTTCACCCAGGAAGACGAGGAGGCCCTGGAGCTGGAAGCAGTGCTGGCGGTGGAATGGCCGGAGCGGCTGGGCGTCATGCCCACTCCGGCCTGGCAGGTGGAGCTGCTGATCGCTGGCGGCGGTCGTCGGGCCCTGGTTCAGGTCCCCGGGGAGCCTGGAGCCCTTGTTTCCAGAAACGCCAGCACCTGAGCCTGGCTGGGCTGGGGATCGATCGCCCCGGCGCCCTGGCAGACCAGGGCGCCGCAGGCACTGGCAAAGCGCATGGCCTCCAGCACCCGCTCGGCGCTGGCGGAGGCCAGCAGTTGCGGCTCCTGGCAGAGACGGTGCAGCAGTCCTGCCAGGAAGGCATCGCCCGCACCGGTGGTATCCACCACCGGCACCTGGAAGGCCTCCAGGCAGCCGGCCTGCCCCCCCAGCCACCAGCTCAGGGCGCCGGGGCCATCGGTGATCAGCACCGCCGGGGCCTGGGGCAGGGAGGCACTGATGCGCTGGGGGTCACGGCTGCCGGCGATCCAGTCGGCCTCTTCGGCCGACACCTTGATCAAGGCCGCAGCGGCCAGCAGGGGCTGGAGGCTGGCCAGGGCCTGCTCGGCGGAGATCGGCCAGAAGGTGGGACGCCAGTTCACATCGAGGGCCAGGGGAATCCCGGCGGCGGCGGCGCGCTCCAGGGCCAGGCGCAGGGCAGCCGCAGAGGCTTCCGAGGCCAGCGGAATGGTGCCCACCAGCAGCCAGCGGGCCGTGGCGATCAGCTCCTGCAGGGGGGCTGCCAGGGCGGCGACCTCCACCGCCTGATCAGCGAACCCATCTCCCCGATCACCGGCGAAGCCGCCGAAGCTGCGATCCCCCGTGCGGTCGCGCCGCACCAGCACCGTGCGAGAGGGCCGCAGCGGATCCCACTGCAGGGCTCGGGTGTCCACACCCCGGGCCTGGAACAGCTCGCGGAAGGCGGCTCCGATCGCATCCTTGCCGAGGCGACCCAGCAGGGCCGAGCCCGTTCCCAGCCGCACCAGGGCGCAGGCCACATTGGCTGGAGCGCCGCCGAGGCAGTCGTCGACGGGCCGATCGGTGGCCGGGTCACCGCCCGGGGGACCGAGCCGATCCACCAGCGCTTCCCCGAAACAGAGCACCTGGGGCTGGGGAGTCATCAGGCCGATGGCAGCTCCCCACCAGCATCGCCTGGTGTGCCCTGGCCGCCAAGCCAGGCCTGCAGGGCGGCAATGATCCGGGCGTTGGCGGCCGGAAAGGGAAACTCCGCCAGCCGCTCCGGCTCCACCCAGCGCACCTGCTGGCTGGCCAGGGGCTGGGGCTCACCGCTGATCCAGCGGCAGAGATGGACGATGAAGCGCAGCCGCTTGTGGCTGTAGGCGTGCTCCAGGCAGATCAGCTCCTCAGCCACCTCCACCTCGATCGCCAGTTCCTCGCGCAGTTCCCGGCGGATGGTGTCGACGATCGACTCACCGGGCTCCTGCTTGCCGCCGGGGAACTCCCACAGCCCCCCCAGCAGGCCCTCCTCCAGGCGCTGATCGATCAGCACCCGGTTGGCGCCATCCAGCACCACCCCCACACCGATCACCTGAAAAGGCAGGGGCGAGCTGGCGTCTTTCACGGGGTAGCGGGTGGGATCGCCGGCAGCGTAGGCAGCGCAGTGGGGCCGCCAGGGGCACTGGCCACAGCGGGGCTGGCGGGGGGTGCAGACCGTGGCGCCCAGATCCATCAGGGCCTGGTTGAAGGCCCGCGGCCGCTGGGGATCCAGCAGCTCCTCACTCCAGCGCCAGAACTGCGCCAGCGAGCGCTGGGGCGGCTGGGGCCAGGCCAGCAGACGTGCCAGCACCCGGCGCACGTTGCCATCAAGGATCGGCTGAGGCTGATCAAAGGCGGAGCTGAGGATGCTCCCCGCCGTGCTGCGGCCGATCCCCGGCAGGGCCTGCCAGCCCTCCAGGTCCCTGGGCCAGCCCTGCGCGGCCAGCAGCGCCGCAGACCGGTGCAACCGGCGGGCACGGGAGTAATAGCCAAGGCCCTGCCACTGGAGCAGCACCTGCTGCTGGTTCGCCTCCGCCAAGGCGTCGACGTTGGGGAAAGCCAGCATCCAGCGCTCCCAGTAGGGGCGCATCACCGCCAGCTGGGTCTGCTGCAGCATCACCTCAGCAATCCATACGCCATACATGCCCAAGGGCTCCCCCGGCTGGGGTTCAGAGCCATCGGGCCTGAGGGTCCAGGGGATGTCCTGCCGGCCATGCAGGCTCCGCCAGGTGAGCAGATCCCGGCGCAGGGTCTGCTGATCGACGATCCTGGCTCCTATTCCATCAGGCCTGAATCATCGCCGCGTCGCTGTACTCCTTCACCTGATCGCTGAGGCGGCGCAGGGAGGCGAGGCCGTCGCGCTCGAGGTTGCGGATGCGATCACGGCTCATGCCCAGGATGCGGCCGATGCCCGTGAGGCTCATCGGCTCCTCCACATCGATGCCGTAACGCATGGTCAGCACATTGCGCTGCAGCTCAGGCAGTTGCTCCAGCAGGGCCCTCATGTCGCCCCGCAGGCACTCGCTGTCCACGCTCTCCGCCGGTAGCGTCCCGTCCCCCTGCAGCAGGTCCAGCAGTTCGGTGTCCTCTCCGTCGCCCACCTTCGTCTCCAGGCTCACCGGTTGCCGCGCCCGGCAGAGCAGATCCTTCACCTCCTCCTCCGGCAGCTCCACACACACCGCCAGTTCCCCCAGCGTGGGCGTACGACCCAGCTCCTGGCTCAGTTCCCGCTGGCCCTTCTTCAGCTTGTTCAGCGTTTCGGTGATGTGGATCGGCAGCCGGATCGTGCGGCTCTTCTCCGCAATCGCCCGCGTGATCCCCTGGCGGATCCACCAGTACGCATACGTACTGAACTTGTAGCCGCGGGTGGGGTCGAACTTCTCCACCCCTCGCACCAGACCGATCGTTCCCTCCTGGATCAGGTCCAGCAGTTCCATGTTCCGCTTGGTGTATTTCTTCGCCACGCTCACCACCAGCCGCAGGTTCGCCGCCACCATCCGCTCCTTGGCCCGCCGGCCGCTGGCCAGCTTGCGCTTCAGCAGCGCCGGGCTCACGCCCGCCGCACTGGCCCATTCCGCCGCGCTGGGCTTCTGGCCGCCCGCCCGCATCTCCAGTTCCTGCTCGGCTTCCTCCAGCCGCATCAGCTCCTGCACCTGGCGGCCCAGGGTGATCTCCTGCTCATGCGTCAGCAGCGGCACCCGGCCGATGTCTCGCAGGTAGGAGCGCACCAGGTCGCCATCCACCGGCGGCAGGGTGCGCACGGCGATGGGGGCCTGGCGAGGACTCGCCTCGGGGACGGACTGGAGGGCGGCTGGGGGGCTGGAGAGGGCTGCGACCACGACGAGGGAACTTCTAACGGTGTGTAAAGCCTAACCTGAAGAAGTGTGAAGGGCCTCTCAGGAATGGCACGAGTTCCGCCGAGCCCGGCCAGCTCAGGCCGGCATGCCCACGTGATTCAGCAGCCACGACGCCGTTTTCAGGTAGATGAACACCCCGGCCACGTCGGTCGCGGTGGTGATGAAGGGCGCCGACATCAGGGCTGGATCCAGGCCCAGCCGGTCGAACAGCAGCGGCAGCGAAGCCCCGGCCGTGGCCGCCAGGGTGGTGATGCAGACCAGGCTGATGCCGGCGGCGGTGGCCACCAGCATCCCCCCACCCACCTGCCAGGCCCAGGGCACCACCACGATCACCAGCAGCAGCCCCAGCAGCAATCCTGAGAGCGCTTCACGGCCCACGGTGCGCCACAGCCCCAGTGCCTGGATGCGCTGGGTGCTGAGGCCGCGGATCACCACCGTGGAGCTCTGGGCGCCGACGTTGCCGCCGGTGCCGATCAGCAGCGGGATGAAGGCCGCCAGCCGCACCACCTCCTGGAGCACCCCTTCCTCGGAGGCGATCACCGCCGAGGTACCGGTGTTGGCCACCAGCAGCACCAGCAGCCACACCACCCGGCGGCGGGCCACGGTGAACAGGTTGCTCTGGAAGTAGTCGTCCTCATCGCCGGCCTGCACGGCGCCGGCGGCGTAGAGGTCGCGGGTGGCCTCCTGCTGGATCACGTCGATCACGTCGTCGACGGTGACGATCCCCACCAGCCGCTGCTCCAGATCCACCACCGGCACGGCCAGAAAGTCGTAGCGCTGGATGATGCGGGCCACCTCCTCCTGATCAGCGGTGGTCGTCACGTTCACCACCTCCCGCGTCATCACATCGCCGATGCGGTCCTCAGGATCGGCCGTGACCAGGTCGCGCAGCGAGAGGATGCCGGTGAGATGGCGGGAGGCGTCGGTGACGTAGAGGCTGTAGACGGTTTCGGTGTCGCGGGCGCGGCGGCGCACGATGTCGAGGGCCTGGGCGGCGCTGTGGAACTCCTTGAGATCGATGAATTCGGTCGTCATCAGACGGCCGGCGGTTTCGGGCTGGTAGCCCAGCAGCTGGGCCGTCACGCGCCGTTCGGCCGGGCTCAGCTCCACCAGCAGCCGACGCACCACCTTGGCGGGCAGCTCGTCGAACAGCCGCACCCGATCATCGGGTGACATCTCCTCCACCAGCTCCAGCACCTCACCGGAGCGCAGCCGCTCCAGCAGCAGTTGCTGCACCGGCTGATCGAGGTACTCGTAAACCTCAATAGCCTCGTCCTTGGCCAGCAGGCGGAAGGCCAGGGCCTGCAGGGTCTGGGGCAGGGCGCCGATGGCCTCAGCGCAGTCGACGGGCTGAACCGGCTCCAGCAGCAGCTTGACGCCGGCGTAATTGCCCGCGTTGAGCAGAGCCTGCAACTGCCGCGCCACCACTTCGGCCACGGGCAGCCGGCCGCTGCTGGCCACCCCTGCAGTGGAGGCGCCGCCGCCGCTGGTTCCCTCGCTCATCGGCCTGAAGGATCGCGGCTTCCCGAGTGTATGGGCGAAGGCCCATCGCGGCGACGCGGCCCGCCTAGGGTCCGGCCGGTTGAAGAATGTCCATGGCTGTCAATGTGTCGGATGTGGTGGTACGCGGTGCCACGGGTGCTGAGCAGCGCCTGGGTGATTTTGCGGGCCAGGTGCTGCTGATCGTGAATGTGGCCAGCCGCTGCGGTTTCACCCGCCAGTACGCCGGGCTGCAGAAGCTGAACGAGACCTACGGCGAGCGCGGGCTGCAGGTGCTGGGCTTCCCCTGCAACGACTTCGGCGCCCAGGAGCCGGGCACGCTGGCCGAGATCCAGCAGTTCTGCTCCACCACCTACGGCGCCTCCTTCACCCTGTTCGACAAGGTGCACGCCAAGGGCGTCAAGACCGCGCCCTACGACCTGCTCACCACGGTGGAGCCGGCCGGCGATGTGGAGTGGAACTTCGAGAAGTTCCTGGTGGGGAAGGACGGCACCGTCCTGGGCCGCTACAAGAGCGCCGTCGAACCCGATGGCGCCGAACTCACCGCCGCGATCGAAGCGGCCCTGGCGGCCTGAGTCCACGCCTGAACCTGACCCAGGCCACCAGCCTGGGCAGCAACCGCCGGCTGGTGGCCAGCCCGGCGGCGGCGGCGGCCACGCCGATCCCCAGGCTGGCGATCAGCAGGGTCAGGGCCTCAGCCGCCTGACCCTGGCCGTTGAGGCGCACCAGATCCAGCATCCAGGAGCTGAAGGTGGTGAGCGATCCACAGAAGCCGATGCCCCCCAGCAGCAGCAGGGGGGCCCGCCGCGGGATCGGTCCGGCGAGGATCCCGAGCAGGAACGATCCCAGCAGGTTGGAGAGCAGGTTGGCGGCTGCCACCCCGCCAGCTCCGGCGGCCAGCAGCGGGCCGATCTGAACCCCGAGTTGCCAGCGCAACAGCGCCCCGGGCACGGCCCCTGCGGCCACCAGAGCCAGCTCCCACAGAGCGAAGCGCAGACGGCGTCTCATCTCAGGCGGCCCCGATCAGCAACCCCAGCTGCAGCGCCAGCACCCCGGCCAGCACGGAGGCCAGCGCCAGCAGCAACGCCGCCGCTGGTTGCCCCTCGCGCACCACCTGCAGCACCTCCACCATCAAGGTGGAGAAGGTGCTCAAGCTGCCCAGGAAGCCGGTGGCCAGCAGCAGCCACAGGCCACTGCCTCCCAGACCGCAACGCCGCTCCAGGGCCACCAGCAAGCCGAGGGCGAAGGCAGCGGCCACGTTCACGCCGAAGGTGCCCCAGTGCCGGCGGGGCAGCATCGGCTCGAAATGGTTGATCAGCCGCAGCCGCAGCCAGGCCCCCGGGACGGCTCCGAGAGCCACCAGCAGCACGTCATGCCAGGACATCCAGCCCGGTCCAAGGCCCCATCAGCCTGGAAGCCAGCCACGGCTCGGCTGCCCGGCCGCCGGGCTGGAGATCTGAACCTGCAGCCACCGGCCCCCTCCGGGTTCCCACCACGTACGCAGCAGCTGCAGGGGCTCGCTGCGCTCCAGCTGGGCCAGGGCAGGGGCGGAGTGCTGGGGGGCACAACGCAGGGCCAGGGAGCCGCTCGCCAGCAGAGGCTCACGTTGTTGGCGTCGCCGCAGCTCCGGTGACCGCCGCTCACCACCCCCGGCCGGCAGGGCCGCCGGAGCCATCAGGGCCAGCCCCAGCACCCATGGCAGCCGCCAGTCCATCAGATGTCGAGCTGGGCGAAATCCAGTTCAGCGCTGTGCTTTTCGATGAACTCGCGGCGCGGCGCCACCTTGTCGCCCATCAGGATCGTGAAGATGCGATCAGCTTCGGCGGCATCCTCAATCTCCACCCGTTTCATCGTGCGGGTGGTGGGATCCATCGTGGTTTCCCACAGCTGCTTTGGCATCATCTCGCCTAGGCCCTTGAAACGCTGGATCGTGTAGTTGGCCTTCTCGCCAAATCCTTCGAGGGTTTTCTTGAGGTCTTGTTCGTTGTAGCAATAGGTGTGATTCTTGCCGCGCTCCACCTTGTAGAGGGGCGGGCAGGCGATATAGATGTAGCCGCCTTCCAGCAGGATTTTCTGGTAGCGATAGAAGAAGGTGAGCAGCAGCGTGCGGATGTGAGCGCCGTCCACATCGGCGTCAGTCATGATCACGATGCGGTGATAGCGCAGGGCCGAGAGGTTGAACTCCTCACCCTTGATCCCCAGGCCCAGGCCCGTGATCAGGGCCTGAATCTCGGTGTTCTTGTAGATCTTGGCGTCGTCGGTTTTCTCAATGTTGAGGATCTTGCCGCGCAGGGGCAGGATGGCCTGGAAGCGGCGATCACGGCCCTGCTTGGCGGAGCCACCAGCTGAATCACCCTCCACGATGTAGATCTCCGATTCGGAGGGGTCGCGGGAGCTGCAGTCGGCCAGCTTGCCGGGCAGGGTGGAGCTCTCCAGCACCGACTTGCGTCGCACCAGCTCGCGGGCCCGGCGGGCCGCCTCAGCCGCATTGAAGGCCTGGATCGCCTTCTCCAGGATCAGGTCGATCACCTGGGGATGGAACTCCAGGAATTCACCGAGGGCCTCGCCCACCACCGAATCAACGATGCCGCGAACCTCGGTGTTACCGAGCTTGGTCTTGGTCTGACCTTCGAACTCGGGATCCGGCACCTTCACCGAGAGCACGGCCGTGAGACCTTCGCGGATGTTCTCACCAGCCAGATTGGAGTCGGCGTCCTTGCGCTTGCCACGCTTCTTGGCAAAGGTGTTGAGGGTGCGGGTGAGCACCGTTTTCAGTCCCTCGATGTGGGTGCCGCCGTCAACGGTGCGGATGTTGTTGGCAAAACCGAGGATGCTGTCGGAGTAGGCATCCACACACCACTGCAGCGCCGCTTCCACCTGCACGCCATCTTTGGAGGCGTTGACGTAGATGATGTCGGGGTGGAGGGGATCCTTGCCGGCATTCATGTAGGTGACGTACTCGCGGATGCCGCCTTCGTAGTGGTAGACCTCTTCGTGGGGGGTGCCATCAGACTCCTTGGCCGCCTCGCGCTCATCGCGGAAGACGATGCGCACGCCGCCGTTGAGATAGGCCAACTCACGCAACCGCCCCGACAGCGTGGTGTAGTCGAACTCGATCCCGCCGCTGAAGATCTCGATATCGGGCTTGAAGCGCACCGCCGTACCCGTGGCGCCACTGGAGTCGTCCTCGGAGCGCAGGCTGCCGATCGGGGCGCCGCGCTCGAAGCGCTGGCGGTGCACCTGGCCCTGGCGGCGCACGGTGACCTCCACCCATTCACTCAGGGCATTGACCACGGAGATGCCAACGCCGTGCAGGCCGCCGGAGACCTTGTAGCCGCCACTGCCGAACTTGCCGCCGGCATGCAGAACGGTCAGCACCGTTTCCAGGGCCGACTTGCCGGTGCGGGGATGGACGTCGGTGGGGATACCGCGGCCGTTGTCGGTGATCTCGGCGGATCCGTCCTCGCAGAGGCGCACCAGGATGGCGTCGCAGTGGCCGGCCAGGGCCTCGTCGACGGAGTTGTCGACCACCTCATAGACCAGGTGGTGCAGCCCCCTCGGCCCCGTGGTGCCGATGTACATGCCCGGGCGCTTGCGCACCGGCTCCAGGCCCTCGAGCACCTGGATCTGCTCGGCGCCGTAGGCGTGTTGGATCTTGGAGGGGTCGCTCATTCCGGAGGTCACACCAGGCGGACGGCGAGGTCCATGGGGGAAGATAAAGGCTTGGGCAATGAAAAGTGGGGTTGAAGGGCGAATACAGCGCCTGAACCCCTGCCCGAGGCCTCAAGATTACCACCGAAGGCTCACAGCCGCCCCCAGGGGCCTCTGACGGCCCGTTCAGGCCAGGGATGCACCCCCCAGGATTCCATGCCCCTGCCGCCCCTGCTGATCGCCCTGATGGGACCCACCGCCAGCGGTAAGACCGCCCTGGCGATCGAGCTGGCCGAAGCCCTGGATCTGGCCGTGCTTTCGGTCGATTCCCGCCAGCTTTACCGGGGCATGAGCATCGGCACCGCCAAACCGAGCGCCCAGCAGCGCGCCCGGGTGCGCCATGAGCTTCTGGACCTGCGCGATCCCGACCAGCCGATCAACCTGCAGGAGTTCTGCGCCGTCGCCCGGGCGGCCATCGCCGCCGAACACCGCCGCCGGGGTGTGGCCCTGCTGGTGGGCGGCAGCGGCCTCTACCTGCGGGCTCTGACCCAGGGGCTCGAACCACCGGCGGTGCCACCCCAGCCCGCCCTGCGGGCCCAGCTGCAGCAGCTCGGTCAGCCCTTCTGCCACCAGCTCCTGGCTCAGGCCGATCCCCTCTCCGCCGGGCGGATCGCCGCCGCCGATGCCGTGCGCACCCAACGGGCCCTGGAGGTGATCTATGCCACGGGCCGGCCGCACACGGCCCAGCCCAGAGCCTGCCCGCCCCCCTGGCGGCTGCTGGAGCTGGGCCTCAACCCCCCGGACCTGCGCGAGCGCATCAGCCGGCGCAGCCAGCAGCTCTACAGCGATGGCCTGGTGGAGGAAACCCGGCAACTGATCAGCCGCTACGGCGCCGGCCTGCCCCTGCTGGCCACCATCGGCTACGGCGAAGCCCGCTCGCTGCTGGCCACAGAGCTGACGGAAGCGGAGGCCATCGCCCTGACCAGCCGCCGCACCCTCCAGTACGCCAAACGACAACGCACCTGGTTCCGGCGCCAGCATCAGCCCCTGTGGCTGGAGGGCGACGATCCCCTACTACAGGCATTGCCAGCGGTGCAGCGCGTCCTAGGGTGACTCTCTGGTCTAACCAGAGTCAACGACACCACTGCCCGTCCCCTCGCCTCTCTGAATGCCACCTCGTCCCCGTTTCGATCGCCGCGCCCCCGTCCGGGAGCTCCCCAACATCAACGACCGCATCAGCTACCCCCAGCTCAGGGTGGTGGATGCCGACGGCAGCCAGCTCGGGGTGATCACCAGGGAAGAAGCCCTGGAGGTGGCCAAGGACCGCGACCTTGATCTGGTGCTGGTGAGCGAGAAAGCCGATCCGCCGGTCTGCCGGATCATGGACTACGGCAAGTTCAAGTTCGAGCAGGAAAAGAAAGCCAAGGAAGCCAAGAAGAAGTCGCACCAGACCGAGGTCAAGGAAGTCAAGATGCGCTACAAGATCGATTCGCACGACTACCAGGTGCGCATCGGCCAGGCGGTGCGCTTCCTCAAGGACGGCGACAAGGTCAAGTGCACGGTGATCTTCCGTGGCCGCGAGATCCAGCACACGGCCCTGGCCGAGCAACTGCTGTTCCGCATGGCCAAAGACCTTGAGGAGAGCGCCGAGATCCAGCAGGATCCCAAGCGGGAAGGCCGGAACATGATCATGTTCCTGACTCCGCGCAAGACGCCGCTCACCAAGGAGAAGGACGCCGCCGCCCTGGCCGCCAAGGCCGTGCGCACCATCCCCTCCCCGGTCCGGCAGCTCAGCAACGCCGAACCAGCCACCAGCGACGCCTGATCCGGCCCCTGCACTCCGGCCTCTGCACTGTGACGGAAGCAACCGGCACAGGCTCGTATGCCACAGGGGGAATTGTCACCAGCGCCGAAGCTCCGTAGGGTGGCCCCACCCGTACTGGTTCCCTCCGGCGTGCGATTCCACATCCAGCAGGAAAGCGATATCCCGGCGTCGACCCAGCTCTACAACCAGATCTGCTTTGCGATCGCCGCCCGGCACTACCCCCCGGGCCACCGCCTGCCCAGCACGCGACAGCTGGCCATGCAGACCGGCCTGCACCGCAACACCATCAGCAAGGTCTACCGCCAGCTGGAGAACGACGGGGTGGTGGAGGCGATGGCCGGCTCCGGCATCTATGTGCGCGACCAGCAGAAGCCGCGGGAGCTCAAGGTGCCGCCGGGCCTGCGCAACCGCCTGCGCCCCGACATCGACCGGGAGGTGCGCCAGTGCGTCGACGGGCTGCTCAACGCCGGTTGCACCCTGCAGCAGGCCCGCGAGCTGCTCACCCGCGAGATCGACTGGCGCCTGCGCTGTGGCGCCCGCGTGCTGGTGTCGACCCCCCGCGAGGACATCGGCGCCTCGATGCTGATCGCCGAGGAACTGGTGCCCGTCCTGGAGGTGCCCGTGGAGGTGGTGCCGATGGAGGAGCTCGAAGCCGTGCTCGAGAGCTCCAGCAACGGCACGGTGGTCACCAGCCGCTACTTCCTCCAGCCCGTGGAGGAGCTGGCCCAGCGCTTCGGTGTGCGCGCCGTGGCGGTCGACCTCAACGACTTCCACCACGAGCTCAACCTGCTCAAGGAGCTGCGGCCCGGCAGCTGCGTGGGCCTGGTGAGCATCAGCCCTGGAATCCTGCGCGCCGCCGAGGTGATCCTGCACAGCATGCGCGGCAATGAGCTGCTGGTGATGACCGCCAACCCAGACGTGGGCAGCCGCCTGCTGGCCCTGCTGCGGGCCGCCAGCCACGTGCTCTGCGACCGCCCCAGCCTGCCCCTGGTGGAGCAGACCCTGCGCCAGAACCGCTCCCAGCTGATGCGCCTGCCCCAGGTGCACTGTGCCCAGAGCTATCTGGGGGCCGCCACCATCGATCTGCTGCGCAAGGAGATCGGCCTGATCGGCCCCCGTGACAGCCACAGCGAAGGCCCAGCCACACAGGCCGGATGATCAGGAGCTACCTGAGCCCCCTGCTGGCGGATCTGCGGATCATCAAGGAACGGGACCCGGCCGCCCGGGGCACCCTCGAGATCCTGCTCTGCTACCCGGGCTTCCAGGCCCTGGTGCTGCACCGCCTCAGCCACCGCCTCTGGACCCTGCAGGTGCCGCTGCTGCCTCGGCTGTGCTCGCAGATCGGGCGCCTGTTCACCGGCATCGAGATCCATCCGGGCGCCACGATCGGTCACGGCGTGTTCATCGACCACGGCATGGGTGTAGTGATCGGTGAAACGGCCGAGATCGGCGATCGCTGCCTGCTCTATCAGGGGGTCACCCTGGGGGGCACCGGCAAGGAGCACGGCAAGCGCCACCCCACCCTGGCGGAGAACGTGGTGGTGGGAGCGGGGGCCAAGGTGCTCGGGGCGATCACGGTGGGCACCAACACCCGCATCGGCGCCGGCTCGGTGGTGCTGCGGGATGTGGGGCCTGACAGCACGGTGGTGGGTGTGCCGGGGCGTGTCATTCATCAGTCGGGAGTGCGCATCGATCCGCTGGCCCACTCCCAGCTGCCGGACGCCGAAGCCAAGGTGATCCGCAACCTGATGGAGCGCATCGACACCCTCGAGAGCGAACTCAGCCGCCTGCAGACCTGCCTGCGCGAAGTGGCGGCCGGCCGGCCCATCCAGGAGGCCTGCGGCGGCCGCGCCCAGAGCCTCAAGGACCGGGAAATCCTGGAGTTCCTGGGTGACCGTCCCGGCGGAGCAGGGTGAGAGGGGCGCCGAAGCCGCGCTGGCCGCGCTTCACCTTTCACCACAGCCTGCTGGCCAACCGTCAGCTGCTCTGGCGTCTGGTGGAGCGGGATGTTGCCGGCCGCTACCGCGGGCCCATGCTGGGCTGGGCCTGGAGCTTCCTGACGCCGCTGCTGATGCTGGCGGTGTACACCTTCGTCTTTTCACAGGTGTTTCAGGCGCGCTGGGGGAATCTGCACGATGCAGGGCCACTGGGTTTTGCGATCAATCTCTTTGCCGGATTGATTGTGTTCAACCTGTTCGCGGAATGCGCCAGCCAGGCCCCGAATCTGATCCTGTCCAACAAGAACTACGTCACGAAGGTGATCTTCCCTTTAGATCTTCTTGCCGTGGTGAATGTGGCCACCGCCTGCTTCCATGCCCTCACCAGCCTGGTGGTGCTCGCCCTCTTCGAAATTCTGGCTCAAGGCGGCATCCCGTTCACGATGCTGTGGCTGCCGCTGGTCTGGCTGCCCTTGATCGGCAGCTGCCTGGCGGTGAACTGGACCCTCTCGGCCCTGGGTGTCTATCTGCGCGACATCGACCAGGCCGTTGGTGTGACCCTGAGCATGCTGATGTTTCTCAGTGCCGTGTTCTATCCACTCAGCGCCCTGCCTGAGCGCTGGCAGCCCATTTTATCTCTGAACCCACTGGTGATCATCATTGAGCAGACCCGCCGAGTGGCCATCAGCGGACTTCAACCCACTCCGCTCTACCTTCTGCTGGGAACGACCCTGGCTCTGCTGGCCTGTGAACTGAGTTACCGGGGCTTCCAGAAAGCACGCCGTGGATTTCCGATGTCCTCTGAAGGGCCTGAACAGCGCCAGACTGTGGCTGTGGAGGTTAACTCCCTCAGCAAGTGCTACAGGATTTACCCGCATCCGAGACACAGACTTCTGCAGGCATTCTGGGGCGAGCGCCGACGCTATTACCGCAAATTCTGGGCGCTTCAATCCCTCAGCTTCCAGCTTGGGCGCGGTCAAACCCTGGGCATCGTTGGTCGCAACGGATCTAGCAAAAGCACCCTGCTCCAGCTGATCTGCGGCACCTTGACCCCCAGCAGCGGGGCAGTGAACGTGCATGGTCGGGTGGGGGCCCTGCTGGAGCTGGGCAGCGGCTTCAATCCGGAGTTCAGCGGCAGGGAGAATGTGTTTCTCAATGGGGCCGTGCTGGGATTGAGTGAGGCGGATATCGCGAGCAGGCTCGAGAATATTCTTGCCTTCGCCGACATCGGAGAGTTCATCGATCAACCGGTGAAGACCTATTCCAGCGGAATGGCAGTTCGGCTGGCCTTTGCTGTGCAGGCCCACATCGATCCGGATGTGCTGGTGGTGGATGAAGCGCTCGCCGTTGGCGATGAGCTCTTCCAGAAGAAATGCTATTCACATCTGGAGAAACTCAAAGCCAATGGCACCTCAATTCTGCTGGTCACCCACAGTTGTCCGCAAATCGTTCAGCACTGTGATGTCGCTCTGCTGATGCACAAGGGCCAGGCCAGACGCTGGGGGAAACCGGCGGAGATCACCACGCTGTACCAGCAGCTCAGCTATGCCGACGACAGCCAGTGGGATGCCCTGCTCGGATCAGCTCAGGAGTCGCTCGAGAGCGGCGGCGGCGCAGGTGCCACAGGCGGAAGACGCCTGGATGAGACCAACGGGTCACGAGGACAGTCGCTGCAGCTGGCAGGCCAGGCCGAGGTCATCCTCACCGCCCATCTGGACCCTGGCCTGCAGCCGTCCTCCACGATGGTGTATCCAAACCACGGGGCTGTGATCGAAGGGCTCGAGATCCTGACGATGGAGGAGCAGCTCGTCAACGTGCTCCCCTACGGGGAAGCCTTCATTCCCGAGTTTCGCTACCGAGCCGAGCAGCATCTGAGCCAGGTGGCCTTCGGCTGTCATGTGGCAAGCCACACGGGCAGCCGCGTCACGGGTCAGGTCCATCCCGAGCGTGGCGGGCTGGTGGCCTCGATCGAAGCCGGCCGCCAGTGGTCCGTTCGCTTTCACTTCCACGGTGAGCTCTGGCCCGGGACTTATTTCATCGGCGGCGACGAACGGCCATGACAGACCTCTGGATCCCCCACGGCGACTATGAACTGAACTACGGTTGCGCCTGTGGCCTGCCCACCCTCAGGCCATCCCCCGCCCTGGAAGACCGGCTGAGACTGCCCCTGCTCGATCAGGATCCGGCGCCAGAGCCAGGGGCTTCTGCATCAGCCGCAGCTCTGAGCACAGCGGTACACATCCACGGGTTCCACCCCGACAGCCTGGCCCCATTGCTGGATGCCCTGATGGTGATCAGCGGGCCTTTCGACCTGCTGATCAGCACCGACAGCAGCGCCAAACAAGCGGAGATCCAGGGGTTGCTCAACGGCCACAGCCTCAGCCTCAGGCTCAAGGCCCCGGGCAACACCTCAGTTGTGGTGCTGAGCAACCGGGGGCGGAATCTGGGCCCGCTGCTGGTGGATCTCCATGCCCGTCTGCAGGCCTACGACCTTGTCCTGCATCTGCACACCAAGAAGAGCAGCCACGAATCGATCGGCGCAAGCTGGTTGGCGGAGCTGCTGGAGGAACTCCTTGGTGATGCCAACCAGACCAGCAGCATCCAGCGGGCCTTCGCCGCGGATCCACGCCTCGGTCTGGTGATGCCCGGTACCGCGGCCTCGGTGCGGGCAGTCGTGAACTGGGGGGCCAACTTTGAGGTCTCGCGCCTGATCTGCCAGCAGTGCCTGCCGGACTGGCAGCTGGATCCCCAGGCCCCGCTGGTGTTTCCAGCGGGAATGATGTTCTGGTTCCGGCCCCAGGCGCTGAGCGGCCTGGCTGCTGCCTGCCAGCATCTTCAGCCGTTGCCGCCCGAGCCGCTCGGCATCGATGGCACCGTCCTGCACGCGCTGGAGCGGCTGACGGCCCACTTCTGTGAGGCGGAGGGGTACCACTGGGCCCTGGCTCCGCAGCCCAGTGGCGGGGCCGCCCCTGCAGGGGAGCGGTTGAGTGTGTGGCAGCCGTTGCCCGAGATCTACATGGGCAGCATCAGCCTGATGGCCGAACGCTGCCGGCAGCAGTCAGCGGTGGCGAGCGACCTGGCCGCCTGCCTGAGCGAGAAGGAGATTCAACGAGTTGAACAGACCAGGCAGCTTCAGAGACAACGGCAGGACTTGATGGCCTCCATCGCCCGGCTGAACCAAGGCATCAACGAGTGGGAAGCAAACCATGCCGTCCTGGCGGCTGAGCTGGCGGCCATGCGCAGCTC
The DNA here is from genome assembly GCF_025128055.1 of Synechococcus sp. CS-1329. GTDB lineage: Bacteria > Cyanobacteriota > Cyanobacteriia > PCC-6307 > Cyanobiaceae > Regnicoccus_A. Next base: position 215,835 of record NZ_JAHLYS010000033.1, on the reverse strand, counting down.
CCGCAGCTGGACGTTGACCCGACCGCTCAGGCAGTTGCAGCAGAGGCTTCAAGGCGGGGCTGGAACATGAACATCGAGTAGATGACGTTGCGCCGCATCGAGGTCATCATGTCGAGGAACATGTCATAGCCCTCGTTCTTGTATTCGATCAGGGGATCCTTCTGGCCGTAGCCGCGCAGACCCACGGATTCGCGCAGGGCGTCCATGGCCTGGAGGTGCTCCCTCCAGAGGGTGTCGATCTGCTGGAGGATGAAGAAGCGCTCGGCCTCCCGCATCAGCCCCGGCCTTGACTGCTCGATCTGGCTTTCCTTGAGGTCGTAGGCATTGCGCAGTTGCTCGCGCAGGAAGGCCTTGAGCTCCTCGGTGTTGAGGCCGGCGAGCTGATCGGGGGTGAGGTCCTCCAGCAAGTAAACGAACTCCTGCACCTTGGCCACCAGCTGACCCAGATCCCATTCCTCGGGGGGCAGATCGGGGTTCACGTAGGCCTCAACGATGTCGGACATCGTGCGCTCGCCATAGCCGATCACCTGCAGCTTGAGCTCACGGCCCTCAAGTACCCGCCGTCTTTCAGTGTAAACGGCCTTGCGTTGATTGTTCATCACCTCGTCGTACTCAAACACCTGCTTGCGGATGTCGTAGTAATAGGTTTCCACCTTCTTCTGGGCCCCCTCCAGGGAGCGGGTCAGCATGCCCGATTCGATCGGCATGTCTTCCTCCACGCGGAAGGCATTCATCAGCCCGGCCACGCGATCGCCGCCGAAGATGCGCAGCAGATTGTCTTCCAGCGAGAGGAAAAAGCGGGTGCTGCCTGGGTCGCCCTGGCGGCCGGCACGGCCGCGCAGTTGGTTGTCGACCCGGCGCGACTCGTGGCGTTCCGTGCCGATCACATGCAGGCCACCGGCCTGACGCACCTGCTCCTCCTCCTGCTTCACCACCGCCTCGTACTCGCCGCGCACCCGGGCAATGGTGCGGCGCAGCTGCTGGATCTGGGGATCCTCAGCCGGAGCCTTCTCTGCCGCCTGGGCAATGCGGTCCTCCAGTTCCAGCACCGTGAGAGCCCGATCACCCCAGGCCTTCACCAGCTCGCGGGCCAGCTCCACCAACTCCACTTCGCTGCCCTCGCTGAGGGCGCAGGGGTAGAGGGCGCCGATGGCGCGCGCTTCGCTCGGAGCCATCACTGGTGCCGCTGGGGCATCAGCTCCGAAACCGGCCGCAGCGGCCTGGCGCGGCAGAGGAACCGGCGGCTGATGGTCCTCCTCGGGCCGCACCAGGCGCGGCAGCAGCACCTCCCGCAACTTGAGGCGGGCCATGTAGTCGGAGTTGCCGCCGAGGATGATGTCGGTGCCGCGACCGGCCATGTTGGTGGCGATGGTGACGGCTCCCGCTCGCCCGGCCTGGGCAATGATCTCGGCCTCCCGCTCCACGTTTTCAGGCTTGGCATTCAGCAGGTTGTGGGGGATGCCCTGCTCAGCCAGCAAACCCGAGAGCAACTCAGACTTCTCGACGCTGGTGGTGCCCACCAGCACCGGCCTGGAGGCCTGGTGAATCTCGGCGGTTTCATTGGCCACGGCGCGCCACTTCGCCACTTCGTTCTTATAAACCTGATCCACCAGATCCTGCCGGGAGCGGGACCGGTTGGTGGGCACCACCGTGACCTCGAGCTTGTAGGTTTTCTCGAACTCCACTTCCTCGGTTTTGGCGGTACCGGTCATGCCGGCCAGGCGCGGATAGAGCAAAAAGAAATTCTGGTACGTGATGCTGGCCAGCGTCTGGGTTTCCGGCTGGACTGGCAGCTCCTCCTTGGCCTCGATCGCCTGGTGCTGGCCGTCACTCCAGCGCCGGCCAGGCATCACCCGGCCGGTGAACTCATCGACGATCACAGCATCGGAGCCACGCACGATGTAGTTCACATCACGCACGAACAGCTCCTTGGCCTTGAGGGCGTTGGTGATGTAGTGGGCCCAGGGATCGGCGGGATCGAACAGATCCAGCACCCCCAGCATCTGCTCGGCCTTAGCATAGCCCTCATCGGTGAGGGTCACATTGCGCTGCTTCTCATCCACTTCATAGTCGCCCTCGGGATCGATGCCGTCCTTGGCCATGCCCTCGGCGCGATCCAGGGCGGCGGCAATCTCGGCCGCACGCATGTATTTCTCCTGGGGGCGCTCCACCTGACCGGAGATGATCAGCGGCGTGCGCGCCTCATCCACGAGGATCGAATCCACTTCATCGATGATGCAGTAGTTGAAATTGCGCTGCACCACCTCATCGATATCATTCGCCATGTTGTCGCGCAGGTAATCAAACCCGAGCTCACTGTTGGTGGCGTAGGTGATGTCGCAGCCGTAGTTGCGCCGCCGATCGGGCGGGGCCATGTCCTGCTGGATCAGCCCCACCGAAAGGCCCAGGAAACGATGCACCTGCCCCATCCACTCGGCGTCGCGGCGGGCGAGATAGTCGTTCACGGTCACCACGTGAACGCCGGCACCGGTGAGGGCGTTGAGGTAGGCCGGCAGGGTCGCCACCAGGGTTTTGCCTTCGCCGGTCTTCATCTCGGCGATCTGGCCCTCGTGCAGCACCATGCCGCCAATCAGCTGCACATCGAAGTGACGCATGCCCAGCACCCGCTTGCCGGCTTCGCGCACCACCGCAAAGGCCTCGGGCAGGAGCTCATCGAGCAGCTGACGCTGGTTGGCAGGGGAGCTGGCCTGCTCGAGCCGTTGGCGGAACTCGGCGGTCTTGCCGCGCAACTGATCGTCGCTGAGGGGGGCGATCTCCTCCTCCAGCAGGTTGATGTCCGAAACGATCGGCTGGTAGCGCTTCAGCTTGCGGGCATTGGGATCACCAAGCAGCAGCTTGAGCATGGAGAAGGACCAGTCGAATCGTTCCACCTTACCACTGGCAACATCCCTCCAGTGGGGCAGACCGAAGGCGTGGCAAGGCTTTTCAAGGAATGCCACAAGACAAGAAGGGGCGCTTGGAGCTCGCCCTAAGGCCCTAACCGCCCTGGTCAGGCTCACCCATCACCGATGGCAACCGGGGGAGTTCCTCAGGCTGGCAGCATGGACATGGCTCCGGGGAGAGGCGTGCGTCCCCCTTCGGATCGGATCCACCCTCACAGCAAAGCTGATCAAGCTTTAGCAATACCAGCGAATTCATCAATCCCGCAATCAGTCGAACGATGAAGATTCTTCTATCCGGCGTCAGCGGACTCGGCAAGACCACGCTGGCCCGATATCTCGTTAGCGAAGGAATCGTGAAGGAGCACATTGAAGAAGACTTGGCATGGATTTTCAACGGCGATCCACGCTCGCCCGAGGGCAAAAAGATTCTTGTGAATCGCTCGATTGAATGGATCAATGAGCGGACCGAAAAACTACTGGCGACAGAGGCGAGCTTTGTGATGGACCGGGGTCCTGTGGACGTCCTCCACCTGTGGCTGAACTGGAGCCTGGTACCTCCAGAGGCCTGGCAGACGACCTTCAGAAAAATGCAGGGCTTCTGCTCCCATCTGGATCTGCTGGTGCTGGTGCCGCTGGAATCCAGGGTTTCTCACGATGCCATCGAAGCCAGCAATGAATCAGGCATGAAGAGAGTCATGACTGGCTACCCAGATCTTTCCAATCAAGCAAAGATTTATGGCCTTGCCTATCAGATTTCTCCTTTGGCAAAAATTCTGGCTTTGCCCCCTACGCCCACAAGCACGGAGCAGCGGGCCCGATTGATTCGGCAGAGGCTCAAGGCATTGCTCGCTGACAGACCCTGACCGGGTCCCTGAAGAGGCCACTTCCATAGGCTGAAGGAACAACTCCGACGCAACCCGCCCTCCGTTGACACCGCTGAGCCAGCCCTCTGCATCAAATGACGGCCTGCGGATCCAGAACGATCCTGGCCGGCTGCAATTGATCCGTCACCGCCCAGGGGCCCCCGGACTTCGCCTGGGGCTTGGACCTTGCGGCACCCCGCTGGGAGCGATCCGGCAGTTGAAGCAATTGCTGGATGAAGACAGTTTCTGGGCCCAGGGGCGGAGCCACGACCAACTCCGTCGGATGCTCCGCGGCAGCGACGCTGTGGTGACCGCCTGGGGACGGCATGAAGACAGCTCCGGCCAGCCTTTGCAGCTGGTGGGGTTCGGGCGGGCCACCAGCGACGGGATGTTTCGGGGCGTGCTTTGGGATGTGGTCGTCACCGACAGCCACCGGGGCCAGGGCATCGGCCGTCTCGTGGTACGTGCGTTGTTGGAGGCACCTGCCCTGGCGAGGACTGAACGGGTGTACTTGATGACGACAAGAGGCCGGACCTTTTACCGGGAGCTCGGTTTCAAGGACGTCGGCAGCCAGAACTTGCTGCTGATCGACCAGGAATCAACAAAATCAAGCGGATGAAGAGATTCGAACTCTCGACCCTCTCCTTGGCAAGGAGATGCTCTACCACTGAGCTACATCCGCAAACAGCCGGTTCCCCAGAGCTGTCCGGCAGTAAGCCGCCGGCTCTAAAAGCATGCCCCATGGAGGTGCCTCCGGTCAATTCTTGCCGAAAGGCCAGGGACCTGGCTCTATTGTGCTCTGAACGATGGCCGGTGTCGCCCGAAATTTGAGCGATTTTTCTTGCGACTACCCAGCAGAGGTCCTGCGGCAACTCCATCGACACAACTTGCTGGCACCGTTGGTCCGGGCTGAGCTGATCGCCCGGACCGTCGCGGATGAGCCGATGAGCGACGAAGAAAGAGCTGGCACCCTCACCGGCTGGTTGGAGCAGCAGAACCTCAAGGGAGAGGAGTCCTTGGCCACCTACCTGAAGCAGCAAGGGCTCAGCCACGACGACTGGGAGTGGCAGGTGCTGCTGCCACAGCGCATCCGGCGTTTCAGCGCCCGAGAGTTCGGGCTGAAGGCGGAGTCCCGATTCCTGGCCCGCAAGAATCAGCTCGACAGGGTGGTCTACAGCTTGCTGCGCTTGAAGGATGGGGCTCTGGCGCGGGAGCTCTACCTACGCATCAGCGGCGGTGAAGCCGGCTTCGCCGAACTGGCCGCCCGCTACTCCGAAGGCCAAGAGCGCCTCACCAATGGCGTGATCGGGCCGGTGCCGCTGACCCAGCCCCACCCAGCCTTGGCCGAGAAGTTACGGACCAGTCAGGAGGGAGAAACGATCGGGCCTCTCCACCTGGGCGAGTGGTGGCTGGTGGTGCGGGTGGAGCGGCGGCTGCCCGCGAGCTTCGATGCGGCAATGGCGGAGCAGATGAACCTGGAGCAATTCAACGAATGGCTTGCGAAGCAGACCACCGATACGATGAAATCTGCTCTTGCACGGGTTGAGGCACATGGCCTCGAGGGAATGAACCGATGACCTCGTCCATCACCCCAGGGAGCCTGCGTCATCCGGCCTTTGATGGCCTGGGACCCTCCGGTAAGCAACGGCTGGAAACGGAAGGTGAACTGGTGCGCTTCGGCCTCGGCCAGTCGCTGTGTGAGCCCCAGTTGATCCCCAGCCGAGCCCTGCTGCTTCTGCAGGGTCAGGCCCGCCTGCTGGCGGAGGAGGCTGGGCGACTGCTCACCCTGGCCAGGCTAGGGCCCGGAGCCTTCGTGGGGCTGCCCTCGATGCTCCGCGCCGCGCCGTGCGAGCACGTGACAGCAAGCAGCGAAGTCATAGCTCTATCCATTCCAGACGGTCTGATCCTTGAGCTCTACAGAACGGAGCCGGGGTTCCGTGACTGGACCAATCGCACCCTGTTTCCCGCCGAGGTGCACGCACTCCTTCGCCTTCAGCTCGAGCATCGGGCCCAGCCGGCCCTTCCCCTTGCGCGTCTGATGCGTGCGGCCATGGCGAACGCACGTCTGGTCCCGCCGCTGGCCACGGAGATCCAGAAGATCGGGGCAGATCAGGAGCTGATCCTCGCCAGTGCCAACGCCAGCGGTGCCGACCTCGGCGACATCCTTCAGCGAAGCGAGCCCCTGCCAAAAGCCCGCCCCCCCCTGCCCTTACGCCTCATCGCCTTTCCGGCCGATTTCTTCAACACCAGAGATGATCAACCCGAGAAAAGCGAGGACGTCTCAATTGCCCCAGCCGAGGCGAGCACCCGGGAGAGCAACCAGCCCGGGCCCCTGCCCACGGCGATTGAGCTGGGCCAGAGCGATCCCAGTGAGGCCCTCCGTCTGATTCGAGCCCAGGGCACGGTGGAGGAAACCCTGGCCTGCTTCCAGATGCTGGCCCAACAGCTGAAGCTTCCCTTTCGGCGCGATGCGATCGAAAAGGTGCTGCGGGACGCCCTCCGCCGTGGCCAGACACCGAGCCTCCCCATGATGGGCCAGCTGGCGGCGGGACTCGGACTGCACGTGGTGGGGGCCAGGATTCCGGCCGGATCCGGCACACGCCTGCAAACACCGGCCCTGATTCCCTGGCAGGGGACCTTCGCCCTGGCGGTCAGCAGCAACGCGGCGGGGCTGAAGCTGGCCAGCCCAAGCCAGGGCTGGGTGATGGTGCCCCCTGCCGACCTTGAGGCCTCCTTCCCGAAGGGCATCGAACTGCTGCTGGTGGAGCGCACCGACACCACTCCGAATCAGACCTTCGGCTTCAGCTGGTTCCTGCCAGCCCTGAAACGGCACCGCAAGGTGCTGCTCCAGGTGCTGGTGGCCTCCTTCGTGGTGCAGCTGTTCAGCCTGGCCAACCCCCTGCTCATCCAGGTGATCATCGACAAGGTGATCCGCCAGCGCAGCCTTGACACCCTGCAGGTGCTGGGCATTGGCCTTGTGGTGGTGACGCTGCTTGAGGGTGTGCTCACCAGCCTGCGCACATTCCTGTTCGCCGAGACCACCAACCGCATTGACAGCCGCCTGGGGGCGGAAGTGATTGACCACCTGCTGCGTCTGCCGCTGGGGTACTTCGATCGCAGGCCGGTGGGGGAACTGGGCACCCGCATCGGTGAGCTGGAGAAGATCCGCAACTTCCTCACGGGCCAGGCCCTCACCACCGTGGTGGATGCGGCCTTCTCGGTGATCTACATCGCCGTGATGCTGCTCTACAGCTGGGTGCTCACCCTGGTGGCCCTGGCGGTGCTGCCGATTCAGGTGGGGCTCACCCTGCTGGGAGCGCCCCTTTTCCGCCGTCAGTTCCGCCAGGCGGCGGAAGAAAATGCCAGTACCCAGAGCCATCTGGTGGAGGTGCTCACCGGCATTCAGACGGTGAAAGCTCAGAACGTGGAGATGGTGAGCCGTTGGAAGTGGCAGGAACGCTACGGCCGCTACATCGCCCGCTCCTTCGACAAGACGATCACGGGAACGGCCCTCACCCAGACCAGCCAGGTGCTGCAGAAGATCTCGCAGCTGCTGGTGCTCTGGGTGGGCGCCACCCTTGTGCTGGAAGGCAAGCTCACCCTCGGCCAGCTGATCGCTTTCCGGATCATCAGCGGCTATGTCACCCAGCCCCTGCTGAGGCTCTCCACGATCTGGCAGAGCATCCAGGAATTGAAGGTGTCGTTCGAGCGACTGGCCGATGTGGTCGACACCCCCCAGGAATCTGACGCCAGTGACCAGGCCAAGATTCCCCTGCCGCCGATCGAGGGTCACGTCCGCTTCGAAGCGGTCAGTTTCCGCTTTTCACCCTCCTCTCCAGAGGTGCTCAAAGATATCCATCTAGATGTACCTCCAGGAAGCTATGTGGGAATTGTTGGCCAGAGCGGCAGCGGCAAAAGCACCCTGATGAAGCTGCTCCCGAGGTTGTACAGCCCTACCCAGGGTCGCATTCTCATCGATGGCACCGACATCGACAAAGTGGAGCTGTATTCGCTGCGGCGTCAGATCGGGATCGTGCCGCAGGATCCACTGCTGTTCTCCGGCTCGGTAGCTGAGAACATTGCCCTCACCAACCCCGACGCCAGCAGCGACGACATCGTGCGGGCCGCCAAGATCGCCTGCGCCCATGATTTCATCATGGAGCTGGCTTCGGGCTACAGCACACCGGTGGGTGAGAGGGGTGCCTCGCTCAGCGGCGGCCAGCGCCAGCGGTTGGCAATCGCGCGAACATTACTGAGCAATCCCAGGTTGCTGGTCATGGATGAAGCCACCAGCGCCCTCGACTATGAAACGGAGCGCCTGGTGTGCGACAACCTACGGGAATCGCTGGAGCACTGCACCGTGTTCTTCATCACGCACCGACTCTCCACCGTGCGCAATGCCCAGATGATTGTGATGATGCACCAGGGAGCGATTGTCGAAACCGGCACGCACGACGAGCTGATCGCCAGACGCGGTCGCTACTACGCCTTGTATCGCCAGCAGGAGGCCACATGAAAAACGCGCCGCGCCGATCATCCAATCCACTCGCGATGTTCCGCCAGGCCCAGTCGTCGGTGGAACAACAGGTGACCAGCGACCACCTCCATTCCGACGCCGTTAAACCATCCCAGGGGTGGGCCGTGGCGATCACCTGGACCCTGATCGGGACAACAGTCTTTGCCATCGGCTGGCTGGCCCTGGCCAAGACTGAGGAGATCGTGGTGGCTCCAGGTAAGCTGGAGCCCTTGGGCACCGTCAACGACGTGCAGGTCCCCGTTGGAGGGGTTGTGCAGCAGGTGATGGTGAAGGAAGGTGATCGGATCAAAAAGGGGGATGTGCTGCTGCGGCTGGACACCGAAGCCAACACCGATCGACAGAAAAATGTGAGTCGTGCCATGGACCTCAAGGAGAAGCAACTCGGGCTGAAGCAACAGGAACTGGCGCGCTATCTGGATCAGAACAGCACCGAACAGAAGATGCTGGCCCGAAAGTTCGAGTTGGAACAACAGATTCTCGGGCGGCTTGAAGTGCTCGAAAAAGAGGGCGCCAGCGCCGAACTGCAGGTGCTGCAGCAGCGCAACCGCTCCCAGGATGTGGCAGGGCAGCTAGAGCAGAGCAGGGCAGAACGCTTACGCCAAATAGCTATCCTGAGCCAACAAATCCAACAATTGCGTGGGGAGATCACTGAATTTCGCAGTCAGCTGACCGAGCTGAGTGTAAGCCTGCGCTATCAGGAAATCCGCTCACAAGTGGACGGCATTGTCTTTGAGCTGAAATCGCGATCACCCGGATTCGTGGCCCAGGGAAGCGAGCCTGTGATGAAAATTGTTCCGTTTGATAAACTGGAGGCACGGGTGGAGATCAACAGCTCAGACATTGGCTTCGTGAGTGTCGGAAAGCCTGCTGAAATCAGCATCGACTCCTTCCCAGCGACAGACTTTGGCGTACTGGAGGGAACTGTTCGCCAACTGGGTTCAGACGCATTACCACCGGATCCTCAGACGCCAGGCAGTGGATATCGGTTCCCAGCCAGCATCCAGCTGAACAGCCAGCAACTCAAACTACAGAATGGCAGCACGTTACCTCTGCAGGTGGGGATGTCACTGACAGCCAACATCAAGCTGCGAAGTGTGAGCTATCTTCAACTTCTCCTTGGCAGCTTCCGCGACAAAGCAGATTCCATCCGCAGGATCTGATTCACTCACGCACGATCAACATTTCATTCGGCGACCAAGATGGGTACGTACCTCTGGAAAGATCTTCTTCAGCGGCAGACTAGCTCAGGAAGGAGGAAGTACAACAAGCAGCTTGGAATAGGCGAAGTCTCTTGCCTTGCGCCGCTAAAGTTTTACGCCAAATCTGCCTGCATCCCCGCCACATTAAATGATCCAGCAAGATATCCAAACCCTGGCAAGACCTTGGCCAACAGCGATCAGCTTGAGCAAAGCCCTGCTTGCTCTGAAGCAGAGAACGCTCACTCCAAGGCTTTTGTTCGGTCCTTTCTTGAAGACAAGACCTTCAAAGTTACAAGATTATCGGGCCGCCACAATCAAAACGCACCGAAGCGCCCCTGCCAAACAAGAGGCCCTCTGCGTACGCCAATGCATCAGCCCCATCAAGAGCTGGTCCTCGGTAGCCACTAATGAGCCGATACTTTTTCATCATAGGCGCCCAAAAGTCTGGCTCTACGTGGCTCCAACGCCTCATCGATTCACACCCTTTATTTTCATGCAAGGGGGAGGGTCACTTTTTTGATCGCCTTGCCCTACCAATTGCAAAGATAGTTACAGACTATAACGAACTAATGGATACCGTCCAAAGAACAGTGTACGAGGGGGCGGGATACTATCAACCTATTTCCGATTCTGATTTTAAGAAGTTTTTACGCACCTGGATCGAGTCCAGGATGATCGGGGAACTCGGCCAGCCAGGCGCCTTGGTATTCGGGGACAAAACACCTGCCTACTCCTTTCATCTTCGCTTGATCAAAGCAGTATTTCCCGAGGCCAAGTTTATTCATCTCATCAGGGACGGCAGGGATGTGGCAGTCTCCGCCTACTTTCACATGAAGCGTGTCACAGAAGTCGACAAACTGCCCAATAAAGTTCCCCCATGGGAATCACTGGCTTCCCCACTCCTGTCCAAATGGCATAGCTACTGCCAACCATGCGTGGAATACTCCATGCAATCAAGGGAAGGCGATGTGCTGCCCGTAAGATATGAAGACCTCAAGCTAAATACATCGTCCACCCTGACGTCCGTCCTGGAGTATCTTCTGGGTGATTCAGCTACCGTCTCCAAGTCGAGCGTTGAGCGCTGCATTGAGGCAAACAGCTTCAGCAAGCGCACGGGCCGGCTCGAGGGAATAGAAGATTCCCGCTCGTTCCTACGCAAAGGCGTTATTGGAGACTGGCAGAATCACTTCACCCCAGCGATGCTGTCTCAGTGCGATTCGGGACCGCTGTCACTACTGAAGTCCCTGGGATACATGCCTTGACGTGGCAGCCCGTTCCGCCAATGAGTCACTGGCATAGTTCTTGGCATTGGATCGCGGAGTCTAACCCGACATCATCAATCAAACGTGATAGACTCCCTCCATGAACCAGGCCTTCTACAAGACCTCCTCCACACCCCGCTGCGCAGCTCCAAGCCCTAGGAGGATGCTCACATTCTTCACATTCAGCGACCTAGCGGATGAAATCCGTAGCAGCGCTCCAACGCAGGAACTAGCCATGCCAACTGGCAAACTGTCCGATCGATGTCATGGCACCATCACACAACATTGACAATGGCCTCTCAAACATTTAAGTTTAATCGCGGGCCCGACCCTCAGCACTGCTGTACTTCCAAGTAAAACCATGGTTCTCTCAAGCTCCTGGACCGGCTCCGCCGGCAACGATTCTTTCAGATTTGATCAAAGCGATGTAACCGCTTTAACTGCCATTGCACTTGGCGGCGATGACACGCTTGACCTCTACCTCAATTCCGAAGGCTCTTCGGTCGAAGGTGGCGATGGCAATGATGGAATTGATTTCTTCCGGCCTAGCGATTACACCGGCAGCCAACTGTCCAACATCATCGCGACGACTGTCGAGGGTGGAAACGGCAATGATTCGATCTCAGTAGACAGGAACGATTTTAACCTTATCCAGGATTCCGTTTTCCAAGGAAACGCTGGAAGCGATTCGATCTTCATTGAGTATGCCAATACTCTGATCAATACGTCGGTCTGGGGCGGCCAGGGCGACGACACGATGACCCTCTTTTTCAATAATGTTATCCAGGGGGGGGGATATCAATGGCAACGATGGCAATGACACTGTCCATATCTTTTCAGATACTGCTCCGATCAACGACAGCAATATCTTTGGTGGCAAAGGCGATGATTCCATTTATGTTGAAGTAGAGGATCTTTCTGGCACTCTTGTGTCCGGAGACCTCGGCAACGATTCTATTTATGTCTATAGTCATTTGTTCAATTCGTCAGTGTTCGGCGCTGACGGAAACGATACGATCCACATCTATGGCGACCTTTTCCAAAACACTGACATCAACGGCAACCAATTCAACGATTCCATCTTCATTTATGGTACCGTTGAAGACACTGCTTCCGTTCACGGCGGCCAAGGCAATGATTCAATCTGGGTCAAGAAAAGCGATAGCGGCTATGTCAATGGCAACAATGGCAACGATTCAATCTTCGTCTACAGGAACTCGGGTTCCGTCTATGGCGGCCAGGGTCTTGACAATATTGAGGTAGGCGATGCCAAACTCCTCGCTATTCAGGAAGGTGCAATTTTCGGCAACCTTGGAGCTGACACCCTAACAGGTGGAACCTTTAGTGCCGATGCTTTCACCTATAGCTTTGGTGATACAGCTCTGATTGGAACCGCTGGTTTTGATTCCATTAATGATTTCGTCAGCTCCAATATACTAACTTTCCTTTACAATGATTCCATCGACTTGACCAGCGGCGACATCGTCTTCGATATTGCCGGTCTATCGGGAGGCATCACCATCGATGGGGATGCTGTGATCACCGGGGGAGTCGACAACCTGTCTCAGTTCATCGCTGCAGGTAGTGGCCTGACAACCGAAGGTGCGGCGATTGGCATCAGTATTGACGCTGGAGACTTCGTCTTCATCAGCAACGGCAACGGTGTCCAAGATACCGATGACCTTCTGATTGCCTTTAATAAAAAAGTCGATGGCCTCACCTTCGATGGTGGGGATATTATTGCTATCTCCTGATTTCTGTTAAGCTAAGTACTTCGGGGCTCCCATTGGGAGCCCTTTTTTTATGGGATAGTCAGGCCTCCAGCAGCAGCCTTCTCCAGCGGGACATGCAACTCTCTAACCTAAACTGAACGGGGAACTCAGCAGAGACATCTTGCAGCACGTCGGGTTGAGCAAGTGCTTGATCGATGGCGGCAGCCTGGATGCTTGATGGGGCGTCCAGGTCCACCACCACATGGGCTCGATCCCGAAACAGTTCCGTTGCCCCGTTGAGATTGATGCACAGCGGAGTTTTGCAGGCCACCGCTTCAAACAAACTCCAACTTGTTACATAGGGCCTCGTAAAATAGCAGTGGAGATCTGATCGCCATAGAAGTTCTCGATAGCGCTGATAAGGAAGTGACCCGCAAAAGAAGATGCGTTCGGAGCCAGGAAATAGCCCAAGCTCGTGCATCAGTTTTCGCTTCCAAGAGCCCTCATGACTCGGCGCCGCATAACTGTAAGCTTGGCGATCATCTCCTGCAATCACCACTTTAAGATTCGGATTTTTTCCCAGGAGATGGGGTAGAAATCGCATGAACTCAGGGAAGCCACGCAATGGCTCCATCCCTCTTGTGGCATAGGTAAGAAGGGAATCAGATGGTTCAATGACAAGTTCTTCTGTACGCTCAGTTAATGGCAGATGCAATGGAGCGATTGGCCCAGCTGGCCGTGGGTGAAAAAAGCGGGTGTCAATCCCATCAAACAGAACGGAGAGTTTCTGCTGAAGCAAAAGGGGAAACTGGGAAAACTGCCACTGGGTGGGGACGATGCAATGGTCGGCCAGCAACAACTCATGCTCGATCGGAAGATTGCGGATGCCAACGCCAAGCTGTTGATCCAACTCGAACTTGGCAAACAGATACCTGGATGTGGAAGCGTGAAAATACCATTCAAAGTAGCCGATCAGCTTCGCCTTCGGCAGCAGATCCCGCAGGAACAACCCCAGACCTGATCCAGCGTGAAAGACCACCACATCCGGCTGAAAGCCGCTCTTCAGCAGAGTATGGAGGCTGCGGAGGACAGCCTGCCCCGTAAGTACGGAGTCTTCCACACAGCGCACGTACATGTGCGTACCGGAATGGGCTCGGCGACGACGCTGATAGGTGTGAACCCTTACCCCCTTGATCTGCCACTTGTTGGGATGATCGTGCTCGGTAAGATACGCAACTCTAAAAGCTGGATCCGCTCCGCACAGGGATGCTATATTTCTGAACTGGCCAGGATAATTGCCATGAATAAAAAGTATATTCCTTGGCCTGGGGATCACAGATTCTTTAGAAGAAAACTCCTGTCCAAAGGTCTCCCCTTTGCCAGGAGCGCCAAATCCTGTCAAGATTGAACCTCCTCACCGGTTGCCTGGAACTTGAACATCCTCTTTGTTCACCAGTCTTTTCCAGGACAATACTTGCATATTGTCCGTCGGCTGGCCCAGGAAGGTGGACACCGCCTAGTGGCCATGGGGCTGCGCACTAAACCTGCTGGCCTACCCAGAGGTGTTGCCTATGTTCATTATTCGATTCGCCGTGGGAACACCAAGGGAATTCATCCCCTGGCCGTTGAAACGGAATCCAAGATGCTGCGGGCGGAGGCCTGCGCCCACGCCGCCCATCAACTCGCCGGCCACGGCTTCAACCCTGAGCTGATCTGCGCCCATCCTGGCTGGGGGGAGCCCCTGTTCCTGCGCGATGTGTGGCCATCAGCCCAGCTGCTCACCTACCAGGAATTCTTCTACCATCCCCAAGACTTCGATGTGGGTTTCGATCCCGAGTTCGGCAGGTCTGACACCTGGTTCGATGCGTCGAAAGTCCGCATGAAGAATGGGCCTGTGCTGCTCAGCCTCGAGGCCAGCCATTGGAGTGTGACGCCCACCCAATTTCAGCTCAGCTCCTTCCCCCAGCACTGGCACAGCCGCTTCAGCGTGATTCATGACGGCATCGACACCGAGGTGGCCAGGCCCGCTGAAGCGAACCAGGGCCTGACCCTCAAGAGCGGCCTCCAGCTGCCCGCCGGCACCCCGCTGGTCACCTTCGTGAACCGCAGCCTCGAGCCCTACCGTGGTTGCCACAGCTTCATCCGCTCGATCCCCGAGCTCCAACGCCTTAACCCTGAAGCCGAGATCGTGATGGTGGGCGCACAACAGGGTGTGTCCTATGGCAGGCGCTGCGCCTCCGGTGAGTGGCACGAGCAGTTCTTCGCGGAGATCGACGGCCAGTACGACCCTGCCAAGGTGCATCTCACCGGCCCATTGCCCTATCCCGAGTTCATCCAGCTGCTGCAGCGCAGTTCAGCGCATGTGTACCTCACCTACCCCTTCGTGCTGAGTTGGAGCCTGATGGAGGCGATGAGCTGCGCCTGCGCGATCGTGGGATCCGCCACTCCACCGGTGCAGGAGCTGATTGAGGATGGCCGCAACGGCTTGCTGGTGGACTTCTTTCAGCCCAGGGCGATCGCCGAAGCGGTGGCTGAGCTGCTTCAGAAACCGGCCCATGCCCATGGCCTCGGTGCAGCGGCCCGTCAAACGATTCAACGCCGCTATAGCCTCAACATCTGCCTGCCCCAGCATCGGGCCCTGATTGAGCTGGTGGCTCAGCGAGCCTTCGCCTGACCACCCTCCTTCTCCTTTCCACATCATCATGCCTGAACCCACCCGAATCTCCATCGTGGCGGATGGTGAGAAGTACACGGCCATGGCCGATCTGCTGGCCTCCTCCATCCACTTTGTCCATGCCCGCCGCAACGACGTGAGGCTGGTGATCGGGGTGCCTGAGGATGCACCTGTGGGACTCACCCTGAGGGAGCGCCCCTGGGCCGAACTGGCCGATTTCGTGTCGCTGCCGGCACCCACCCTCCTCGACACCCGCAAGCAACAACCCTACCGACACTTCAACAAGATCCTGTTGCTGGAAAAAGCCAGTCAGCAATGGTCCTCCAGTCACCACCTGTTGCTCGACTCAGACCTGGTGCTGCTGCGCCATCTGCCCCTCACCTACCTGGCCTGTCATAAAATAGCCGCCATGCCGGTGCACTACTACGGCTGGCACGGAAACTGGGATCAGCTTTATGCTGAAGCCGGCATTCAACCAGACTATCTCACCATTTCATCCTCCGGCTACGCGGTAGGTCCGGCCTATTTCAATGCCGGTGTGGTGTGGGTGCATCAGCACTTGGCCAGCAGCCTCGGCTGGAGTGCGATGGCGCTTCACATCCATGCTGCTCACCACCATGATCCAGCCATGCATCTTTTTCCCTGGCTGGATCAGCTGGCCCTGCCGCTGGCAGCCACCGCCCAGGGAGTCAGGATCCATGAGCTGCCTGACTGTCTCAACATGCTCTGCGACAAACTCTCGGCCATGGATGAGTTAGTACGACAAGGGATAACACTCAACTATCTTCCTAAAACGCCCTTCCTGGTTCACCACCACGGAAACGTTTCGGATCTGGCCCGGGTGGTGGAACGCATCAACCCTCCACTGTTTCAGCATCAACCCTGGCAGCAGGCCCTGCAAACCCTGCTTGACCTCAGCCGCAAGGGAATCATCCGCAGAAACCGGGCGGTCCACCGCAGATCGTTGTCGTCGGGATGATCCGTACAGTGAGCCGGCAACCGACGCCGATTCATCACCTCGCGCTGCCCCTGCTGCAGGACGACTTGCCCCGCGGCTACGCCAGACCCATGGGCAACACCATCAACGATCCCGCCCAGGCGTTCCCCTTCAACGGCAAGGATCTCGCCAGGCAGCGCTGCGTGAACCACCTCTGGGCCGCCATAGAGCACTGGGTCTACGGCCCATGAGCACAGCGCCCCCCCTGATCCTGCTCGTGGGCATGCACCGCAGCGGCACATCCCTGCTCGGGTCCCTGCTGTCGGCTCTGGGGATCTCCCTGCCCGGAACGCTCATCGATCGGGACCCGCACAACCCTGAGGGCTCCTACGAGCGGGAGGACATCACGGCCCTTCAGGAGCAGCTGCTGATCGACCTGGGGCGGTGGTGGCCCAGCACGGATGGCGTTCTGCCCCTGCCCGCCGGCTGGCTGGAGGCGCCCTCCACCCGGACGGTCGGGGAGCGGCTGCTGCAGGTGCTCGCCAGCGCGGCACGGCAGCAGGACGGGCCCTGGGCCGTGAAGGATCCCCGCACCAGCCTGCTGCTGCCCTTGTGGCGCCAGCTGGCCGAACAGCTGGATCTGCCCCTGAGGCTGGTGCTGGGGGTGCGCGATCCTGCCGAGGTGATGCTCTCCCTGGTGCCCCGCGACGGCCAGGCGGCAGGCATGACCCCCTGGCGGGCCCAGCAGCTCTGGTGGAAGCACAACCGGCAGGTGCTGCTCGATGGCGCGGGCCTGCCGCTGCTGATCGTCGACCACGACGCCTGGTTCGAGCCGACTGCGGCCGACCGGCAGCTGGATCGGCTTGCTCGGTTCTGCGGGCTGGAGACGACACCTGCGCTCCAGAGAGCCGAGATCCTGGGGCGGATCCGGCCCGAACATCGCCGCAGCCTGCCTCGGGATCGCCTGCCCCTGGCGCTGCACCCCCAGGTGCGCCGGCTTCACCATCGGCTCCAGGCTCTCGCGGGCCCCCCGGGTCCGGCTGGGGAGCGGCGCTGGCAGCGGCTGCACGCGGCCCTCGCCCCATCGCGCCTGGAGCTCCTCCAGCCCGAGCCCAGCCTGCGGCGGCGGCTGCGCCACCGCTGGAGCAGGTTTTGGAGCCAGCCGTCCTCCCCCCCCGACGAGGCGGCGGCGGCCCCTGCCTACCATCCCTGGCGTGCCGCGGCCCTGGCCTGCGCCGGGGGCGACCCTGCCGCGGGGGAAGCCCTGCTCCAGCACTGGTTGAGGCACGGGCTGAGCGCCCCCGATCTGGAGCGGATCCGCCAGGCTCCGGCCGCATGCTTCCCCGAGCGGCCCCCGGGGCGCGACCCCGGCGCCCAGTGGCCGCGACGCTGCCGGGTGGTGGCTCTGGGCACCCATCTCAGGGACTGGACCCTGCAGGCCTGGCTGCAGCACTGTCCTCTGCCGGAAGGCTTCGAGCCCCTGGACCCGGATCAGGACGACCCCGGCACCGAGGCGGTGATGGCTCTGCAGTTGCGCAAGCTGCCCACCGGAGCCGAGAGCCTGGATCTGGTGGCCTGGAGCACCCTTCCCCTGGTGCTGGATCCCGACCCGGGGAGGGTCCTTCTGCTCCAGCGGCTGGGAATCCAGGCCCATCCCCTGGTGCCCGGCGATGGCGCAGCGGGCTGGCTGGGACGCGCGGACGATCTGGCCGCGGCCAGTGCCCGCCTGGGTCTGCCACCGCCCGGAGCGCTTCGAGGCGGCCTGGGCGAGGCAGCCGGGGGGGGTGAGACCGTGATCCTCTGCCTCGGAACAGCCGGTGAAGCGTGGGAGAAACAGCTGGAGCTGGATCCATCGCTGCTCTGCCTGCCCGGGTTCGACCAGCTCCAGCTGCCGACCATGGAGGACGCCCGACTGCTCGCCAGCTGGCTGGATGCAGCCACGCGGCTGGGCCTCCAGCTGGTACGCCTCGATCCGCGCGAAGGGGCCGACGCCGCCTTCAGCGGCGAGATCGCGGCGCGGGTAGGCAGGGCCCTGCGGCCCCCGGATCTCCCTCCTGGGCCGCATTGGCTCCCGACCCAGTACCTGAGCGCTCCGCTCAGCCCCTCGGAACTGCGCGAGGAACTCCTCTGGCGCTGGAGTGGCCGCCCGGCGCCAACAGCCCCAATGACGCCCAGACCCGAGGTTGTCACCCTGTGGCAGGGGGGCAGCGGGGAGGCGGCCCCCAAAGCGGCCGTCTGCATCAGCCTCTTCAACTACGCCGATCGAATCCTTGCGGCCCTCGAGAGCGTTCAGCGCCAGAGCGCCTTGGAGCTCGAGCTGATCGTGGTGGATGATGGCTCCAGCGACGGGGGACCGAAACTGGCCCGAACCTGGATGGAGTCGCACAGCGACCGGTTCAGCCGCTCATCCCTACTGGCACACACCAGCAATGGCGGCCTGGCGGCGGCGCGCAACACGGCCTTCGCCGCCGCCGAAGCGCCCTGGTGCTTCGTGCTGGACGCCGACAACGAACTGCATCCACGGGCCGTGGACTCCTGCCTCGCGGTGGCTGAAGCCTCCCCGTCCGAAACCGCCGTCGTGCATCCGTTGGTCATGGTCCATCGAGAGGGCCCCGCTGGCCAGCCCACGGACCGATCCATCCTGAGCCGGGTGAGCTGGCAGCGTGGGCTGCTGGAAGGTGGCAATCAGATCGATGCCATGGCCATGATCCGACGATCGGCCTGGGAAGCAGTGGGAGGGTACAGCCACATCGAGGGCGGCTGGGAGGATTACGACTTCTGGTGCAAACTCATCGATTCCGGCTTTCACGGCGTGCTTTGTCCTCAGCCCCTGGCCACCTACCGAGCCCACGACCAGTCAATGACCGCCACCATCACGACCCGCGGGCTGAGGCGAATCAGCCGCCTGCTGCAGTCCCGTCATCCCTGGCTGAAACTCCCCTGGGCCACCGATCAGTTCCAGCAGGAGGTTGATTGAGCAGCATCGGCACGCTCCGCCCGGTCCACCTGGCAAGGCGTCTGGCCCGCAAGACCCGACGCTTCTCCTTCATGCACGTGAGGCCGGTGGCGCCAGGGCTCCACGATCTGCTCTTCCTGCACCTGCGCCGGCGGGCGATTGTTGTGCTGCAACGCCTGCGCTCCCAGCCATTCCAGAGCCTGCCGGCCATCTTCCTCCGCAGCGAAACATCAGCGGACGAGCTGGCCACCCCCAAGGTCAGCGTGGTGGTCCCCTGCTACAACCACGCTGAATTTCTGGAGCAGCGGCTCCAGAGCATCGCCGCCCAGACCTACACCAACCTGGAGGTGATTCTTCTCGATGATGCCTCCAGCGACGGCAGCCTGGCCCTGCTGCAACGGTTCCAGCAGGAGCACCCGGAGATCACCCGGCTGTTGGCCAACGACACCAACTCAGGATCACCGTTCAGCCAATGGCGCAAGGGCATCCAGGCCGCCAGCGGGGATCTGATCTGGATCGCGGAGAGTGACGACTTCTGCGCTGAGGATTTCCTCGAGAAGCTGGTGCCGGTCTTCCGTAATCAAGGCGTGATGCTGGCCTTCGGAAACACGGAATTCGTGAGCGAGGACGGCAAGCAGACAGTCTGGAGCCTGGCGGAGTACCTGCCCGAGCTGGGTGCCAGGATCTGGAAGCAGCCGTTTGTCGAATCAGCCCATCGGCTGGTTTGGCGTGTCTGGAATTACAAGAATCTGGTCGTCAATGCCAGTGGTGCCATTTTTCGGCGGATTGAAGGATTGCCCGTGCTCGATGATCCCAGCCTGCTGGGGTTGAGGATGTGCGGCGACTGGTTTTTCTACCTGCACCTCATCCGATCCGGCCTGGTGGCCTACAGCCCCGAAGCCATCAACCATTACCGGCAACACCCCAGCAACACGTCCGTGTCGCTGCATGGCAGCGAACGCGATCTTGAAGAACACATTCTCCTGGCCGAAACGGTCTTCCGGCTCTATGCACTCAGCCAGGAGCATCGAGCCCACCTTCAGCAAACCCTTGTGAAACGCTGGGAGCAGCATCGCAGCGAAGCGATCCCAGCACCACTGAACTCAAGAATCGATGCGCTCGCCTCCCCCAACCCCAGCAGGGAGGGCAGACGACCCAACGTGATGATCGCCACCTATGCCCTGATCCCCGG
The DNA here is from genome assembly GCF_025128055.1 of Synechococcus sp. CS-1329. Classification (GTDB taxonomy): domain Bacteria; phylum Cyanobacteriota; class Cyanobacteriia; order PCC-6307; family Cyanobiaceae; genus Regnicoccus_A. The sequence continues at coordinate 195,600 of NZ_JAHLYS010000033.1, read as the reverse complement.
CGGAGGCGAAATCCTGCCGATCCGCCTGGCGAACATCCTCCACCAGGCGGGCTATGCAGTCACCATGTTGAACTGTCGGCAATATCCAAGCGACCCTGGTATCCGCTCGATGCTGCACACTGGCATCCCTCTCATCGAGTTGGAATCACTGGAGAGTCTGTCAATTCTGATTCAGAACCTGGGCATCGAAATCCTGCATACCCACCATTGCTGGGTCGACGTCACCTTCTGCGAACTGCTGCAGGGAGTGTGCGATGTGAACCATGTAGTCACCTCCCACGGCATGTACGACACCCTGGGTCCAGATCGCTTGAAGGAGCTCAGGCCGATGCTGGGCCCCTGGGTGAATCAGGCCACCTACGTGGCCGATAACAACCGTCCCGCGCTGCTGGAGCTGGGCATCAGCGCCGAACGCCTCACCAAGATCCCCAATGCCGTTGACGACACCCCGATCCGCCCGGTGCCGCGCGCGAGCCTTGGACTGGCCGACGAGGCCTTCGTCATCTGCCTGGTGAGCCGTGCCATCCGCGAAAAAGGCTGGGAAGAAGCCATTGAGGCCGTTCGCCTGGCCCGGGCCGGCACCAGCCGCGACGTGCAGTTGCTGATCATCGGCGAGGGCAAGGAGCGTCATCGCCTGCGCGCCCATGAGGCCACGGAGTGGATTCACTTTCTGGGTCTTCAGCCCAACAGCCGGGATTTCTTCGCCACGGCGGATCTTGGCATCCTACCCAGCTTCTTCGAAGGTGAAAGCCAACCCCTGACCCTGATCGAATGCCTTGCCGCCGGCACGCCCTACCTCGCCTCCGACATCGGCGAGATCGCCAGCATGTTGTCCACTCCGGAAGGCAGCGCCGGCATCACGATTCCCCTCAGCCATGGGCGCGTTCCCACCCAGGCCTTCGCTGAAGCGATCCTCTCCTATGTGGAGGATCCCCAGCAGCATCAGCAGCACCGCAGGCTGGCTGGGCTGGCAGCCGCCAACTTCAGCGCCCAGGCCATGCTGGAGGCCTACACCAGGATCTACGACGCCGCCCTGGCGGAGGCCGAATCACCCGCCAGGGCCCTCATCAGCAGCACCTGAATCCCCAGGTGCTGAAGTAAATCCAGGCACTGTGCAGATTCACAAGGGTCAGGCGCAAGCTGCGGTGGTTGCCCCGTCCCCAGGCATGCACAATCGAGGCCACGGGCAGATGCACCGTGCGCCCGAGGGCACGCAATCGGCGGGTGAGGTCGGCATCCTCCAAATATAAGAAGTAGCGCTCATCAAAGCCACCCACCGCCAGGAAGGAGGCGGTGCGAATCAGCATGCAGCAACCACTCAGGTAAGGCACCTCAAACATCGTGGCGAGGTCGCGATCCGCCATCACATAGCGACTGTCATAACGACGCAGCCAGGCGGGTTTGAGCCCATCCGGCAGGAAACGCCTGCTGAGCAGGCCCAGCAGGGTGGGATCCTGCTTGCACAGCTGTTGCGGCTGCCCCGACGGATCCGTGATCCTCGGTACGGCCAGAGTGACCTGATCCTGCGACTCCAGCCAACCCAGCAGGGCCTCGAAGCTGCCGGGGGCCCAGCTGAGATCGGTGTTGAGGGCACCGATCCACTCCGGCAAGCGGAAGCGGCGGCGCCACTCGCTCACGGCACTGTTCACAGCTCGCCCATAACCGAGGTTGCGCGCCACGGGCAGGAACAGCTCGGCGGCTGGCGCCAGCCGATCCACCGGCTCCCCGTCGCGGTGGTCATTGGCGACCACGGCGTAGCCGATATGGGCCGGAAGCTTGGCCAGGCAGGCGGCCAGACGCTCGACCTCCTCCTCGCTGGGGTGGTACGCCACGAAAAACAGCAGCAGGCGCAATCGGGTGTCAGAGTCAGGCTCAGCCACGACCACCCACCCTGCTGCGCTCAAGCGCTAGCGAGCCGAATTGAGCCTCGGAGGGCTCAAGGTTCTTCTGCTGGTGCAACTCTGTTGGGGTGTTGGCCCTGTCAAAGGTGACGATGTCTGTCATGGGCTTTGACTTCAGCTGGGTTTCCATGCTGATTCGGGCTTCAATCCCGCCGGCAAGGATCACCGCTTTCATGCGTCAGACCCAAAGGGGGAGTCGATAGCGAAGCCGCTTCAGGGCCCACACCGCTAGCAGCACCCCAAGTCCATTGATGCCCAAGGAGAGAAGCTCACGACCAAAATTCAGCTGACCATCAATCAAGGCATTCCGCACAGGTGCAAGAGCCTGGTAGAAGGGGTTGAAGTCAGCAAGAATGCTGAGTCTGCCAAGCCCTTCACGCTTGTAGAGGATCGGGGAAACAAGGAAGAGCAGCTGCAGAAGAATCGGCATCAGCTGGGCAAAATCCTTGAAGCGCGCTCCCAGCACCGCCATCAACACAATGATCCAGAAGGAGAACAGCGACAGATTCAGCATCGGCAGCCAGATGTACTGAACCGCGTTCCGCAACAGTCCGGGATCCACGAAGGCAAAGGCCACCAGGATCACCACGAACGCCTGGACAAAGGTCTGCAACTGGAAGGCCCATTCCTCCAGGCAATAAAAAATGCTCGGCAGCGCATTATTCACCAGCTGGTCGCGGCGCAGCGTGAACAGGGTGCTGCCGGCCAACGACGACATGCTGATCAGTCCCCAGATCGTGATCCCGAAACCGAGAAAAATAATGTAGTTGAGTGGGTCGGGCACCTTGAGCACGGTGCTATACACCACCCCCAGCACCGCCACGCTGAGCAGGTTGCTCAGGCCCATCCAGAAGCTGCCTAGCGTGGTGCGGCTGAAGCGCGCCAGAGTTCGAAGCCAAGCGCTGTACCACCAGGCGCGCGCCGTACGACAGGCATAGAGAAGTCCATGGCCCGTGGCCGGCTTGGCCTGGCGCAGGCCCATGTCACTCGGCAGCGGCGTCTGCATCGCTCAGTCCAGCCCCTGGGTGTAGGCCTCGATCGCCTGCTCCAGGGGGCCATCAAACACCAGGTGGCCATGTTTGAGCACGAGCCCCCGGCTGCAGAACTGAGCCAGCAGATCGTTGGAATGGGAGGCCAGGATCAGGGTACCCACCTCCCCAAGAAAGCGGGTCAGCTGGTGCCGTGCCCGGGAGAGGAACCACTGGTCGCCGGCGCCGATGCCCTCGTCGAGGGCCAGGGCCTCATGGCGAAAGGCTGTGAGCAAGCCGAACTGAAGGCGGGTGCGCATGCCGTCGCTGTAGGTGCGGATCGGCAGATGGATGAAATCGGCCAGTTCGGTGAAGGCCGTGAGTTCCTCCAGGAAGCTGTTGAAGCCCTCGATCGTGTTGCGATTGAGCAGGTAGTGGGCCCTGGCGGCGTGTCGGCCACTGAGGTCGGTGTCAACCCAGAAGCCTTTGTTGATCAGCGGCACCACCTGCCCGTGGCGACGGATCCGGCCGCTGCTGGGCCGGTACACATCACAGAGCAGCCTCAGCAGCGTGGACTTGCCGGCGCCGTTGTGCCCCAGCAGGGCCACCCGCTCGCCTTTGTTGATCGTGAAGCTGAGGTCATTGAGGGCGCGAACCGACACCCCACCGCTCCGGCCCCTGTTCAGCAGACCGCCAGTCAGGCCACCCACCAATGCGGCCTTAAGCGAGCGGCTGCCGACGCCCTCCACCGGGATGTCGAGGCAGACCCCATCCAGCTCAACCAGCGGCTGATCGCTGATGACAGCAGGGGACCGCTGGTCGACAGGGATCGCCAACCTGTCACTCACAGGGCCGCCACGGTCGGCAACACCTGCATCAGGCTGCCCATCTCCAGGGCCTGGAGGGCATAGCTCCAGCCCAGGTTGCTCTTGATGCCGGCCCGCTCCAGGGCCTGCTGCATGGTGTCGGTGGTGAGAACACCGAAGATCACCGGCACACCGGTGCTGCGCGAGACGGCCGCCACCCCCTTGCTCACCTCGGCGCAGACGTAGTCGAAGTGGGGGGTGTCGCCCTTGATCACAGCGCCGAGGGTGATCAGCACCTGGTAGCGACCCGTGGCCGCCAGGCGCTGGGCCACCAGCGGAATCTCAAAACTGCCGGGAACCCAGGCCAGATCGAGCTGCTCGCTGCTGGGGCTGGTGTCGATGCCGTGGCGGGAGAGAGCATCCAGGCAGGCACTGAGCAGCTTGGCGGTGACCAGATCGTTGAAACGACCCACCACGATGCCGATGCGCAAGCCGCTGATGTTGGTGAAGCGGCCTTCAAAAACGGTCAATGGACTCAGGCCACGAAATAGCTCATGCCCCAGTTGAGCAGCACCAAGGCCACCCAGGCGGCGCCGCCCAGCAGGATCAGCCGATTGGAGCGACCGCTGTCCTCGGTGCTGGCGTAGAGCACCGGGACCGCAACCACGAGGGCAAACGACATCACCACCAAGGCCAGAACGGTGAGGGTGTTGAGGATCTGCATGGTTGGGAGGGCGGAGTGCGCGGTCCCTGGCACGCGGGCCGGGGCAGGCAGTGGCTGGATTCTCCCATGGGGCTTCCGGGGTTTCCGCGCCCATGGCGGGCTTCCTTCACAAGTTGTGGGCACCAACCGGGAGTGGGCACCGGCGGACCCTTCTACGATCACCCCAGCCCCTGAGCACGCCGTGGCCGCGCCGCCGGAAGAACAGCTCTCGCTGGTGGCTGCCCTGGGCCTTGAAGCCACCCCCGCCCGAACCACTCCGGCAGCGGCCCCAGGCGACGAGAGCGATGACGAGCTGGTGGCGGAGGCCGCCGCCCGGCCCAGGCTGCGGCCGGCGAAGGCGGCTGATCTGTCATCAGACGGCCCTGAGCCGTCGATGGAATCTGCTGAGCCAGTGCAGGCCGCCGAGCCCACGGACCCCGCTGACGCCCTGCCCCCCTGGCATCACCACAGCCTGGTGGATCCGGAGGCGCTGCCGCCGGTGCTGCGCCACTACGTGGAACTGAAGCTGGCCCACCCCGAGCGGGTGCTGCTCTACCGCCTCGGCGATTTCTACGAGTGTTTCTTCGAGGACGCCATCCGGGTGTCGCGGCTGCTGGAGCTCACCCTCACCGGCAAGGAGGGGGGCAAACGCATCGGGCGGGTGCCGATGGCGGGCATCCCCCACCACGCCGCCGAGCGCTACTGCGGCGAACTGGTGCGCCGCGGCCTCGCCGTGGCCCTCTGCGACCAGCTGGAGAGCACCCCCGCCCCGGGCGCCCTGCTGCGGCGGGGGATCACCCGCGTGCTCACCCCCGGCACCGTGCTGGAGGAGGGGATGCTGGCGGCGCGGCGCAACAACTGGCTGGCGGCGGTGGTGCTGGAGCAGGGCCAGTGGGGGCTGGCGGTGGCTGATGTCAGCACCGGCGACTTCCAGCTGCTGCAGCGCCAGGGCAGCGATCTGCTGCACCAGGACCTGCTGCAGCTGCAGCCGGCCGAGCTGCTCTGGCCCACTGCGGAGTCCGGCGAGCCGGCCTGGGCGCCGCAGTCGATTCAGCGCACCCAGCTGCCGCTTACCCCCTTCACCCTGCCGGAGGCGCGCCGCACCCTGCTGGAGCGCTTCGAGCTCGCCAGCCTTGAAGGCCTGGGCCTGGGCGAGGCACCCCTGGCCCTGAGGGCCGCCGGCGGCCTGGTGCGCTATCTCGATGACACCCAGCCCGCCAGCGACGACCCAGCTGACGCCAGCCCCGGCCGCATCCCCCTGGATCGGCCCAGCCTTCAGCAGCGCGGCGATCAGCTGGTGCTCGATGCCCAGACCCGCCGCAACCTGGAGATCACCCAGACCCAGCGGGATGGACAGTTTCAGGGGTCGCTGCTCTGGGCCCTCGATCGCACCATGACCGCCATGGGCGCCCGGGCGCTGCGCCGCTGGCTGGAGGCCCCTCTGATGGACCTTGGGGCGATCGAGCGGCGCCAGGAGGGCATCGCTGTGCTGGTGCAGCAACGGCCCCTGCGCCTCGCCCTGCGCCGGCTGCTGCGGCCCATGGGCGATCTGGAGCGCCTGTCGGGCCGGGCCGGGGCCGGCAGCGCCTCCGCCCGCGATCTGGTGTCCCTCGCCGATGGACTGGAGCGCCTGCCCCGCCTCGCCGCCCTGCTGGAGCCCGCGGCCGCGGCCGTGTTCGCTCCCCTGCAGCAGGCCGAACCAGAGCTGGCAGAGCTGGCGGCCCTGGTGCGCCACACCCTGGTGGAGGCCCCACCGCTCAGCCTCAGCGAGGGGGGCCTGATCCACGACGGCGTCGATGGCCGCCTCGATGGGCTGCGCAACCGGCTCGATGACCAGGACCAGTGGCTGGCGGCCCAGGAACAGGAGGAGCGCCGCCGCAGCGGCATCCCCACCCTGCGGCTGCAGTTCCACCGCAGCTTCGGCTACTTTCTCTCGGTGAGCCGGGCGCGGGCCGAGCGGGTGCCCGAGCACTGGATCCGCCGCCAGACCCTGGCCAACGAGGAGCGCTTCGTCACCCCGGAGCTCAAGGCCCGCGAAGGCCGCATCCTGCAGCTGCGCGCCCGTGCCGCCCAGCGGGAGTACGACCTCTTCACCCGGCTGCGCCAGCAGGTGGGGGCGCTGGCCGCCCCGATCCGCCAGGCCGCACGAGGCGTGGCCGGCCTCGATGCCCTGGCGTCGCTGGCGGAGGTGGCCGCCTGCTTCGGCTACTGCCGGCCGCAACTGGAGCACAGCCGCTGCCTGCAGGTGGAGGCGGGGCGGCACCCGGTGGTGGAGCAGCTGCTGGTGGAGGAGTCGTTCAGCGCCAACGATCTGCACCTGGGGGAGCCGGGCCGCCCGGACCTGGTGGTGCTCACCGGCCCCAATGCCAGCGGCAAGAGCTGCTACCTGCGCCAGAACGGGCTGCTGCAGCTGATGGCCCAGATCGGCAGCTGGATCCCGGCCCGCTCAGCCCGCTTGGGCCTGGCCGATCGCATCTTCACCCGGGTGGGGGCCGTCGATGACCTGGCCAGCGGCCAGTCCACCTTCATGGTGGAGATGGCCGAAACCGCCAACATCCTTCACCACGCCACCGACCGCTCCCTGGTGCTTCTCGATGAGATCGGCCGCGGCACCGCCACCTTCGATGGCCTCTCGATCGCCTGGGCGGTGGCGGAGCACCTGGCGGCGGGGCTGCGGGCCCGGGCCGTGTTCGCCACCCACTACCACGAGCTCAACGAACTGGCCACGCTGCTGCCAGGCGTCGCCAACTACCAGGTGCTGGTGGAGGAAACGGGCGACCGCCTGCTGTTCCTGCACCAGGTACGTCCGGGCGGCGCCAGCCGCAGCTACGGCATCGAGGCGGCCAGGCTGGCGGGCGTGCCGCCCGAGGTGGTGCAGCGGGCCCGCCAGGTGCTGGGGCGGATCGAGGCCAACAGCCATGTGGCCGTGGGTCTTCAGGCCGTGGGCCCCGGGACCGCGGCCTGATTCAGCCAGGCCCGGCGCAGCAGGGCGTTGCAGCTGGCCCCCACCAGACCGGCCCCACCCTTGCTGCCCTCGAGCCGGATCTGGGGCCACCCACTGGCCGCCAGCCGCCGCTTGCTCTCGGCCACTCCCACGAAGCCCACCGGCATGCCGATCACCAGGGCCGGCCCCTGGCTGCCGCCCGGCTGATCCAGCTGATCCAGCAGGCGCTCCAGGGCGGTGGGGGCACTGCCGATCAGCACCACCGCACCGGGGCAGGCCGCCAGGGCCGCCGTCATGCCCTCGGCGCTGCGGGTGCCGCCGGGGGGCGCCACGGCCGGGGCCCACTCGAGGATGCAGCGGACCGGATTGGCGAAGGTGCGCCGGGCCATCGGCGCCACGGCCGCGGCCGCCATGGCCGTGTCGGTGAGGATCACGGCCCCCGCAGCGAGGGCCTCCAGGCCCAGGCCGCAGGCTCCGGCGCTGAAGCGCAGATCGGCGGCGATGGCCAGATCACCACTGCTGTGAACCAGACGCTCCAGCAGCTCCTGCTGCACGGAGTCGAGATCTGTGGGACCCAACCACTTGCGGATGCGCCGCACACTTTCGCTGAAGATCGGATGATCCAGATCCAAGCCAGGCTGCTCCATGCCCATCCATCTCTACTGGGGTGACGACGAGGCCGCCAGGACCCGGGCGATCGACGAGCTGATCAAGAGGGAGGTGGACCCGGCCTGGCACAGCATCAACCTCACCCGCCTCGATGGCTCAGACGCCGCCCAGGCTGCCCAGGCCCTGAGCGAAGCCCGCACCCCGCCCTTCGGCAGCGGTGCCCGGCTGGTGCTGCTGCAACGCAGTCCCTTCACCAGCCCCTGCTCCGCCGAGCTGGCGGGCCAGCTGGACGCCTGCCTGGAGCTGATTCCCGAGAGTTGCCACCTGGTGTTGGTGAGCAGCGGCAAACCCGATGCCCGCCTGCGCACCACCAAGGCGCTGCGGCAGCAGGCCCTGGAGAAGAGCTTTCAGCTGCCCTCGGCCTGGGATGGGGCCGGCCAGGTGGAGCTGGTGGCGCGCACGGCGAGAGAACTGGGGGTGAAGCTGGCGGCGGGGGCGGCGGAAGCCCTGGCGGAGGCGATCGGCAGCGACAGCGCCCGGCTGAGCAGCGAACTGGAGAAACTGGCGCTCTACAGCGGCGAAGCCGCGGTTCAGGTGACGGCGGTGGCGGCCCTGGTGGGGGGCCACAGCACCACCAGCCTGGCGGTGGGGGATGCCCTGCTGGAGGGGAATGCGGGCGCGGCGATCGCCCTGCTCGACGACCTGCTGCAGGCGGGGGAGCCGGCCCTGCGGCTGGTGGCCTCGCTCACCAGCCAGGTCAGGGGCTGGCTGTGGGTCAGCTTGCTGGAGAGCCACGGCGAGCAGGACGTGGCCGTGATCGCCAAGGCCGCCGGCATCGGCAACCCCAAGCGCATCTATGTGATGCGCCGGCAGATCCGCGGGCGCCGCCCCGCCCATCTGCTGACCCTGCTGGCCCAGGTGCTGGAGGTGGAAGCCATGCTCAAACGGGGCGCCGAGGCCTCTGAGGCCTTCCGCGATGGGCTGCTGCTGGCCACCGGCCGATAATCGCGACATTCCATCGCATCCGCCGAGCGGCATGGCCCTGCTGGTTCAGAAATACGGAGGAACTTCCGTCGGCAGCGTGGAGCGGATTCAGGCGGTGGCGCAGCGGATCGCCGCCAGCCGCGAGCAGGGCCACGACCTGGTGATCGTGGTCTCGGCCATGGGCCACACCACCGATGAGCTCACCTCCCTGGCGCGGGCACTCTGCCCTGAGCCTCCCCAACGGGAGATGGACATGCTGCTGGCCACGGGCGAGCAGGTGTCGATCGCCCTGCTGGCCATGGCCCTGCACAGCATCGGCGTGCCGGCCGTGTCGATGACCGGGCCCCAGGTGGGCATCGTGACCGAGTCGGCCCACGGCCGCGCCCGCATCCTTGAGGTGCGCACCGAGCGGCTGCGCAAACGGCTCGACGATGGCCAGGTGGTGGTGGTGGCCGGCTTCCAGGGCACCAGCAGCGGCAGTGCCGGCACGCCCGAAATCACCACCCTGGGCCGGGGCGGCTCTGACACCTCAGCCGTCGCCCTCGCCGCGGCCCTCGGGGCCGACGCCTGCGAGATCTACACGGATGTGGCCGGGGTGCTGACCACCGACCCGCGCCAGGTGAGTGATGCCCAGCTGATGGAGGAGGTGAGCTGCAACGAGATGCTGGAGCTGGCCAGCCTCGGCGCGGCGGTGCTGCATCCCCGCGCGGTCGAGATCGCCCGCAACTACGGCGTGCCCCTGGTGGTGCGCTCCAGCTGGAGCGACGCCCCCGGCACCCGCCTCACCAGCGGCAGTCCCCGGCCGATCGGCAGTGAGGGGCTGGAGCTGGGCCGTCCGGTGGACGGAGCCGACCTGGAGAGCCAGCAGGCGGTGCTCGCCCTCACCCGGGTGCCCGACCATCCCGGGGTGGCGGCCCTGCTGTTCGAGGCCCTCTCGGCGGCCGGGCTGAACGTGGATCTGATCGTGCAGGCCACCCATGTGGGGGCCAGCAACGACATTGCCTTCACCCTCTCGGAGAGCGAGCTGGAGGCGGCGCGCGAGGTCTGCTGCAGCCTGCTTCAGCAGCTGGATGTGGAGGAGAGCGCCCTGAGCACCCAGGGCGGACTGGCCAAGCTCAGCATTTCCGGAGCCGGGATCATGGGGCGCCCCGGCATCGCCGCGCGCCTGTTCGACACCCTGGCCCGCTACGGCATCAACCTGCGCATGATCGCCACCAGTGAGGTGAAGGTGAGCTGTCTGGTGGAGGGCAGCCAGGGGGGTCGGGCCCTGCGCGCCGCCGCCGAGGTGTTCGAGCTGCAGGAGCACCAGCTGCGCCAGAACCCTCTGCCCTGCGATGTGAGCGACCCGGCGGTGCGCGGCGTGGCCCTCGACCGCCACCAGGCGCAGGTGGTGGTCCGCCAGATTCCCGATCGCCCCGGCACGGCCGCCGCCGTCTGCCGGGCCCTGGCCGATGCCGGCATCAGCCTCGACACCATCGTCCAGTCGGAGCGCACCCACGGCTCGGGCCCTCAGCTCAGCCGCGACATGAGCTTCACGCTGCGTCGCGATGACCTCAGCCGCGCCCGCCTGGCCCTGCAACCGGTGCTCGCCCCCTGGCCTGAGGCCAGCTTCGAGGAAGGCCTGGCCATCGCCCGGGTGAGCGCGGTGGGCGCGGGCATGCCCTGCACCCACGGCACCGCCGCCCGCATGTTCCGGGCCCTGGCGGAGGCCGGGGTGAACATCGAGATGATCGCCACCAGCGAAATCCGCACCAGCTGCGTGGTGGCGGAGGCCGATGGGGTCAAGGCCCTTCAGGCGGTGCATGCCTGCTTCGAGCTGGGCGGCAGCGCGCCCGCGGCGCTGGAGGCCACGGCCTAGTGCACTGGTTGCGCCATCGCGGCTGGCTGGCCCTGGCGGCGGGCCTTGATGCCCTTGGGGTCTGTCTGTTCGCGGCCTGGATCGATCGTGAGCGCGCTGGTTTCCTCAGCACTCAGCTGGGCCTGCTGGCGATGCTGGTGGCGATCTATCTCAGCCTCGGCTGGCTGTTCGGGTCCTTCACCCTGGTCAAAATCCGACGACTGCGCTGGGACCAGCTGGTGCTGCGTCTGGCCATCACCAGTGCCACCACCATCGCCACCGGCGCCGTCCTGGGCTGGTTGCTGCGCGCCCCGCCCGAGGTGACGCTGCTGCACCGAGGCAGCCTGTTGCCGCTCTTCACCCTGGCGGCCCTCTGGAGTGGGGGTGTGCGGCTATGGCTGCGCCGGCTGGCCCACTCCACCCAGCAGGACCCCTGGATCATCGTCAGTCTTCCTGGCGAGCAGGAGGCGATCCGGGCTGAATGGGAGCGCATCGGCGCCCTGCGCACTCCATCCATCCATGTGTTGGCCGAAGGCTGCAGCCAGCTGGAGAGCAGGCCCGGCAGCAGTGGACTCGCGCTCAGCCAGGGGGTCCTCAATCAACCCGATGGGCTCGACTCCTGCTCCCGGATCCTGGCGGAAGGCCGACCGATCACGTCGCTGGCCCTGGCCGCCGAGAAGGAGCTGCAGCGCATCCCACCCCGCTGGGTCGGGGATCAGTGGCTGCTGTTCTCTGATCGCCGAGAGCAGGGCGGTGGCAGCTTCGAGCGGCAGCTGAAGCGCTATGCCGATGTGATGGTGAGCCTGCTGCTGCTGCTGCTCTGCGCTCCGCTGCTGGCCGTCGCCGCCGCCTTGATTCGTCTGAGCGACGGCGGACCGGTGCTCTACCGCCAGTGGCGCACGGGCCTGCAGGGCAAGCGCTTTGAGGTGATCAAACTGCGCACGATGGTCTCCGATGCGGAGGAGGAAGGGGAGGCGATCTGGTCAGGTCCGAACGACAGGCGCATCACGCCGGTGGGCCACTGGCTGCGGCGCACCCGACTCGATGAGCTGCCCCAGCTGATCAACGTGCTGCAGGGGGAGATGAGCCTGATCGGACCACGGCCGGAGCGGCCGGAACTGGAAACGGACCTGGAGCGCTGCATCCCCAACTACCGGCTGCGCCACTGGATCCGGCCGGGCCTGAGCGGCTGGGCCCAGGTGAACATGCCCTACACCTCCACACTGGAGGACGCTGAACTGAAGCTGAGTTACGACCTTTTCTATCTGCGCAACGGCAGTGTCTGGCTGGACCTGCTGATCCTGCTCAAGACGATCAAGATCGTGCTCAAGGCCGCCGGCCGCTGAGCCTGGGCGCGGCTCGGAGCAGCGGCGGAAGCAGGCTCTGCTCTCAGGTGCGGCCCACCAGTTTCTGGCGCAGCTTCTTGATGCGATCCCGCAGGTTGGCGGCCTCCTCGAATTCCAGATTCTTGGCGGCGGCCTTCATCTTGTCCTCCAGCTCCAGGATCAGCTCCGGCAGGGCATCGAGGGGCACCATCGCAAACGATGCCGGCTCAGCCTCAGCGGCGGGTGCCTCATCCTGGGCGCGCCTGGACACCTCCAGGAAGCTGAGGATGGCATTGCCAGCCCGCTTGCCGGCGGGGCTGGGGGTGATGCCGTGGGTTTCGTTGTAGGTGTGCTGAATCGCCCGACGCCGCTCGGTTTCGGAGATGGCACGCGCCATCGAATCGGTGAGATTGTCGGCATAGAGCAGGGCCGTGCCGTCCACATGGCGGGCCGCCCGGCCGATGGTTTGGATCAAGGAACGCTCCGCCCGCAGGAATCCCTCTTTGTCGGCATCAAGGATCGCCACCAGAGACACCTCCGGCAGATCCAGCCCTTCCCGCAGCAGGTTCACCCCCACCAGGGCATCGAATTCACCATTGCGCAGATCCTGGATGATCTCGATCCGCTCGATCGAATGGATTTCCGAGTGCAGATAGCGCACCCGCACGCCATTTTCAGCGAGGTAATCGGTGAGGTCCTCGGCCATTCGTTTGGTCAGGGTGGTGATCAAGGTGCGCTCGTCCCGCCCGGCCCGCAGGCGGATTTCGCCGAGCAGATCATCCACCTGCCCCTCGCTGGGGCGCACCTCCACCACCGGATCCAGCACCCCTGTGGGGCGGATCACCTGCTGGGCCACATGGCCGTGGCTCTGGTCCATCTCCCAGGTCCCGGGGGTGGCTGACACGAAGATGGTCTGATGGGCCTTCGACCAGAACTCCTCGGCCTTGAGCGGGCGGTTGTCGGCGGCGCTGGGCAGCCGGAAGCCATGCTCCACCAGCACCTGCTTGCGGGCCTGATCACCGTTGTACATGGCATGGAGCTGGGAGCAGGTGACGTGGCTCTCATCCACCACCAGCAACCAGTCATCGGGGAAATAATCAATCAGGCACTCCGGTGGTGTGCCGGCCTGGCGTCCCGCCAGGTGGCGGGCATAATTCTCGACGCCATTGCAGTAGCCCACCTGCTGCAGCATCTCCAGGTCGTAGGTGGTGCGCTGCTCCAGGCGCTGGGCTTCCAACAGGCGTCCCTGGCCATGGAGAACCTCCAGGCGCTGATGCAGTTCATCGCGGATGGCGGCGATCGCGGATTCTAGCCGATCCTTGGGTGTGACGAAGTGTTTGGCCGGGTAGATATTGATAGCTTCGAGGCTCTGGAGGATTTCGCCGGTGGTGGGATCGACATAGCGAATCGCCTCCACCTCATCTCCGAACAGTTCAATGCGCACCAGCCGATCTTCATAGGCGGGGCCGATCTCGAGCACATCCCCTTTGACGCGGAAGCGGCCGCGGCCCACTTCAATGTCGTTGCGGGCATACTGGTTATTAACCAGCTCGCGCAGGGAAGTGCGCAGGTTGAGGGCCTCGCCCACCTGAAAGCGCACAGCTGCCTTCAGGTATTCGGAAGGGATACCAAGACCATAGATGCAACTGATCGAGGCCACCACGATCACATCCTGCCGCTCGAACAGTGAGCGGGTGGCGGAGTGCCGCAGCATATCGATCTCTTCGTTGATCGATGCTGTTTTGGCGATGTAGGTATCGGAGACCGGCACATAGGCCTCCGGCTGGTAGTAGTCGTAATAGGAAATGAAATATTCGACCGCGTTGTTCGGGAAGAACTCCCGCAACTCATTGCAGAGCTGCGCCGCAAGGGTCTTGTTGTGGGCCAGCACCAGGGCCGGGCGGCCGGTGCGGGCAATCACATTGGCGATGGTGAAGGTTTTGCCTGTGCCTGTGGCCCCCAGCAGGGTCTGGTAGCGCTCACCGGCATCAACACCCTCCACGAGGGTCTCGATCGCCGTGGGCTGATCGCCCTTGGGCTCATAGGGAGCCTGGAGCTCAAAGCGCGCCATGGGCTGCTGGATCCAGGTGATCCCTGGTCAGACACAGCCCTGATCCTAGGAATCAGCCATGGTCTGCGTTCGCTGCCCGGCAGGAAAGGTCCTGAGGCAGGCAACAACTACAGCGCCCCCAGGGCGAACCCTCAGGCCACACCCATCGACGCGCTGAGCGCGGCCGCCGCCCGGGTGAAGCTCACATCGAGACCGAGCCAGCCCAGGATCAAGGTGCTGAGCACGCTGTAGACGATGGCGCCCAGGGCCGCACTGATCAGGCCGTTCTTGAGCCGGAAGCCCTGGATCAACCAGGCCGCCAGGGCAAACAGCACGATCGTGATCACCCAGTTGTAGACAGCGGTGATCGGCGTGATCATCCCGCCCAGGCTGGTGAATGCCCAGGGGAGCGCCAGCAGCAGCTTCAGTGGCCAGAGCAGCAGCGTTCCCAGCAACCCGATCACGGCTGCGGACAACAGAGCGGTGCCGAAACTGCTGAACTCCACTCCGAGGGGCAAGGCGCCCACGATCAACAGCACAACAGCGCGGATCGGCCATTGCAGGAGCCAGATGAACGCGCCCATGGGAAAGGAAACAACCGGTGTTCAAGACTAAACAAAGCCCCCTGAGTTGGCCAAGGCAGGGGTGCGGAACCGTCACAGGCAGCAGGTGGCCTCAGCCCACCGCCACCGGCACAGCCGCCAGGGCCTCACGCAGACTGCGCACCACCGCCACCATCGCCAGCTCGTCGTCGAGGCGGTTCACGGCCGAGCCCACTCCGACGCCATGGGCGCCGGCGGCGATGGCCATGGGCAGGGTGACCGCCGAGAGGCCGGAAGCGCAGAGCACGGGAATCTCCACCGCCCGGCTGATGGCATGGGCCGCGGCCAGGGTGGGCGCGGCCTTCTCGATCAGGCCCAGGAGCCCGGGGCTGAAGGGACGGGCACTGGTGCCTCCTTCGGTCTGAATCAGATCGGCGCCGGCAGCGGCCAGATCGATGGCCAGCTGCTGCTGCTGATCGAGGGGAAGAACATGGGGCACCGTGACCGAGAGCACCACCTGCGGCAGCAGCTGCCGGGTGCGACGGGTGAGGGCCAGCACCTCCTCGGCGCCGAAGATCCGCCCTTCGGGATAGAACGAATCGAAATTGCCGATCTCCACCATCGCGGCACCGGCGTCCACGGCGGCGGCGAACAGCTCAGGATCCACGGCCGAAACGCACACCGGCAGGCCCGAGACCCCCGCGGCCAGGCGAACGAGGGCCGGATCGCAGGCCACATCGAGCAGGTCGGCGCCAGCGGCACCGGCGGCCCGGCTGATGCGCTCCACGCTGGACGCCTCGAAGTTGGCCAGGCCGCTGATCACTTTCAGCAGCCGCCGGGAATGCAGCGCCGCTTGCAGGGGGGCGGGCAGGCTGGTGAGGCGCGACATCGGCGAACAGGGCATGTGTTAGCGATCCTCCCATGGGGTCCCCTGCAGCAGCGGCTGCATCGGCGCCTGCTGGCAGACCCCCAGCTGCTGCCCAGGGGGGAGCGGCTGCTGCTGGCCGTCTCCGGTGGCCAGGACTCGATGGCTCTGACGGTGCTGCTGCTGCAGCTGCGGCGCCTGCACGGCTGGGAGCTGCAGCTCTGGCACGGCAACCACGGCTGGCGCGCGGAAGCGGCTGATCAGGCCAGGGAGCTGGCAGCCTGGGCCACCGGCCTGGGCCTGCCGGTGCTGCTGGAGGAGGCCCCCGCTGGGGCAGCCGGCACCGGCTGCGCTGGCGGCCGTGAAGCGGCTGGGCGCCGCTGGCGCTACGAGCGATTGAGTCAGCGGGCCCTCAGCCTCGGCTGCTCGCGGGTGGTGAGCGGCCACACAGGCAGCGACCGGGCCGAGACCCTGCTGTTCAACCTGGCCCGGGGCTGCGGCCTGCGCGGGCTGAGCAGCCTGCGCAGGCGGCGACCCCTCAGCGGCAGCCTCGAACTGGTGCGCCCCCTGCTGGACTTCTCGCGGGCGGAAACCGCGGCCTTCTGCGCGCAGCAGCAGCTGCCCCTGTGGCTGGATCCCAGCAACCATGATCCCCGCTTCAGCCGCAACCGTCTGCGCCAGGAGGTGCTGCCGGTGCTTGAAGACCTCCACCCCGGGGCCTGGCGGCGCCTGGGGGACCTGGCCGAGCGCCTGGAGAGCACCCAGGCGCTCAGCGAAGAACTGGCGCTGCTGGCCCTCACGGCCCTGCAGGCGCCCGCGGCTGCCGGGGCCACAGGCCAGCCTCAGCAGAGGCCGACCCTGCAGCGCCAACGGCTGAATGAGCTCTCCGCCAGCAGTCAGGGCCTGCTGCTCAATCTCTGGCTGGAGCGCAGCGCCGGGCTGCGACTGGGGGGGCGCTGCCTGGAATCGCTGCGGCGCCGCTTGCCCCTGGAGCAGGGGCCTGGCAGCCTGGACCTACCCGGAGGGAACAGCCTCTCCTGGGACCGGCAAAGCCTCTGGCTGCAGCCGGAATCCAGCCAGCACGCGGACCGATCCGACCCTGGTGAACCCGGAGCCACCTCCCCCGAGCCATGACCACCAGCGGCTTCGATCAGGACTACAGAAGCGTGGAACTGACCTACAGCCAGGGGCGCTTCACGGAGGCCCTTCAAGAGGGCCTGACCCTGCTGGAGGGCACAGCACTGGAGGCCAGTGATCCCCAGATCCTGCGTCTGCAGTTGCTGCTGGGGCACATTCATTTCTACGGGTTGCACCAACCGCTCGCCGCTGGCGCCCTCTATCGCCAGGTCCGGGACGCGGCCAGCGGCGGGAGCACCTTCAGCGATCTGGCTGGCGAGGGACTGGCGCTCTGCCAGCAGAGCGCAGCGGCGGGCCTGGATCCAGCGCCTCCAGACAGCGGCCTGGACGAGGTGCGGGTGGAGGTGCTGGAGGAGCTCCACAGCTCCGGGCGCGATGGCGAAGGCCTCAGCCGCTTCAGCCCCGAGGAGGAAGCCGAGCTGGCCAAGGGTCGGCTGCGGGTGGTGCTGGGCTGAGCGGCAGCGGGGCCGCCCAGCCCACAGCCGTTCAGCCGGCGGCGGTGGAGCGGCGGCGACGCACGCGGTTGGCGGGCATTTCCGGCTCTTCCTGCTTGACCGGAGCCACCTGGGCCGCGGGTGCACTGACAGGGGTGGTGACAGCCACAGCCACAGGTGCCGGGGCCGGGGCCGCAACAGCCACAGCACCGGAGCCCACAACCCGCTGGGGAGCCGCGTGATTGCGGATCACCGGCTCACGACCTGAGCTCTCGCGGCGACCACCGCGGGGCGCCGGACGGCTGTCGGGCTCGGCATCGGCACGGCCCTTGTAGGCCGGGGTGCCGGCCGGAGCCGGCTGCACCAGGCAGATGATCAGCGGCTCCACCTGCAGCTCTCGCCGCAAGCGGCGCTGCAGACCCACTTCGATCTCCCGTTGCACACCCACCCAGTCCACCTCGGGGGCCGTGCCACCGGTGTTGCGGGCCAGCTGATTCCAGCGGTTGTCCAGCACCCAGCCGATCTCCCGCTCAGCCCAGACCGAGAGCCGGCGGGCATCGGCGGTGGTGACCACACCACGCAGGTTGACCCGCGGCGGAGCGCCCATGACGCCATCGGTGCTGATCACGGTCAGCAGGGTGATCACGCCGTCTTCGGCCAGCTGCTGGCGTTCCTTGAGAACGCGGTTGTCGACGATGCCGTTGCGGGAGGCATCCAGCAGCTCGATGCCGGCCTTGACCGGATCGCCCTTGTGGATGGTGGTGGGGGTGAGCTCCACCACATCACCGTTGTCGATGATCAGCATGTTGTCGGCGGGAATTCCCATCGACTGGGCCGTGCGTGAGTGGCACACGAGCATGCGGTGCTCGCCGTGGACCGGCACGAAGAATTTCGGCCGGGTGAGGGCCAGCATCAGCTTGTGGTCTTCCTGACAACCATGGCCCGACACGTGGATGCCTTCGCCCTTGCCGTAGACCACCTTGGCTCCCATCATCATCAGCCGATCGATGGTGTTCACCACTGAAATGGTGTTGCCGGGGATCGGGCTGGCGGAGAAGATGATTGTGTCGGTGGGTTTGACCTGCACCTGGGGGTGCTCACCGCGGGAGATGCGGCTGAGGGCCGCCAGGGGTTCGCCCTGACTGCCGGTCATCAGCAGCAGGGTTTCGCGATCGGGAAGATCGCGGATCTGCTTGATGGGCACGAACAATTCATCGGGGCAGCGGATGTATCCAAGCTCGCGAGCCTTGGCGATCACGTTGAGCATGGAGCGACCCAGCAGGCCCACCTTGCGGCCGTGCTTCATGGCCAGCTCCAGGATCATCGAAACCCGGTGCAC
This sequence comes from Synechococcus sp. CS-1329, assembly GCF_025128055.1. GTDB lineage: Bacteria > Cyanobacteriota > Cyanobacteriia > PCC-6307 > Cyanobiaceae > Regnicoccus_A. The sequence continues at coordinate 177,156 of NZ_JAHLYS010000033.1, read as the reverse complement.
CGAACTGGCGAAGGTGGTGACGATCACCCGACCTTCGGAATTGGCGAAGTGGCGGTCGAGGTTCGGGAACACCGAGCGCTCGGGCGGGGTGAAGCCGGGCACCTCGGCGTTGGTGGAGTCACTGAACAGGCAGAGCACACCCTGTTCGCCGTAGTGAGCCATCCGCTGGATGTCGAAGTACTCGCCATCCACAGGGGTGTGGTCGAACTTGAAGTCGCCGGTGAAGATCACCACACCCACGGGAGTGGTGATTGCCAGGCTGAAGCTATCGGCAATCGAGTGGGTGTTGCGGATGAACTCCACCTGGAAGTGCTGGCCCACCTTGACCACATCCCGAGGGCTCACCGTCTGGATGATGGTGCGGTCGGTGACGGCAGCTTCCTCCATCTTGCCCTGAAGCATCGACATGGCCAGCCTCGGGCCATAGATCACAGGGATGCTGAAGTTCTTGAGGTGGTGGGGAATCCCGCCGATGTGATCTTCATGACCATGGGTCACGATCATGCCGCGGATGCGCTTCTGGTTTTCACGCAGATAGCTGGTGTCCGGCAGCACGACGTTGACACCGTGCATGCCATCACTGGGGAAGGCGAGGCCGGCATCCACCAGCATCAGCTCATCGCCATACTCAAAGACGCAGGTGTTCTTGCCGATCTCATGCAGACCACCCAGGGGGATGACCCGCAGGGCAGGCTGTTTGTTGGTGGGGGCGTTTCGGGTGTTGCTTGGGCTCATGGGGTTGGAATCGAAGGATTGAAGAAAAACTGAACGGAAACGGAGCGGAAACAGAGTGTTGCTGTTGCGAGAACTCCAGGCCGCACTGCGCTGGAGCTAAGCCATGGCGTCAGGTAGGACGCAGGGCAGCCAGGGCGGAGGTCAATCGGGCACGGACGTCGCTGTCGGCGGAGACCAGGGGAAGACGGGGGGCGCCCACGGGCCAGCCCTCCAGCTCAAGGGCCGCTTTGACGGGAATGGGATTGGTGGTGGCGAACAGCGCCCGGCAGAGGGGCAGCAGGCGTTCGTGCAGGGCCAGGGCCGCGGCCAGCTCGCCGGCCAGAAAGGCGGAGATCATGCGCTGGATCTCGCGTCCCACCAGATGACTGGCCACGCTCACCACACCGACGGCACCCACCGCCAGCATCGGCAGGGTCAGGGCATCATCGCCGCTGTAGATCGCCAGGCGGTCGCCGCAGAGCAACCGCAGCTGGCTGACCTCATCGGTGCTGCCACTGGCGGCCTTGTAGCTGACCACGTTGGGGAGATCAAGCAGGCGGGCCGTGGTGGCCGGCTCAAGGCTGCAGCCGGTGCGGCCCGGGATGTTGTAGAGCATCACCGGCAGCCTGGGGGCCGCCTGGGCAATGGCACGGAAATGGGCTTCGAGGCCTTCCTGGGGTGGCTTGTTGTAGTACGGAACCACCACCAGGGCCCCATCGGCGCCTTCATCGGCCGCCCGTCCGATCGCTTCGATGGCCTCGGCTGTGCAATTGCTGCCCGTGCCGGCGAGCACCAGGGCCCGGCCCGCCACGGCCCGCTTCACCGCTTCAAACAGCTCGTGCTGTTCCTGCCAGCTCAGGGTGGGCGACTCACCGGTGGTCCCGCAGAGCACCAGCCCGTCGGAGCCGTGGTTCACCAGATGCTCAGCCAGGCGTGAGGCCAGATCGAGATCCACCGCACCATCCGGACTGAACGGGGTGACCATCGCGGTCAGCATCCGGCCGAAGGGCGGTTGTGGTTGGCCCCTGCTGGGCTGCGCCGCGCCGAACTGTGCTGCTGTGGTGCTCAAACAGCACCTCGGGCGGCTGAAGTGACTGGGGACTGCGCCAGTTGGGCCGACTCCAGCAGCACTTCGGCGATCTGGACGGCATTGAGGGCCGCCCCCTTGCGGATCTGGTCGCCACAGAGCCAGAGCTCCAGGGCATTGGGGTCGCTGAGGTCCTGGCGAATGCGCCCGATGGCCACCGGATCGCGACCGGTGACATCGGTGGGCATCGGGAAGCGGTTGGCGGCGAAATCCTCCAGCAGCTCCACCCCTGGGGCCACCGCCAGCAGCGCCCTGGCCTCCTCGACCGGGAAGGGTTGCTCGAACTCAATGTTCACCGCCTCGGAGTGGGCCCGCAGCACCGGCACCCGCACACAGGTGGCCGAGAGCCGCAACTCCGACAGAGCCATGATTTTGCGGGTTTCATGCAGCATCTTGAGCTCCTCTTCGCAGTAGCCGCTGGGCTGCAGGGGGGAGTTGTGCAGGAAAAGATTGAACGCCAGGGAATGGGGCAGCACCTCACTCAGCGGCTCGCCGCCATCCAGCACGGTGCGAGTGAGCGTGCGCAGTTCCTCCATCGCCCGGGCACCGGCACCACTGGCCGACTGGTAGGTGCTCACGACCACGCGGCGGATCGGACGGCGGGCCTGAAGGGGCGCCAGGGCCAGGGTGAGCAGGATCGTGGTGCAGTTGGGGTTGGCGATGATGCCCCGATGGCCCAGAGCCGCCTGGGGATTGACCTCCGGCACCACCAGCGGCACCTCGGGATCAAGGCGGAAGGCACTGGAGTTGTCGATGACCACCGCGCCCGCCGCCACCGCCACCGGCGCCCAGCGCCGTGAGATCGAGCCACCAGCGGAGGCCAGCACCAGATCCACCCCCTCAAAAGACGCGGCATCGACGACCTGGATCGTCAGCTCACGGCCCTGCCACGCCACCTGGCGGCCGGCGGAGCGCTCCGAGGCCAGCAGCCGCAGTTCACCCACAGGGAAGCGGCGCTCCGCCAGCAGGGCGAGCAACTCCTCTCCCACAGCTCCGGTCGCACCGAGCACCGCCACCGTCAGGGGACGACTGGGGAGAGGTGGGAGAGGAGCGGTGTTTGACAACGGCGGAAAAGGGTGAAAGCGCTGGTGGTGATGGCTGGTCCAGGAGCACGCCCAGGACTACGACGTGAGCTCGGCTGGAAGCGGACGCCATGGCCGCAGGGAAGCTGAATCAGCTGGGGCCGGAGGGACCCTTAGGGAGGGATGTGCCCTGGAGAAAAGGGCTGGATGGAAAGGGCGGGAGGCTTGCAGAGGAACGGGAAGATCTGGGGAGAGCCTGGGCCAGCGTCACGCTCCGTGGAGCGGAGGAGGCTGTGCGCGCTGGACCTGAGGCTCGGAAGGGAACCCTGTGGTCCTGGTGGCTATCAACGACCACATGTCGTTGTGCACACAATACGCTGCCTGGGCTGCCGACGGGTCCTGCGGATCGGCCGGAGGGCGAGTTCATAGGATTCGGGGCTGCATCGCCGCGGCCCGACCGTTTCGCCATGAGCTCCGCCCTGAAGGTCAAGACCAGCCCCCGCCCCGGCAGCCGCCTGGCGCTGGAGGTGGCCGTCCCCGGCGGCCGCTCCCAGGCCAGCTATGAGGCCGCCGTGGTGAAACTGAGCCGCAGTGTGCGCCTGCCCGGGTTCCGCCAGGGCAAGGTGCCCCGTCCGGTGCTGCTCCAGCAGATCGGACCACTGCGGATCCGGGCCACCGCCCTGGAGGACCTGGTGGACAGCGTCTGGCGGGACGCCCTGGAGCAGGAGAAGATCGAGGCCCTCAGCAGCCCCGAGTTGAGCGAGGGCTTTGAGGCTCTGCTGGAGCGCTTCAACCCCGGCGAAGACCTCACACTCACCCTTGAGCTGGACGTGCAGCCCACCCCCAGCCTCAAGGCCACCAAGGGGCTGACAGCCGAAGCCGAGCTGATCAGCTACGACCCCGCACGGGTCGAGGAGATGCTGGAGCAATCGCGTCGCCAGCTGGCCACCCTGGTGCCTGTGGAAGATCGGCCGGCCGCCACGGGCGACGTGGCGGTGGTGTCCTTCAGCGGCTCTTTCGTGGACACCGGCGTGGCCATTGAAGGGGGCAGTTCCGATGCCATGGAGGTGGAGCTCGAGGAGCAGCGCATGATCCCCGGCTTCGTGGCGGGGATCCTCGGCATGGCCGTGGGCGAGGAGCGCGAGGTGAGCTGCCGCTTCCCCGACGACTACCCCCAGGAGGAAGCCCAGGGCCGCGAGGCCAGCTTCAGCATCACCCTCAAGGAACTCAAGGCACGCGAACTGCCGGCCCTCGATGACGCCTTCGCCAAGGAGGCCAGTGACAAGGAGACCCTCGAGGAACTCAGAGCCGACCTGGAGACCCGCCTGCGCGAGGACGCCGAACGGCGGGCCCGCAGCGGTCGCCACGACGCCCTGCTGGCGGCCCTGGTGGAGCAGCTGGAGGTGGACCTACCCGAGACCCTGATCCAGCAGGAGGTTCGCTCGCTGATCGAGCAGACCGCCTCCCAGATCGCCCAGCAGGGAATGGATGTCAAGAAGCTGTTCACCCCCGATCTGGTGCGCAGCCTGGTGGACAGCTCCCGTCCCGAGGCCGAGCAGCGCCTGCGGCGCAGCTTCGCCCTCAAGGCCCTGGCCGAAGCCGAAGACATCCGCCCGGAGGACGCCGCGATCGAGGCCAAGATGCAGGAGGTGAGTCAGGGTCTGAGCGACACCAGTTCGATCGATCCGCTGCGCCTGCGCGAAGCCGTGGCCGAAGACCTCCTGCGCGAGAAGCTGCTGGAGTGGCTTGAGGCCCACAGCACCCTCACCGAGAAGGCCCTAGAGGCCGAAGCGGCGGCGGCCGACGCCGACGACCAGGCCTGAAGCCGCCATAGATTGAACGCCTGCACCGTTTCCCCTGCCCCGGCCGCGTGATCGAAGCCCTTCGCTCCCATCCGATCCACAACAGCTGGCAGGCCTCGCCAGGGGTGTTGCCCACGGTGGTGGAGCAGTCCGGACGCGGTGAACGGGCGTTTGACATCTACTCCCGCTTGCTGCGGGAGCGGATCATCTTCCTGGGCACCGGCATCGACGATCAGGTGGCCGATTCCCTGGTGGCCCAGCTCCTGTTCCTCGAAGCCGAGGATCCTGAGAAGGACATCCAGATCTACGTCAACTCACCGGGCGGCTCCGTCACGGCAGGGCTGGCGATCTACGACACCATGCAGCAGGTGGCACCGGATGTGGTGACCATCTGTTACGGCCTGGCGGCCAGCATGGGGGCTTTTCTGCTCTGCAGTGGCGCCAAGGGCAAGCGCATGGCCCTGCCCAGCGCGCGGATCATGATCCACCAGCCCCTGGGCGGCGCCCAGGGCCAGGCGGTCGACATCGAGATTCAGGCCAAGGAGATCCTGTTCCTCAAGGACACCCTCAACGGTCTGATGGCGGAGCACACCGGTCAGCCCCTCGAGAAGATTGCAGAAGACACCGACCGGGACTACTTTTTGTCTCCGCCCGAGGCCGTCAGCTACGGATTGATCGATCGTGTCGTGGATGACACGACTCCGCTCTGATCCCTAGGTTCTGCTGAGACACTCCGGGTACCGGCCAATCCTGGACGGCCGATCCAAGCCCCAACCCCCTGACCAGGACGCCCCAGCCCGATGCCCAAGTTCGACGCCCACCTCAAGTGCTCGTTCTGCGGCAAATCTCAGGAGCAGGTGCGCAAGCTGATCGCTGGCCCAGGGGTCTACATCTGCGACGAGTGCATCGATCTCTGCAACGAGATCCTCGATGAAGAACTGGTGGAGAGCCATGGCAGCGCCAGGCCCCACAACGACCACGGGCGTAAGCCAGCCGTCAAGAAGAGCAGCAAGCCTGCCCCCACCCTGGCGAACATCCCCAGGCCCCAGGAGATCAAGTCCTTCCTGGATCAACAGGTGGTGGGCCAGGACGAGGCCAAGAAGGTGCTCTCCGTGGCCGTCTACAACCACTACAAGCGCCTGGCCTGGCAGGGCGACGGCAAGGGCGAAACCGACCGCAGTGCCACCCGCCTGCACAAGTCGAACATCCTGCTGATCGGCCCCACCGGCTGCGGCAAGACCCTGCTGGCCCAGACGCTGGCCGAACTGCTCGACGTGCCCTTCGCCGTGGCCGACGCCACCACCCTCACCGAGGCGGGCTATGTGGGGGAAGACGTGGAGAACATCCTGCTGCGCCTGCTGCAGAAGGCCGATCTCGATGTGGAGCAGGCCCAGCGCGGCATCATCTACATCGATGAGATCGACAAGATCGCCCGCAAGAGCGAGAACCCTTCGATCACCCGTGATGTGTCGGGGGAAGGGGTGCAGCAGGCCCTGCTGAAGATGCTGGAGGGCACCGTGGCCAACGTGCCGCCCCAGGGGGGCCGCAAGCATCCCTACCAGGACTGCATCCAGATCGACACCAGCCAGATCCTGTTCATCTGCGGCGGCGCCTTTGTGGGCCTCGAAGATGTGGTGCAGCGGCGCCTGGGCCGTAATTCGATCGGCTTCCTGCCTGCCGACGGCCGCGGCCGGGGCCATCGCGAAATCAAGGCCAGCCAGGTGCTGCGTCACCTGGAACCCGACGATCTGGTGCGCTACGGCCTGATTCCAGAGTTCACCGGCCGGCTGCCCGTGAGCGCCGTGCTCGAGCCCCTGGATGTGCGCTCGCTGGAGTCGATCCTCACCGAACCCCGCGACGCCCTTGTCAAGCAGTTCCAGACGCTGATGAGCATGGACAGCGTGCGCCTGGAGTTCGAACCCGGCGCCATCGAAGCCATTGCCCACGAAGCCCACCGCCGCCGCACCGGTGCCCGGGCCCTGCGCGGCATCGTCGAGGAGCTGATGCTGGATCTGATGTACGAGCTCCCCTCCAACAGTGAGGTCAGCACCTACACGATCACCCGTGAGCTGGTGGAGCAGCGCAGCAAAGCCAAGGTGCTGCCCTATCCCAGCGTGGTCACGCAGCAGGAATCGGCCTGAGCGGCAATCCCCCCTCGACCGTCCTTGCTCTGCCCACAGGCCCGGCGGCAGGCTGAAACGGTCCTGTTCCGCAATCACGGCCCATGGCAGCCGCCGACCATCTCCAGGTGCCCAGGCAGCATGGGCTGTTCAACCACCACGGCATCGACCTGGGCGACGGCAGCGTGGCCCATTACCTGGAGGGTCGGGCGATTCTGCGTTCGCCGCTGCTGGAGTTCAGCCGCGGTGAGCCCCTGACGGTGGTGGCCTACGACCCCGCCGAGATCTCGGCGCCGGGCATGACCCTGCGCCGAGCCATGGGCCGGCTGGGGGAGCAGCGCTACAACCTGATCTTCAACAACTGCGAACACTTCGCCATCTGGTGCAAGACGGGCCGGCACCGCAGCGCCCAGGTGGAGGGCTGGCTGCACACCGGCAGCCTCGGGGCCCTGATGCTCGGCCAGCTGGTGCCGGCGGCCCTGATCACCGGCGTGCGCCTGCTGCTTCGGCAGGGCCTCAACCTGGATGGGGAGCAGCTGGAGAAGGGCCGGACCCTGGCCCTGCAGAGCCTGGAGCAGCTCGATGGCCTGCGCCTGAAGCTGCAGCAGAAGCTGGAAGCAGAGCTGGCCCGGGCGGAAGCTCGCTGGGGGGAGGGCCAGGACGGCCCTTCGGAGCCATTCAGTCAGCTGCGCCTGGCGGCCCAGAACCTGGCCGACCAGCTCGAGGAGGTGGAGGAGATGGAGGCACGCCTGGAGCGGCTGCTGGCGCCCAAACCCGCTGAGTAGCCTCAGGGGCCAGGCCGTCCGGGGAGCAGCCTCCATGACCCAGACCCGGGCCTACCTGCCCCTGCCCCAGAAGTACAGACCCCAGCGCTTCGACCAGCTGGTGGGCCAGGAGGCCGTCGCCTCCACCCTCAGCAGTGCCCTGCGCCAGAACCGGATCGCGCCGGCCTACCTCTTCAGCGGTCCCCGGGGCACGGGCAAGACCTCCAGCGCCCGGATCCTGGCCCGTTCGCTCAATTGCCTCTCGGCCACGGGGCCCACCCCCGAGCCCTGCGGCAGCTGTGAGCTCTGCCGCTCGATCACCGCCGGCAACGCCCTCGATGTGATCGAAATCGATGCCGCCTCCAACACCGGCGTCGACAACATCCGCGAACTGATCGAGCGCTCCCGCTTCGCGCCGGTTCAGGCCCGCTGGAAGGTCTACGTGATCGATGAGTGCCACATGCTCTCGACCGCCGCCTTCAACGCCCTGCTCAAGACCCTGGAGGAACCACCGCCACGGGTGGTGTTCGTGCTGGCCACCACCGATCCCCAGCGGGTGCTGCCCACGATCCTCTCCCGCTGCCAGCGCTTCGACTTCCGCCGCATTCCCCTGGAGGCTCTGGAGGGTCATCTGCGCTTCATCGCCAGCGAAGAGGAGATCGGCATCACCCCCGAAGCCCTGCACGTGGTGGCCCTGCGGGCCCAGGGGGGGCTGCGCGATGCCGAGAGCCTGCTGGATCAGCTCAGCCTGCTGAGCGCGCCGATCGAGGCCGCGGCGGTGTGGGAGCTGCTGGGCGCTGTACCGGAGCAGGAGCTGCTCGAACTGGTGGCCGCCATGGGGGAGGGCGATCCCCTGGGCCTTCTCGAGACCTGCCGGCGCCTGCTGGAGCGAGGCCGCGAGCCCGGAGCCGTACTGCAAGGGCTCGCCAGCCTGCTGCGGGATCTGGTGCTGGCCGGTGTGGCCCCGGACCGGCTGGAACTGACCGCGGTCAGCGTCCAGCTGCAACCGCTGTTGCCCGAGCAGGCCCGCCGCATCGGCAAAGCGCGGCTGCTGAACTGGCAGGCCCAGCTCAAGGGCAGTGAACAGCAGCTGCGCCAGAGCGCCCAACCCAGGCTGTGGCTGGAGGTGCTGCTGCTGGGACTGCTGGCGGAGCCGGCGGCGGCAGCCACGGCGGCGACTGTTTCGGCGACGGCGGCGGCACGACCGCGCGCGCCGGCCCCGGCAGTCCCCCAGCCGGCAGAAGCGCCAAGGGCCGTCGAAGCCACGGTCCCAGCGCCTGCCCCGGTCCCAGTCCCGATCCCAGTCCCAGTCGGCAGCTCAGCCAGCCCGGCACCCGGACAGGAGCCTCAGGATCTCGGCGAGCTCTGGCAGCAGATCCTCTCCAGCCTGGAGTTGCCCTCCACCCGCATGCTGCTCTCCCAGCAGGCCTCCCTGCTGCGCCTCGATGATCAGCGGGCGGTGGTGCGGGTGAGCAGCAAGTGGATCGCCATGGTGCAGAGCCGCCTGCCTCTGCTGGAAACGGCGCTGGACCAGGCCCTGGGCAGCCCCCGCCAGGTGTTGCTGGAGGCCTCCGACCAGCCCAGCAACCCCGTGGTCCCTCCAGCCGGGACAGCCAGGCCCGTGGTGGCGAGGTCCAGCGGAGCACCACCGGCTGTGGGGCCATCGATGGCAGCGCCTGTGGTTCGCCCTCCTTCTCCTTCACCCACTCCAGTGGCGCTGGCTCCTCAGCCCACGGCCGCGCCAGCTGCAGGGGACCCAGCCCCTGATCGGCCTGAGCGCCAGCCGCTCGATGTTCAGGCCCGCCGCCTGGCCGACTTCTTCAACGGCGAGGTGGTGAGCCTGGAGGAGTGAACCGGCCAGCTCAGGAGGGTTGGCTGGAGGGATCCGGGAGCGGATCAGCCAGGGGATCGATGCTGCCGCTGAGATCGTCGGCGTTGCCCTCCATGGCGGTCTCGCCTCCCAGGTGCTGCGTCTTGGCCCAGACCAGCCGCTTGGGCAGAAGGGCCATGCGCAGAGTGACCCAGGGGATGACCACGAACCAATGCATGAGGTAGGTGATCCCCAGAGCGCCCGCCAGGGGGGTCATCGCCGGCAGCGGGGGGCCTGCGCTGGGTCGGCGGCAGCCCGCCACCGTGGCTGCACCGGAGAGGCCGAGGGCCACGATCGAGAGGGGCCAGACCGTGGGGGCCGTGCGGGTGACCAGGGCAGTGAGCAGGTCGACAACCGAGACCATCGGCAGCACGTACTGCAGCAGGAAGAAGCTGCTGAGGTCGAGCTTCTGGGCCGGATTCAGGCGATCCGAGAGCAGCCCCGGCCAGTAGTCAAAGAAGCGCTGCAGGCCGCCTTCCGCCCAGCGCTGACGCTGGCGCCAGAGGGCCGGGAGGGTGAGCACCGCCTCCTCCTCCACCGGGGGATCCCAGAGCACGCCCACGGGCTCACCGGCCAGCAACAGACGAAAACTGAGGTCGAGGTCGTCGGTGACGGTGTCCTCATTGAACCCACCCACCCGGGTGATCGCATCCCGGCGCAGCAACTGACCGTTGCCCCGCAATTCCGCCACCCCACCGCTCGCCAGCCGGCCCTCCTGGACCACCGCATCGAGGGCCATTTCCATCGCCTGGGCACGGGTGAGCAGGTTGCAACCCCCATTCACCACCGCCTTGCGCAATTGCATCGCCGACCAGCCGTCCTGCTCCGCCCGGGGAATCAAGCGCTCGAGCAGATCCTCCTGCAGGCCCGCATCGGCATCGAGCACCAGCATCCAGCGTCCTTCCAGCTGCTCCAACACCGCGTTGAGAGCGCCTGATTTGCCACCGCCGGCATGGCGGGGGCGGCGCAGCACCCGCAGCATCGGTGTGCTGGCTTCGAGGGCCTGGAGCAGCTCGGGCGTGCGGTCCTCGCTGCCGTCGTCCACCACCCAGAGGCGCAGCGCCCCCTGGCGGTAGCGCAGGCGGCTGACCCGCTCCACCAGCCGACCGACCACGGCCTGTTCATCGCGGGCCGCCACCACCACATCCACCGCTGGCCAGGGCCCCGGCCAGAGGCCATCAGCGCCGCTGGCCCCAGGGGCTGATCCATCGGCTGAGCCCTGCGCCCGGTTACGGCGCCAGAGCTGCCCCAGCACGGTGCGGAACACGTAGGCACCCAGCAGCAGCGTGAGGCTGGCGGCGGGCAGAAGGTTGCGGGGCGGCTCCAGCCAGTGGGGTGCAGCACCGGCCCAGCCGCAGAGCACAACGAACAGGGCGGCTTTGCCGCGGCGACCTCTGGGGCTGAAACCGGTGGCTGTCATGGCAACTCCGTCATGGCAAGCGCGCCGGCGTGGCTGGTCCGCGTCGGAGTGAACTCTAAAGGCCCCCACTGAGGGCTTCGACAGTCACCAGTTCGGTGCCCGGGTAATAGCGCTCCAGGATCCTGTTCTGGGTCCAGCCGCGGCCGCCCAGATCGATGGCCCCCTGCTGCGAAAGGCCGGCGCCATGGCCGAAACCACCACCGCTGAAACTCCAGCGGCCGGGTCCATCGGCCTGGACCACAAAGAGGGTGCTCGGCAGTTGCCGGAAGGTGCGGCGAATGGCGTCACGGCGCAGCACCTGCTGGCCGCTGCTGCCCACCACCGAGAGGGCCAGCACCCGCCCGCTGGGGCCGCGCTCGAGCACCTTGATCTCCCGGGGTTCGCCAACGCCGCCGGGTCCCTTCTCCAGCGACTGGCGAATGCGGGTGACATCCAGCTGGCGATTCCAGCGAAACAGGGGATGGTCAGCTCCGTAGGCGCTGCCTCCCTGGCGCAGCAGCTCCGGCAGAGAGGCCGCGGGCAGGGGCAGGGCAAAGCGCTGGGCAAAGGCCGGCGGCCCGTCGGGACGAGCCTGGAGGTAGGGCGAGGGAGGGCCGCTCCAGACCTCCTCGAATCCGGCCGAAATGCCGCCATTGCTGGCGTGGTACACCGCGTGAATGGGCTGGCCCTGCCAGCTCAGCACCTGGCCGCGGGTGGCTTCCACTGCACGGCGCACGGCAGCACCGGCCTGGCGCGGATCCGCATACACCTGGCACTGGGTGTCCGAGCAGAGGTGATAGCCATCGACGTCGTAGCGATGGCTGTTGCGCAGCGCCCAGGTGCGGGCCAGGATCGCCTGGGCCGCCAGGGCGGCCGCTGGCGAGCCGGCGCCGATCTCGTGGGGGACCACTCCCAGCAGGTAGCGCTCCAGCGGCACCTGCTCGATCAGGCTCCAGCCGCCGTAGGCATTGGCCTGCAGGCGGAAAGGTCCCTGGAACACGCCCTTGCCCCAGCTCAGGCCCTGGGGGGCCCTCAGGCGCAGGGGACCCTGCAGGGCCACCACGCTGCCGTCAGCCGCCGTGGCCTCCAGCTCCAGGCGGGTTGTTTCCTCCCGCGCCCAGGCCCTGGCCTGAAATCCCTCGGGGGGAGCCGTGCGGGCGGGCGCCCACACTTCCCACTCGGCCGGATGGGCGATCACGGGCTCCACGCCGAGCGAGCGCCAGGCGGAGGCGGCCTGATCCGCCGTTTCAAAACTGGGGAAAGGGCCCATCACCGTGCGCTCCAGCAGCAGGGGCTCCGGCAGGGGCCGCTGGCGCCAGCGCAGGCTCAGGCTGGGGCCCTGGAGCTTGCGGCCACTGGCGTCCTCGAGTTCAAGGCTGCCGGCGGCGGCCTTGAGCCGCAGCGGGGGAGCCTTGGCAGCCGCCACTCCGGGCGCCGGCCCGAGCCTGGCGCCCAGGGCGACCCAGAGCACTGGCTGGCTGCGCTCGATGGCGGGACGGGGGGAGGTGGGCCAGTACATGGCCGCTGCGGGCATGGCCTGGCAGCCCGGGGCCAGCAGCAGAGAACTGCCCAGGCCCATGGCGAGGGGCGCCAGACGGGGCAGGCAGAGCGGCGAGGGAGGAGCGGGAAATCGCATGGAAAAACCGTACGGCCGAGCGGGGAATCCTGGGGGAGTTGGCGGATGGGACAACCACGTCGTACTTTGGTTGTTTGTGAATGGGGCGCCAGACATGCCGAAGCTCAAGACCCGCCGAGCAGCTGCCAAGCGGTTCAAGGTCACCGGCAGTGGCAAGTTCATGCGTCGGCGTGCCTTTCACAACCACCTGCTCGATCACAAGAGCCCCAAGCGCAAGCGTTATCTCGGCACCATGGCGGTCGTCGATGAGCGCGATGCCGACAACGTGAGCCGCATGCTCCCCTACGCAGGCTGAGACGCCTGGTGAAAGCCGGCAGCTCCTGATTCCCACCGTTCCACTGAGAGATTTTCATGGCCCGCGTCAAGAGGGGCAATGTCGCCCGCAAACGCCGTAACAAGGTCCTGCGCCTCGCCCGAGGCTTCCAGGGCGGCAACGGCAGCCTGTTCCGCACCGCGAACCAGCGGGTGATGAAGGCCCTCTGCAATGCCTACCGCGACCGTCGCCGGCGCAAGCGCGACTTCCGTCGTCTCTGGATTGCCCGCATCAACGCCGCCGCTCGCCTCAACGGCCTGAGCTACAGCCGCCTGATCGGTGGTCTCAAGCGCTCCGATGTGCAGCTGAACCGCAAGATGCTCGCCCAGCTCGCCCTGGCCGATCCCGGCAGCTTCAGCGCCGTGGTGGGCGCCGCCAACGCCTGAACTTCAGGCTTCCCTAACCAACTCCGCGCACTCAGCCAACCCCCGCAGGCCCGATGGACCTTCTCCTTCCACAGGCCTATCTGATCGGCCTGATCGTTCTGCTGGGGGGTGCCGCCGTGGTGGTCGGCCTGCAGGTCTGGCGGGTGCGGGCGGATGAAGTCCGCCTGGCCAAGCTGGAGGTGCAGATCAAGGACGATCCCAAGGATTCCGCCACGCTCTACGAACTGGCCTCGGTTCAGCTGCGCAAACGCCTCTACGACCAGGCGGTTGACACGCTCAAGCTGGCGTTGAAGCGCTCGGACGGTGAACCGGGGGAAGCCCGCGCGCTGATCCAGAATGCGCTCGGTTTCGCTCTGGCGGCCCAGGGCAACCATGCCGCAGCCACCCGTCACTACAAATCGGCCCTACAGGCCAAAGCCGACTATCCGGTGGCCCTGAACAACCTGGGCTATGCCCTGGAGCGCCAGTCGCTGACAGAGGAGGCTCGGCAGGCCTACAACCAGGCTCTGATCCTTGATCCCGGCAACAAGACCACCAGCAAGCGCCTGAAGCTGCTGGATCGCCGTTTCCCTGCCGAAATCATTGAGCCGGCTGGGCCCGCCCAGGGGATGGGTCCTGCAAGCCTGCGATCCAGCACTGGCAGAAAATCCGGATCTGGCGCCACCGGCTCCGGCAAAAGCGACAAAGACGCCTCGGGGCCGAAGAAAGCGGCCTGAGGCTGGAACTCACACTCACCTGAGGCTGGCGCTCACCACAGACCGCGCACCGGAGCACCGCCGGACGGGCTGCCGGCTGGTGGGACCACAGGGCGCAGATCGAAGCGGCCGCCGGGATTGGTCAGCCGTGGCGCGACCCAACCCGCCAGCTCCAGCCCCTGCACACCGCTGATCTCACCACCGGACTCCATGCCACCGACCTCGCAGTCGCAGAGCATCAGCAGATCCAGCTGGTCAGATTTGGCGTTGAGGTTGCCCTGGACCGCCACGGTGGTGTCTCCCACCTGCATCTCACCGCGCAGATCGACCATCTGGCCCATGGGGGTGGCCTCCATCAGGACCAGCTGCACCGGCAGGGGAACCCCGCCACTGAAGGAGCGGTAGACGCCGGACCAGACCCTGGGCAGGTCGCGGGCCAGATCGACAGCGCGTCCCATGGGGTCGAAGGTTTCCACCGGCCCCAGCTCGGTCTCAAAGACCTGCGCCGCGGCTGAGGGTGGTGCTCCGAAGGGCACAACGCTGCCCACCGGCAGGGGGTTCATGGCCAGCTGAGGGTCGGCTGCAGCCAGCAGCAGCGGCAGAAGCAGCGGCATCGGAACGGTTCAGGGCACGAAGGTTCAGGCTAAGGGCGAAGGGGCCACCTGGAGCGCGGCAGCGGCCGCCGAGTCCGCTGTTCGCGGTAGTTTCGCGACCTGGCAGGGGCTTTGACGACATCCCAATGAACAGCGACACCCTGGTGATCGCGGGACGATCCTTCCGCAGCCGACTGATGACCGGCACCGGCAAATACCCGAGCCTGGAGGCGATGAAAGCCAGCCTGGAGGCCAGCTCCTGCGAGATCGTCACCGTGGCGGTGCGGCGGGTGCAGTCGCTGGCCGCTGGCCATGGGGGCCTGATCGAGGCCATCGACTGGAGCCGCCACTGGATGCTGCCCAACACCGCCGGATGCGCCAGCGCCGAGGAGGCGGTGCGGGTGGCACGGCTGGGACGGGAGTTGGCCCGGCTGGCCGGCCAGGAGGACAACAACTTCGTGAAGCTGGAGGTGATCCCGGACAGCCGCCACCTGCTGCCGGATCCGATCGGCACCCTCGAGGCCGCCGAAATCCTGGTGCGGGAAGGCTTCGTGGTGCTCCCCTACATCAATGCCGATCCGATGCTGGCCCGGCGGCTGGAGGAGGCCGGCTGCGCCACGGTGATGCCTCTGGGCTCTCCGATCGGCTCCGGCCAGGGGATCCGCAATGCGGCCAACATCGCCCTGATCATCGAGAGTGCCCGCATTCCCGTGGTGGTGGACGCCGGCATCGGCGTTCCCAGCGAAGCGGCCCAGGCCATGGAGATGGGCGCCGATGCCCTGCTGATCAACAGCGCCATCGCCCTGGCCGGCGATCCTGCAGCCATGGCCCGTGCCATGGCCATGGCCACCGAGGCGGGCCGCAGCGCTTACCGGGCCGGACGGCTGCCGGTGCGTTCCGAAGCCAGCGCCAGCTCACCGCAGCAGGGCCTGGTGGGCGCTGCCGGCCAGGCTCAGGTCCCGTAACAGTCCTTCTCAGGGCGGAGTCAAGGCCGCTGACACTGGGTAACTTTCGGGTTCCCCCGCACCTCAGCCATGTCGGTCACCAAGGAAGACGGCGGCAAACTCAATGCCTTCGCCAGGGAGCCGCGCATGGAGGTGATCGAGACGGGGACTGGGCGCAGCCGCTCCACCACCGTCCTGCTGCTGGCGGGCCTGGCCCTGGTGCTGGTGATGGTGGCGGTGGCCGCGGGGATCAGCTGAGCTGCTGAAAGCCAGCCGCCGGCTTGGGGTGCGGAACGCCTGTAGTAGCTTGCCCCGAGGAGCATCGGCTCGTTCAGCAGGAGTTCAGACGTGAAGGTTCTCGTTCTCGGCGGCGACGGCTTCTGCGGCTGGCCGTGCTGCGTGAATCTGGCCGAGGCCGGCCACGACGTGGTCATGGTCGACAACCTCAGCCGGCGCAAGATTGATGTGGATCTTGGGGTGGAATCCCTGACCCCGATCGCCACCGTCCATGACCGCCTGCGGGCCTGGGAGGAGACGGGTGGCCGCGCCATCCGCTTCGTGCACCTGGACATCGCCCAGGACTACCAGCTGCTGCTGGAGCTGCTGCGCAGCGAGCGGCCCGAGGCCGTGGTCCATTTCGCCGAGCAGCGGGCTGCGCCCTACTCGATGAAATCGAGTACCACCAAGCGCTACACCGTCGACAACAACGTCAACGGCACCCATAACCTGCTCTGCGCGATCGTTGAGAGCGGCCTCGACATTCACATCGTCCACCTGGGCACCATGGGGGTCTACGGCTATGGCTCCCACCGCGGCGCCACGATTCCCGAGGGCTACCTCACCGTGGAGGTGCCCCAGGCCGACGGCAGCCGCTTCCGCGAGAAGATCCTGCATCCCACGGATCCGGGCAGCGTCTATCACATGACCAAAACGCTGGATCAGCTGCTTTTTTACTACTACAACAAGAACGACGGCATCCGCGTCACCGACCTGCATCAGGGCATCGTCTGGGGCACCAACACCGATCTCACCGATCGGGACCCCCGCCTGGTGAACCGCTTCGACTACGACGGCGATTACGGCACGGTGCTCAATCGCTTCCTGATGCAGGCCGCGATCGGCTATCCCCTCAGCGTTCACGGCACCGGCGGCCAGACCCGCGCCTTCATTCACATCCGTGATTCGGTCAAGTGCGTGGAGCTGGCGATCGATCACCCGCCCAGCTCCGGCGAGAAGGTGCGCATCTACAACCAGATGACCGAAAGCCACAAGGTCAAGGACCTGGCGGAGAAGGTGGCGGCGGTCACCGGCGCTCAGGTGAGCCATCTGCCCAATCCGCGCAAGGAGGCGATCGAAAATGATCTGATCGTCGACAACCGCTGTCTGATCGAGCTGGGTCTCAAGCCCACCACCCTGGAAGATGGCCTGCTCAGCGAAGTGGTGGATGTGGCCCGGCGCTGGGCCGACCGCTGCGACCGCTCACGCATCCCCTGCGTATCCTCCTGGACCACCACCCAGGCGGCGGCCCTCAAGGCCGTCGTCTGAGCCGAGGACCATGCCCCGACTGCGGCTGCCGTGAAGATCGCCCTGTTCACTGAAACCTTCCTGCCCAAGGTGGACGGCATCGTCACGCGTCTCACCAAGACCGTGGAACATCTGGTGAAGGCGGGGGATGAGGTGCTGCTGTTCTGCCCGGAGGGCGCCCCCTCGCTCTACATGGGAGCGCGGGTGATCGGCGTTCCGGCCCTGCCCCTGCCCCTCTACCCGGAGCTGAAGCTCGCCCTGCCCCGTCCGGCGGTGGCCGAAGCCCTCGAAGCGTTCCAGCCCGATGTGGTGCATGTGGTCAACCCGGCGGTGCTGGGGCTGGGGGGCATCTGGATGGCACGCACCCGCCAGATTCCACTGGTGGCCAGCTATCACACCCACCTGCCCAAATACCTGGAGCACTACGGCATGGGCGTGCTCGAGCCCCTGCTCTGGGAATTGCTCAAGGCCGCCCACAACCAGGCCGTGCTCAATCTCTGCACCTCCTCGGTGATGGTGGAAGAGCTCGCTCAGCGGGGCATCCAGCACACTGCCCTCTGGCAGCGGGGGGTCGACACCGAGATGTTCCGGCCCGAGCTGCGCTCAGAAGCGATGCGGCGGCGGCTGATGGGCCCCCATCCCGACAGCGACAGCCTGCTGCTCTACGTGGGTCGGCTCTCGGCCGAGAAACAGATCGAGCGGATCCGGCCCGTGCTCGATGCCCTGCCCCAGGCCCGGCTGGCCCTGGTGGGCGACGGCCCGCACCGGGCCCAGCTGGAGAAAGTGTTCGAGGGAACCGCCACCACCTTCGTGGGCTATCTGGGGGGCGAGGAGCTGGCGAGTGCCTATGCCAGTGCCGATGCCTTCCTTTTCCCCTCCAGCACCGAAACGCTGGGGCTGGTGCTGCTCGAGGCGATGGCGGCGGGCTGTCCGGTGGTGGGCGCCAACCGCGGCGGCATCCCCGACATCGTCACCGATGGCATCAACGGCTGCCTCTACGACCCCGACGACGACGCCTCCCTCACCGCCGCCACCCTGCGGTTGCTGGCCAGCCCCGAGCGGCGCGAGCAGCTGCGGCTGGCGGCCCGCCAGGAAGCCGAGCGCTGGGGCTGGGCCGGAGCCACCGCCCAGCTGCGCCGCTTCTACCGCGATGTGGCTGGCGCCGGCCTTCAGTTGGCGGCCTGAGCCGGCTTGAACCAGGTGGTCAGCAGGGCCTTCACCATCGGCACGGCGATGGTGCCGCCGTAACCGCCGCTGTTCTCGCCGAAGGCAATGATCACCAGATCGGGCTTCTCAGCTGGGGCATAGCCGCCGAACCAGGCATGATCCGGGCGCGGCGGGTCCTCGGCCGTACCGGTCTTGCCGGCCACCGCCGGCAGGCTGGCATCGTTGAGCGCGGTGGCGGTGCCGATCGTGACCACCTCGCGCAGACCCTGGCGCATCACCTGCAGCGTGCTGGGCTTGAGACCGATCCAGGTCCGGGGCGTGTCGCGCTCCACCAGGTGGGGCGTCACCAGCCAGCCGCCATTGGCCACAGCCGCGTAGAGCCGGGCCATCTGCAGCGGCGTCACCGAAACGGCCCCCTGACCGATGGAGGAGGTGATGGTGTCAACGGATGTCCAGGGTTCACCCAGCACCTCTTTCTTCCAGGCCTTGTCCCCCAGCAGCCCTGGGCTCTCCTCATCGCGCAGCTCAATGCCGGTGAAGCTGCCGTAACCCAGGCGGCGCGCCGCCTTGAACAGCTCCTCGGAGCCCACCTTGAGGCCCAGCCGGTAGAAGAAGCTGTTGCTGCTCACAGCCAGGGCGAAGGGAAAGCCGATGCTGCCGAAGCTGCCGTGATCGGCATAGCACTGGCCATCGAAGCAGAAGGAACCGGAGGTGGGGATGGTGGACGTGGGGCCGTAGCGCCCCGATTCGAGGCCGGCGATCGCACTGACCAGCTTGAAGGTGCTGGCGGGGGGGAAAGCCCGCATGGCCCGGTTGAGCATGGGCGCTTCCGGACGGTTGAGGGTGTTCCACTGGGCCGTGGTGGGGCCGCTGGAGAAAATGTTG
Organism: Synechococcus sp. CS-1329; assembly: GCF_025128055.1. Classification (GTDB taxonomy): domain Bacteria; phylum Cyanobacteriota; class Cyanobacteriia; order PCC-6307; family Cyanobiaceae; genus Regnicoccus_A. The sequence goes on along the minus strand of NZ_JAHLYS010000033.1, from coordinate 158,235 downwards.
GGATCGAAATTGGGACGGCTCGCCATGGCGCGAATGGCGCCGGTGCGGGGGTCCATGGCCACGATCGCCCCCTTGCTCACCCCATCGAGGGCCTTCTCAGCAGTGCGCTGCAACTCCAGATCGATGGTCAGACGCAGGTCCTTGCCAGCGCGGGCCTGCTTGTCCCCCAGCACCCGCTGCACCTGGCCCGCGGCATTCACCTCCAGCTGCTGGCCGCCCCACTCACCACGCAGATGGGACTCGTAAACCTGCTCGAGGCCGGTGCGGCCGATGCGGTCCTGCACCCGGTAGCCCTTCTCGGCCAGACGGGCGAATTCCTCCTCGGTGATGCCGCTGGTGTAGCCGAGCACATGGGCCGCCAGGGGACCACCGGGGTAGGAGCGCAGGTAGTCGACATCCACCTCGGCGCCATCGAGATTGACCGCCTGCTCCCGGAACCGCAGCACCTGAACGCTGTTGAGGGAGCTCGCCAGCTCGATCCGGTAGCCGTCGCCCTTGAGCCCCTCGCTGTAGTTCTGCTCCAGCTGCTGCGCCGGCAGCGCCAGCAGTGTGGCGAGTTGTTCACGCAGGGCCGGCCAGCGCTCCCTGGGCACGAGCCGAGGCTGCAGGTAGAGGTTGTAGGTGAGGCGGCTGGTGGCCAGCACCTCCCCGTGGCGATCGAGCAGGCGGCCGCGGACGGGATGGCGGGGCACCAGGCGGATGCGGTTCTGGTCGGCGCGCAAGCGGTTTTCAGAGCCCTGGGCCAGCTGCAGCCAAGCCAGGCGAGCCCCCATCGCCGAGGTCGCCAGCAGCACCACCGCCAGCAACCAGGCCGGCTGGTGCTTCATCCCCGAATGCCGCGGCGAGCCGGGCAGGAATCCAGTGGCCATCGACTCAGGCCCCGAGGCGACGTTCGAGTTGCTCCAGCCGGCCGGAGATTCGCGTCAGGGCCGCCTGCAGCGCGCGTCTCTCTTCGGGCCCTGTGCTGGTGGTGGCCTGGGGGCCGCTGAGATCACTGGAGGACTCGAAGGGCACGTCGCGCACCTCCACTTTCAGCACGGGGTTGCCCAGACCTGGCTGCACCTGATCCAGGCTCTCGCGCACGGCTTTGGCGGCCGCATCTCCCTCCTGACGCAGCTGAGCGAGGGGGTCGTCGGTGGCGGTGAAGGCCTCCACCACCTGGCGGGGACCGCCCCGGCGAGCCCGATCCACCACGGCGATACCGACCGGAAGGATCTCTTCCATCAGGGCGAGCCGCAGGGCATCAAAGGGATCGGCAGCCATGGCACAACTCCTGAAGCGAACGCCGCTGGCAAGCACCATCGGACCGTTCACACAGTCTGACGCCCAGGGGAGCGCCCGAGAGTTCAAGGGGTGCGCTGGATCCCAGGTTCAAGAATCACCGCCCGGCAGAATTCGCGCGATCCCAGCCACCAGCCCCCCACCATGGCCAGGGCGACAGCAGCGGTGATGGGCAGCAGAGCCTGGCGCGTGATCTCGAGGCTGAACCACTCGCCCCAGCCCCGCAGGGTCCGCTCACGATCAAAGCGGCGGCGCTCACGCTGCTCCAGCTTCCTGCGGCGCTGCAGCGATTTCTCCACCCAGCGCTCAAAGGCCCGCTTCTTGGTGACCGCCATCTTGCGCTCCACCTCCAGCAGGTGGCCGGCGCTGAGATCGGGGTGGAAGGTGCTGATCAACTCCAGGCTCTTGATGAACATCTCCACAGCGCCATCCTTGATCTGGCGCTCACCGTCACTGAGTTCCTCCCAGTGCACTTCCGGGTAGAAGCGGCCACGGTTGGCCAGGATCTGCTCCTCCGGCAACTGACCGGGTTCGCGCAACCAGCGATCGGTGTTGGCATCGAAGCGACGCCAGTACAGAAAGGGATTGAGGTAGATGGTTTTCCCCCCCAGCAAGATGCTGTCCTGCTGCAGGCGGCGCTGCACCTGGGGATCCTGCTGGGTGACGGCGGTCAAGGGAAACAGGCTGGGAGCCGATGGTATCGAACGCCAAGCGACGGGGCCAGCTCTGCGCCTATTCCCACTCGATCGTGCCGGGGGGCTTGCTGGTGATGTCAAGCACCACCCGGTTCACCCCCTGCACCTCATTGACGATCCGGTTGGAGATGCGCTCCAGCAGGTCGTAGGGCAGGCGGGACCAGTCGGCAGTCATGCCGTCTTCGCTGGAGACGCAGCGCAGCACGATCGGATAGGCATAGGTGCGCTTGTCACCCATCACGCCGACGCTGCGCACCGGCAGCAGCACCGCAAAGGCCTGCCAGATCTCGTGATACAGCCCGGCGGTGTGCACCTCCTCGCGCACGATCAGATCGGCGTCGCGCAGGATGTTCAGCCTCTCGGCCGTGACTTCCCCAAGAATGCGAATGGCCAGGCCAGGCCCTGGGAAGGGGTGGCGGCGCACGATTTCCTCGGGCAGACCGAGGCTGCGGCCCACCTTGCGCACCTCATCCTTGAACAGGCGCCGCAGGGGTTCCACCAGCTTGAACTGCAGGTCCTTGGGCAGCCCGCCCACGTTGTGGTGGCTCTTGATCTTCACCGCCACCCGTTCGCCGGTCTTGGGATCGGGGTTGGTGCCGGCCGACTCGATCACATCGGGGTAAAGGGTGCCCTGGGCGAGGTAATCAAAGGGTCCGAGCCGCTTGCTTTCCTCCTCGAACACACGGATGAATTCAGCACCGATGATCTTGCGCTTCTGCTCCGGATCGGTGATGCCATCGAGCTTGGCGAGGAAGCGATCACGGGCATTGATGTACTCAACCCTGATATGGAACTGCGCATCAAAGAACTCAGTGAGGAACTCCGGTTCCCCCTTGCGCATGAAGCCCTGGTCGATGAACATGCAGGTGAGCTGATCGCCGATGGCCCGGTGCAGCAGGAAGGCCAGCGTGGAGGAATCAACTCCACCGGAGAGCGCCAGCAGCACCCGCTTATCCCCCACCCGCTCACGCACATCAGCCAGGGCTTCATCGATGAAGGTGGCGGTGGTCCAGTCGGGTTCGCAGCCGCAGATGTGATAAACGAAGTTGCGGATCATCGCCATTCCGCCGAGGGAATGCACCACTTCGGGGTGGAACTGCACGCCATACAGGCGCCGCTGGTGATCGGCCACCGCCGCTTGCGGGGTGTTGTCGGTGTGGGCGAGGCGGCTGAAGCCCGGCGGCAGGGCCTGAACCGAATCCCCGTGGCTCATCCACATCGTTGAGCCGTGCTCCACGTTGGTGAGCAGATCAACCGGGTCATCCACATAGAGGGGCGCCTTGCCGTACTCGCCCCTGCCGGCGGCCACCACCTGACCGCCGAGCTGCTGCACCATCAGCTGCATGCCGTAGCAGACCCCCAGCACCGGGATGCCCAGTCCCCAGATGGCGGGATCGCAGAGGGGTGCCCCGTCCTCGTAGACCGAACTGGGACCGCCGCTGAGAATGATTCCCTTCGGTGCCAGCCGTTTGATCTCCTCCACGCTGGTGGCGTAGCCCAGCACCAGGGAATAAACCTCGGTTTCCCTCACCCGCCGGGCAATCAGCTCGGAGTACTGGGAGCCGAAATCGAGGATGACGATCGCCGGCAGGCGTGAGCTCTCGGGCTGTTCGGTCGAGGAAGACGGGTGGGACATAGGGACCGAATCACGGCCTGCCTGGCCTTTTGGGCTCACCCTAGGTCGTGCCGGAAAGCCTCCAGCAGCTCCTGACCGCAGGGGCCCGCCACCCGCAGCTGCCGTGCCCGATCGAACAGCGCCGCCCCGATTCGGGTGGGGAAACGGCCGTAGCGGGCCAGGTAGGCCTGGCTGCGGGTCTCGATCGCCAGGGCCAGGCGCGCCTCGATCCGGGCCGCCAACGCCCCATCGAGCTCGTGCAGCTCCGCCAGGGCCGCCTCCACCGTGGGCGCCTGGAACAACCGCTGCAGCTCGGGGCCACCCATCCCCTCAAGCGCCGCCAGGGCCGTGAGCACCTCGGCGCGGCCATCGGCCAGGTGGTGGTGGGTGTGGAAGATTCCTCCCGCCAGCTTGATCAACTTGCCGTGATAACCGAACAGCAGCAGCCGCTCCACGCCGGCTTCGGCCGCCGCCACGATTAAAGGACCGAGCCAGTTGCCGGCCTTGAGCAGCAGGCCGGCGGGCAGCCCCAGCCGGGGCGCCAGATCCAGTCCGTTCTCGCCGATCACCAGCACCAGATCGCGGGGATGCGGTGAGTGGGGCCACTGGCGCAAGGTTTCGAGGCACTGCTCCAGCCGATCGGGAGCGGCACTGCTCTGGACCACGGCCTGGGTGCCGATCAGGGCCAGGCCGTCCACCACCCCGAAGGCTTCGTTGCTGGTGCGGCCGGCCAGCTCCCGGCCCCGGGGGAACACCAGCTGCAGCCGCAATCCGCGCCCCGCTGGCAACAGGGGCAGAAGGTTGACCTCCAGCAGGCGGCGGGCGTAGGCGGAGAGACACAGCTCCCGGCTGCCGGCCAGCACCCCCAGCCCCTCCCCCGCCTCCAGCAGCAACCGCTGGGATGGTTCTGCCCCCTGCTGGGGCGGCTCCCACCAACTGGCCCGCACCCACACCAGCAGGCCCCGGGTGAGGTCGAGGCCATCGCCGGGATCACAGCGGGCCATGCCCAGGGCCTGGCCATCGCCGAGGGCGGCGGCGGCCTCCACCGGCACCCGCTCAACGCCGGGGGGCTCCAGCAACTCCAGCGGCTGGTCCTCGCTGCTGCCCCTGGGGGTCGCGGCTGTGGGCGCCTGGCCCTCGGCCTGCAGCAACGCCTCCAGGGCCGCACGGGCTGCCGCCGCCACCCAGACCGGCAGCGTGAAGGGCGTCGCATGGGTCATCGGCTGGGGCCTGGCTGTGAGGGGGATCGGGACGCTGAACGGAGAGCTGTGGCTGGACGCTGGAGCGGGCGGGGGGACCTTCGTTTTTTAAGGTGGTGAATTGGGCCGCCGTGCCCGCCCCCCCAGCACCTCCGATGCAGGACAAGCTCACCTTGATGATCCCCGGCCCCACGCCGGTGCCGGAAACCGTCCTGCTGGCCATGAGCCGCCACCCGATCGGCCATCGCAGTGCTGAATTCCAGGCGATCGTCAAGCGCACCAGCGCGCAGCTCAAGTGGCTGCATCAGACCGAAGGGGATGTGCTGGCCATCACCGGCAGCGGCACCGCCGCCATGGAGGCCGGCATCATCAATGTGCTGAGCCGGGGCGACAAGGTGCTCTGCGGGGACAACGGCAAGTTCGGCGAGCGCTGGGTGAAGGTGGCCAGGGCCTACGGCCTGGAAGTGGAGGTGATCCGCGCCGACTGGGGCCAGCCCCTGGATCCGGAGGCCTTCCGCCAGGCCCTCGAGGCCGACAGCGGCAAAGAGATCCGCGCGGTGATCGTCACCCACTCGGAAACCTCCACCGGGGTGATCAACGACCTGGAGACGATCTCCCGTCATGCCCATGCCCACGGCCAGGCCCTGGTGGTGGCTGACTGCGTCACCAGCCTCGGGGCCTGCCCGGTGCCGGTGGAGGCCTGGGGCCTCGACGTGGTGGGCTCGGGCTCCCAGAAGGGCTACATGATGCCGCCGGGCCTGGCCTTTGTGGCCATGAGCGAGCGGGCCTGGGAGGCTCACAAACGCTCCGACCTGCCCAAGTTCTACCTGGATCTGGGCAAGTACCGGAAATCAGCCGCCGCCGACAGCAACCCCTTCACCCCTCCGGTGACGCTGTACTACGCCCTGGAAGCCGCCCTGGAGATGATGCAGAAGGAAGGGCTGGAAGCCATTTTCGAGCGCCACGCCCGGCTGCAGCGAGCCACCCAGGCCGCCATGCGCGCCATCGGCTTGCCCCTGTACGCCGCGGCAGGCCACGGCAGCCCGGCGATCACGGCAGTGGCCCCCGAGGGCCTCGACGCCGAGGTCCTGCGCAAAAAGGTCAAGGAGCGCTACGACATCCTGCTGGCGGGCGGCCAGGACCACCTCAAGGGCAAGGTGTTCCGCATCGGCCATCTGGGCTTCGTCTGTGATCGCGACGTGCTCACAGCCGTGGCGGCCATCGAAGCGACCCTGCAGGAGCTGGGCGCCGCCCGTCAGCCGGTGGGCTCAGGCCTGGCCGCCGCGGCCAGGGAGCTGGCGGCCTGAGGGCTGCCAGCAACGTCTGGAGCTGAAGCGTTCAGCTCCAGACGTGTTCACGCTTTGCTAGGGTGAACAAATGCGGGTGTAATTCAGTGGTAGAATGTCAGCTTCCCAAGCTGAACGTCGCCGGTTCGAGCCCGGTCACCCGCTTGTGATCTCAACATCAATTCGGTGGCTCAGGCCCTGGGCTTGATCAACTGAAGAATCTGGGGACCGAGGCTGCTGGCACGGCGCTCACAATCCAGAGATTTCAATACAGCCCGGGCCGCCTCAACGACATCACCCCGCTGGGCTGCTGCTGCTGCACGAGCTTCGTGCTCGGCTGCAGCGTGGAGGAACTGGCTGCGTTGCTCAGTTCCCTGCGGCGTGGCGATCGGAGATCGCATCTGAACGGCAATCACAACAACAAATCAATCTGCAACCACTTTAACGCTTGAGCGAGAAGTTGGCTGCAGAAAGAGAGAAATCCAGACCAGATGAGACGATGGCCGCTGATCAGGTTCCTGGCTCTTCACCCAACTCCCCGAGGGCGTCGATCTGAGTCCTCAGCTCACTGGCCCGGTGACTGTCTCCACGGCTGATGGCGATGGCCAGGGCAAATTCCAGCTTCTCGAGCTGGTGCCCCCCTTCGATGTAGCCAGGGCGATGCACAGACGGCTGAGGAGTCAGCGACCCGCCGCTGCGGGGCAGGGGGCAGGCCGGATAGGTGTGGGCCATGGTTGTTTTTCTTTTCATTCTGCCACTGAGCAGCAGGTCACCGCCAGGTTGAGTGGTAGGGATTCACTCCCTTCGGCCAACGGCTGGGCCCACGGGCTAGGCGGCCAGATCCAGGTCCGATTCCTGCGGCGGGGCAGGCTCGTTCGCCGCCGGAGCGGGCAGGGGAGCAGACGTTTCCAGCAGCTGGCGGCAGTCCCGCAGCAGCACCTCGACATTGGCGAGGGCCCGGAGCTGATCGGGCTCCGGCTGCTGCTCGTCCTCCTGCGCCATCTCGAGCAAGCCAATCCGTTGCTCCAGATGCACCAGCCGGTGCGAGAGGGCCGCCACCGTCTGGGCCAGATCTTCTGCCGTGCGGGTGATGCGGAACGACACCGATTCAGGGGCCATGGCCATCGAACCAAGAGGGCCGATCACAACACAGAACCGCGCAGGGCTCAAGTGATCTCCCAGACTGTGTCGTCCTGGCCTCACCTGTGGCATGTCCAGCCTGGCCACTCTGGCGATCTACCTTCTGGCCGGCCTGGGCGGAGGCCTGCTGGCCCTGCGGACGGGAATTCCGGCCGCGCCCCTGGCGGGCGCCCTGCTGGGCGCGGGCCTGGTGAGCATGAGCGGACGCTGGGAGGTGGCCCACTGGCCCCCTGGGACCCGCACCGGCCTGGAGATCGCCATCGGCACCGTGATCGGCACCGGCCTCACCAGCACAGCACTGAACGAACTGCGTCAGCTGTGGCGGCCGGCGATTCTGATCACCGTCAGCCTGGTGGCCACCGGCCTGGTGGTGGGCCTCTGGAGCAGCCGGCTGCTGGGGGTGAATCCGATCATCACTCTGCTGGGGGCCGCCCCCGGCGGCATCAGCGGCATGAGCCTGGTGGGCGCTGAATTCGGTGTCGGTGCCGCCGTGGCGGCCCTGCACGCGGTGCGGCTGATCACGGTGCTGCTGGTGGTGCCCACGGTGATCCGGCTTGTGTTGTCATTCACAGCTGGTCATTCCTCAAGTTGAGCGTCTCCTGAGCCCCCCTCGACAGTTGGAAGTCCACCGATACGTTGGGGCCCGATGCCTGGCTCCACGAATCGACTCGATGTTGACCCGTCTCCCCTTCCCTTCACCCACCGCCACGGCGTCCGTCAAGAGGCGTGGGCGCAGGCTGCGGTTAGCCCTGGGGGGGGGTCTGGTGCCTGCCCTGCTGCTGGCCAGCCCGCTGCCCCTGCTGAGCCAACCCATGCCCATCGCCCAGGTCAATCAGCCGGACCCCAACGATCCAGGCAGCAAGGGCGCTGAGGTGTACTGCTTCATGCGCAAGGCCGGCAATAACCACGAGGTGAGCTGGACCGCCGCCTACGCCCTGATCAAACGTCAGAGTGCCAGCCTGTTCAAAACCTCGCCTGAACACGGCGCTGTGATGATCACCGAGGCCGTGGTGAAGTCCCCTGATGCCTTCCCCGACTGCGGCCGCTTTCTCGGAGCCCTCTTCGGCAGTGAGAAACCCGCCCCACTGACAACTGACATCCCCGCCAGTGGCAGCACGGGCCCTGTTGCCATCCCCAGCAGCCGCGGCACCACACGCAATGACCGCTATTCCTTCTGAGCCACCTCGCCCGCAGCTCCAGCGGGGCTTCTGGTGCGTCGTGGCGCTGACGACAGTGACCCTGGCCGGCTGTGCAGCGGCAGCACCGCCCACGAGCGAAGAACCACGGCTGCGCCAGGACGAATGCCTCGATGAGGTCAAGGTGGATCGGCTCGACCGGGCCCTGAAGCGCTGCGACCAGGTGGTGAGCACCTTCCCGCGCCTGGCCCGTCCCCTCAGTGACCGCTTCGTGATCCACACCCTCAGGGGCGAGCAGGACTTGGCCTGCCGGGACATTGAGCGGGCCGCCGAGCTGATCCCCGTCGCCCTGACTCACCAGGCCTCCAGCAGCTGGCGCACCATCGCCGGCAGGGCCTGGCGGCGCAGGATCGCCTGGCGGCCTCCGAGGGCCAGGGCGATCCGCTCGGCCTTGCTGGCGATCAGTCCATCCACCAGCTGATCGATCACCCCCAGCTGCAGCCAGTGGGTGGTGAGGGGGCCCACCATGCCGATGCGATGGGCGCGGTCCTCCGCCTGCTCGGTGTCCCCCGGCGTCCAGGGCCTCTCCAGCAGCACCACATGGCTGGCGCGGTGCAAGGTGAAACCGAGGCCCGCCACCGCGAAGGTGGCCACCAGCAGGGGCACCCGGCCCGCCTGAAAGCGCTCCACCTGGCGCTGCCGCTCCGGCGGCTTGAGCCGGCCCGTGAGCACGGCACCGCCCAGGCTCGCAGCCAGACGCTCGGCCGCAGCCACGAAGGCCGTGAACACCACCACCGCGGCTCCAGTGGCGAGCAGTTCGCTGACCAGGGCCTGGGCCGCCGGTTGCTTGTAGGCCGCACCGATCTGCCTCAGGACCGTGAGCATCGCCAGGGATTCCGCATCACGGCGCACCTCGCCGCGGGCCGCGCGCAGGCGGTACTGCTCCACCCGCTGCTGCAGCTCATGCTCGAAGCCCTGGGCCTCGCTGTCACGGAGCGCCACGGGGCAGATCCGGCGATGCTTGGGGGGAAGATCGAGGCAATCCTGCTTGCGTCGGTGCAACAGCAGCGGCTGAATCAAGCGGTGCAGCTCCTCCAGCCGTTCAGCGCCGTTGGCCTGCCAGTGGCGGCGCCCACCGCTTTCGCGCCAGTGGCCCTGGCAGTAGGTCTGCTCAAAGCTGAGCTGATCACGGCCGAGGGGGTGGTCAATGGCGGCGAGCAGGGGGAAGAGCTGCAGCGGGCGACCGTTCTTCATCGGGGTGCCGCTCAGGAGCCAGATCGCCCGCAGGCGCGGGTGGCGGGCCAGGCGCAGCAGGGCACGGGTGCGGGCAGCCCCCAGGTTCTGGGCGAAATGGGCCTCGTCAACGATCAGCACCGTGCCGGCAGGGGGCAGCTCCGCCGGCAGCCGCGCCCAGCTGAACAGCTCCACGGCCAGCTCCAGGGCCAGGGACTCCTGCCGCCAGAAGCCATGCAGGCCCACCGGGGCCACCACAGCGATGCGGCAGTCGGCGCAGCGGGAGAGGGCCCGGGCCGCCACCAGGGCTGTGAGGGTTTTGCCCAGCCCCATGGCATGGGCCAGCACCGCCCCCCGACGAGCGAGCAACCAGCGGGCGGCCGTGCGCTGGTGGCTGAACAGGCGCCGCCCATCCGGCAGGGGAGCCTCCAGCTGGGCGGCCGCCACCAGCTCGCGGTGGAGCGGCAGGGGCGGCAGGGGCTGCCTCAGCCAGGCCATCCACTGGGCCAGATCAGGCTCGGTGGCAAAGCGTTCTCCCAGCAGCGCCTCCAGCTGACCGGCGGCCTGGAGCGGAAATTCCCAGCAGTGACGCCGAGCTCGCCAGCGGCCCGCTGGCCTGACCCGTCGCAGCTGGGCCTGGGTGACCGGGTCGAATGGGGAGATCACCTCGATCAGGCCGCAGGACCCGAGCCGCATCAGGCAACGCAACGGTGACCCTTGCCTGGCTTGCAGGGACACCCGGGGTGCGCCTTGGGTTGGCATTCTAGTCAGGCCGGGGCGGCGAACAAGCCCTGGCGATCAGGTTGAAGAAATGAAGTCGTCGACACATTGACAGATCAGCGACCAAGGCCAAACTGTTCGCAACCGAGGCATGGGAATGCAGGTCAGGGATGCGGTTTTCCTTGAGGATCTCTGCCCCAAGTTGCGTGTCAGACGCTGGAGACAATCCCTGCACAAACAAACCCAACATCGCTGTATTTATTGCGGCAATCGCTCCGAGTCGATTGATCACGTGCTACCACGCTGCCGCGGCGGCCTGAGCGTCACCGAAAACTGTGTTCCCGCCTGCCTGGGCTGCAACGGGCACAAGAGCGATGCCGACGCCTTCGACTGGTATCGGCGCCAGCGCTTCTACGACCCGCGCCGGGCGATGGCGATCCGGGCCTGGACGGATGGTGACCTGCGCCTGGCCGTACGCCTGCTGCAGTGGGCCACTCCTGAACCGACGGCGGCGAGCCAGCCTTCCCCCCTGTCCCAGGGAGCCGCCATGAGCCTGCAGGCAGCCTGAAGCCAACCCTCGCCCGTCACCAGACGCGGCAGGCGGCGGGTCCGTTGTGGCGCTCGCAGAGGGCCGCGAGCTGCTCGGGCTGCTCAGGCGCCACCAGAGCGGCCGTGAGCACCAGGGCCACCACCAGCCAGGGAAAGAAGACCCGGAGGGGGCGAGGAAGACTCCAGGAGCGGGAGCGGAACCAGCCGGCTCCTGCCCGCCAGGCGGGGAGGGGACGGGGCGGAGAGAAGCTGGAGGCGGCCATCGACGCAGCTGAGCAGTGATACAGGTGTACTCATGGTGAATGCCGTTGTCAACCGCGGCCCCTGGAGGGGGGCCTCCGGCCGGATGCTGGTGCTGGGGGGCGGCTACAGCGGCCGGCGCTTCGCCGCGGCCGTGGCCGCCACCGGCATGCCGGTGCTGATCAGCCACCGCCCCGACGGCGATCCCATGCTCGGTGAAGGGATCCGTTCGCTGCCCTTCGCCAGTGCGCTCAGGCCGGGGATCGAGCCCGCCGCTCTGGAGGGCGTGACCCATGTGCTGGTCACGGTTCCCCCTGGCCGTGACGGCAGGGATCCGGTGCTGGAGAGCCTGGGGGCCAGCCTGGCCGGCCTGTCGCTGCAGTGGCTGGGCTACCTCTCCACCTCCGGCGTCTATGGCGATCGCGGCGGCGCCTGGGTCGAGGAGAGCGATACGCCCAACCCAGGGCTGGCCCGCAGCCGCGCACGCCTGGCCTGCGAGCAGGCATGGCAGGCCAGCGGTCTGCCCCTGCAGGTGTTCCGCCTGCCGGCGATCTACGGACCAGGGCGCTGCCCGTTCAACGGCCTGCGCGCCGGCAGCAGCCGCCTGATCCACAAACCCGCCCAGGTGTTCAGCCGCATCCACGTCGATGACATCACTGGTGCCCTGCTGCACAACCTGGCCCTGCCAGCCGGCCAGCGGCCGGCGCTGTTGAACGTGGCGGACGACAGGCCCTGCCCCTCCAGTGAAACCCTGGGCTACGCCGCCCATCTGCTGCACTGCCCGTTGCCGGAGGTGGAGACCTACGGGCGGATCCAGGACAGCCTCAGCCCCATGGCCCGCAGCTTCTGGAGCGAGAACCGGCGCACCAGCAACCGGCGGCTCTGCATCGAGCTCGGCTACAAGCTGCTCTATCCCAGCTACCGGGAGGGATTCAGGGCCTCCCTGCAGGAGGAGCAGGCCCTTCAGCGGGAGGCGGGCTCCTCCTCCTCAGGGCACACCGGAGCCGCCAGGGGCTGAAGAATGCTGAGGCTGGGGATGCTCAGGTCAGCCTTCAGGCGGCACCAATCGATCACCACCCATTGCTTCTGCAGCCCCTGAGTCAGGCCAAACACCAGTCCCCCCAGAAGCAACCAGCGGATCATGACACTCCAATCCACCGACAACAACGCTAATCAAGCGGTGATCGCCCTGGCCCTCGGGGATCCAGCCGGCATCGGCGCCGAGGTGACCCTCAAGGCGCTGGCCGCCCTGCAGGCGCGGGGCGGAGCCATCCCTGTGCATCTGGTGGGCTGTCGCCGCTGGCTGGAGCAGACCTACATCGACCTGCGCAAGCGCAGCGCCACGCCGCTGGCCGATCCCGGCGACTACCCCATTCTCGACCTCCCCCTGCGGGGGGAGGTCATCCCGGGCCAGGGGGCGGCCGCCAGTGGTGCCGCCAGTTTTGACTGGCTGAGCGCGGCGGTGGATCTGGTGCTCAGCGGCCAGGCCCGGGCACTGACCACCGCACCGATCGCCAAGCATGCCTGGCACGCCGCCGGCCATCGCTATCCCGGCCAGACCGAGCGGCTGGCGGAACTCTGCGGACGGGAGCGGGCCTCCATGCTGTTCACCGCCCGCTCACCAGGTGGGCACTGGCGGCTGAACACCCTGCTGGCCACCACCCACATCCCCCTGGCCCAGGTGCCCCAGGCGCTCACCCCAGCCCTGGTGGAGCATCAGCTGGAGATGCTGCTGGCGTTCTGCCAACGCTTCGAGCCCCAACCCAGGCTGACGGTGGCCGGTCTGAACCCCCATGCCGGCGAAGGCGGCCAGCTGGGCCTGGAGGAACAGGACTGGCTGATCCCCCTGCTGAACAGCTGGCAGCAGCGGCACCCCAGCGTGACCTTGACGGGACCCTTGCCTCCAGACAGCTGCTGGCTGGGGGCCGCGGCCGCCTGGCGGGGCGAGGGGCAGGGCGCCGATGGCTACCTGGCGCTCTATCACGATCAGGGGCTGATTCCCGTCAAGCTGCTGGCCTTTGATGCGGCCGTGAACACCAGCCTGGGGCTGCCCTTTCTGCGCACCTCACCGGATCACGGCACAGGCTTCGACATCGCCGGCTCAGGCCTGGCCCGCGCCGACAGCATGCTGGCGGCCCTGGAGACCGCCTCGGAGCTGGGCTGACTCAGCCGGGCTTGACCCGCAGCAGCACCTGGCCGAATTCCACCGGTGTGCCGTTCTCCACCAGGATCTCCACCAGCTCTCCGCTGACTTCCGCCTCCAGCTCATTCATCAGCTTCATGGCCTCAAGGATGCACACGGGCTGACCGACGCCGATGCGGCTGCCGATCTCCACGAAGGGGGGATCGGCAGGCGAGGGGGATCGGTAGAAGGTGCCCACCATCGGGGCCGTGATATCCACCAGGTCGGCCCGGAGCGCCGATGGGGACGGCGGCGGGCTGGACGGGGCCGTGACGCCGGCGGAAGCCGGCATGGGTGCGACTGAGGTGGGAGCAGAAGCCGGCAGCGGGGCCGGAGCTGGGGCCAGCGGGGCCGGCAGGTTGCGACGCACCTCCAGGCGGAAGTCGTCACCCTCAAGCTTCAGCTCCTGGATGTCACTCTGCTCCAGAAAGATCAGCAGGCTCTGCAGTTGGTCGTTGTCGAGCTGCATGGCAATCAGGACTCCCGGCCGAGATAGCTGTCGTTGCGAGTATCGATCTTGATCTTTTCGCCGATGGTGATGAACAGGGGCACCATCACCTGGGCGCCGGTCTCGACGATGGCGGGCTTGGTCCCCCCCGTGGCGGTGTCACCCTTGACCCCCGGATCGGTCTGGGTGACCTCGAGCACCACGGAGTTGGGAAGCTCCACTTCGAGCGGGGAACCGTTCCAGGCCACCACATTCACCTCCATGCCCTCTTTGAGATATTTGCGCCCATCCCCGATCTGCTTGGCGGTGAGGCGGGTCTCCTCGTAGGAGGACATGTCCATGAAGACGTACTCGTCCGCCTCCATGTAGGTGTGTTGCAGGGTGGATTTCTCCAGCTGGGCCTGGGCAACGGTTTCGCCGGCGCGAAAGGTCTTCTCCACCACGCTGCCGCTCTGAACGGCCTTGAGCTTGGTGCGCACGAAGGCGGATCCCTTGCCAGGCTTGACGTGCAGGAACTCGACGACCCTCCAGACCTGTCCATCGAGCTCGATGGTGGTGCCAGTTCGGAAGTCGTTGCTCGAGATCATTCCGGCGGAACGGGTGAGCGGGATTGTACGGCTGGCCGTCGAACCCCCCTGTGGGACTGGCTCTGGGCCCCGGTGAGCTGTGCCAAAGTCCGAGGATCGGCAGATCGCCCGGAGACCGGAAGAGACAGCCATGAACAGGAGTTCGCAGCACCCACAGGCCCTCCGGCCTGACCAGCACCAGTTCAGGCCGCAGCGCCGCAGTCCCTGGCGGACCATGGCGCTGCTGCTGCTGGCCCTGGTGCTGGGGTGCAGCGCCAGCTTCAGCCGGGTCAGCCCCGTGCTGGCGGCCCTGCCACCGGGGAACGCCGTCACCGATCCAACCGCCCTGCTGCGCAACGCTCTGCCGATCGATCAGCCGGATCTTCAGAAGCTGCAACATCGCCTCGAGGACAGCAGCGACGACCTGCGGGCCAAGCGCTGGAACGCGCTCACCGGCAAAGTCCGCAGGGCTCAGGCGCAGCTGAGTGGACGGCGCGGCGTTCTGCTGGAGGCCTTCCAGCCCGAACAGCGCGACCAGGCCACCGCTCTGCTCGCCGACCTTGAGACGGAATTGCAGGCCGTGGCCGAAGCTGCCGAGCGGCAGGACCGCGAGACCTTCCTGAGCACCCGCCGACTGGCCCTGAGCACCATCGGTGAAGCCGAAGCTCTGCTGGTGGGGCCCTTCCCCTTCGAGATTCCTGAGGAGTTCGCCGACCTGCCCCGGCTGCTGGGTCGCGCCACCGTGAAGATCACCACCAGCAAAGGCGACCTCAGCGCCGTGGTGGATGGCTACAACGCACCGCTCACCGCCGGAGCCTTCGTCGACCTGGTGCAGCGGGGCTTCTACGACAACCTCCCCTTCATCCGCGCCGAGGATTTCTACGTGCTGCAGACCGGTGATCCCAAAGGACCGGCCAGCGGCTACGTGGATGCCTCCGGCCAGGAGCGGCAGGTGCCGCTGGAGATCATGGTGCCCGGCCAGAGCAAGCCCTTCTACAACCAGACCTTCGAAGACCTCGGCCTGTTCAAGGCCACACCGGTGCTGCCTTTCGCCACCAAGGGAACCCTGGGCTGGGCCCACTCTGACAACGCCCTGGACGATGGCTCCTCCCAGTTCTTCCTCTTCCTGTTCGAGGCGGAACTGACCCCGGCCGGTCTCAATTTGATCGACGGTCGCTATGCCGCCTTCGGCTATGTGGTGGAGGGCTTCGATGTGCTCCAGGAGCTCACCGCCGACGATGGCAT
This sequence comes from Synechococcus sp. CS-1329, assembly GCF_025128055.1. Classification (GTDB taxonomy): domain Bacteria; phylum Cyanobacteriota; class Cyanobacteriia; order PCC-6307; family Cyanobiaceae; genus Regnicoccus_A. The sequence goes on along the minus strand of NZ_JAHLYS010000033.1, from coordinate 142,700 downwards.
CGTCAAGGTGACTGTGGTGGAGGGGGCCGAGAACCTGCGGCCCCATGCCTGAGGGCGACAGCCGAGCGCCCACCCTGGCCGATCTGGGCGAATGGGAGCTGATCGAGCGGCTGGCCGCCTTCGCTCCCCCCGGTCAGTTCAACGATGACGCCGCCCTGCTGCAGGACCGCTGGCAGACCGCCCTGGTGGTCAACAGCGATGTGCTGGTGGAGGGCATCCATTTCAGTGATGCCACGATGGCTGCCACCGATGTGGGCTGGCGGGCGGCGGCGGCCAACCTCTCGGACCTGGCGGCCATGGGCTGCGCGGAGGTGCTGGGGCTGACGGTGGCCCTGGTGGCGCCCGCGACCACCCCCTGGGCCTGGGTGGAGGGGGTGTATCAGGGGCTGAGCGCCGCTTTGGAGTGCTATGGCGGCACGCTGCTGGGGGGCGACTGCAGTGGCGGCAGCCAGCGGCTGCTGGCCATCACGGCCCTGGGACGGCTGGGAGCCCACGGGCCGATCCGCCGCCGGGATGGCCGAGCCGGTGATGCCCTGGTGAGCACCGGAACCCATGGCCTCAGTCGGCTGGGGCTCGCGGCACTGCTGCAGGAGGTCCCATCTGCGGGAACTCCCGACTGGCGTCAGGCCTCGCCAACCCTGCTGGAGCGGGCCGTTCAGGCGCACCGCAGGCCCCGGCCCCGGCTGGATGTCGTGGAAGTGCTGGCCTGCTGCCAACCCATGGACGGCCCCTGGAGGGTGGGCGGCACCGACAGCAGCGATGGGCTGGCGGCAGCGTTGAAGGCCCTGGCCCGGGGAAGCCACTGCGACGCTCTGCTGGAGCGCGAGCAGCTGCCGCTGGACCCCGAGATGGCAGCCCTGGCTGGGGCCGGATCCTGGTGCCTGGGCGGCGGCGAAGACTTCGAACTGGTGCTGGCCCTCGATCCCGCCTGGGCGCAGCGGCTGATCACGGCTCTGCCCGGGAGCCGCCGAATCGGAGCACTGACCCCGGGATCGGGGCTGCTGCGCTGGGCCGACAGCGGTTCACCCCTGGCGGACGACAGCAAAGGCTTCACACATTTTCACTGAGTGAGCGCAGGGAGCCCCTCTGGACCCCGGCTCGGGGCCATCAAAAAGCCGTCCCCTGCAGGACGGCTCAATTGATTCACTCAGAACGCTGGATTCACTTCCAGTTCTTGGCCACCAGTTCGGCCAGATCGACCACCCGCTGGCTATACCCCCACTCGTTGTCGTACCAGGCGATGACCTTGACCATGTTGTCGCCCATCACCAGGGTGAGATCGGCGTCGACGATGGTTGATTCATCGGTGCCGGCGTGGTCGGAGGAAACCAGGGGCAGATCGGAATATTTGATGATGCCCTTCATGCCCTTCTCAGAGGCTTCCTTGAGCACTGCGTTGACCTCTTCACGGCTGGTGCCGCGGCTGACTTCCAACACCAGGTCGACCACTGACACGTTGGGGGTGGGCACGCGCATGGCGATGCCGTTCAGCTTTCCCTTCATCGGTGGGTAGACCAGAGCCACGGCCTTGGCAGCCCCGGTGGAGGTGGGAACAATGTTGATGGCGGCGGCGCGGGCACGGCGAAGATCGCGGTGGCTGGCATCCAGAATGCGCTGGTCACCGGTGTAGCTGTGGGTGGTGGTCATCGTGCCCTTGACGATGCCGAAGGACTGGTCCAGCACCTTGACCAGAGGAGCCATGCAGTTGGTGGTGCAGCTGGCGTTGCTGATCACGTCGAAGTCGTCGTGACGGTAATCCTCGTGGTTGACCCCAACAACGAAGGTGCCGATGCCTTCACCCTTCCCCGGGGCGGTGATCAAGACTTTTTTGGCTCCGGCCTTGAGGTGCTTGCCAGCTCCTTCAGTATCAATGAAAACACCTGTAGCTTCGATCACCAGATCAACACCCCAGTCTTTCCAGGGCAAGTTGAGAGGATTACGATCGGAGATGCACTTGATCGACTTTCCGTTAACCGTGATCGTGTCATTGGTATAGCCAACCACCGTGTCGCGGATCTTGCCCAGCATCGAGTCATACTCGAGCAAGTGGGCATTGGTGTGCGGATCAGAAGTGTCATTGAGGCCCACCACCTCAATCCCGGTATTTTCGCCACGGCTGAGCCAACAACGCATGAAGTTGCGACCGATCCGGCCGAATCCATTGATCGCAACGCGCAGGGTCATGGCAGGAACGGGAAACCCGTTGACAAGGGGAGTTTGGCTGCCGATCATACAGAAATGGTCTCCCCTCTCCTGGAGCCGCTCCGCCGGCGCATTCCTTGGCGGAACCAAACAAGCGTTAAACAGGGAGAGACAAGCGCAGCGTCACCATCTACCTTCGGGTCCGCATGGAGACGCTTTTGGCACCGCTGCTCGACCACCGGGCTCCGCATCACTTCATCGGGGTCGGCGGCATTGGAATGTCGGCTCTGGCCGGAATCCTGGCGGACCGCGGTTTTCGGGTGAGTGGGTCTGACACCCGCGACAGTCCGGTGCTGGAATCCCTGCGCCGCCGTGGGGTGCGGGTGTTCAGCCAACAGGACGCCGGCACCATCGCCACCCTCGGCCAAGAGGGCGGCAGCTCAGCGCTGGTGGTGATCAGCACAGCGGTGCCGGAGAGCAATCCCGAGCTGATGGCGGCGCGCCAAGCCGGGCTGACCATCTGCCACCGCTCTGATGTGCTGGCGGCTCTGATCAACGCCCAGCCCTCGATCGCTGTGGCCGGCAGCCATGGCAAGACCACCACCAGCACCTTGATCGCCACCCTGCTGGCGGCCACCGACCAGGACCCCACCGCCGTGATCGGGGGCATCGTGCCCGCCTTTCAGAGCAATGCCCGCAGCGGCCAGGGTCGGGTGCTGGTGGCGGAGGCCGATGAATCCGACGGCTCCCTGGTGAAGTTCAGATCCAGCCTCGGGCTGATCACCAACCTGGAGCTTGATCACACCGATCACTACCCCGACCTCGAGGCTCTGATCCAGACGCTCCAGCGCTTCGCCGCCGGCTGCGGCTCCCTGCTGGCCAATGCCGACTGTCCGGTGCTCAGCCAGCACTTCCAGCCCGGAGCCTGGTGGTCCAACGAGCGCAGCGAGGGGGTGGAGTTCGCCGCCCTGGCCGTGGAGGAGCACGGAGAGGGCACCGTGGCCGACTTCTACGAAAGCGGGGAGCTGGTGGGGCGTTTCAACCTGCCCCTGCCCGGCCGTCACAACCTCAGCAACGCCACCGCCGCCCTGGCGGCCTGCCGCCTCGAGGGGGTGCCCTTCGGCGCCCTGGCCACGGCGATGGAAACCCTGCGCTCCCCGGGGCGCCGCTTCGACTTTCGCGGTGGCTGGGCCGGCCGCCAGGTGGTCGATGACTACGCCCACCACCCCAGCGAAGTGGAGGCCACGCTGCACATGGCCCGCCTGATGGTGACCAGCGGCCGCAGCCCCCTGCCGGAGGTGCCCCAGCGGTTGGTGGCCGTGTTCCAGCCCCACCGCTACAGCCGCACCGCCGAATTCCTGGATGCGTTCGCCGCTGCCCTCGCCCTCGCCGACACGGTGTTGCTCGCTCCGCTCTACGCCGCCGGCGAAGCGCCCATTCCCGGTGTCGACAGCCAGATCCTGGCCGATTGCCTACACCAACTCCGGCCTGAGCTGCCACTGAAGGTGAGCGGCAGCCTGGACCAGCTGGCTGAACAGGTGGTGCGCAGCAGCCAGCCCGGCGATCTGGTGCTGGTGATGGGAGCGGGCGATGTGAACGGCCTCTGGTCTCGACTTGAGGCCCTCGAGCCACTGAAGTCGCCCGATGCACCCGATGCGCCCACCGCCCGAGTGGCGGCCTGAACCGTGCCCCTCACCCCGGCCCACGCGCCAGCCCTGAGCCAGGTCTCCCTGGCCGACTACACCACCTGGAAGGTGGGCGGCCCGGCTGAATGGTTCGCTGAACCGGCCAGCGGCGATGAGCTGATGGCCCTGGCCCGCTGGGCCCTGGCCGGGGGCCTGCCCCTGCGTTTGATCGGAGCCGGTTCGAACCTGCTGGTGAGCGATGGCGGCCTGGCGGGACTGACCCTCTGCAACCGCAAGCTGCAGGGCAGCGTGATCGATGCGGCCAGCGGTCTGGTGGAGGCCCAGGCCGGAGAGCCGATCCCGACCCTGGCGCGCAAGGCGGCCCGCGCTGGCCTGAGCGGCCTGGAGTGGGCGGTGGGCATCCCCGGCACCGTGGGCGGTGCCGCCGTGATGAATGCCGGCGCCCAGGGGGGCTGCACGGCGGACTGGCTCCAGGAGGTCACGGTGCTCGATCCCAGCGGCGAGGGCGACCCTTTCGTGCTGCAGGCCAGCGAGCTGGACTTCGCCTACCGCCACAGCCGCCTGCAGCGGGAACCCCTGCTGGTGCTCTCGGCCAGGTTTCGCCTCAGCTCCGGCCATGAGCCCGCCGAGATCAGCCGGCGCACCAGCGCCAACCTCTCCAGCCGCACCAGCAGCCAGCCCTACCAGCAACCCAGCTGTGGCAGCGTCTTCCGCAACCCGGAGCCACGCAAGGCCGGCCAGCTGATCGAGCAGCTGGGGCTCAAGGGTCTGGCGCTCGGAGGGGCCATGGTCTCGCCGATCCATGCCAATTTCATCGTCAACACCGGCGGCGCCTCTGCCGGCGACATCGAGCAACTGATCCGGCTGGTGCAGCAGCGGGTCTTCAGCGCCCACGGCATCGAGCTGCACACCGAGGTGAAGCGCCTGGGAGACTTCCCTTGCGGCGTAGCCTGAACCAGCGCTCTTGATTCCTGCATGGCCGGCTTCGGACTCCCCAACTTCGGACAGCTGACCGAAGCCTTCCGCAAGGCCCAGCAGATCCAGCAGGATGCCCAGAAGCTCCAGGAGGAGCTCGATGCCATGGAACTGGAGGGCAGCAGCGCTGATGGCCGCGCCAGTGTCTGGCTGACCGGCAATCAGCAACCGCTGAAGGTGCGGCTCTCCCCCGAACTGCTGGCCGATGGCGCCGAGGTGGCCGAAGCCGCCACCCTCGAGGCCCTCAAGGCCGCCTACGACGTCTCCACCGGCACGATGAAGGAGCGAATGGAGGAACTCACCGGTGGCCTCAACCTGCCCGGCCTGGGGGGCTGAAGCAACCCAGGACGATCGACCATCCGATCAGCCCAGATCCGGAGCCTGCTGACGCTGACGGCGGCGGGAAAGCCGGTTGGAGGGCCGCTGGGGGCGGCTTTCCAGAGCCGCAGCGCTGGCCAGCTGCAACTCCGCCAGGGCCTCGGCATAGAAGGCGTAGCGATCCCAGCCGGTGCCCACCCGGCAGCCGGGATCCCCGCGATGCTGGCAATTGCTGAAGCGGCAGGAACCCTCCCGCAGGGCAGCGACGATCTCCGGAAACAGTGCCGGCAGCACAGCGGGATCACGGGGCAGCTCGGGCCGGTTGAAACCAGGGGTGTCGGCAATCAGGGCCCCGGCGGCCAAGGGGAAGAGCTCCACGTGGCGGGTGGTGTGGCGTCCGCGCCGGAGCCGACCCGAGACACGGCCCACCCGCAGGGCCAGGGCCGGCACCAGGGCATTGAGCAGGCTGCTCTTGCCCACCCCCGAGGGACCGCAGACCACGGCGATGCCGGGCTGGGTGAGCCGCTCCCTGAGGCGGACCAGCCCGTCGCCACTGGCTGTGCTGACCGCCATCGGCTCATAGCCCCAGCTGATCAACCGTTGCCGCCAGCTCTCGAGCTGAGCGGGAGGAACCAGATCCGCCTTGGAGAACACCACCTCCACCGGCTGGCCGCTGTGCTCGGCGGTGAGCAGAAAGCGGCTGAGCTGCTCGGGATCCGGCTCGGGCTCGGCCATGGCGATGACCACCACGATGCGGTCGCAGTTGGCCACCGGTGGACGCCCCAGCAGGCTGGTGCGCGGCAGCAGGTCGCCCACGGCGGCACGACCAGCCGGCCAGTCGATCCCCTCCAGGCCCACGCGATCACCCACATGGATGCGCGTTCCCGCCTGACCCAGCCGGCTGCGCCGGGTGCAGAGCAGTTGCTCCAGTCCGCCGGGGCCGGGGATCTCCAGGTTCACCTGGCAGAAGTTGGCCTGAATCGCGGTGACCAGACCCTGAACCATCGCCCTCTCCCCCTCGGCCCTGGGCCCGACCTCAGCCCCCATGGCGGCAGATCCACAACTGAACGCCCTCCTGGCCTGCCGTCTCGGTGGTCTCCGGGGCGGCCCCGGGCCCTTGCTCAACCCGATGCCCCTCCTGGCGCAGGCCCTCAGCCACCATGCGCTCGGGTTCGCCGGCGTCGAGGTCGAGCTGCAGCCACTCGCCCGCCGCCAGCGTCTCGAGCGCCAGCCGGCTGCGGATGAAGTTGAGGGGGCAGGGGGTACCACGCAGGTCCAGCCGGCGGCTGGGTTGCGCGGGCGGAGAGCCCGAGGCAGGGCTGAAGGTCACAGGCGGGCCATGGCGCTAACCGAACAGCCCGCCGAAGAGACCGCTCTTGTGGGGATGCTCCTTGTTGGAATGGTGGCCAGCCAGCTGCTCCAGCAGCTCCCGCTCATGGCTGCTGAGCTTGGTGGGCACCTGCACCTTGACGTTGAAGAGGTGGTTGCCGCGGGCCACCGGATTGCCCAGCTTGGGAACGCCCTTGCCGCTGAGGGTGAGGGTGGTGCCGGGTTGGGTGCCCGCTGGAATCTCCAGGGTGGCCGCACCGTCCACCGTGTCCACCTCGATGGTGTCGCCCAGGATGGCCTGCAGGTAGCTCACCGCCACATCGGAGTGGATGTGGATCCCGTCGCGGCGCAGCTTGTCGTGGGCCTGCACAAACAGGTACACGTAGAGATCACCGGCGGGGCCGCCCCGCTGGCCGGCATTGCCCTCGCCAGCCACCCGCAAACGGGTGCCGGAATCGACGCCGGCGGGAATGGTGATCCGCAGCTTCTTGCGCACCTGCTGGACCCCCTGGCCGCCACAGGCGCCGCAGGGGTCGGCGATCACCTGGCCGGTTCCCTCACAGGTGGGGCAGGGGGCCACCTGGGTGAAGCTGCCGAAGGGGGTGCGCGTGGCCCTGCGCACCTGTCCCTGGCCGCCGCAGGTGCCACAGGTGGTGGGGCCGCTGCCGCTCTTGGCGCCGCTGCCCTTGCAGGTGGCGCAGGTTTCCAGGTGGCGGATCTGCACCTCCCTGTCCTGACCGAAGACCGCTTCGTTGAAGCTGATGCTCAGATCGAGGCGCAGGTCATCCCCCTGGCGGGGGCCACGGCGGCGAGGGGCGCCCCCAGCGCCAGCACCTGCAGCACCACCGAAACCACTGAAGAACGTATCGAAGAGGTCGGCAAACCCGCCCATGTCGCCCATGTCGGGAGCGCCGGCACCGGACACGCCCGCTTCCCCGAACTGGTCGTAGCGAGCCCGGGTCTGGGGATCACCGAGCACCTCGTAGGCACGGCCGATCTCCTTGAAGCGGTCCTCCGCGCCGGGCTCTTTGTTGATGTCGGGGTGGTACTGGCGGGCCAGGCGTCGGTAGGCCCGCTTGAGGGTGTCGGCGTCTGCGTCGCGGGACACCCCCAGCAGGTCGTAGTACTCGGCCATCAGCTGGATTCCTCACCACCCGCTGTCCCGTCCTGGGCCAGGGGCGGGGCCCCCTGCGAGGCCCCGGGGCCCGGTCCCATCGAGACTTTGACCAGAGCATGGCGCAGCACGCGCCCATTCAGCTGATAGCCGCGCTGGAGTTCCTCGATCACCAGGTCCTCGTTCACCAGGTCACTGGGCTCCCGCAGCACCGCTTCATGCAGGTTGGGATCGAAGGGTTCTCCCTCCACCCGCATCGGGGCCACCCCCAGTTGCTTGAAGGCCTCCACCAGCTGCTTGTAGAGATTCTGGTAGCTGCGGTGCAGGGCCTGGGCCTCCTCGCTCTGGGGATCGAGCTGCTGGCGGGCGCGGTCGAAGTTGTCGACCACCGGCAGGATCTCGCTGAGGGTGGAGCAGGCGATCTGCAGGCGCAGGTCCTCCTGATCGCGGCTCTGGCGCTTGCGGAAGTTGTCGAAGTCGGCGGCGATGCGCATGTACTGGGAGCGCAGGGTCTCGTGCTCCCGCCGCAGGGTCTCCAGTTCGGCCGCCAATCGCTGGGCCGGGGGTTGCCCGGCCGCCTCGGCCGCGGCAGCCGCCGGATCGCCGGAGACCGGCTCCTGGGGGCCGGTGTCAGCCGGAGAGTCCCCCCCCGACTGAGCAAGGTCCTGAATCAGGGAGTCCGCCTCAGCGGAGAGGTCCTGGGGGAAGGGAGTGGCTTCGCCGCTCATGCTGACTGCAACGCCAATCGGTCTTAAACATGTTGCTGGTCGATGGGCTCCTCCCACAAGCGGCGGAAGCCCGCACCTGCTCCCTTCGGCCCCGCCCCGGCCATGACCCCCTCGAGCACACGCCCGGTTCCTGCCGCCAGGACCCTCCAGCACAGGCGCCTGGAGGCCGAACTGCTCAGCGGCGAACAGCTGCTGCGGCCCGAAGAACTGCAACGGGCCGATCCGCGGGCTGCTGAGGCCTGTCCGACGATCACAGCCCAGCAGTGGCGGGAGTGGCTGGCTCTGCCCCTGGATCGCCAGGGGGAGCGGCTCCAGATTGCGATCCCCAGCGATTGGCCGGCCCAACGGCGACGGCAACTGGAGGAGTCGGTGCTGGCCAGCGGCCTCACCCCGGAGCTGCGCCTGGCCCTGGAGGAGGAGATCGGCGAGGCCCTGCAGCAGACCATGGCTGACCATCGCCAGCACCCCAGCGACGACACCGCCCTGGCACCACAGCCCAGCGGCCTCTCACTGCTGGAGGGCCTCAGCCTCGAGAGCCGCCTGGAGGAGATTGCCGACGGGCACCAGCGGGAGCTGGATCTGGAGGAGAGCCTGCAGGACTCCGACGCCTCGCCGGTGGTGAGCCTGGTGAACCGCATCCTGGTCCAGGCGATGGAGGCGGAGTCAAGCGACATCCACGTGGAGCCGGAGGAGGACGGGCTGCGGATCCGCTTTCGCCAGGATGGGGTGCTGCATCCAGTGGAGCAGCTGCCCAGGAGCCTGGCGCCGGCGATCACCTCACGCCTCAAGATCATGGCCGAGCTGGACATCGCCGAGCGGCGGATGCCCCAGGACGGCCGCATCCGCCGCCTGTTCCGCGGCCGCACGATCGAACTGCGGGTGAGCACCCTGCCGGGCCGTTGGGGGGAGAAGGTGGTGCTGCGTCTGCTCGACAGCGGCAGCACCCGCCTGGGCCTGGACCGGCTGATCACCGAGCCAGCCAGCTTGAAGAGCGTGCGCTCGATGGGCTCAAGGCCCTTCGGCATGGTGCTGGTGACCGGGCCCACGGGATCAGGAAAGTCCACCACGCTCTATTCATTGCTCTCGGAGCGCAACCAACCGGGCATCAACATCTCGACGGTTGAGGATCCGATTGAGTACGTGCTCAGGGGCATCACCCAGACCCAGGTGAACCGCGACAAGGGCTACGACTTCAGCACCGCCCTGCGGGCCTTCATGCGCCAGGACCCGGACGTGCTGCTGGTGGGCGAAACCCGCGATGGCGAAACCGCCAGGACCGCCATCGAGGCGGCCCTGACCGGCCACCTGGTGCTCACCACCCTGCACTGCAACGACGCCCCCAGTGCGATCGCCCGGCTCAACGACATGGGCGTGGAACCCTTCATGGTGAGTGCCTCCCTGATCGGGATCGTCTCCCAGCGGCTGCTGCGCAAGGTCTGCGCATCGTGCCGGGTGCCGTATCACCCAGGGGAGGAGGAACTGGGCCACTTCGGCCTCTTCGCCAGCCAGGAACAGGCGATCACGTTCCACAGAGCTCAGCGGGGCCCCGGAGCCGGCGGCAGCAGCTGTTCCAGCTGTCAGGGGCGGGGGTACAAGGGCCGCATCGGCGTCTATGAGGTGCTGACCATCAACGACGGGCTCGCCAGCGCCATCGCCAAGGGCGCCAGCACCGATGTGATCCGCAAGCTCTCGATCCAGAGCGGCATGAAAACGCTGCTGGTCTATGGCCTGGAGCTGGTGCGGCAGGGCCAGACCACGCTCGAGGAAGTGGAGCGGATGCTGCTCACCGACACCGAACTGGACTCGCAGCGGCGCGCCCAGGCCCTCACCACCTTGACCTGCCAGGGCTGCGGGGCGGGTCTCAGGGATGAATGGCTGGAGTGCCCCTACTGCCTGACTCTGCGCGGCTGACTGTTGCCGGCCATCACGACGACGCTCAGAATTCAGATCAATCCGCCGCGGTCCCGATGGAGCCCCAGATCGAGGAGTTGATGGAAGAGCTGGTGAAGCAGAAGGGCAGCGACCTTCACCTCTCGGCCGGTCATCAACCCTACGGGCGCTTCAACGGGGAACTCAGACCGATGCGGCAGCAGGCCCTCAGCGAGGAAGTCTGCAATCGCATGATCTTGTCGATGCTCAGCGCCAGCCAGCGCCAGCAACTGGAGCAGACCTGGGAACTCGATTGCGGCTACGCCCTGCGCGATCTGGCCCGCTTCCGCATCAATGTCTTCAGCCAGCGCGGCAGCTTCGCCGCCTCGATGCGGGCGCTGAACAGCCAGGTGCCCACACCCCGGCAGCTGGGCCTGCCTGCGGTGGTGGTGGACATCACCAAGCGGCCTTCGGGGCTGGTGCTGGTGACGGGCCCCACCGGATCGGGCAAGAGCACCACCCTGGCCTGCCTTCTGGATCACATCAACCACAGCCGGGCCGAGCACATCATCACGATCGAAGATCCGATCGAGTTTATTTATACCGCCGACAGGAGCCTGATCCATCAGCGTCAGCTCAACGAGGACACCAAAAGTTTCAGCAATGCCCTGCGGGCAGCATTACGTGAGGATCCCGATGTGATTCTGGTGGGGGAAATGCGTGATCTCGAAACGATTCAGCTGGCCATCACCGCTGCCGAAACCGGTCACCTGGTGTTCGCCACCCTGCACACCAGTTCCGCCGCCCAGACTGTGGATCGCATGGTGGATGTGTTCCCGGCAGGCCAGCAGGCGCAGGTCCGCAGCCAACTCAGCAACAGCCTGGCGGCGATCTTTGCCCAGACGCTCTGCGGAAGAAGCTCGTCCTCCAGCCCCAGCGGGGGCCGGGTGATGGCCCAGGAGATCATGATCAACACGCCGGCCTTGGCAAACCTGATCCGAGAAGCGAAAACCGCTCAGATCTATTCGCAGATTCAGACCGGCGGCCAGCAGGGCATGCAGACCATGGAGAAAGCTCTTGCGGAGCTGGTCAAACAGGGAGCCATCACCCGGGAGGAGGCCCGCAACCGCTCCAGCAAGCCGGATGAGTTGAATCGGCTGCTGGGCCACTCGCTCTGATCAGAGCTCCACATGCCTGCCTTCAGGGCCACGTACACCAACCGACGGGGCCAGCAGAAGCTGATCCAGCTGGAGGCCCCCGATCTGGCCAGCGCCAAACGGAACCTGCGCCGACGGGGCATTGCCGCCAGCTCCTTGCTGCCCCTGGAATCCAGCCCATCGCTGCCGGCAAGCGACCACCAGGGGCGCACCAGTGGGGCCCGCCGGGATCTGGGGACGCTGTTCCAGGCCAGGCCGAACGTCCGCGAGAAAGCGCTGTTCGCCAGCAAGCTCTCCGCACTGGTGGATTCAGGGGTGCCGATCGTGCGCGGCCTCACCCTGGTGGCCAGGCAACAGAAGAAGCCGATGTTCCGGCAGGCCCTGGAAGCCGTTGCCGGCGATGTGAGCCAGGGGATGAGCCTGGGGATGGCGCTGCGCCGCTGGCCCAGGGTCTTCGATCGGATCACCATGGCCATGATCGAAGCCGGAGAACTCGGTGGGGTTCTCGATGAAACCCTCAAGCGGCTGGCCCTGGTGCTGGAGCAGAACGCCAAGCTCCAGAATCAGATCAAAGGAGCCCTGGCCTATCCACTGATCGTGCTGCTGATCGCCATTGTCGTGTTCCTCGGCATGACGATGATCCTGATCCCCAGCTTCGCCGATATCTTCGAGCAACTGGGTGCGGAGCTGCCGGTGTTCACCCAGATGATGGTGAATCTGAGTGCGCTGCTGCGCTCAGCGTTTTCCCTGGTCTTGGTCGCCATTTTAATCCTGGTCGGATGGCTGTTCATCGGCTTCTATAAAACTCCCCTGGGCCAGCGCAGAGTCGATGGTTTCATCCTCAAGATTCCCCTGTTCGGTGATCTGATTCAGAAAACCGAAACAGCTCAATTCTGCCGAACCCTCAGTTGTCTGAGCAGAGCAGGTGTGCCGATTCTGATGAGCCTGGAGATCGTTCGAGACACCTCCGGTAATTCAATCATTGCCGATGCGATCGAGGGCTGCCGTCTGGAAATTCAGGACGGCATTCCTGTGAGTGTGGCCCTTGCGCGCAAGAACGTGTTTCCGGAGATGGCCCTCAGCATGCTGGCCATCGGCGAAGAGACCGGAGAAATGGATGCCATGCTCTCCAAAGTGGCTGATTTCTACGACGACGAAGTGGCCGTGGCAGTCAAAGCACTCACCTCGCTGCTGGAGCCGATCATGATTGTGATCGTCGGCTTGATCGTGGGGGCCATTCTTGTGGCCATGTACCTACCGATGTTCTCCGTCTTCGACAAGATCCGCTGAACGCACTGCCGCTGCCAATCCCTCCCGGGCGGCCTCTGCGATGGCGCCGCCGGCCAGCCAGCCGCTGGTCCAGCAGTGCTGGAAGTTGAAGCCGCCGGTGACCCCGTCCACATCCAGCAGCTCACCGGCGAAATAGAGGCCCGGCTGCTTGCGGCTCTCCATCGTGGCCAGGTTCACCTCCCCCAGACGCACGCCGCCGGCCGTGACGAATTCCTCGCCGAAGGGGCCGCGACCACCCACCGCGTAGGAGCTGGAGCGCAGGGCAGCCACCAGCCTGTCCTCGTCGCGCCGGCGCAGGTCGGCCCAGCGCTGGTCGGGGGCCACCCCATGGCGCTCCAGCAGGTGGATCCAGAGGCGGCGGCTGAGCTCCGGCCAGGGGCGGGCATTGAGCAACTGGCGGCGGGCCTGCCCATTGCGGGCGGCCGAAAAGAGCTGACTGAGCTCCTCGGCGCTGCTGCCGCCGCTCCAGTCGAGGCGCAGCTCACCGCGGTACCCGCACTCCTTCAGCGCCCGGGCCGCAAAGGCGGTGAGCCTCAGGGTGGCCGGACCACTCACCCCCCAGCCGGTGATCAGCAGCACCCCGCGCTCGCGAAAGCGCCCGCAGGGCAGGCGCAACTCCAGTCCCACCGGATCCATCACCACCCCGCGCAGGGCCGCCAGGGGATTGGCCTCCAGGGCCAGGGTGAACAGGGAAGGCACCGGCGCCACCACGCCATGGCCCAGCTGGCCCGCCAGCTGGCGACCACTGGGATGGCCGCCGGTGGCCAACAGCAGGCGATCGGCGCCAACGGGGCTGGAAGCCCCGGGGGCCAGCCCCGCCGCCAGCCGCAGCGTCAGCTGGAAGCCACCCCCCGCGCGCACATCCACCTGGCGCAGGGAGGCCCCCCTCCAGACGATCACCCCGGCGGCGGCGGCGGCGGCCTCCAGCACGGCCACCACGCTGCTGGCGCGGTTGCTGCGGGGAAAGAGGCGGCCATCGGGCTCCTCCACCAGCTCCAGCCCCCGCTCGGCGAACCAGGCCAGACAGTCGCCGGTGGCGAAGCGGCTGAACGGTCCACGCAGGGCCCGCGAGCCCCGGGGGTAGTGGCCCACCAGGGCCAGGGGATCCCAGCAGGCATGGGTGACGTTGCAGCGCCCGCCGCCGCTGATCAGCACCTTGCCCAGCGGCTGGGGCGTGGCCTCCAGCAGCAGCACCCCCGCCAGCCCCTGCTCCGCGGCGGTGATGGCCGCCATGTAGCCGGCGGGTCCGCCCCCGGCGACCACCAGGGACCAGTCGACAGGCAGCATGGGCGGATGGGGCAGGGAGAGAACGCGACGACGCCCGTTGCCGGGGCCTACCGCTTCAGTGTGGCGCCGATGATGGATTGCACCGATCGGCACTTCCGCGTGCTGATGCGGCAGATCAGTCGTCGCGCCCTGCTCTACACCGAGATGGTGGTGGCCCAGGCCCTGCACCACGGCCGCCGCGACACCCTGCTGGACTTCGATCCCCAGGAGCACCCCCTGGCCCTGCAGCTGGGGGGCGACGATCCGGCGCTGCTGGCGGAATCGGCCCAGCTGGCGGCCGCCTGGGGCTATGACGAGATCAACCTCAACGTGGGCTGCCCCAGCCCCAAGGTGCAGCAGGGACGCTTCGGGGCCTGCCTGATGGCGGACCCGGATCAGGTGGCCCGCTGCGTGGAGGCGATGGCCAGCGCCGCTCCCCTGCCGGTAACGGTCAAGCACCGCATCGGCATCGATGATCAGGACAGCTACGAGCTGCTGCTGGCCTTCGTGGACACCGTGGCCGGCGCCGGGGCCAGCCGTTTCAGCGTGCATGCCCGCAAGGCCTGGCTCCACGGCCTGGATCCGAAGCAGAACCGCACGATTCCGCCCCTGCGCCACGACCTGGTGCATCAGCTCAAACGGGACCGGCCCCAGCTGACGGTCGAGATCAATGGCGGCCTGCTCAACCTGGAAACCTGCCAGGAGCACCTCACGCAGGTGGATGGGGTGATGGTGGGTCGCGCCGCCTACGAGCATCCCCTGCGCTGGGCCACGGTCGACCAGGAGCTGTTCGGCTGCCATGGGCGGCCTCTGGCCTCGGCCTCAGCGGTGGTGCGGGGTCTGATCCCCCATGCCAGCCGCTGGTGCGGGGCCGGCGGACGGCTCTGGCCGATCGCCCGCCACCTGGTGCACCTGGTGGAGGGGGTGCCGGGGGCCCGGCACTGGCGCCGCCGGCTGGGGGAGCGGGCGGGGGAGCGCAGCGCCGGGCCCGAGGTGCTGGAGGCCGCGGCCCTGGAGCTGGAGCAGCGGGGCCTCTAGGGGGCTGGGGCCTGGGGTTCCGGCTGCGGTCCGAGGCGCTCTCGGCAGCGCTGGAGCTGCTCGGCCACCCGCTCAAAGCCCGTGCCCCCCTCACTGCGCCGGGCGGCCACCACCTGCCGCGGCTCGATGGCGGCATGGATGTCGGCTTCGAAGGCGGGATGGAGTTCCCGCCAGCGCTCCAGGGGCAGATCCTTGAGCAGCAGCCCCTCGCTGAGGCAGGTTTTCACCAGGCCGCCCACCAGTTGATAGGCCTCGCGGAAGGGCACCCCCCGGGCCACCAGGTAGTCGGCCACATCGGTCGCATTGGAGAAATCAGCCGCCACGGCCTGCTCCAGCCGCTCAGGCCGGAAGCGGATGCCCTCCTCCAGCAGGATCGCCATCGCTTCGAGGCAATCCGCGGTGGTGCGCACCACATCGAACAGGGCCTCCTTGTCCTCCTGGAAATCCTTGTTGTAGGCCAGGGGAAGCCCCTTGATCATCGTCAGCAGGCCCATCAGGTGGCCGAACACCCGGCCGGCCTTGCCGCGCACCAGCTCAGGCACATCGGGGTTCTTTTTCTGGGGCATCAAGCTGCTGCCGGTGGCGCAGCGGTCGGTGAGGCGCACAAAGCCGAACTCCTCGCTGGCCCAGAGGATCACCTCCTCCGAGAGGCGACTGAGGTGCACCAGGATCAAGCTGGCGGCGGCGCTGAACTCCACGGCGAAGTCGCGGTCGCTGACGGCATCGAGGCTGTTGGCATAGATCGCCTCGAAGCCCAGGTCATTGGCCGTCAGGCGCCGGTCGATCGGCACCGGCGTACCGGCCAGGGCCGCTGCCCCCAGGGGCGAGATGTTCACCCGGCCGCGCACATCCGCCAGGCGCTGGCGGTCGCGTTCAGCCATCTCCACATAGGCCAGCAGGTGGTGGGCCAGGGAGAGGGGCTGGGCCCGCTGCAGGTGCGTGTAGCCGGGAATGAGGGTGTGCAGGTGGCTGTCCGCCTGGTCGAGCAGGGCCTGCTGGAAGCGGCGCAGACCGGCATCGAGGCCATCGATCGCCTGGCGCAGCCAGAGGCGCAGATCAGTGCCGACCTGGTCGTTGCGGCTGCGGCCGGTGTGCAGCTTCTTGCCCAGGGGCCCGATCAGGGCGATCAGGCGGTGCTCCACCGCGAAGTGAACGTCTTCGTCTTCAAGGCCAGGGCGGAAGTGGCCCTCGGCCGCCTCGGTGCGCACCGTTTCGAGGGCTGCGATCAGCTGGTCGGCCTCGGCAACGCTGATCACCCCGCAACGGCCGAGCATGCGGGCGTGGGCGATGGAGGCATCGAGATCCTGCTGCAGCAGGGTGATGTCGAAGCCGATCGAAGCATTGAAGCGCTCGATCGCCGGGTGGAGCCCTTCCTCGAAACGGTCACTCCATCGCGCCGGTTGGGAAGCCTGTGCCGCCATCGAAGCCGAACCATGCCGCGAAGGGTCAGCTTCGCATCCGAGCCTGGGGGATTCCCTGCCGGGGCGCCTTGGGCGGGGCCGCCCTCAGCCGGGCAGGGAGGGGAGCATCACCTCCTCGCGCACCTTCAGCACCACCATCGAGGCATCGTCACTGAGCTGGCGGTCAGCGCCCACGAAGCGGTCGAGGCGCTCGAAGAGAGTATCGAGCACAGCCTGGGCGCCCTTG
This sequence comes from Synechococcus sp. CS-1329, assembly GCF_025128055.1. Classification (GTDB taxonomy): domain Bacteria; phylum Cyanobacteriota; class Cyanobacteriia; order PCC-6307; family Cyanobiaceae; genus Regnicoccus_A. The sequence continues at coordinate 126,181 of NZ_JAHLYS010000033.1, read as the reverse complement.
CCGGCCCGGCAGGCTTCGGCGAGGTGCCGCTGCAGGCGCTCCTCCTCGAAGCGGTCACCGCTGAGGCCGAGCGCTTCACTGACCCCATCGGTGTAGTAGAGCACCACATCTCCGGGCTCCAGCAGCACCCGTTCACAGCCGTAGTCGGCCTGCGGTTGCAGGCCGATCAGCAGTCCTGGGGCATCGAGCCGCTCCACCCCATGGCCCTGATGCCGCCAGAGCAGGGGTGGATTGTGAGCGGCGTTGGCGTAGCGCAGCAGGCGGCTGCGGGGGTCGAAGTCGGAATAGAACAGGGTGACGAAACGGTGCGACTGGGCCAGGTCCTCCTGGGCCAGTTCGTTGAGGTCGTGCAGGATCCGGTCGGGAGCATGGCCGCTGAGCACCTCGGCCCGCAGCATCCCCCTCAACAGGGTCATCAGCAGACCGGCGGGCACCCCCTTGCCCATGACATCACCCATCACCAGGGCCCAGCGGGAGGTTTCGCGGCGACGACCCGTGAGTTGGGGCCGGGTCGGAATGAAGTCGTAGTAGTCGCCCCCCACCTCAAAGGCCGGTCGGCAGCGGGCGGCCAGCTCCACCCCCTCGATCACCGGACACTGATCGGGCAGCAGCTGGGCCTGGATCTCAGCGCCGGTGTTGAGCTGGCGATCGAGGCGTTCATGGCGGCGGCGGTCGTCCTGCAGCTGCTCGGTTTCGATCGCCACCCCCGTGAGGTCGGCCACCAGCTGCACGTGGCGGCGGTGGACATCGCTCCAGCTCAGCCCTTCGCTGCTGCCAAAGACATAGAGGCGTCCACGCGCCCGGTTGCGGGCCACCACGGAGGTGCCAAACAGCTCCGCCTCCCCCAGCAGCCGGCGCACCTGCAGATCCAGCCGGGAGACCTCCTCCTCCTCAACCAGACCGGCGGGCAGATCCAGCTCCGCCAGCAGCCGCACCAGTTCAGCGCTGCGGGCCGCGGGGCTGGCCTGGGTGTGCTCCAGCCAGAGGCGGCCATCGGGGTGGAAGACCACCAGCAAGCTGGCCTCAGCGCCCACCAGCCGGGAGGAGACCAGGGGAACCAGCTCCAGAAAGCGGTTCAGGTTGGTGAAGCTGCGCAGGGCGAAGCCCAGGGAGGCCAGCAACTCCTGGTTGCGCCGCTGCTCCCGGCTGAGGCTGTCGAGCAGTTGCCGCAGGGAAGCCGATGCCGTGAGGACCTGATGGGGCCGGGGCGGTGGCAGGGGCACGCGAGCTGGCGGCCTGCGGCTCGAAACAGGCGGCTGCAGGGGCCGAACGGTAGCAGGATTCCCTCCGGCCGTCCGCTCAGCTGGAGAGCAGCGCCTCGACGAACTCAAAGCTGTTGAAGGGCCGCAGGTCGCGGATGCCCTCGCCGGCGCCGATGAAACGAATGGGCAGCCCGGCTTCGGAGGCCACCGCCAGGGCCACGCCCCCCCGGGCACTGCCATCGAGCTTGGTGAGCACCACACCGGTCAGACCGGCGGCACTGGCGAAGGCCATCGCCTGGCGCAGACCGTTCTGCCCCTGGCTGGCGTCGAGCACCAGCAGCGATTCCACCGCCGCCTCCGGGGCCAGCTTGTCGATGATGCGCCGCACCTTGCTCAGCTCCTCCATCAGGTTGTGCTTGGTCTGCAGCCGGCCGGCGGTGTCCACCAGCACCAGCTCGGTGCCCTTGGAGCGGGCCGCGCCGATGGCGTCGTAGACAACGGCAGCCGGATCGGCATTGGCGCTGGGGTTGGCGATCACCGGCACACCGCTGCGCTCGCCCCAGACACTGACCTGCTGGACGGCGGCGGCGCGGAAGGTGTCGGCGGCGGCGATCAGGCAGCTGTAGCCGCTGCGCACCGCCAGATTGGCCAGCTTGCCCAGGGTGGTGGTCTTGCCCACTCCATTCACCCCCACCAGCAGCCAGACGTTGAGCCGATCCCGCCGGGGAGCCAGCAGCGGCTCGCCGCTGGCCGTGATCGGTGTGTCCAGCAAACCGCGCAGCTGCTCCTTGAGGAAGCGAAGGCCTTCCGCCGGCTCCACCACCTCTTCGTTCAGGCGCCGGCGCAGGGCTTCGAGCACATGGTCGGTGGCCTGCACGCCCACATCGGCGCGCAGCAGGCTGGTTTCGAGATCGTCGAGCACCTCAGGGGTGAGGGGATCGTCGCCCAGATTGTCGAGCAGCTGGGTGACCAGGCCGCGGCGGGTCTTCTCCATGCCGCGGCGCAGGCGACTGAGCCAGTCGATCTCCTCAAGCGACACCTGATCAACGCTCCGGCCCTGGGCCGCGAGCACCTCGGCGGACCAGGTGAAGTCGGCATCGAAGGAGCCCAGCTGGGGGCTCGCCTCCTCGGCGGGGGGAGCCGTGCTGGGCGCCACCACGGTCTGCTGGCGCTCGGCCCGACTGGCCGCCGCCAGCTCCAACAGAGAGGGACCGGCGAGGCGGGGCGCCTCCGGCTCTGGAGGCTGCTGCGGGGATGTCTCCGGCTCTGCAGCAACAGAGGGTTCCGGTGGAGGCACCTCGCTCGCAACAGGTTCCGGCGTCGGTTCAGCGGCCTGCTGGCTGCGCTCCTGCTCCGCCTTGAGGCGGGCATAGGCCTGGCGGGCCCACTCCAGCGCGCCTTGATCCACAGCGGGAGCGGAGGACTCGGCGGCCGGCTGGGGTGCGGGCTCAGCGGCTGGCGCGGCCGGAGCAGGGGGCTCAGCTGAAGGTTGTGTTGGCGCCTCTGGCGCCGGGGCCGGTTCAGCCGCCGGCTCGCTGCTGGTCGTGCGCCGCCGGAACCAGTCGAAGACCATGGTGGCTCAGGAGACGGAGGTGGTGAGGCGGCGCAGGATGCCGTTGATCATCCGGCGGCCCTGTTCGTCGCTGTAGCGGTTGGCCAGCTCCACGGCTTCGTTGCAGGCCACCGGAGCAGGGGTTCCAAACGTGTGCAGGTCAACAGCCGCCAGCCGCAGGATGTCGCGGTCGATGCGGGGCAAGCGGCCGAGGCGCCAGCCCTCCATCACCCCATCAAGGCGGGAATCCAGTACATCGCGCTCCTGCAGCACAGCGCGGGTCCGGGCGATCGCCCCCTCACGGATCTCGCTCTGATCGGCGAGCATCAACAGGCGCGGCAACTCCAGGCTGGCTGAAAGCCGGTTGAGGGCCTGCTCGGCATGGGTGAGACCCCGCTGCAGCAGATCCCGCACCCGTGGCATCTGCTCAGCCCCATCGATCAGTTCGCTCTCCAGCAGGTGCTGCTGCGCCTGCTGCAGATCGAGCTCGGAGTTGTCGAGGGCCTCGCGCGCATGCTGAGCCAGGCTGGAGAGGGCCTGCTGCAGCAGGCTCTCAAGCGGCAGATCAGCCGGTGGCACGCGGTCATTGACCTGGCCCAGCATCAGCAGGGCCAGTTCTCGGGAGACGGATCGACTCGACATCAGGTGGGGCGAGGGTGGCAGGCCGCGGATCAGGACTTGTTGGGCGGAACGGAGGAGAAGACGGGAGCGCGCAGCTGGGCCAGCAAGCTGGAAAAACTGCGGCTGGCCGGAGTTTCACGCTCATCATCAGGGCTGACGATCCCCGCGGAGATGATCGTGCGGAAGGCATCCTCCACCGAAAGGTCCAGATCACGGACCGCGGTTTCCGGCACCACGGCGTACCAGCCGGTGGTGGGGTTGGGAGCCGTGGGAATGAACACACTCAGCATCGGCTGATCAAAGCCCCCCTGCATCGCATTGCCCAGAACCCCGGTGACGAAGCCAAGGGCGAACAGACCTTTGCGGGGATATTCCACCAGCACCACCCGGCGGAAGCGGGTGGAGTTGTCACGGAACACGGTTTCCAGCAGTTGCTTGAGGGTCTTGTAGACCGAGCCCGCCAGGGGAATGCGCTGGAGAGTCCCCTCGCCGAAATCCAGCAGCCAGCGCCCGACGATGTTGCGGGCCATCAGGCCGATCAGCAGGATTCCCAGCAGGGGAACCAGCAACCCCACCCCCAGGTTGATCAACTCCTGAAGGAGTGGATTGAGGGTGTTGAAGGGATTGAACTGCTTGGGAATCGAGGTGAGAAAAGCCAGCACGAAGCGGCTCACCGTGGTGGCCAACCAGATGGTGGTAGCCAGGGGAATGACCACCAGCAGACCGGCGATCAGATCATTCTTGAGGTCCTGCTGCAAGCGCTTCCCCAGGGGTTGATCAGGTCTGGGGGTCGACTGCACCAAGGATGGTCTCGGTTGTCCGGTGTTCGGATTGTTCAGAGCAACCTAGCCAGCCGCCTGGGGGTCCAGCAGCAGGCGGGGCGGTTCCGATGACTTTCAGAGCAACGCGGCCAGGGTCAGCAGGGTGAAGGCCACGGCCAGCACAGCGGCCGAGCCGGTGCCGGCGAAGCGGCGCTGATTGACCGCCATGCCCTGGGCCCGCTCCGCTTCTTGAACCTGCTGCTCCATCTGTTGCAACTGGCGGTCGATGAAGCCACGGGCCGCCTGCTGCTTCTGCTCCTGGGTGGCCTGGGGCGGCACCTGCCCCGACTGCTCGGCCTGGCGCACCAGCTGCTCCAGCACCTGGGGGTTCTGGCTCTGCTGCCTGGCCATCTCCAGCTGGCTGCGCTGGGCGGTGAGGGTCTGCTCGGTCTTGGCGGTCAGCGCGCCATCGCCACTGATGGCCACCGGCACCGAGACCGCCAGGCCAATGGCCAGCAGGGCCGCCAGGGCCGCCACCAGCCAGCGCAGGGGAGTGCGGGCCTCGGTCTGATCGAGGCGGGAACCGAACAGCGCCAGCAGCAGGCCCACCAGGGCCATGGGCGACTGGGTGATCAGGCGCTCGATCACCATCTGACGAAACGCTTCCTCCTGCCAGCTCCAGGCCGAGGCCACCGCTGCCAGCTGCAGCCCCAGCAGCACAACGAGGGTGAGGCCGAGCCAGCGCAACAGGTAGCCGAGACGGCCGGTGGACGCAGGAGTCAAAGCAGGATGGCGATCAAGCGAGGTAACTCTACGGGTGAGATCAGGCCATCCCCCACAGCCAAAATCGTCTGCCGGCCCTGAGCCTCGGCGGCTGGAACTGGCGATGGCGCTCAAGGACCAGGCCAGGTCGCTGGGATTCGAGCCGGTGGGCCTGGCCACCCTGCCGGGCGATGGACGGATGCCCCTGCGCCATGCGGCCCTGGAACGCTGGCTGGAGGCCGGTCACCAGGCGGGCATGGCCTGGATGGCCGATCCCCGCCGCCGCCAGATCAGCAGCCTGCTGCCGGGCGTGCGCAGCCTGCTGGCGGTGGGACTGAACTATCACGTGGCCAGCACGCGAGCGCCCGGCAGCCTGGCTGTCGCCCGCTACGGCTGGGGCAGGGACTATCACCGGGTGATCGATGGGCGCCTGCGCCGACTGGGGCGCTGGCTGGAGGGCCAGTGTCCCGGCGTGGGCTGGCGGGCCTGCGTGGACAGCGCACCCCTGCTGGACAAGGCCTGGGCCGAGCAGGCGGGTCTGGGCTGGATCGGCAAGAACGGCAACCTCATCCACCCCCGCCGGGGGTCGTGGATGCTGATCGGCCATTTGCTCACCACCGCCGATCTCCCCGGCGACGCTCCCTCTGAACCCCTCTGCGGCCGCTGCAGCCGCTGCCTCGATGCCTGCCCCACCGGCGCCATCAGCGAACCGTTTGTGGTGGATGCCAATCGCTGCCTCGCGTATCACACGATTGAGAACCGGGACGAGACCCTTCCGGCCGCCATGGCGGAGGCCATGGGTCCCTGGGTGGCGGGCTGCGACATCTGCCAGGACGTCTGTCCCTGGAACCAGCAACCCTTGCCCAGCTCGGAGGATCCCGACCTGCAACCCAGGGACTGGCTGCTGAACCTGCAGGCCGACGAAGCCCTCGGCTGGAGTGATGCCGATTGGGATGAGCGGCTGCGGGGATCAGCCCTGCGCCGGATCAAACCCTGGATGTGGCGGCGCAATCTGCGGTCGGCCCGGCCCAGTACCCCAGAAGTGGACCTTTAGGCTGAGCCATGGATCGAGACCCTGGCATGGCTCCGCGCTGGTTGAAATGTCTGGCGACGGCTCCTCTGGCTCTGGCCCTGGCGATCGGCCCGGCCGCTTCGGCACAGGCTCTGGTGCCCTACGTGTATGTGCCCAGAAGCGAGGAACTGGAGGCGGCTGGATTGGGCATCGCCCAGGCGGCCACCCGCCTGCTGCGGCTGGGTCAGGCCGATGATGCGGCCCGGCTGGCGGGTCTGACGGTGCAGCTGCTGCCCAACGATCCCCGCGGCTGGGTGCTGCTGGCGGAAGCGCAGCTGCGCAGCAATCAGATCAAGGACGCCTCTCAGTCTCTGGCGCGGGCCAAGCAGCTCGATCCGCGCAACCCCGGCATCTGGTTCGCCGAAGGCTCCCTGGCCCTGCGCGATGGCCAACCCGGAGAGGCGGTGGGTCTGCTGGAAACCGGGCTGAAATTCGACGGCAAGAATGCCGGCGCCCATTTCGACCTGGGCAATGCCCACCTGCTGCTCAACAATCCCCAGACGGCCCTGGGGTCCTTTGAGCGGGCTTCGGGCCTGCGCAAGGATTTCTGGGAGGCGATCAACAACCAGGGGCTGGTGCTGTTCGAGCTCGGCCGCAACGACGATGCCATCCGGCGCTGGCGCCGGGCCCTGGAGATCAACCCCAAGGCCGCCGAACCGATGCTCGCCCTGGCCACGGCCCTGAGTACCCGGCCGGGTGATCAGCAGGAAGCCCTGGACATGGCCAGTGAGGCCCTGGCCATCGAACCCAACTACGTCCTGGAGGCCTACCAGAAGGAACAGCTCTGGGGTCCGAAGCTGCGCAGCAGCGCCCGCCTGCTGCTCGAGAACCCGGCGATCAAAGCCGCCACCGACCGGGCCAATGCCAATGCCACCGGCACAAGCGAGGGCGAAGACTCCGGCGAGGAGTGAAGCCGGCGCTGAGATCCAGCGCTAGGAATGGGTCCCACCAGACGGGATCTGTAGGCTGAGCGCCTTCCGCCCTCAGACCTCAGAACCGGATGGCCGAGGAGCGCGTTCAGCCCATCGCCCTGCATCAGGAGATGCAGCGTTCGTACCTCGAGTACGCCATGAGCGTGATCGTGGGCCGCGCCCTGCCGGATGTGCGCGATGGCCTCAAGCCCGTGCAGCGCCGCATCCTGTTCGCCATGCATGAACTGGGGCTGACCCCAGATCGCCCTTACCGCAAATGCGCCCGGGTGGTGGGCGATGTGCTCGGCAAATACCACCCCCATGGCGACCAGGCGGTCTATGACGCCCTGGTGCGCCAGGTGCAGACCTTCGCCAGTCGCCATCCGCTGCTGGATGGCCACGGCAACTTCGGCTCGGTCGATGACGACCCACCGGCCGCCATGCGCTACACGGAAACCCGGCTGGCACCGATTGCCCACCAGGCGCTGCTGGATGAGATCGGCAACGAAACGGTCGATTTCACCTCCAACTTCGACGGCTCCCAGCAGGAGCCCACCGTGCTGCCAGCCCAGCTGCCGTTCCTGCTGCTCAACGGCTGCTCAGGCATCGCCGTGGGCATGGCCACCAGCATTCCCCCCCACAACCTGGGGGAGGTGGTGGAGGCCCTGATCGCCCTGATCCGCAAACCGGAGCTGCCCGACGAGAAACTGCTGGAACTGGTGCCCGGGCCTGATTTCCCCACCGGCGGCGAGGTGCTGGTGGGCAGCGGTGTGCGCGACACCTACCTGCAGGGGCGCGGCAGCATCCCCATGCGTGGCATCGCCCACATCGAGGAAGTGCAGCCCGGCAAGGGCCGACATCGGCGCAGCGCCGTGGTGGTCACCGAGTTGCCCTATCAACTGAGCAAGGCCGGCTGGATCGAGAAGCTGGCCGACCAGGTGAACGACGGCAAGATCGGCGGCATCGCCGACATCCGCGACGAGAGCGACCGGGAAGGAATGCGGGTGGTGATCGAGCTGCGTCGCGACGCCGAAGCCAGCAAGGTGCTCAGCGACCTGCAGCGGCGCACCTCCCTGCAGAGCAATTTCGGCGCGATCCTGCTGGCCCTGGTGAACGGCCAGCCCCAGCAGCTCAGCCTGCGCCAGATGCTCAACCACTTCCTGGAGTATCGGGAGCACACCCTGATCCGCCGCACCAGCCATGCCCTGCGGCGCACCGAAGACCGGCTGGAGGTGGTGGAAGGCCTGATCCGCGCCCTCGATGCTCTGCCGGACGTGATCGAGCGGATCCAGGCCGCCAGCGACGCCGCCAGCGCCAGAGCCAGTCTGCAGGTGCATTTCGACCTGAGCGAACGGCAGGCCGATGCCGTGCTGGCGATGCCCCTGCGCCGGCTCACCAGCCTGGAGCAGGACGGGCTGCGCAAGGAATCGGGGGAGCTGGTGGCGGAGCGGGAGCGGCTGCGCCACCTGCTCGACGATCGGCCGGCCCTGCTCGACGCCATGGTGGCCGAGTTCAGGGCCCTCAAAAAACGCTTCTCCACCCCCCGCCGCACCCGGCTCGTGGCCGGCGGCGACGACCTGGTGGCCCAACGGGCGGCAGCGGTGCGGCCGAACACCGAATTGCAACGCCAACAGGCCCTTGAGGCTCTGCCCGGGGATGGACGGCTGCTGATTCAGGCCGATGGGGTGGTGCGGATCGTGGCACCCCAGGTGCTGGGCCGGCTGCACCTCGATGCAGCGGCGGAGCTGGGGGAGCATCCAGCGCCGGCGCGCCTGATCCTGCCGGTGGCCGAGAAGCCCTCGCTGCTGGCCTTCAGCGCCAGTGGCCGGGTGGCCATGCTGCGCTGGGAATTCGCAGCCCAGCAGCCCGGGTCCCTGGAGAAATTTCTGCCCGAGAGTCTGCAGGGTGATCCGATCGTGGAGGTGCTGCCCCTGCCGCAGCACTCCACGGGCACCCTGGGTCTGCTCAGCAGCGACGGCCGCTTCAAACGGCTGCCGATCGAGACCTTCAGCGAGCTCTCCGGCCGGGCCGCCACCGTGCTGAAGCTCAAGGACGGCGTGCAGCTGCGACGGGTCGTGCCCTGCAGGGACGGTCAGGACCTGGTGGTCGCCAGCAGCACCGGCCGCCTGCTCAGGCTGGCGGTGACTGATGAGACCCTGCCGCTGATGGGCAAGGCCGCCCAGGGCCCGATGCTGCTGCGCCTGCTGCCGGGCGAACGCGTGGTGGGGGCGGCCTGCGTCGACCCCGGGACCGATGTGCTGCTGGTCAGCCGCCACAGCCAGCTCAAGCGGCTGGAGGTGGAGAGCCTGCGCCGCTGCGAACGGGGCGACCTGGGTCAGATCGGCCTGCGCTTCCGCCAGCGGGAAGACGAATTGGTGGATCTGCAGGCTGGCAGCGCCGCGATCATGGCGCTGAGGTTCTCCACAGGCCGAAGCCTGCGGCTGGCGGTGGCCGACCTGCCACTCAGCACAGCCGAGCAGGGCGCGGATGAGCCATCCTGGCCCTGCTCCGCCAGTGAAACCGTGCTGGAACTGGTGCCTTTGCTCAGCTGAGGTGCTCAGCTGAGCAACCCAGCTCAGACCCGGGCGGCCAGGCCGGTGGGCTCCAGCATCAACTTGCTGGAACGCACCGAATCGTCCATCTCAATCGGGTAGTTGCCATCGAAGCAGGCGGTGCAGAAATGTGAGGCGTTGTCGTGGGCGGCCTCGAGCATGCCCTCCTGACTGAGGTAGGCGAGGGAATCCACCTGGAGGTGATCGGTGATCTCCTGGAGGTTGAAGCGCGCAGCGATCAGTTGATCCTGGTTGTCGGTGTCGATGCCGTAGAAGCAGGGGTGGGTGACCGGCGGCGAGCTGATGCGCATGTGCACCTCGGTGGCACCGGCTTCGCGCAGCGCCTGCACCAGCTTGCGGCTGGTGGTGCCGCGCACGATCGAATCATCGATCACCAGCACCCGCTTGCCGGAGAGCACATCGGGAAGGGGGTTGAGCTTGACGCGGATCCCCGCCTCCCGCATCGCCTGGGTCGGTTGGATGAAGGTGCGGCCCACGTAGCGGTTCTTGATCAGTCCATCGGCGAAGGGAATGCCGCTGGCCTTGGAGAAACCGATGGCGGCGGGAATCCCGGAGTCGGGCACGCCGATGACGATGTCGGCTTCCACCGCCGTTTCCCGCGCCAGCACCTCACCGATGCGGTGGCGATAGCTGTAGAGGGATTCGCCGAAGAAGCGGCTGTCGGGCCGGGCGAAGTAGATCATCTCGAAGATGCAGAGCTTGGTGGGCTCCTCACACCAGCGCTGGCGGGCCGGCAGCGGATCTCCGGCACTGAAGCGGATCAGTTCACCAGGACCCACGTCACCGTCGTAGGCGGCACCGATGATGTCAAGTCCGCAGGTTTCGCTGCTCACCACCCACTGCCCCTGGTGCTTGTCGCCGATGTGGCCGAACACCAGGGGCCGCACCCCGTGGCCATCGCGCAGGGCGAACAGTCCAGCGGGGGTGCCGATCGCCAGGCTGAAGGCTCCGCGGCAACGGCCGGCCGCATCGCGGATCGCCTCCTCCCAGCCCAGCCCGCCATCAACGGCGTGCTGCAGGGCAAAGGCGATCAGCTCGGAATCGGTGGTGGAGGTGAACTGGATCTCACTGGCCTGCACCGACAGGCGCAGGTCCTCGACGTTCACCAGGTTGCCGTTATGGGCGAGGGCGAAGGGGCCGAGGCGGGTCATCAGCACCACCGGCTGGGCGTTGCAGACCCGGCTGCTGCCGGTGGTGGAATAGCGGTTGTGGCCCACGGCCAGATCACCGGGCATGCGCTCCAGCACGTCCTGATCAAAGACCTGGCTCACCAGGCCCATGTCCTTGTGCAGGCGCACCTTGTCGCCGTTGAACACGGCGATCCCCGCCGATTCCTGGCCGCGATGCTGCAGGGCGTAGAGACCGAAGTAGGTGAGGTTGGCCACCTGCTGGCCAGGGGCGTAGACGGCGAAGACCCCACAGGCCTCCTCCATCCGGTCGGGCCGTTCCGGCGTGGGGTGCGCACTTGCCACAGGCCCGTTCACCTTTCTTTTACCTTTGCATTGTGCCTCAGCCGGCCGCGGCCAGTCGGCGCGGCAGGGCATTCTCGTAGCTCGCCCGCAGCTCTTCCACCCCAACGGCCAGCAGAGCGGTGCCGTTGTGCACGCAGCTCAGGGCTGCATCGGCACCGGCCACCCGGCCGATCGGTGTGGCCAGCAGCTCGGAAGCCAGCGGCGGCTGCGCCGCCAGCAGCTGCCGCCAGGCCTGCTCCTGGGCGGGCTTGAGCGACACCAGCACCCTGGCGCCCCCTTCGGCGAAGAGCAGACGATCCAGGCGCCCCCCAGCAGCGTCAAGATCAAGGGCAGCGCCGAGGCCGGAGGCGATGCAGCACTCAGCGGCCGCCACCAGCAGGCCCCCATCGCTGAGATCGTGGGCCGAGGCCACCAGACCCGCCGTGATCGCCTGGCGCAGCAGGCTTTGCACCGCCCGCTCCAGCTTCAGGTCGGTGAGCGGAGGCCGGCCCGTGGCCAGGCCATGGACGCTCTCCAGATAGCTGGAGGCCGCCAGGCCCAGGCGGTCATCGCCGTCGCTGGCGGCCAGGGGCACCCCCAGCAGCCAGATCTGATCGCCCGGGGCCCGCCAGCCCAGGCCGGTGACGTGGTCAAGGTCATGCACAAGCCCCACCATCCCCACCACCGGAGTGGGGTGGATCGGCTGCAGGCCGCCGTCAGGCCGCCGGGTTTCGTTGTACAGGGAGACATTGCCACCGGTGACGGGGGTCTCCAGGGCCAGGCAGGCCTGCGAGAGGCCACGGCAGGCCATGGCCAGCTGCCAGTAGCCGGTGGAAGTTTCCGGGGAGGGGAAGTTGAGGTTGTCGGTGACCGCCAGGGGTTCAGCCCCGACGCAGCTGAGGTTGCGGGCGGCTTCGGCCACCGCCGCCAGCGCGCCCCGTTCGGGATCCAGGGCCACCCAGCGGTTGGGGCAATCCACGGTGGCGGCGACACCACGGCTGACGGTTCCCATGGCGCCCTCACCCCGCTGGGGGCGCAGGCGCACCACGGCCGCATCGGCACCACCGGGGGGCATCACCGTGTTGGCCTGCACCTGGTGGTCGTACTGGCGATAGACCCAGCGCTTGCTGGCGATGGTGGGGTCATCGAGCAGGTGCAGCAGCACGGCGCCCCAGTCCAGCGGCTGGCCGACCAGGGGACCGGCCGCAGGCGTGAGGCCACTGGCGCTGGCCGCGGGCAGTTCGGCCTCACTCCAGCGCCAGTGGGCCGAGATGGCGGCCGGGGGCTCGCTGATCAGCTCGTGGTGGTTGATCGGGGTGTCATCGGCGAGGGCGCTGGCCGGCACCTCCGCCGCCACCACTCCGCCCTGCAGCACCCGCACCACGTTGTCGGCCAGGACGCGACCCACCACGGCGGCCTGGAGGCCCCAGCGACGGAAACGGGCCATCAGGACCTCCTCGCAGCCCGGCCTGACCACGAACAGCATCCGCTCCTGCGACTCGCTGAGCAGAAATTCATAGGCGCTCATGCCGCTCTCCCGAGCGGGAACGCGGTCGAGATCCAGCTCAATACCCAGCCCCCCCTTGGCGGCCATCTCCGAGCAGCTGCAGGTGAGGCCGGCGGCCCCCATGTCCTGGGCGGCAAGCACATCGCCACTCTGGAACGCTTCGAGGCAGGCCTCGATCAGCCCCTTCTCCAGGAAGGGGTCACCCACCTGCACCGCCGGACGGTCATCGAGGGAGGCCGCACTCAGCTCGGCCGAGGCGAAGCTGGCGCCACCCATGCCATCGCGACCGGTGGTGCTGCCCACGTACACCACCGGATTGCCCACACCGACGGCACCGGAGCAGACGATCTCCTCGGTTTCCATCAGTCCCAGGGCCATGGCATTCACCAGCGGGTTGCCGGAGTAACTGGGATCGAACGCCACCTCCCCACCCACGGTGGGCACGCCCACGCAGTTGCCGTAATGGGCGATGCCGGCCACCACTCCCTCCATCAGGCCCACGTTGCGCTCGTCGTCGAGGGGACCGAAGCGCAGGGCATTGAGCAGGGCGATCGGCCGGGCGCCCATGGTGAAGATGTCGCGCAGGATGCCGCCCACGCCGGTGGCTGCTCCCTGGAACGGCTCCACCGCCGAGGGGTGGTTGTGGCTCTCGATCTTGAAGGCCAGGCGCTGGCCCTCGCCCAGGTCCACCACACCGGCGTTCTCACCGGGGCCCACCAGGATGCGCGGCCCACTGGTGGGGAAGCCCTGGAGCAGTGGCCGGGAGTTGCGGTAGCAGCAGTGCTCCGACCACATCACCCCGAACATGCCCAGCTCGGCGCGGTTGGGGGCGCGGCCGAGGCGGCGGCAGATCTCGTCGTAGTCGGCCTGGCTGAGGCCCTCCTGGCGCAGGGCCTCGGCGACCGGGAAGGAGGGTGTGGCAACCACAGCGGGGACTCAGGAGGGCTCCAGTGTGGCCGAGCCCGTGGCCCCGATCCGGGAGGGGGAGTGTTTAGATCCAGGGATCGTCCGGCTCGAGCGGATCTCCATGCAGCGGCGGGGTCCGCCTGGGCTCGGGCCGGCGCTGGGGCGCAGCCGGGTCCTCGCGCCGGGGCTCGCCCCAGGCCTCCGGATCATCCCAGTCTTCGCGGGCATCGAGGGGCTCTGGCTCCTGCCAGGGCGATTCCTGCCAGGGGGGCTCCTCCAGCCAGCCCTCCAGCCGCTCCTCGAAGCGACCGCCCACCTCATCGAACTGTTCCCTCCAACGGCGGGAGCGCCGCAGCAGCTCCTGACGCACGCTGGCGCGGGCCAGGGGCAGATCATCGAGGCCCTGCAGCGCCGTCATCACCTGGCCAGGCTGCTGATCGACGATGCGCTCCGGCGCGAGCAGCCATCGGCTGCTGCCGGGCAGGCGCGGATCGCTGCGGGCCACCAGATAACTGACGATGCGGCCGCTGCGCATCTCCACACTGGCGTCGGCGATCACCCCCAGCAGCTGGCCGTCGGCCCCCAGCAGAGCTGCATCGAAGAGGGTGGGCAAGCGCTCCAGGGTGGCGGGATCGGTGTCCGCGGGGTCTCCCTGCACCAGAGCCTCCTGGTCGCTGAGGCCACGCAGCTGGTTGAGCCGCCACACCAGCCGGCGGCTGCCGAAGGCGGAAGGCTTGCTCACCCAGCCCAGCAGGCGGTGCACCGGCGGATGCATCCAACCCTGCAGACCGGCGCCGTGATCAATTCCCTGGTGGCAACGCACCCGGCGCCTCAGCAGGTCGCTGAGCAGCAGTTGCTCGGGCAGGGTCAAGGTCTCAGCTGCGGATCTGAACGGGCATCACCAGGTAGGTGAAGCTGGGATCCTGCGCCGAGGTGAGCACCGCCGGGGTGGTGGGAGCGTTGCAGCGCAACTCCACCCTCTCAGAGGTCATCGCCTTGAGCCCATCGAGCACGTAGCGCACATTGAAGGCGATTTCGATCGCATCACCGCTGATCACTGCCGGCAGGTCTTCAGAACCACTGCCCACATCCTGGGCGTCGGCGCTGATGTGCAGCTGACCACTGGCGGGATCGCTGCTGAGCTTGACGACATTGTTGTGCTGGTCGGCCAGCACCGCCACCCGCTCGAGTGCCTGGACGAAGCCACGGCGATCCAGCTCGAGGGTGCGGCTGAAGCGCTCGGGAATCAGCTGGCGGTAGTTGGGGTAGGTGCCGTCGAGGCTGCGGCTGGTGAGCACCTGATCGGCCCAGAGGAACACCACCTGCCCTCGATCGCAGTAGAGGCTCACAGGATCGTCACTGCTGCAGGCGGAGAGCAAGCGCTCCAGCTCCCGCAGGGAGCGGGCCGGCACCGTCACGGCAAAGGGTTCACTGCCCTCCTCCGCGCCGGAGAAGGCTTTCTCCAGGCGGAGCACCGAGAGGCGGTGCCCGTCGGTGGCGGCGCATTCCAGATGCTGATCCGCCAGGCCCAGGTGCACACCGGTGAGCAACTGTTTGGCCTCATCGCCGCTGCTGGCAAACAGCGTGGCCCGCAACCCCTTCACCAGGGCCTCCGGTTGCAGGCGCAGCGGTGTTCCGGTCTGAACGAGAGGAAGGTCGGGAAAATCCTCAGCGGAGAGCCCGCGCATCTGATAGCTGCCGGAGCGACTGGTGAGTTCCACCTGCTCCTGACCTTCTTCGCAGCTGAGACTGATCGGGCTGTCGCTGGACAGGCGAGAGACGATCTCACCGAAGAGGCGTGACGGCAGCGTGATCGTGCCACTGCTCTCCACGGAGGCCGGCAGGTTGGTCTGGATGCCGAGGCTGAGGTCGAAGCCGGTGAGGCTGAGCCGGCCCGTACCGGCATCGGCGGTAAGCAGCACATTGGCCAGCACTGGGTGGGTGGGACGTGAAGCCACGGCACGGCTGACCAGCTGAAGGCTGGCGCTCAGTTCCGCCTGAGAGCAGACCAGCTTCATCGCAACACAACTCCAGAGAGAACAAGCCCGCCAAGGGCCTCACCACGCTTCCACACCACTGCCAGAAGCGCAACGAGCCAAAGACTGCTGGAACCGGTTTCCCCCTGCCCTTTCCCCAATCCTCTTACTGGTCTTGGATTATTTGAAAAAAGAAGAAATCCAATCCGTAGTCGTAGGGGCTGGGGAAAAGGTGGAAAACTTTTCCACCTCAGTCCACGACTGAAGTTTTTCCAATCAGGACTGCGGAAAGCGTCGCGCATAAATGACCGAAATCAGAGTTTTCCACTCTTTCCCGGATCTGGGGAAAACGTCAGCGTTTCAAGGGCGCCCGCTCGGCCCCGGTTCTCCCCGCTTTGAGGCGACTTTTCCCATGGACGCTTTGCCCAGTGACACCCCAGCAAAAAGCCCCACACCGGAGATTCCGGCATGGGGCTGATGGGCTGATTGGCTCAGGTTGCGGTCTTAGAAGCCCATCACCTTGGCCACCACATCCACTTCCGGGGCCAGACCGGCATGGAAGGCCCCATCGCAGTTGTCGATGGCGGTGTTGGGATCCTTCAGGCCGTTGCCCGTGAGCACGCACACCACCGTGGCGCCAGCGGGCACCTGCTCCGCCTGCTGCAGCAGACCCGCCACAGAGGCGGCACTGGCCGGTTCGCAGAACACCCCTTCCTCCCGGCCCAGCAGCTGGTAGGCCTCGAGGATGTCCTGGTCGGTGACGGCGTGAAAGCTGCCGCCGCTCTGCTCACGCACGGCAAGGGCCTTCTCGCGGTTGGCGGGATTGCCGATGCGGATCGCTGTGGCGATGGTGTCCGGTTGCTCCACCGTGTGACCCAGCACCAGGGGGGCTGAACCACTGGCCTGGAAGCCCATCATCCGGGGCAGCTTCCGGCTGTGGCCGGCCTGCCGGTACTCCTGAAAGCCCATCCAGTAGGCACTGATGTTGCCGGCGTTGCCCATGGGGATGCAGAGCCAGTCGGGGGCGTCTCCGAGGGCATCAACCACCTCGAAGGCAGCAGTTTTCTGCCCCTGCAGGCGGTAGGGGTTGAGCGAATTCACCAGCGTGACCGGGTAGGTGTCGGCCACCTCGCGCACGATCGCCAGGGCCCGATCGAAGTTCCCCTTCACCGCCAGCACCTCAGCCCCGTACACCAGGGCCTGGGCCAGTTTTCCCTGGGCCACATAGCCGTCAGGGATCAGCACGAAGGCGCGCATGCCGCCGCGACGGGCATAGGCGGCGGCCGCGGCGCTGGTGTTGCCGGTGCTGGCGCAGATCACCGCCTCGGCGCCAGCTTCCTTTGCCTTGCTCACCGCCATCGTCATCCCCCGGTCCTTGAAGCTGCCGGTGGGGTTGAGGCCGTCGTATTTGAGGAACACCTTGATGCCGCGTCCCAGCCGGGCCGACACCGCCGGCGCCGGGATCAGGGGCGTGGCCCCTTCGCGCAGGGTGATCACCGGTGTGGACTCGCTCACCGGCAACCAACGCCGGTAGGCCTCGATCAGCCCCGGCCAGTCCTGCATCGTGGGCTGCTGGCCCAGTCGCCGAAGAGCTGAAAGCAGGGGCACGTCGGCAAGGGGCAGGCTGATTCGAATCTACGCGGCCGGTTCCAGGCGGCTGCGGGCCGTTGGCACGGAGCCTCAGGGTGTGGTCACAGGTGCTTCAGGGGTTGGCGCCGCCTCGGGTGGAGCCGCACTGTCGCCACGCAGGCCATCGAGCGGTGATTCCGAGAAGAAGCGCACCAGATCGGAGATCGAGTTCGCCTTGCTCATCACCCCCAGCAGGGCGGGAATGTTGACCGCCAGCTCCTGGGCTGGGTAGGCCTGCAGGAAGCCGGTGGCGCTGAGGTTGCCGTTGCCATTGGCCAGACCCGTGATCAGGGCGCCGCGGATGGCCTGGACCCCCATCTGGGGTGCCCGCAGAGGAGAGAAGATCGTCGCCAGCCGCTGCAGCAGGGCTTCGCCGATCCGCGTGGAGAGCAGCCGGCTCGTGAGCACCAGCGGCAGGGACAGCTGCTGGTTGAGCAGCTTCGACACCGAGGCCGGATCCTGATTGCTGAAGCGCATCACATCACCCAGCAGCCCACGGGCCTCTCCTGTCTGGGCCAGGTGTTCCAGGTCGGCCACCGGAATCGAGCGGCGGAAGGCCCCACTCACAAACACCACCTGCTGGGCGGCCTGCGCCTGCAGCCCTGGTGTCACCGCACTCAGCGAAAGCCCCAGCAGGACGGCCAGGAGTTTGGGCGAACGGGCCAAGAGCTGCAGCCTGGTGATCAATCGACTCTAAGAGCTGCCGGTGGCGCTGAGAAGGGCGCCCTGGCGCAGCTCGGGAGCCACCAGGACATCGCGCAGCAGCCGTACCACGCTGCGCTCGGCCAGGCCCTGGGCCAGCTGTACGCCCATGCGGCGCAGGTCGGGTTCCCCCAGCAGTCGTGGCAGGCGTCGCAGCAGCAGCTGGGGCTCGAAGCCGGGCAGTTCGCGCAGGATCGTCAGCAGTTGCTGCACTGGCTCGAGGCTGAGCAGGGCCTCGTCTGGGCTCTCCAGGCGGGGGCTGCGCAGGCCGGGCGGTTGCAGGCGACGCGGCAGGCGGCTGCCCAGCCGGCGGAAGGCCTGCCAGCCGATCGCATCCACCTGGTCCACCACGGCATCGACGAGCTGCTGACGCAGCAGGCCACCCTTGGGGGAGAAGAGAAAATCGATCACCTGATCCAGCAGCCCCTCCAGGTCCAGCTGGTCCTGCAGGGAGGCGCTGCTGATCAGGTTCTCCAGCCGCTGCCAGCGGAAGTCGTCGCCATCGAAGAGCATCTCGCGCAGGCTGCTGCGCAGCGCCGGATCCGGATCCTCCATCAGCCGGCGGGCGAAGTAGGGGTAGGCGGCGCCAAGGATCTTGAAGTCGGGGTCCACGCTCAGGGCAATGCCCTCCAGCGTCACCAGGGAGCGGATGATCAGGGCGTAATAGGGCGGCACCTGGAAGGGGAAGCGGTACATCACCCCCGAGAGATCATCGGTGACGGCCTTGAAATCCATGCGGCTGACGCCCATCTCCAGGGCCTGGCCGAAGACACTCTCGAAGGCCGGAACGATCGGCTCGAGATTCACCTCTTCCCCGAGGAATCCCAGGCTGACAAAATCGCGCGAGAGCGAGCTGAAGTTGCGATTCACCAGATGCACCACAGCCTGAATCAGGCCCGTTCTCGACTCGCGGCTGACCTCGCTCATCATGCCGAAATCGAGGTAGGCCAGGCGGCCATCGGGCAGGGCCAGCAGATTGCCGGGGTGGGGATCCGCATGGAAAAATCCATGTTCCAGCAATTGCTGCAAACTGCAGTTCACTCCGATCTGCACCATTTCATCGGGGTTGATCCCCAGTGATCGCACCGCCTCCAGGTTGGTGAGTTTCACCCCATCGATCCACTCCATCGTCAGCACCCGCCGACTGGTGACCTCGCGGTAGATGCGCGGCACGGCGATGCGGGGATTGTGCTGATGCAGCCGCGCGAAGTGCTCGGCGTTGCTGGCTTCATTGAGATAGTCCATCTCCTCGAAGACCCGCTTGCCCAGCTCATCGATCAGGGCCACCAGATCACTGCGGATCAGGCGCACATTTCTGTTCAGCCAGGAGGCGATCTGGCGCACGATGTAGAGATCGAGGGTGATCTGCTCGCGCAGTCCCGGCCGCTGCACCTTCACCGCCACGGCCTCACCGCTGAGCAGCACCCCCCGGTGCACCTGGCCCAGGGAGGCCGCTGAGATCGGCTCCCGGTCCAGCTGCTGAAACAGGCTGTTCACCGGGGCGCCGAGGTCTTCTTCGATGCACGCCATCGCCAGGGAACTCTCGAAGCCCGGCAGCTGATCCTGCAGCTGGGCCAGTTCTTCGAGCAGCAGCGGCGGGATGATGTCAGGCCTGGTGGAGAGGGCCTGGCCGGCCTTGATGAAGGCCGGGCCCAGCTCCGCCAGCAGCTCAGCGCATTCCCGCGCCCGCGCCCGGGCGCGCTCCTCGTTGCTGAGGGCTCCGAACAACCTGTCGACGCCCACACCGATCAGAAACAGGCTGATGGGCACCAGGGTCTGCCAGAGACGCCGCAGCAAGCGCTGGGGGTGGCCGGCGTAGATCCTTGAGATGGTTTGCGGGTCGTAGCTGAGCAGACCGGCGACTTCGATGAAATCGCTGAGTTCCTCGGCGCTGCTGGCTTGCTCGCCGATGCCGTCCCTGGTGATCGTGTCCTGATCCGAGCGGACCATCAGGGTGCAGTTCGACTGTTTCTCTTCTAAACGAAAGCGACCGCCGCTACGGTCTGGGCAACCACCGGAGGCCGGCGTGCTCACGGGTCTGCGCCTGGAGAACATCGCCCTGATCGATGCTCTGGATCTCAGCTTCAGGCCTGGGTTCACCGTTCTGACCGGCGAGACCGGTGCAGGTAAATCGCTCCTCCTCGATGCCCTCGATGCGCTGCTGGGCGGTGCCCAGGGCAGTGAGGGCCTGCGCCTGCTGCGTCCGGGCTGTGGGCGGGCCCGCATCGAGGCCGGTTTCTCCGGCTCGGAGCCGCTGCGGGCCTGGCTGATCCAGCAGGAGCTCGAGCCCGACGAGGCCGAACTGACCATCAGCCGGGAGTGGCGCCAACAGGACGAACGCATCAGCAGCCGCAGCCGCATCAATGGCGTGATCGTCAACCGCAGCCAGTTGCTGGAGCTGCGCCCCCTGCTGCTCGATCTCACCGTTCAGGGACAGACCCAGCAGCTGGCGCGCCCAGGGCAGCAGCGCCGCTGGCTGGATCGCTTCGGTGGTGAACCGATCGCCAAAGCCCTTCAGGCCGCCCGTTCGGCCGTGCGGGCCTGGAAAGCCGCCGCCGCCGCCCTGGCCATCGCCAGGACGGAGCACCAGCGCCAGCAGCTCGACCGGCAGCAGCGTCTGGAGCTGCTGGAGGATCTGGAGGCGGCTCAGCTCAACGATCCCCATGAACGCCAGCGCCTGCAGGGGGAGCAGGACCGGCTGGTTCACGCGGTGCGTCTGCAGGAGGGGGTGACGACCGTGGGCGGACGGCTGGTGGAGGGCCTGGAGGGGGCGCCTTCGGTGCTGGATCACCTTGGGGCCATTGAGCAGGAGTTGCAGCATCTGCAGGCCTTCGATCCAGGTCTGCAACCCTGGTTGGAGCGCTGTGCTGAGGCAGCTCAGCTGTTGCAGGAGTTGGCCTCGGGCCTCGATCGCTACGGCGCGGCCCTGGAGAGCGACCCGGAAACTCTCTCGGGCCTGCAGGAGCGGATGGCGCAGCTCAAGGCCCTGGAGCGGCGCCACGGCCAGGAGCTGGGCGCGTTGATCAGCCTGCGGGACGACCTCCGCCGCCAGTTCGATGCCACTGGCGTGGAGGCCTCGCTGCGACAACTGGAACAGCAGGAGGAGAGCAGCCGCCTGCGGCGCGATTCGGCCTGCGGCCGGCTCAGCCAGCGGCGCCAGGCGGCCGCCGAAGCCCTGGAGCGACAGCTGATGGACATCCTGCGGCCGCTGGGGTTGGCCCAGGTGCGCTTCAAGGTCTCGATTGAGCCGGCCCCGCCTGGTGATGAGGGGGCCGACGCCATCGGCTTTCTGTTCTCGGCCAATCCCGGCCAGCCCATCGCGCCCCTGCAGGAGGTGGCTAGCGGCGGTGAGATGAGCCGCTTCCTGCTGGCCCTGAAAACCTGCCTGGCGGCCGCCGATCCCCAGGTCACCCTGCTCTTCGATGAAATCGACAGCGGTGTGAGTGGCCGGGTCAGCGGGGCCATCGCCGCTCTGCTGCGCCGCCTGGCTGAGCAGCGCCAGGTGTTCTGCGTCACCCACCAGCCCCTGGTGGCCGCCATGGCCCAGCACCACTTCCGCGTCAGCAAGCAGGTGGAGGCGGGACGCACCCGCACCGGAGTGACGGCCCTGCTGGAGAGCGGTGAGCGGGAGCGGGAGCTGGCTGAACTGGCCGGCGGTGATTCCGGAGAAACCCTCAGCTATGTGGCCAGCCTGCTGCAGCAGGGCGTTCCATGAGCTGCAGGAGCAGCCCGTAGACTCCAGGCTGACAGGTTTGCTGAATGCCCCGCGCCAGATCCGGCTCCGGATCCAAGAGCTCCGCCACGAATGGAGATGGCACCGAGGCCCTGTCCGGCCTGGCCATGTCCTCCGGGCATGATCCCAGCACCCTCCTCAATGGAGGCAGCCTTGAGGATGTGATCCGGGTGCGTGGCGCCCGTCAGCACAACCTGCGCAACGTTGATCTCACCCTGCCGCGCAACCGCCTGGTGGTGTTCACCGGCGTGAGCGGCAGCGGCAAGAGCTCCCTCGCCTTCGACACGATCTTCGCCGAGGGCCAGCGCCGCTACGTGGAGAGCCTCTCCGCCTACGCGCGCCAGTTCCTCGGCCAGGTGGACAAGCCTGATGTGGATGCGATCGAGGGGCTCTCACCGGCGATCTCGATCGACCAGAAATCCACCAGCCACAACCCCCGCTCCACCGTCGGCACCGTCACCGAGATCCAGGACTATCTGCGCTTGCTGTTCGGCCGAGCCGGTGAGCCCCACTGCCCCCAGTGCAACCGCTCGATCCGGCCGGAGAGCATCGACGAGATGGTCGATCGGATCGCCACCTTGCCGGAGGGCACCCGCTATCAGCTGCTGGCACCGGTGGTGCGGGGCAAGAAGGGCACCCACACCAAGCTGCTCTCCGGTCTGGTGGCCGAGGGCTTTGCCCGGGTGCGCATCAACGGTGAGGTGCGCGAGCTCTCCGACAACATCGAGCTCGACAAGAATCACGCCCACAACATTGAGGTGGTGGTGGACCGGCTGGTGGCGCGCGAGGGCATCAACGAACGCCTGACCGATTCGCTGCGCACCTGCCTCAAGCGCGGCGATGGCCTGGCCCTGGTGGAGGTGGTGCCCAAAAGCGGCGAGGAGCTGCCCGAGGGCATCGATCGTGAGCGGCTCTATTCCGAGAACTTCGCCTGCCCGGTGCACGGCGCTGTGATGGAGGAGCTCTCACCGCGGCTGTTCTCCTTCAACAGCCCCTATGGCGCCTGCCCCGACTGCCACGGCATCGGCCACCTGCGCCAGTTCACCCTGGAGCGGGTGGTGCCCGATCCCTCCCTGCCGGTATACGCGGCGATCGCCCCCTGGAGCGAGAAGGACAACAGCTACTACTTCTCCCTGCTCTACAGCGTGGGTGAGGCCTTCGGCTTCGAGATCAAGACCCCCTGGAACCAGCTCAGCGATGAGCAGCGCCAGGTGGTGCTGCATGGCAGCGAGGAGCCCATTTCCATCCAGGCCGACAGCCGCTACCGCAAGAGCGAGACCTACCAGCGGCCGTTCGAGGGGATCCTGCCGATCCTGGAGCGCCAGTTGCGTGACGCCAGTGGCGAGTCGGTGCGCCAGAAACTGGAGCAATACCTGGAGATGGTGCCCTGCGGCACCTGCCAGGGACTGCGCCTGCGGCCCGAGGCCCTGGCGGTGCGGGTGGGTCCCTACGCCATCCATGAGCTCACCGCCGTGAGTGTGGCCGACACGCTGGAGCGCATCGAGGCCCTGATGGGGGTGGCCGATGGAGCTGAGCCCCTGCTGACGCCCCGTCAGATCCAGATCGGCGACCTGGTGCTGCGGGAAATCCGCATGCGCCTGAAGTTTCTGCTGGATGTGGGTCTCGACTACCTCAGCCTGGACCGGCCGGCCATGACCCTCTCCGGGGGTGAGGCCCAGCGCATCCGCCTGGCCACCCAGATCGGTGCCGGCCTCACCGGCGTGCTCTACGTGCTGGATGAACCCAGCATCGGCCTGCACCAGCGCGACAACGACCGCCTGCTCAACTCCCTCTTCAAGCTGCGGGACCTGGGCAACACCCTGATCGTGGTGGAGCACGACGAGGACACGATCCGCGCCGCCGACCACCTCGTCGACATCGGCCCCGGAGCCGGTGTGCACGGGGGCCACATCGTGGCCGAGGGGTCGCTGCAGAACCTGCTGGAGGCCAAGGAGTCGCTCACGGGCGCCTATCTCAGCGGCCGCCTCTCCATTCCCACACCGGCCGAGCGGCGCTCCTCCGGCAGCCGCAAGCTCACCCTGGTCAACTGCCGCCGCAACAACCTCCAGGGCCTCGACATCGACATTCCCCTCGGCCGCCTTGTGGCCGTCACGGGGGTGAGCGGTAGCGGCAAGAGCACCCTGGTGAACGAGCTGCTGCACCCGGCCCTGGAGCACAAGCTCGGGCTGCGGGTGCCCTTCCCCTCCGGCCTCGAGGAACTGCGCGGCATCCAGTCGGTCGACAAGGTGATCGTGATCGACCAGAGCCCGATCGGCCGCACCCCCCGCTCCAACCCGGCCACCTACACCGGTGCCTTCGATCCGATCCGCCAGGTGTTCGCCGCCACCGTGGAGGCCAAGGCCCGCGGCTATCAGGTGGGCCAGTTCAGCTTCAACGTCAAGGGCGGGCGCTGCGAGGCCTGCAGCGGCCAGGGGGTGAACGTGATCGAGATGAACTTCCTGCCTGATGTCTATGTGCAGTGTGATGTCTGCAAGGGGGCCCGCTACAACCGCGAAACCCTGCAGGTGGCCTATAGGGGCTTCACCATCGCCGAGGTGCTGCAGATGACGGTGGAGCAGGCCGCCGACGTGTTCAGTGCCATTCCCCAGGCGGCGGATCGTCTGCGCACCCTGGTGGATGTGGGCCTGGGCTACATCAAGCTCGGCCAGCCGGCCCCCACCCTCTCCGGCGGTGAGGCCCAGCGGGTGAAGCTGGCCACCGAACTCTCCAAGCGCGCCACCGGCAAGACCCTCTACCTGATCGATGAGCCCACCACCGGCCTCAGCTTCTACGACGTCCACAAGCTGATGGACGTGATGCAGCGCCTGGTGGACAAGGGCAATTCGATCGTGGTGATCGAGCACAACCTCGATGTGATCCGCTGCGCCGACTGGCTGATCGATCTGGGCCCCGAAGGAGGCAACAAGGGGGGCGAGATCGTGGCGGCGGGCACGCCCGAGCAGGTGGCTGAGCACTCCACCAGTCATACGGGCCGGTATCTCAAGCAGGTGCTCGCCCAGCATCCACCTGTGGCCATGGTGGCCTGACGGACAGGCCCGGAGCCCCGCAGGGGAGATCATGGAGGTTCTCGGTTGCCTTCCCGTGCCCGTGCCCGCGCCCCGCTCCGCTCCGGCCTTACCGCTGCTGCTCACCATCTCCGGGCTGCTCGGGGCTGCTCTTGTTCTGCCTGCTCCGCTGCGGGCGCTTGAGCAGGTGGAGTTGCGCCTGCCTTTTCTTGAGACCAGCTTCACCGTCAAGCTGGAGGAGCTGAGCAATCCGGCTCGCCTGATCAGTGGCACCAGCGATCTGGCCGAGCTGGATCAGGCCTCCAACGGTGCTGTCGGGCGCCAGCTCATTGCCCTCTTCAATGCGCCCCTGCCGCTGCAGGTGCCGGCGGTGGTGAATGAAGCGGAGGGGTCACCGATGCTCAATCAGGCGCTGCTGCTGATCTCGGCCCTGGGGGGCATCGATGGACTGCCGGCCCGATTCGGCAGCAACGACCTCTCCCGGGTGCTCGACAAGGCCGCGGCCCGGGGACCCCTGACGATGCTCAGCGTGATGCAGGCCTTGCCGGGCAACACCGCCTCGGTGGACATGGGCCGGGCTCTGTTTGCGGTCCAGCGGCTGGCCTCCCAGCAGCGGCCGGCCGATCGCCTCCTGGCCGCAAGGACGCCAGCCAGCGTCAGCCCGGCCCTCAGCCAGCCCGGCCCCCTGACGGTGGAGCGCAAGCTGATCACCCTGCCGGCCCCCCATCGGCCCAAGCCCCTGCAGGTGGTGCAGATCAGCCCCAGCCAGGGGGCGAACAATCGCCTGGTGGTGATCTCCCACGGGCTCTGGGACGCTCCGGAGAGCTTCGAGGGCTGGGCCAGCCATCTGGCCAGCCACGGCTACACCGTGCTGCTGCCCTATCACCCCGGCAGTGATCTGGGTCAGCAGCAGGCGATGCTCTCCGGCCAGGTTCCGCCCCCCGGGGGCGAGGAACTGCGGCTGCGTCCCCTGGATGTTTCGTCGGTGATCGATGGCGCCGCGGCCGCCCTTGAGGGCCTCTCCCCTCGGCTCAACAGCGACTTTGTGGTGGTTCTCGGTCAGTCGTGGGGGGCCACCACCGTGTTGCAGCTGGCGGGGGCCAAGCCCAGCGACGTGCGGCTCAAGGAACGCTGCGATGAGGTGTTCAATCCGGAGCGCAATCTCAGCTGGGTGCTGCAATGCAGTTTCATCGGCACGGCCAATCAGGCGGCCCTGGCCGATCCACGGGTCAAAGCCGGTGTGGCCGTGAGTCCGCCGATGTCGCTGCTCTTTGATACCGAAGCTGCCCCGACGATGAATGCCCGGGTGCTGCTGGTGAGCGGCAGTCGCGACTGGGTGGTGCCGCCTGATCCAGAGGCGATTCGACCGATGCAACTGGCCGCCGGCCGTGG
This sequence comes from Synechococcus sp. CS-1329, assembly GCF_025128055.1. Taxonomy (GTDB): domain Bacteria; phylum Cyanobacteriota; class Cyanobacteriia; order PCC-6307; family Cyanobiaceae; genus Regnicoccus_A. Next base: position 100,405 of record NZ_JAHLYS010000033.1, on the reverse strand, counting down.
TGAGCGAGGCCATCGCCTGGTGCTGGCGCAGGGGGGAGACCACTTCAACCTGAGCTCCCCGCTTCCTCAGGGGGGGGGAGCCCTGCGCGGGCTGTTGCTGGCCTGGACCAATGGTGCCTTTGCCGCCGGTGCCGCCGTTCAACCTGCCGCCGGTGCACCTGATCTGCTCCCCGCCAATGGCTGGGGTGATGCAACGATTCCCCTGGTGGAGTTCTCGCCGGCTCAGCTGGGAACCCCCTGATTCGCGCGCTCAGAGGCTGGATCCAGGATCACCAGAGCCGGTTTCACTGAAATCGGGTTCGGGGGTGGCGGGGTGCTGGGTGTTCAGGTCCGGCATCCAGTAGCTCAGGTCGTCGTGCCAGTAGAGGCGGCCCGCCAGCTGAGTCGTGCTGAGTTTGGTGCGGCCCAGCTGGCTGATCAGAGTCCCGAGTTCCAGGGGGGAGAGATCGGTGCTGATGTCATTGCCGGCAACGCGAAGCAGTTCCGGCAGACGGGTCAGGGTGCTGGGCTGGGCCAGTTTGCGGAACACCTCGCGCAGGACCAACTGCTGGCGTTCCATCCGGCCGATGTCGCCCATCTCGTCGTTGCGGAAGCGCAGGAAGCCCTCCAGGTCATTGCCTTGGAGCAGCTGCACCCCCGGGTAGAGGTCGATGTACAGGTCCTGGCGCGTGTCGGTGTAGTACATCCGCTTGGGCACGTCCACTTCGACTCCCCCGAGGGCCTCGGCCAGGTTCTGGACCGCGTCCAGGTTCACCAGCAGATACCGGTCCACCGGGGAGGTGAGCAGGGCACTGAGCTCCTCCTTGACAGCCTCCACCCCACCGGAGGCGTAGAGGGCGTTGGCCTTGAGCACACCGAAGCGACTGGATTCGATGTAGGTGTCCCGTGGCACCTGAGTGAGCTTGGTGGTGCCGTCTTGGATGTCGACCACCACCATCACATCGGTGCTGCCGCTGATCTGGTCGGAGCCCAGGATCAGGATGCGGTGCTGATGGATCGGCAGCGCCGGCACCAGCTGGTTCAGGGATGGCGCCGAGCGGCTCAGGGTTCCCAGGACAGGACCGATCAACCGTGGCAATGGGCCCGAGAGGCCGTAGCCCAGGCCGATGCCGCTGGCGAAGGCCAGCAGCATGGCTGGGTGCAATGCGCGCCTGAGCCAACCTGTGGGCTTGGCTTTGACCTCGCCGCGCCCCTGGCGGCGGCTGAGGGCCACCACGCTGGCGGCCGCTCGCTCAGCCTGATGGGCCGCGTCGACCTTGCCGGTGGCTGGACGATTGGGACGACGCTGAGCCTGGAACATGGGGAATCCTGACTGGCGCACCATAAAACCGAAAACGGCCCAAAGCCAGGGCCGCGTTGCTCAGCCCGCTGCCACCACCGCGATCCGGCCGGCGGCCCGATCCGCCCGCGCCCGCGCCTCAGCCACAGTCGCCCCGGCGGCCAGGGCCACCCCCATGCGGCGATTGGGGCGGGCATCGGGTTTGCCGAACAGCAGCACCTGGGTGTCAGGTTCGGCCAGGGCCTCGGCCACTCCTGTGTAAGCCACGCCCTCAAGCGCCTGATCCGCGAGGATCACGCGGCTGGCCGCGGCTGCGCTGGAGCGGATAGCGGGGATCGGCAGGCCCAGCACCGCCCGCAGGTGCAGCTCGAATTCGCTCAGGTTCTGCCCCATCAGGGTGACGAGGCCGGTGTCGTGGGGACGGGGGGAGAGCTCGGAGAAGACCACCTCCTCCTGGCCCGGTTCGCCGCAGAGGAAGAACTCCACACCGAACAGCCCCGCACCCCCCAGTTCATTGGTGACGGCCAGGGCCATGGCCTGGGCGGCCGCCAGCTGCGCTTCGCCGAGGGCGGCCGGCTGCCAGCTGCACTGGTAGTCGCCGCGCTCCTGCAGATGGCCGATCGGTGGGCAGAAGAGCGTGGGGCCGGCCCAGGGCCTGACTGTGAGCAGGGTGATCTCCAGCTCGAAAGCCAGGAATTCCTCCACGATCACCCGGGCGCCGGCACCCCGGGCTCCGTCGAGGGCCGCCTGCCAGGCGGCTGCGAGGCCCTCGACGGAGCGCACCACGCTCTGGCCCTTGCCTGAGGAGCTCATCACCGGCTTGACCACCACGGGCCAGCCCAGGGGAGCGGCGGCAGCCGCCAGTTCCTCGGCACTCTCGGCGTAGGCGAAGCGGGCGGTGCGCAGGCCGAGCGTGCCGGCGGCCAGGTCCCGGATGCGATCGCGGTTCATGGTCACGGCCGTGGCCCGGGCGGTGGGGATCACCGTGATTCCCTCCGCTTCGATCTCCGCCAGGGCATCGACGGCCAGGGCCTCAATTTCCGGGATGACCAGATCAGGGCGATGGCGCCGCACGACGGCCTTGAGCGCCTCCGGGTCGGTCATGGCGATCACCTCGGCCTGATCGGCCACCTGCATCGCCGGTGCACCGGCGTAGCGATCGACGGCGATCACCCGACAACCCAGCCGCTGGGCGGCGATGGCCACTTCCTTGCCCAGTTCACCGCTGCCCAGCAGCATCAGGGTTCGCGGGAAAGGAGAGGGGGGCATCGGGCCAGTGGCGATCTGTGCCGATCCTCGCCCCCGGCAAAGCCTGCTAAAGAAGGTTTCCGCGCCCGACTGCCTTGCTGAGCCTGCTGTTCGCCTTCTCCACTGCCGGTGATGCCGCGTCCGGCCTGGTGTTCGGCCAGGACATCGCCACGTTCCAGAAGTGGGCCCTGATCTATCTGGTGCTCTCTTCCCTGGGGTTCGTGGCCGTTTGGGTGGTGGGTTACCTGCGCCGCTGAGGGCCCGGCTGCTGGGCCGCTCAGCCGCCGGGGATCAGGTCCAGCTGGCGCACCGGTGGCTCTTCGCTGATGAACCCGTAGGCCTCAAACACCCCCGCATCGGGATGGGTGATGTGCTGACCGTCGCTGTGCCGCTCCAAGGCGAAGCCCTCAGCGGCCATGCGCCGCATCAGCGCCGCCGCCTCCTCGAAACGGGCCGCCATGGCCTCAAGGCTGGCGCAGTCGGCGGTCAGACCCTTTTCCTTCCAGGTGAAGTAGGCCACTTCAGACTCCCGTTGCTTCAGTCACCCTCCAAGTCTGCTGCCGATTCGCTCAGGGCAGCAACAGCAGGGCCAGAAGCACCAGCAGGCCGCTGGCTCCCCAGAAGCGCACCACCACCGTGAGCTCCGGCAGGCCCCCCAGCTCGAAGTGGTGGTGCAGCGGCGCCATGCGGAACAGGCGACGCCCCTGGCCGTCGGGGCCCTTGGTGGCCTTGAAGACCCACACCTGCAGGATCACCGAGAGCGATTCCGCCAGGAACACTCCCCCCATCAGCAGCAGTGGCCAGAGGCTGTCACTGAGCAGGGCCACTGCGCTCAGGGCCGCCCCCATGGCCAGGGAGCCGGTGTCGCCCATGAACACCCTGGCCGGATGGCGGTTGTGGGCCAGAAATCCCAGCCAGGCGCCGGCCATGGCGGCACAGAAACCGGCCATGGCCGGATCCCCCAGCGACCCGCGCAGCATCAGCTGGACGCCGAAGCCGGTGAAGACAATGGCGCCGCATCCGGCCGCCAGGCCATCGAGGCCGTCGGTGAGGTTGGTGGCGTTGCTCTCCGCCAGAAAGACGAACAGGCCCAGGGGCAGGATTAGCAGACCGAGGGGCAGCACCCAGCCCAGGGCCAGGGAGACATCGGGACGGATCCAGAGGTTCCACTGGGCCCAGGCCAGGAACAGGGCCGCCGCGAGGGCCTGCAGCAGCAGCTTGCCGCGGGGGGTCAGGCCGGTGTTGGTCTGGCGGGTGAGGCTGCGCCAGTCGTCGATGCCGCCGATGGCCATGTAGGCCAGGGTGATGGCTGCCACCGCCAGCAACCGGTCATCGCCAGGGGAGACCAGCCCGCCAACGATCACTCCCACCGGCACCGCCAGCAGGCCGCCCATGGTGGGTGTGCCGGCCTTGCCGTGGTGCCCCTGGGGACCTTCCTCCCGGATCACCTGGCCAAGCTTCAGGGCCCTCAGCCTGGGCACCCCCCAGCGGCAGAGCGCCCAGCTCACCAGGGCAGCCACCAGCAGCGGCGGGGTGAGCTGGGGCGCGCCGCTGAGGCCATCGCCGACCATGCAGATCACCACCACAGCAAGGGCCAGCCCCAGAGCACTCCATCGACCATCCGTTGGAGCTGCTGTGGTCCCTGTGGGGACCGGCATCGGGGTTGTTCGGGCCAAGACTTGGGGCGCCGCCGCGGCGCTGGGGCAATGCGGCCGGACCTTAGATCAGGATCGCGAAGTCAGATCAGGAGGCCCAGTGCTCCTGGTGCTCAGGGCTCAGTCTTCCCAGTTTTCATCCGACTGCTCATCGGCCTGGTTGTACTCCTCCTTCTCGCCCATCAGCGCCGAGAGCTCCTCCTCCTCCACTGTGCTCACATCAGGAGCGGCGGTTTCCTCATCGGCCACCAGGCGGCCACTGCTCTCCAGCCAGCTGAGCAGATCCGGCTCATCCCGCAGGGGCAGCACCGGCGCCGGTTCATCCCGCCGGTAGCGGGTGAGGGAGGGGTTGATGCTGTCGAGGGTGCTCATGGAAAGCCTGTGAAGCGTGCAACCGTTGGACGCCGATCGACCACCATAAGCCAGCACCTCGAATCCTTTCCTTGGCCGCCGCCAAACTCCCTTCGCTGCTGCTGGGCTGGAGCCTGGCCCTGTTGATCAGCGCCCTGCTGGTGTCGGCGGGCCAGCGCTGGCCTGAGCCCCTGGCGGTGGTGTCGTGGCAGGTGTGGGCTCTGGTGCTGATCCCACCGCTGCTGATGGGGCTCTGGATCGCCAGCCGCTGGGGCTCGGTGCCGGCCACGGCCCTGCACCCCGGCGGTGACGGTGAAGAGGGACAATCCTGCAACAGCTCGCACGCACAGGACTGAGGGGATGGCACAGGAGCAGGTCGCCAGGGCAAAGCGGGTGGTGCTCGCCTACTCCGGCGGGGTGGACACCAGTGTCTGCATTCCTTATCTCAAGCAGGAGTGGGGCGTGGAGGAGGTGATCACCTTCGCCGCCGACCTCGGCCAGGGCGATGAGTTGGAGCCGATTCGCCGGAAGGCCCTCGATTCCGGTGCCAGCCAGTCGATCGTGGGGGATCTGATCGATCCCTTCATCCGCGAGTTCGCCTTCCCCGCCATTCGCGCCAATGCTCTCTACGAGGGGCGCTACCCCCTCTCCACCGCTCTGGCGCGGCCCCTGATCGCCCGTCGCCTGGTGGAGGTGGCCCGGGAGTTGGGGGCCGATGCCGTGGCCCACGGCTGCACGGGCAAAGGCAATGATCAGGTGCGCTTCGATGTGGCGATCGGCGCCCTCGCCCCCGACCTGAAGGTGCTCACCCCGGCGCGGGAGTGGGCCATGAGCCGTGAGGAGACCATTGCCTACGGCGAGCGCTGCGGCATCCCGGCGCCGGTGAGCAAAAAGAATCCCTATTCGATCGATCTCAACCTGCTGGGACGCAGCATCGAGGCGGGTCCCCTGGAGGATCCGATGGTGGAGCCTCCCGAGGAGGTGTTCGCCATGACCCGCTCGATTTCAGACACCCCCGATGAGCCCCAGGTGGTGGAGATCGCTTTTGAGCAGGGCAACCCTGTGGCGATCGATGGCCTTGCCCTTGACCCGGTCAGTCTGATCCGCCGCGCCAATGAGCTGGCCGGCCTCCATGGCTTCGGCCGCCTCGACATCATCGAGAATCGGGTGGTGGGGATCAAATCCAGGGAGATCTATGAAACGCCCGGTCTGCTGCTGTTGATCCGCGCTCATCAGGAGCTTGAGAGTCTCACACTGGCCGCCGATGTGGTGCGCTACAAGCGCCAGATCGAGTCGAGTTGGGCTGATCTCGTCTATCAGGGTCTCTGGTTCGGGCCGCTCAAGCAGGCGCTCGATGGCTTCCTGGATTGCACCCAGGCCACGGTCAACGGCGTGGTGCGCCTGCGCCTGCACAAGGGCAATGCCGTGGTGATCGGCCGCTCCAGCAGCAGCGACAGCCTCTATGTGCCGGCGATGGCCACCTACGGCAGCGACGATCGTTTTGATCACCGGGCCGCCGAAGGCTTCATCTATGTGTGGGGGATGCCCACGCGCCTCTGGGCGGCCAGCCAGCGCCAGGCCTGAGGTCTCAGGGTCAGGGCGGGGCCTGACGGCTGAGCCAGCGCCGGCCCAGGGCCCGCAGCGGAGCGAAGCTCCCAGGCCGTTGAGCTTCTGGCCCCGGCCCCTGCTGATCCTCCGGTGCTGATCGGGGATCCGGCCCTGCCGGCGGCAGCTGACGCCTGGCCTGCTCCCTGAGGGTGTGGTTGTCATGGGCCAGCAGCTGTTGCTGATCGAGCAGGGGCTGCAGGCGCTGATGAAATTTGCGCTCGAAGATCTCGGGCAGGTCCCTGATCAGCTCCTCGAGGTCCACCAGCTGGCGCCGGGTGCGCTCCAGGTCCTGCTGGCAGGTCGAGAGCTGAGCTCTGGTGACCTCCAGTTCCAGGCGGACCTCATGCAGGGGGCTGCTCAAGCGATCATCCAGCGGCTGAGATCCTGCCTCTGGCCTGGAAGATTCTCTCGCCATAAAGCAGCCGGAGATGACGGTTGATCCATCATCCCCAGGCTGGCTGGGATTCGGTTGGTGCGCTGGCTCAGCTCAGCTTGCGGCGGCAGCCGGCTCGGCGGCGGCAGGAGCGTTGCGGGGGGTGGGCAGCGGGCCGTCCTGCTTGACGGTGAGGTAGCGAATCACGTCTTCGCTGAGGCGCATGGCGCGCTCCAGCAGAGCCACCTGCTGGCCATCGCCGTCGTGGTTGAGCTGCACGTAGATGCCTTCGCGGTGCTTGGCGATCGTGTAGGCCAGACGGCGCTTGCCGCGCATCTGGCAATCGAGCACTTCAGCACCTGCTTCGGTGAGCAGATCGCGGTACTTGGTCACATGGGTTTCCACCTCTTCCTCCGGGATATCCGGACGAAGGATGTACATGGTTTCGTAGTAAGGCTTCTGCGACATGGGGATCTGAGGCTCCGTGATGGGCTCGTGGGAGGCCGGCGGCTGGAGCTGCCAGCAACGGATCGATCAGCCTACCTGCCGGCCACCTCCCCCTCCAGCGCTGCCGCCTCGGCTGTCAGTAGAGCTGGATCCGCACCGCTTCCGAGACTGTGGGGATGTCGGCCTCGCGGCCGCGGAGGCTCTGCACCACCGAGAACACCACCAGCAGCAGGGTGGCCAGGAACACGGTGTTGTTGAGGGTGCGCAGGGCAAATCCAGCTCCCATCGGGCGCAGCAGCACGTTGAAGGCCAGCGACACCAGGATCAGCACGATGTCGATCAGGATCGCCTGAAGCACGTTGAAGCGGATGAAGTAGGGCACCCGGGCATTGCGCACCACCGCCAAAAACAGCACCAGGAACAGCAGGAAGCCGCCGAAGGGAATCTGCTGCTGCAGGGCCATCAGCGGCAGGGCCGGCAGCACCAGCCATTGCAAAGCTGGCAGCAGGCCGAACAGGGCCCCTCCGAAGGGCACCCCGTCACTCCAGGGCAGCAGATAGGCCAGCGCGGCCAGGAGCCGTTGCCAGAGCGGGGGGCCTTCCATGGATGCGGGACGCAAGAGCTGCACGGCGTCCAGGCTAGGGGGATGGCGTCCGTCGCCTGGGATCAGGCACTCAGGCGCTGGCCAGCTGAGCGAGGGCGGCCTGGCGCATCGCCGCCAGCGGCAGTGACGCGGCCGTGGAGTGATCTGGGTCTGCGAGCCAGAGCCGTAGGGAGGCGGCCCCCTGCTGCACCAGCATCTCCAGGCCATCGAGCACGTCACAACCCCGTTGGCGGGCCTCCAGCAGCAGGCGGCTGGGGCGGGGGGTGTAGATCAGGTCGTAGATCAGGCTCCCGGGTCGCAGGGCGTCGAGTTCCGCTGCCTCGAGCGGGCAGGCGCCGAAGTCGGCTCCCATGCCCACCGGGGTGGTGTTGACCACCAGATCGGCTTCAGCCAGCGCCCGGCGCAGTGCGCCGCGCTCCGTGGCGGCCGCCGGCCAGGCCACCCCGCGCAGTTGCGGTGCCCAGGAGCCGCACTCCGCCAGGAATGCCGCCAGGGCATCGGGCCGCCGCCCCGCCAGCTCCACGCGCTCCACGCCCAGCTCCACCAGGGCCGCCACCACGGCCCGGGCGCTGCCGCCGCAGCCCAGTACCAGGGCCCGCCGGGCAACGGCGCCGCTGGCTCGCAGCGGCGCCAGAAACCCCTCCACATCAGTGTTGGTGCCCAGCCAGCCGCCGCCCTCGCGCCGCACCAGCGTGTTCACGGCCCCCACCCGCCGGGCCAGGGGGCTGAGCTCCGCCGCCAGCTCCGCCACCGCCCGCTTGTGGGGCAGCGTCACGTTCAACCCGCGGCAGTCGATGGCCTCCAGGGCCCGCACCACCTGGGCCAGGTCATGGGCCTGCACCGGCAGGGCCAGATAGACCCAGTCGCGGCCCAGTTGCCGCAGGGCCGCGTTGTGCATGGCCGGCGACAGGGAATGGCGCACCGGATCGCCGAGAACGGCCAGCAGCGAGGTGTGGGCAGAGATCTCAGGGGCCATGGCGGCTGGGGTCTGGGGCGATGCCGGCAGCGAAATGTACGGGCCTGGCTGCCACCCGCCCGCCCTCTGTTCGGAAACCACACCTCGCCTGCGGTGGCCCCCACTGCTGAAGATGCATGGGACGGAACATTCCATTCAGAGGAGGTGAGAACCCATGGGCAAGGTTGTTGGCATTGACTTGGGCACGACGAACAGCTGCGTGGCGGTGATGGAGGGCGGCAAGCCCACTGTGATTGCCAACGCCGAAGGCTTCCGCACCACGCCATCGGTGGTGGCCTACACCAAGAACCAGGATCAGCTGGTGGGTCAGATCGCCAAACGCCAGGCGGTGATGAACCCGGAGAACACCTTTTATTCGGTGAAGCGCTTCATCGGCCGCCGTGTCGACGAGGTGACCGAGGAATCGAAGGAAGTGAGCTACGGCGTCGAGAAGGCGGGCGCCAACGTCAAGGTGAAGTGCCCGGTGCTGAGCAAGCAGTTCGCCCCTGAAGAGGTGAGTGCCCAGGTGCTGCGCAAGCTGGCCGACGACGCCGGCAAGTACCTCGGTGAAACCGTCACCCAGGCGGTGATCACGGTGCCCGCCTACTTCAACGACTCCCAGCGCCAGGCCACCAAGGACGCCGGCAAGATCGCCGGCCTTGAGGTGCTGCGCATCATCAACGAGCCCACGGCGGCGGCCCTGGCCTACGGCCTCGATCGCAAGAGCAACGAGCGGATCCTGGTCTTCGACCTGGGCGGCGGCACCTTCGACGTGTCGGTGCTGGAGGTGGGTGATGGCGTCTTCGAGGTGCTCTCCACCAGCGGTGACACCCACCTGGGCGGCGACGATTTCGACAAGGTGATCGTGGATCATCTCGCCGCCAACTTCAAGGCCAACGAAGGCATCGACCTGCGCCAGGACAAGCAGGCTCTGCAGCGCCTCACCGAAGCGGCCGAGAAGGCCAAGATCGAGCTCTCCAGCGCCACCCAGAGCGAGATCAACCTGCCGTTCATCACGGCCACCCCCGAGGGTCCCAAGCACCTCGATCTCACCCTCACCCGGGCCAAGTTCGAGGAGCTGGCCTCCCAGCTGATCGACCGTTGCCGCGTGCCGGTGGAGCAGGCCCTCAAGGACGCCAAGCTGGCCAACAGCGAGCTTGATGAAGTGGTGATGGTGGGTGGTTCCACCCGCATCCCCGCCGTGCTGGAGCTGGTCAAGCGCGTCACCGGCAAGGATCCCAACCAGACGGTGAACCCCGATGAGGTGGTGGCCGTCGGTGCTGCCATCCAGGGTGGTGTGCTGGCCGGTGAGGTCAAGGACATCCTGCTGCTGGATGTCACCCCGCTGTCCCTGGGCGTTGAAACCCTGGGTGGCGTGATGACCAAGATGATCACCCGTAACACCACCATTCCCACCAAGAAATCGGAGGTGTACTCCACTGCGGTGGATGGTCAGACCAACGTGGAGATCCACGTGCTTCAGGGTGAGCGTGAGCTCGCCTCCGACAACAAGAGCCTGGGCACCTTCCGCCTCGATGGGATCCCCCCCGCTCCCCGCGGCGTTCCCCAGATCGAAGTCACCTTCGACATCGACGCCAACGGTATCCTCAGCGTCACCGCCAAGGACAAGGGCAGCGGCAAGGAGCAGAGCATCTCGATCACCGGCGCCTCCACCCTCAGTGACAACGAGGTGGACAAGATGGTCAAGGATGCCGAGGCCAACTCGGCGGCTGACAAGGAGAAGCGCGAGCGCATCGACCTGAAGAACCAGGCCGAAACCCTTCTGTATCAGTCGGAGAAGCAGGTCACCGACCTGGGCGACAAGGTGAGCGCCGAGGTGAAAACCAAGATGGAGGAGAAGCGTCAGCTGCTCCAGCAGGCCCTCGACAAGGAGGATTACGAGGCGATGAAGACCCACTTTGAGGAACTCCAGAAAGAGCTCTACGAAGTGGGTGCTTCCGTCTACCAGCAGGCGGGTGCTGACGCCGCTGCCGGCAGCGCTGAACCCGGCGGCAATGGCTCTGCCGGCTCCACGTCGTCCTCAGGCCCCAGTGCCGATGATGTGATCGACGCGGAGTTCACCGAGAGCAAGTGATCCGCTGGTGATCAGGGCTGGGCGGCTTGTGCTGCCACCCGGCCTTGATCATCTGGCAGGGCTCAATCGCCGATGCTGGCCACGGCTTCCTTGGCCCGACTCACCACCTCCGGGGGCAGGCTCACGTAGCCGAGCTCGGGGGCCAGTGATTGGGCCTTTTCAGAGAGGGTGTGCTCAAACACCTTCTTGAGCAGAGCGGTGTTGTCGCCGTTGCCGCTCTTGTAGAGCAGGATCCAGGTGAATGTCACGATCGGGTAGCCGGCCACTGGATTGGGATCGCTGCCCACCAGATCCGCACCGATGTCGATCGAACCCAGGGCCGCGCTGGCGGTCTCGTTGGTGGGTTTGAGCATTTCACCGTTTCTGTTGGCCACGGCCGCCGCCTGCAGATCCCCCTGCACAAAGGCGGTTTCCACATAGCCGATACCGCCCGGTGTCTGCTTCAAGGTGGCGGCAACACCTTCATTGCCCTTGGCACCCACGCCCGTGGGCCAGGCCACCGACTTGGCTGCCCCAGGTCCGTTTTTCCATTCGTCGCTGAAGGCCGCCAGGCTGTTGGTGAAGTTGTAGGTGGTGCCGGAGCCATCGGAGCGGTGCACCACGGTGATCGGCTTGTCGGCGCAGCCCAGATCCTTGTAGTTCTTGATCTTGCCGAGGAATATCCCCACCACCTGGTCCTGGCTGAGCTTGAGATCACAACCGGGCAGGTTGAAGGCCACGGCGATGGCACCCGCTGTCATCGGCACCTGAACCACGCCCCGCTCCACCTTGGCGATGTCCTCCGCTTTCATCGGCGCGTCGGAGGCGCCGAAATCGACGGTGCCCGCCACGAACTGACGCACGCCAGCGCCTGATCCCACTGACTGGTAATTGACCTTGATGTCCTCGCTGGCCAGATCCTGGAACCAACGCTGATAGATCGAGGCTGGGAAGGAGGCTCCGGCCCCATTGAGGCTGCCGGTGACACCGCCGCCGCTGTCACCACTGCCTCCCCCACAGGCGGCGAGAGCCAGGCTGAGGCCCAGGGCCGTACCGACCGTGGCGAGGGAACTGGGCTGGCTGTGTTTCATGGTGGGGAGAGAACGCTTTGGGCCTGAAGTCACCCGGCGACGCTATCCAGCCATCTCCCTAAATACGTTAACGACAGGTAAGGGAAGCTTCGATCTGCTCCACGGCCCACTGGGCTGAGGCCGGCGCCAGCAGCACGCCATTGCGGTAGTGACCGCTCAGCAGCAGCAGTCCTGGCTCCAGTGGCTCCAGCAGTGGGGCCGGCCGGCCCACCGGTCTGGCTCGCAGCCCCTGCCAGCGGTGGTTCACGGTCGCTTCCCCCAGCCAGCCGCAGCCCGGGGCTGTGGCCGCCAGCTGCTGCATCGGCTCCAGCAGGTCCAAGTCGGCCTGATCACCTGGCTCCAGCGTTGCCCCCAGCCACAGGCCTCCGCCGGGCCGGGGCACCAGGTTGAGGCCCTGCCAGACCACAGGGCAGGGCCAGGGGAGCGCAGCTGCTGTGGCCAGCTCGAGGCACTGGCCCAGAACCGGCTGCAGCGGCCTCTGGTGCCCCAGGGGGTCCAGCAGCTCCTCGCTGGCCAGACCTGCGGCCACCACCAGCCAGGCAGCTTCGCTGGCCTGGGCGCTTGAGTGGCCGTGCACCCTCCAGCCCCCCGGCTGCCGCTCCAGTGCCAGCACCCGCTCGTTGACCAGCTCCAGGCCCTGCCGCAGGCCGTCACGGCGAAAGGCGTCCATGGCGGCCAGGGGATCCAGTTGTCCGTCCAGGGCGGAATGGAGGCCGCCCTGGCTGGCGCCGGCCAGGCCCTGCTCCTCCAACTGAGCTGGCTCCCACCAGCTCAGGGGCAGCCCCTGGGCCTGGCGTTCCTCCTGCAGCTGCTGCAGCCGTTCGGCGTCGGCGGTCTCCCGCGCCAGCAGCAGCAGACCCGCCTGGAAGGGGATGGGACAGCCGCGCCCGGCCAGCTCCTGACGCCACTGGGCCCAGAGGCTCAGGGAGGTCTGGCGCAGGCGCCAGGCGCGGCCCCTGCTGCGCTGAAACACCTGGGCCATCAGCACCCCGAGGGCAGCGGCGCTGCCACTGCGGCACTCGCCCGCATCAGGCCCCTGGGCATCGGGGGCGATCAAGCGCACCCGATGGCCCCGGCACTGCAGCAACCAGGCGGTGGCCAGGGCGACGATGCCGCCACCGACGACCACGACCGAACTGGCGCGCTCAGCGATGGGCGTCACTGCCGGATGGAGCAGATCAGGCGCGCTGGCGCTCAGGCCGCGGAGCCGCTGGGCAGGGCAGCAGCGGGAATCACCTCGGCGTAGGAACCGAAGCCGCTGGCCACCTTGATGTAGCCCTTGCGCAGCCTCTCCCCATCCTGGAGGAGGGCGGCCTCATCCAGCTCGGCGAGGGCGCTCTTGAGCTGCTTGGCCAGAGCTGTGGCGCCGGCGCGATCGGCGGGCAGGAGGCGCTGGTTGATGTAGAGCATCTCGCGACCCACTTCCTGCATCGGGCCGTGGATCAAGTTGCGGGTGAACACCCAGTTTCTGTCGTTCACCAGAGAGGCCAGCTCGGGCAACCGCTCCTTGGCCGCCAGGAATCCTTCGGCCTGCCGCTGGATGATCGCCATGTCGGCGGGGCTGATGCTCGGGGGCTTCTTGGCCTGGCCGCCATCGCAGGCCACCAATCCGAAACTCAGGACCACAGCGAGGGCCGCAAGGGCCAGCCGCCTCAGGGAATGACGAAGGGTGGAAACCAGCTGAGCGGCCATGGCGAGCACCGAAGTCAGGCGCGACTGTACGTCGCGCAGGCATGACCATGCGCCCTGCTGGCGACTGGGCTGGGTGCACCGGGCACAATGCCCTTCGTGACAGGCCCCGGTGCCGATGAGCGTACCCACAGCGATCCTGCAGGTGATCTGCCCCGACCGCCCCGGCCTGGTCAGTGAGCTCTCGAGCTGGGTGGCGGCCAATGGCGGCAACATCTGCCACGCCGACCACCACACCGACGCCGGCGCTGGGCTGTTTCTCAGCCGGATCGAGTGGCAGCTGGAGGGTTTCGGTCTGCCGCGGGAGGCGGTGGCGCCGGCGGTGAAGGCCCTGGCGGAGCGGCTCGGTGGCGAGGGCCAGCTGCACTTCTCCGATGTCGCCGCGCGGGTGGCGATCTTTGTCAGCAAGCAGGATCACTGTCTGGTGGACCTGCTCTGGCGCACCCGGGCCGGGGAGCTGCCGATGCAGGTGCCGCTGGTGATCTCCAACCACCCTGACCTGCAGCCCCTGGCCGAAAATTTCGGAGCACAGTTCGTGCACCTGCCGGTGCTGCCCAACGGCAAGCCTGAGGCTGAGCAGGCTCAGCTGCAGTGCCTCAACGACCACGGCATCGAGCTGGTGGTGCTGGCCAAGTACATGCAGGTGCTCAGCCCCGAGTTCCTCTCCCGCTTTGGCGCGGTGATCAACATCCACCATTCCTTTCTGCCGGCCTTCAAGGGGGCTCAGCCCTATCACCGGGCCTGGGAGCGGGGCGTGAAGCTGATTGGGGCCACAGCCCACTACGTCACTGAGGATCTCGATGGCGGACCGATCATCGAGCAGGCCACCGTGCCCGTGAGCCACAGGGACGATGTGGAGGATCTGATTCGCAAGGGCCGCGACATGGAGCGGTTGGCCCTGGCCCGTGCCCTGCGCCTGCACCTGCGCCGCCAGGTGATGGTCTATCGGGGGCGTACCGCCGTGTTCTCGTGAGGCAGCAGTGGCTGCGGCGCCTCGATGCGACCAGGCCTGAGGGCGCCTCACCCCTGGGTTGGCGCTGTTTTCAACTGGGCCTGCTGCTGCTGGCCAGTTCAGCCCTGCTGGCTGGCGTGCTGCTGCTGGTGGCCCTGATTCTCGGCTGCCGCCAGCGGCTGCCCTGGTGGCGGGATCGGGTCAATCAGGTGCTGCTGCTGGTGTCAGTCCTGATGGTGCTGGGCTGTTTCACCGCCTCCAGCGGCTGGCTGGCCTGGGTGGGCCTCGGCAACTGGCTGCCCTTCTTCTGGGCGTTCTGGGGGTATCAGCCCTACCTGGCCTCGGCCCCTGCCCGCCGTCGGGTGGCCCTCTGGCTGGTGGTCGGCAGCGTGCCGGTGATCGTCACCGGCCTGGGGCAACTGTTCCTGGGGTGGAGTGGGCCGTTCCAGATCCTGGGCGGAGCGGTCATCTGGCACCTCAAGGCCGGTGGCAACCCGTCAGGGCGCCTGGCAGGCCTGTTCGACTACGCCAACATCGCCGGAGCCTGGCTGGCCCTGGCCTGGCCCTTTGCCCTGGCGGCCCTGTTGCAACGCCCTCAGCCGTGGCGCAAGCGCCTGCCAGCCCTGCTGATCAGCGTGGGCCTGGTGGCCGCCATGGCCCTCACCGACTCCCGCAATGCCTGGGGGGCGCTGGTGCTGGCTCTTCCCCTGGTGGCGGGTCCGGCCCGCTGGATCTGGCTCCTGCCCCTGCTGCTGCTGCTGCTGATCCCGGTGGGGCTGGCCAGCCTGCCGGGGGTGCCCCTGGCCCTGCAGCAGCCCGCCCGCGTTCTGGTTCCCGTGGAGGTCTGGGAGCGGCTGAGTGATCTGGAGTTCGCCGGCCGCCGGCCCCTGGCCATCACCCGGGTCAACCAGTGGGGGGTGGCCCTGCACCTGGTGGCAGAGCGTCCCTGGCTCGGCTGGGGAGCCGCCGCTTTCAGCGTGATCTACCCCCTGCGCACCGCTGGCATCTGGCATGGCCATCCCCACAACCTGCCGATCGATCTGGCGGTCAGCCATGGGGTTCCGGTGGCGGTGCTGCTGGTGGGCCTGGTGCTGGCGCTGCAGATTCAGGCCGCCCGCCGCGGCATGGCCAGCGGCGCGCTGTTCGAGCGGGCCTGGTGGGCGGCCTTCCTGGTGCTGATGGCCCTGCACGCCACCGACATTCCCCTCTACGACAGCCGCATCAACATTGCCGGCTGGGTGCTGCTCTGCGGTCTGCGCGCCTACTCGCTCAGCCCGGAGTCGCGCCAACGGGGCTGAGCTCGCCGACCGCCAGGGCCTCCTGGCGGTGCCTGGCCAGGGTGGCCTTGGGCAGGGGTCCCTCCAGGTGCTCCCAGGGCAAGACACGATCCGGGTCCCAGACGCCATGGATCGTCTCCTGCCAGGAAGGCAGTGGCGGCAGGCTTCCCTCCCCCTGCTCGCTGACGCTGCGGTAGGCGGCCTTCCAGCCGCCCTGGCTGCCGTGGCGGCCGCGCACGGCGGCGATCACGGTGGCCAGGCGCCGGTCGCTGCGGGAGAGCAGGGCCTGGATCACGCTCCAGCCATAGCTCTCGGGCCGCAGCTCGATGCCCTTGGGCTGGAGCCGCTTGGCCAGCCGCTTCAGCCGTTTCTCCGCCTCGGGCCGCACCGGTTCCCATTGAAAGGGTGTGTGCGCTTTGGGCACGAAGCTGCTCACCCCCAGGCTCAGGCGCAGGCCGGGGGTGGCTTTTTTCAGCGCCAGCAGCAGATCAGCGGTGGCTTCGATGTCGTCATCGACTTCGGTGGGCAGGCCGGCCATGCCGTAGAGCTTCAGGCCGCTGAGTCCCCCTTCTTTGGCGTAGCGGGCCGCCGCGAAGATCTCCTCGCTGCTGAGCTTCTTGTTCACCACCTGGCGCAGGCGATCACTGCCGCTTTCGATGGCGATCGTGAGTGATTTGCTGCCCCGCCGGGCCAGGATCCGCCCCAGCTGGGGCGTCACCGTGGCGGCCCGCACCGAGCTGACGCTCACCCGGGTGTCGTCGAAGCGGTCCTGGTCAAGCCAGCTCAGCAGGTCGGCGAACTGGGGGTGCTGGGTGACCGAGGCCCCCAGCAGTCCCAGCCGGCGGGTGGCCCCCAGACCCGCTTCCACCGCGGGGATCAGGCCGTCGTCGAGGGATGGGGTGCGGAAGGGCAGGGTGAGGTAGCTGGCCAGGCAGAAGCGGCAGAGCTCGGGGCAGCTGCGCACCACCTCCACCATGTGGATCGATGGCCAGGCCGCCTCGGGGGTGATCACCGTGGAGTGGCTGAGGGTGTTGCCCCGCCAGGTCTGCTTGGCCACGGTCGCCGGGATGCCCTCCTCTGTGGGTTCAACGCCCAGCAGCTGGCCCTCGGAGCTGTAGCGCGGGGCGTAGAGCGCCGGCACGTACACCCCCGGCACCCGGGCGAGGGCCCGCAGCCGCTCGGCCCTCGGAGCCTGTCGCTGGGCGATCACCGCCTCGACGAAGTCAGGCAGCAACTGCTCGCCGTCACCCAGCAGCACGGCGTCGAAGAAGGGAGCCAGGGGCTCGGGGTTGGCGGTGAGCACCGGTCCGCCCCCGAAGACGATCGGATCGTCTTCGCCGCGCTGCTGGCTCCAGAGCGGAATGCGCTGCTGCTCCAGCAGGTCGAGCAGCACCGGCCCATCCAGTTCCCAGCTGAGTGAGAGCCCGAACAGGTCGCAGTGGCGGTGGGGGGGGTCGCCCCGGTCGGTGAACAGCCGCCGCACATCCAGATCGGAGCGTCGCGCCAGCGTGGCCCAGACCACCTGAAACCCCAGGCTGGTGATGCCCACCGAATACGTGCTGGGGAAGGCCAGCACGGTGCGCAGGGCATCAGCGGCCGGCTGGGCCGGCTCGAACAGCAGGGTTTCCTGATCCAGGGAGAGGCCATCAGCGCACTGGACCCAGGCTGTCACCCCCCGGGCCCGGCTGTCAGCTGGTCTTGAGCCCCTTCAGCAGGCCCATCAGACCGGTAATGGCGCCACTGCCGTTCTCGGCGCTGGGGGGAGTGGTGCCACTGAAGGTGCTGATCACCTGCTGGGCGGCGGCATCGATGGCGGGCCACTTGTCGCCGGCCATGGGTTGGATCAGGGGTCCCACTTTCTGATACACCCCCTCGAATCCGCCCATGGTGGTCATGGCGGCCTGCATGTTGCCGGCCTTGATCTGGCTTTCGCCCTGCTTGAGGAGGTCCGTCAGTGGTGCGAGGGCCGGGGCCATGGCCATGCTGGCGGCATCGCCGGCTGCCTGCTTGGCGGCATCGCCCATGCCGTCACCGGCCTGCTTCATGCTCTCCTTGGCGCCCTGGCAGCTGCTGAGCAGCAGTGAGGCCAGGATCACCCCACCCCAGGCGGAGCGAGTCAACACACGAGTGGCGTTCATGGGGAAGGAGCGGACGATCTCCAAGGTATGCAGCTGCATTGGGCCTGTCTGATGACAGGGCAATTTGTAACTTCAACTACAAACGTGCGGCTGAAGGCTTCCCCCGCCCCTCAGGCCTGGCGCGGCCTCAGAGCTGACGCGGCCTCAGCGGCACTGACAGCACGGGCAAACCGCCGACGCCCTTGCCGCCGGAGTTGCCTGGTGTGGTCGGTGCGATCAGCCGCTGGAAGATCGACTGGCGATGGAGCAAGCGGGCCACCACGAGGCTGCCCAGGCTGGCCACCAGCAACGGCTTGAGCAGCAGCAGCTCCTTGGTGAGGGCAAAGGTCAAGAAGGTGGCCGTCATCGGCGTGCGGGCGCAGGCGGTCATGAAGGCCGCCATGCCGGCGAAGATCATGCTGTTCGGGGAGTTCATCCCCACGTGCTCCATGATTCCGGCCGCCGCCAGGCCCAGGGCGCCACCGAGGGTGAGCATCGGTGCGAACAGACCGCCGGGGGTGCCGGCGGCGGCGGCCAGACCCGTGCTCAGAAACAGCACGAAGAAGATGGCCATGGCCTTGCTGATGTCGATATCACCCTCTGCCACGGCCTGGCGGATGCCGGCACGGTTGATGAAATCGGCGGGGAGAAGGGCATCGACCACCCCGAGCACCACGCCGGCCGCCGCCATCGCCCCGGCCAGGGGGATGGCCAGCTGGCGCCGCCAGTTGTGCAGCTTGACGACAAAGCGGCAGTAGGCCTCAGCCCCCAGCGCCACCAGGGCCCCGACCGCGAACAGCACCAGCAGATCCAGCGGCAGCACCTCCACAAAGGTGGTGACCTGTCGCTCGAGAACGAAACCCCGCCCCAGATTCCAGCCGGTGCTCTCCATCCCCAGCCCGGCCAGGCCGAGCAGATCGGCCCAGGTGTCGGCCCAGAAGGTGGTGACCAGCACCAGCAGCATCACCACAGGCCGCGCCCCCTGCAGCAACTCTTCGAGGGTGTAGAAAAAGCCGCCGATCGGTGCGTTGAACACTGCGGCGATGCCGGCGCCGCCGCCGGCGGCCACGATCATGCGCAGAAAGGCGTTGGGTGCCTTGAGCAGGCGGGCCATCACCCAGCCCACGGAGCTGCCCATCTGGACCGAGGGGCCGGAGGGGCCCAGTGGAAAACCGCTGCCGATGGCCACGATCCCCGCCACCAGCTTCACCGCCGCCACCTCGAAGCCCATCGGGATCGGCCGCCTGCGCAGGAACTGCATCACCTGGGGGATGCCAGAGCCCTGGGCCGCAGGGGCGCCGATCTGGATCAGCAGGCCCGCCACCAGGCCGCCGCTGCCGCTGATGGCCGGCAGCAGCAGCCAGTCGGGTCCGAGGGTGAGCATGCGCAGGCGCAGACGCCCCAGCCCATCAAGCCCCAGCTTGAACAGCAGGGCCGCTGTGGCGGCCCCCAACCCGGTGATCACCAGCGTCAGGATCACCTTGAACCACTGCTCCTCCAACATCCGCCGGATGCTGGAGGTGGTCAGTTGCACCTTCTGGGGTTGGACCAGGATGGGGGTGTGGCGCTCTGTGCTCAGGGTCAGACCTCCGCCAGCACCCTGGCCTCCTCGGTGCTGCTCAGCACCCGGCCCTCATCGCCGAAGCCCTCGATCTGATCGAAGTTGAGGTAGCGGTAGAGCTGATCGGAGAGGGGATCGATCTTGGCCGCGGCGATCTCCAGGTATTCGGCCGGAGTGGGGATATGGCCCAGCAGGGCGCAGACCGCCGCCAGCTCGGCGCTGCCCAGATACACCTGGGCACCATTGCCGAGGCGGTTGTTGAAGTTGCGGGTGCTGGTGGAGAACACGGTGGTGTTGTCGTCGACGCGGGCCTGGTTGCCCATGCAGAGCGAACAGCCGGGCAGTTCCATGCGGGCGCCGGCGGCTTCGAACTTGCTGGTGTAACCCTCGGCGCGCAGCACCTCGTCGTCCATGCGGGTGGGCGGACAGACCCAGAGCTTGGCGGCGCTGGTGCCGGCCCCATCGAGCACCGTGGCGGCAGCGCGGTAGTGGCCGATGTTGGTCATGCAGGAGCCGATGAACACCTCATCGATGCGGTCGCCGGCCACCTCGCTGAGCAGCTTGACGTTGTCGGGATCGTTGGGGCAGGCCAGCACCGGTTCGGTGAGCTCATCGAGGTTGATCTCGAGGATTTCGGCGTACTCGGCGTCGGCATCGGCGGCCATCAGCCGGGGATCGGCCAGCCAGGCCTCCATCGCCTGGATGCGCCGGGCCATGGTGCGGGCATCGCTGTAGCCGCGGGCGATCATGTTCTTGAGCAGGGCCACATTGCTGCTCAGGTATTCGGCCACGGTGGCTTCCGAGAGCTTGATCGTGCAGCCGGCGCAGGAGCGCTCGGCGGTCGCGTCCGTTAACTCAAAAGCCTGCTCCAGCTTGAGATCTGGCAGCCCCTCGATCTCCATGATCCGGCCGGAGAACACGTTGACCTTGCCCGCCTTCGCCACGGTGAGCAGGCCCTTCTGAATCGCCACCCAGGGGATGGCGTTGACCACATCGCGCAGGGTGACGCCGGGCTGGAGGGAGCCGGAGAAGCGCACCAGCACCGATTCGGGCATGTCGAGCGGCATGGCACCGATGGCGGCGGCGAAGGCCACCAGGCCCGAGCCGGCCGGGAAGGAGATGCCGAGGGGAAAGCGGGTGTGGCTGTCGCCGCCGGTGCCCACGCTGTCGGGCAGCAGCATGCGGTTGAGCCAGCTGTGGATGATCCCGTCGCCGGGACGCAGGGCCACCCCGCCGCGGGAGGCCATGAAATCGGGCAGCTCGGCGTGGGTTTTCAGATCCACCGGCTTGGGGTAGGCGGCGGTGTGGCAGAAGCTCTGCAGCACCAGATCGGCGGAGAAGCCAAGGCAGGCCAGCTCCTTCATCTCATCGCGGGTCATCGGTCCGGTGGTGTCCTGGGAGCCCACGGTGGTCATCAGCGGCTCGCAGCTGGTGCCGGGGCGCACGCCCGCCAGGCCGCAGGCCTGGCCCACCATCTTCTGGGCGAGGGTGAAGCCCTTGCCGGTGTCGACGGGAGCACTGGGGCGGATGAACAGCTCCGAGGGGGGCAGCCCCAGCTGGGTGCGCACCTTGTCGGTGAGGGAGCGGCCGATCAGCAGGGGGATGCGGCCGCCGGCGCGCACCTCATCGGCGATCGTGCTGGGCTTGAGCTCGAAACTGGCCACCACTGTGCCGGCGTTCGGCTCGCCTTCGGCCCGCTCGATCGTGCCGGTCAGGGGCCGGATCGTGATCACATCACCCGAGTTCAGCGCCGAGACATCGCACTCGATCGGCAGGGCGCCGGAATCCTCGGCGGTGTTGAAAAAGATCGGGGCGATCTTGCCCCCCAGGATCACCCCACCGCCGCGCTTGTTGGGCACGTGCGGGATGTCGGTGCCGGTGTGCCAGAGCACCGAGTTGATCGCCGACTTGCGCGAGCTGCCGGTGCCCACCACATCACCCACGTAGGCCACGGGGTGGCCCTTGGCCTTGAGCTGCTCGATCAGCTCCAGCCCGCCCGGCATGCGCGTCTCCAGCATCGCCATGGCGTGCAGGGGGATGTCGGGGCGGGTGGTGGCGTGGGTGGCCGGGGAGAGATCGTCGGTGTTGGTTTCGCCCTCCACCTTGAACACCGTCACGGTGATCGCCTCCGGCAGGGCGGGTTTGGCGGTGAACCATTCGGCCGCGGCCCAGGAGTCGACCACCTGCTTTGCCAGGGGATTGCTGGTCGCCAGCTCCAGCACGTCGTGGAAGGAGTCGTAGACGAGCAGGGTGCGGCTGAGGCCGCTGGCCGCTTCGGCGGCGATGGCGGCATCGCTGTGGCCGAGCAGGCTGATCAGGGCGCTGACGTTGTAGCCGCCGATCATGGTGGCCAGCAGCCGGGTGGCCTCGATCGGGCTCACCAGGGGGCTCGCGCTCAGCCCCTGGGCGATGGCGCTCAACCAGCTGGCCTTGACGTAGGCGGCCTCATCCACCCCGGGCGGGATGCGTTCACTGAGCAGATGGAGCAGAACGGCTTCCTCGCCGGCCGGGGGCTGCTCCAGCAACTGGGTGAGGGCCTGAACATCGGTGGCGGTCAGCGGCAGGGGCGGCACCCCCAGGGCCGCGCGCTCCGCCTCCGCCTGGCGGTAGCTGAGCAGCAGGTCGGTGACACTCTCTGAAGAAGAGGACATGGCGAAACGACGGAGTTGACCCCATTGTTTCTGGCCGCGGGCCCCTCCTCGGTCACCGTGGATGCCAAAGATGCCGTGATGGGAGTCTCTAGGGTGTGAGACTGGCCCACGGTTCACGACCGCTCCCGGCATGCTCACCACCTCCGACCTCCACATCGTGGAGACACGGCCGCTGGTGGCGCCGTCTGTCCTCCATGGCGAACTGCCGCTGAGCCAGACGGCGGCTCGCACTGTGCTCGAAGCCCGCGAGCGGATCAAAGCGATCCTGCACGGTCAGGATTCCCGCCTGCTGGTGATCGTCGGCCCCTGTTCGGTGCATGACGTCAAAGCTGCCCGGGCCTACGCCGAGGCCATTGCTGAGGTGCGTGAGCGCCACCGCGATCAGCTGGAGGTGGTGATGCGGGTGTACTTCGAGAAGCCCCGCACCACCGTGGGCTGGAAGGGTCTGATCAACGATCCTCATCTCGATGGCAGCTACGACATCAACACAGGGCTGCGCCTGGCGCGGGGCCTGCTGATGCACCTGGCCGAGATGGGCCTGCCCGCCGCCACCGAGCTGCTGGATCCGGTGGTGCCCCAGTACATCGCCGACCTGATCGGCTGGACGGCGATCGGGGCGCGCACCACCGAAAGCCAGACCCACCGTGAGATGGCCTCCGGCCTCTCGATGCCGATCGGCTTCAAGAACGGCACCGACGGCAGTGCCGTCACGGCCATCCATGCCATGCAGGCCGCCTCCAAGCCCCACCATTTCCTGGGCATCAGCCAGCTGGGCCATGCCGCGATCATCTCCACCACCGGTAACCCCGATGGCCACCTGGTGCTGCGCGGTGGCAAGGGAGGCAGCAACTACCACCCGGAGGCCATCGAGCAGGCGGCCCTGGCCCTGCAGAAGGAGGGGCTGCCGGCGCGGCTGATGGTCGACTGCAGCCACGGCAACTCCAACAAGGACTACCGCCGCCAGGGGGAGGTGCTCGCCGAGGTGGCCGCCCAGCTGCGCGCTGGCTCCCGCCATGTCATGGGCGTGATGATCGAAAGCCACCTGGTGGCCGGTAACCAGTCGATTCCCGCCGATCTCAGCGAGCTCGCCTACGGCCAGAGCATCACCGATGCCTGCATCGACCTGGAGACCACGCGCACGGTGCTGGACGGCCTGGCCGAAGCCGTGGCAGGGGCTCAGGCCAGCCAGCTGACCCCAGCCTGATTGGATTAGTTCTGGCACTCCCAGAGTGAGACTGCCAGAATCATGCTTTGCAACGGGATGTTCCTACTGAACAGTTGTTTCTGACTGCAGCACTAAGTTGCTCTTCCATGAGGCATCTGCCGATGCATCGGGAGGTTATCCAATGTCCTATTTCCTGCAATTCTGTGGCTTGAGCGAGCCGCTGCAGCTGTTCTATCTCGAGCAGAGTGGCGTATCTCAGGAGCCCATTGGGCCGGTGTTCGCCGGCTTTCGGCCCTTTCAGCTGGATGATCTGCTCGGCTGGGCCCTGGCGTCAGCCCGGCAGCGGGGCTGGGAGGCCCAGCTCATCGAGACCACGGTGCTCCAGGTCTGGATGGAGCGGGCTGAAGTGATCCGCCAGTGGCAGCTGCGTCTCAAGGCCGAGCCCAGCGATCGCCTGGTGGTGGCTGGTCTGGGCACCTCCAGCGACTGGCAGCACCGCTGCGAGGGCATGCTCAGGGCCTGAGCGCCAGCCCGCTCCAGAGCAGCCCCGTGACCACGGGAACGCTGAGGTTGTCGAGGCCGAGCACGGCCACCTGCTCCAGCAGGGTGGCCGTCAGGCTGATCAGCACCAGGGCACCAGGGCCTGGTGCTGGGCCCCCCAGCTGACGCAGCAGCAGCAGCACCAGCAGCGCCGCGGCGGCCATCGCCGCGGTGCCCACCACGGATTTGCGCTGGCCCAGGATCTGCCAGCTCGCTGAGGGGATCAGGGGGCCCAGCAGTCCGGCGAGGCCATCTCCCAGGGCCATCACCAGCACCCCGGCGGCCACGGCCTGGGGCTGCTCCGGCCAGAACAGCGCCAGCAGCAGGGTGATCGAGGCGCCGTAGGCCACCGTGCCGTAGCTGTGCCGGCCCACATCCTCGATGGCCGGCAGCAGGCGGTAGCGGTGGTTCAGGGCTGCCAGCAGGGTGACCACAGCGGCCGCTGGCAGGGCAATCCAGCGATCGATCCCGGTGGCCCAGGCGATCAGCACCACCGGTCCGGTGCCGATGTGCAGCAGCTTGCGACTCCACTCGGGCTGATCAGGCCAGTGCCGCCTCGCCCAAAGTGCCAGGCCCAGCACAGCGCTCAGCCAGAGCAGCACCAAGGCCACTCCTGTCATGGATGGAGTCCCGGCAGGCGAGACCCAGCCTGACAGCTGCCCTGGTTCAGGCGGCCTGCTGCAGGTTGCTCATCAGCCGCAGTTTCATGATGGCCTTGGCTTCCAGCTGCCGCACCCGCTCGCGAGAGACGTTGATCTTGCGGCCGATCTCAGCGAGGGTGAGGGGTTCCTTGCCCTCCAGGCCGAAGCGCAGCCGCAGGATCTCCTGTTCGCGTTCATTGAGCTGGGAGAGCCAGGCGCTGAGGTGTTCCTTCTGGATCGAGCGATCCATGTGATCCATGGACTCGTTGCTGGCTGGATCGGCGATCAGCTCGCCCAGGGTGCTGCGATCTTCCTCGCCCCTGGCGTGGGCATCGAGGGAGGCGCAGGGGGTGCTCTGGGAGATCAGATCCTCCAGATCCTTGACGTCCATGCCCATGGCATGGGAGAGCTCCAGCCGGTTGGGCTGGCGGCCGAAACGGTGCGAGAGCTCGCGGGTGATCCGGCGCATCTTCGAGAGCTTTTCGCTCACGTGGATGGGCAGGCGAATCGTGCGGGCGCTGTTGTCGATCGCCCGGGTCATCCCCTGACGGATCCACCAGTAGGCATAGGTGGAGAATTTGTAGCCCATGGCGGGGTCGAACTTGTCGACGGCCCGCTCCAGCCCGATCGCCCCTTCCTGGACGAGATCGAGCAACTCCAATCCCTGATTTTGATATTTCTTGGCGACGCTCACCACCAGGCGCAGGTTGGCGGCCATCATCCGGTCGCGGGCCCGTCCGCCCATGCGGATCAGATGACGTTCGCGAGGGGTGAGAGAGTCGTCGGGTTGCTCCAGCAGGCGCTTCATGGCCTGGACGTGGTGAGCCAGCTCAATCTCTTCGGCGGCGGTGAGCAGGGGCACCCGGCCGATGTTGCTCAAATACCAGCCGATCGAATCGGCGCTGAGCCGACCGCCCCCTGTTTTGGGCTGCACCACCCGTGCTGATGATTTCGAGCTTTTGGGCGCGAGACCAGTGGCAGGAGTGGATTGCAGAGGTGTCGCCATCACCCCAGCCTCCGGATGCGTTGTGCGCGGAATGTAGCAGGTTCGGGAGGTTAGCGGCTGTATCAATCTGAAAACTCCCTAAAGGAGAAGAGCCATTTTTCTTCATTGAGTTATTGATGATGCCAATCCGACAACTGGTGTAGCGATGCTTACAACAAACAGTGACCCAGCGGCTGCCAGCCAGGGCTGGCTGTGATCGCTCAGGCCTGGACGGCCAGACCCGTGCGCCACTGCTTGATCAGGTCCAGCTGGGCGCAGCGGGGCTCAGCGCCGGGCTGCCGCTGGATGAAGCTGCCGTCGCTCTGCATGTCCCAGGCGGCGCAGTCGTCGTTCTGATAGGTGTCCAGCAGGCGCTCCAGCTGGCCCCGCAGCTGCGGATTCTTGATCGGGGTCACCGCTTCGACGCGGCGATCGAGGTTGCGGGGCATCCAGTCGGCACTGCCGATGTACATCTCCGGCTCGCCGGCATTGGCGAACCAGAACATGCGCGAGTGCTCAAGAAAGCGGCCGATGATGCTGATCACCTGGATCGTTTCGCTCACGCCCGGCACCCCGGGCCTCAGGCTGCACATGCCGCGGATCACCAGCTCGATCACCACCCCGGCCTGGGAGGCTTCGTAGAGCAGGGCGATGATGGCTGGATCCACCAGGGCATTCATCTTGGCGCGAATGCGTCCGCCCTTGCCCTCACGGGCATGACTGATCTCCCGTTGAATCAGGGTCTCCATTCCCTTGCGCAGGGTGACGGGAGCCACCAGCAGACTGCGGAAACTCTGTTGCTTCGAGAAGCCGGTGAGATAGTTGAACAGTTCCACCAGATCCTGACCCAGTTCCGGCTGGGCCGAGAGCAGACCGATGTCGGTGTAGAGGCTGGAGGTTTTGGAGTTGTAGTTGCCGGTGCCGATGTGCACATAGCTGCGCAGGCGCTCCTTTTCCTTGCGCACCACCAGCATGATCTTGGTGTGGGTCTTGAGGCCCAGCACGCCATAGACCACGTGAACGCCGGAGTGCTCCAGCTGGCGCGCCCACTGGATGTTGTTGTCTTCGTCGAAGCGGGCCTTGAGCTCCACCAGGGCCATCACCTGCTTGCCGTTCTCGGCGGCGCGGATCAGTGCCGCGATGATCGGTGAATCCTTCGAGGTGCGGTAGAGGGTCATCTTGATGGCCAGCACCGAGGGGTCGTCGGCGGCCTGGCTGATGAACTCCTCCACCGAGGTGGAGAAGAGGTCGTAGGGGTGTTGCAGCAGCACATCGCTGCGCCGGATCGCCGCGAAGATGCTCTCGAATTCCTCCGCCTTGATCGAGCCATCCCCCAGGCGGCTCTTCTGCGCCCGGACCAGGGCTGTGGCGGTGCGGCCCTGGTGGGGCTTGTCCTTGAGCTGGGGCAGGGGAATCGCCAGCAGGCGCATCAGGTCGTCGAGGCCCAGCGGTCCATTGACCCGGTAGAGGTCGGCCGGATCCACGTCGGTGCCCTCCATCAGCAGGTCCACCACCTCATCGGGCATCTCATCGGCCACCTCGAGCCGCACCACCTCGCCGCCGCGGCGGCGTTTGCGCAGACCCTCCTGCAGGGCCTCCATCAGGTCGTCGGCCTCCAGATCGCGCAGCTCCAGGTCGGCGTCGCGGGTGATGCGGAAGAAGTAATGCCCCTCGATCGTCATGCCCGGGAAGAGCAGCTGCAGGTTGAAGGCCACCACCTGCTCCAGGGGCACCACGGTGTAGACGGGGGAGGGTTCGCGGCTGCAGAGCTCGGTGGGAATTTCCACGAAGCGCGGCAGGGTCTTGGTGGGCACCTTCACCCGGGCGAACTGTTGCTGCTTGGTGTCGGGATCGCGGATCAGTGCTGCCACGTTCAAGCTGAGGTTGCTCATGAACGGGAAGGGATGGGCCGGGTCCACCGCCAGGGGTGTGAGCACCGGGAAGATGGCGGTCTGGAAGTAGGTGTTGACCCAGGTCTTCTGCTGTTTGTTCAGCCGCTGGTAGTCGATCAGCTGAACGCCCTGCTCGAACAGCTCCTGTTTGAGGCGATGGCGGTAATGGTCCTGCTGCTGCTTCAGCAGCGGCCGCAGTTTCTGCTGGATCGCCTCCAGCTGCTGCCTGGGGGTGAGGCCGTCGTCGCTGAGGGTGGAGAGGCCAGCCTCCAGCTGCGACTTCAGGGACGCCACCCTGACCATGAAGAACTCATCGAGGTTGTTGCTGAAGATGGCGCTGAATTTCGCCTGCTCCAGCAATGGCGTGGCGGGATCGAGGGCCTGGGCCAGCACGCGGCTGTTGAACGCGATCCAGCTCAGCTCACGGTTGATGTAGAGCTCAGGAGCGACAACGGGTTCATTCATCGCGGAATCCATGGCTGAGTCTCTTGGGGTGAAGGTAGCAATCAAGGGCCAGGCGGCACTGTCGCGGTCTGGCTTGCCGAAAGGTTGTTCAGGGGTCCCCCCACTGCCACCAGCAGGGCCACCATCAGGAACAGGGCGATGCCCGTCCAGAAGGGACTGGTCTTGCCCACCAGGTCGTAGGCCAGGCCCGCCAGCGGCGGACCGATGAAGCTGCCCAGGCTCTGCAGGCCCTGCAGGCTGCCCAGAGCCGCCCCCTGGCCGCTGTCATCCAGCCGGCGCGACACCTGGCTGCGCAGGCAGGGGGTGACCAGCCCGGTGCCGCACGCCAGCAGCGCCAATGCCGTGAACACCACAGGGATGGCGCTGGCGGGTGTGGCCAGGGGAATCAGCAGGCAGCCCGCCACCACCAGCCCTAGGCCGGCCAGGCTGAGGCGGCCTTCACCGAAGCGCTGCACCAGCGGTCCGATCAGGCCGCCCTGCACCACCGTGGCCACCACGCCCACCACCAGGAAGGCCATGGCCGCCAGCCCCGGTCCCC
Source organism: Synechococcus sp. CS-1329 (assembly GCF_025128055.1). Taxonomy (GTDB): domain Bacteria; phylum Cyanobacteriota; class Cyanobacteriia; order PCC-6307; family Cyanobiaceae; genus Regnicoccus_A. Next base: position 72,247 of record NZ_JAHLYS010000033.1, on the reverse strand, counting down.
AGCCGAACACCTGCTTGAAATAGAGCACCAGCACGGCGGTGAAGCCGTTGAAGCCCAGAAAGAAGAGAAAGAAGGCCAGGCTGAGCCGACGCACACGCGGGTTGCGAAACACCCGGTTCAGTTGGGTGAGCGGGTTGAGCTCCCGCTTGCGCGGCAGCGCCAGGCGCGCGGCCGGGGGATGGGTTTCCGGCAGCACCGTGAGCACCAGCACCAGATTCACGGCCGCCACGGCCACCGCCAGCAGCAGCGGCAGGGTCACGTTCACCCCCGCCAACAGCCCCCCCAGGGCAGGCCCGAGGATGAAACCGAGTCCGAAGGCCACGCCGATCAGCCCGAAGGCCTTGGCCCGCTTCTCCGGCGGACTGATGTCGGCCAGCACGGCGCCGGCGGTGGCGGCGGTGCCTCCGCTCACTCCATCGATCAGGCGGGCGCCGAACAGCAGCGGCAGGGGCCAGGCGCTGCCCGCCGGCCAGGGCAGGGCCAGGGTGAGGGCAAAGCCGCCCAGGCCCAGCACGGAGCCCGCCACGCAGCCGGCGATCACCGGTTTGCGCCCGAAGCGGTCGCTGAGGGCACCGATCAGGGGGGTGAACAGGAACTGGGCCAGGGCGTAGCTGCCCGCCAGCAGGCCCAATGTGCGCCCATCGCTGGTGAAACTCGCCAGCAGAAAGGGCAGCAGGGGGAAGACGATGCTTTCCCCGAGGCGGTCGTTCAGCAGCGTCAGGAAGATGCAGAACCGCGTGGAAGGGCGCGACCAGCCCATGGCGGCGACCCGCAACACTGCCGTTACCTTCCCATGGGCGGCCTCCACATCCGATCGCCCCACCCGCCGGTACATCTGGGGTGAACTGCCCGAGCCGAGCCATACGCACGCGCCCCCAGCCGCCCAGACCAGCCGCCACCTCCCTGCAGGTGCTGATTCCTGCGCGCGATGAGGCCGCCGCCATCGCCGCGGTGATCCAGGAGCTGCGCGGTCAGGGTCTGGAGCGCATCCGGGTGGTGGATAACGGCAGTGGCGATGACACCGCGGCGGTGGCCAGCGCTGCCGGCGCCGAGGTGGTGGTTGAGCCGAGGCCGGGCTATGGCCGGGCCTGCTGGCGTGGCCTGGACGGACTGCCGCCCGCTGTGGAATGGATTTTCTTCTGCGACGGTGACGGCAGTGACGATCTGGCGGCGCTGCCCAGGTTGCTGGCGGCGGCGGCAGAAGCGGATCTGGTGCTGGGTAACCGCCTGGCTGGGGCAGAGGGTCGGCGGGCGATGACACCGCTGCAGCACTTCGGCAACCGCCTGGCGACCCGCCTGATCCAGCTGGGCTGGGGTCACAGGTATCGGGATCTCGGTCCGATGCGCCTGATCCGACGCCGCTGCCTCGAGGCCCTCGCCCTGCGGGATCGGGGCTTTGGCTGGACGCTCGAGATGCAGGTGAGGGCAGTGGAGCAGGGCTGCCGCATCCGCGAAGTGCCGGTGGGTTACCGGCCGCGCCAGGGGGGGCGCTCCAAGATCTCCGGTTCGCTGCTGGGCAGCCTCCGGGCCGGGGAGGTGATCCTGCGCACTCTCGGGGGCCTGTACCTGGCGCGGATCCGGCGTCGACGCCAGCCATGACTGCCCCCGCCAGCCAGCGGAGCCTCTGGCGCCTGTGCGCCCTGCTGCTGGTGGGCGGGGCCGCCTGGATGGCCCCCCATGGCCAGCTCAGTGATTGGCGGGTCCTGCAGGCGTTCTGGGGCGCCGTGGGGGTGATGGGTCTGGGCTTTGCCCTCTCCTGGCGGATTGTGGCGCTGCCGGCCGTCTGGTTCTGGGGGGTGGCGATCGCCACCCGGCTGCTGCTGCTGGCCATGGAGCCCGGCGATGACGTCTGGCGTTACCTCTGGGAAGGCACGATCCAGCAGCACGGCTTCAATCCCTACGAACTGGCTCCCGACGCCACTGCCCTGCAGGCCCTGCGGCCCGCCTGGTGGGGTCAGATCAACCATCCGGCGGTGACGGCCATCTACCCGCCCCTGACGCAGCTCGGCTTTCGCCTGCTCACCCTGGTGCCCGCCCAGGTGCTGCTGTTCAAGCTGGCCTTCCTGGCTTGCGATCTGGGCCTCTGTGCCCTGCTGAGCCGGCGGTTCGGGGCGGCGTCGGCGTTGCTCTGGGCCTGGAACCCCCTGGTGATCTACAGCTTCAGCGGCGGTGCCCACTACGACAGCTGGTTTCTGCTGCCTCTGGTGGCGGCCTGGTTCCTGTTCGACCTTCCACCTGAGACGGGAACAGGATCAGGACCAGGGCTCGCTGGCCGCTGGGCCCTGGGCGCCCTGCTGATCGGGGTGAGCGTGGCGATCAAATGGGTGTCGCTGCCCCTGCTGGCCTACCCCTGCTGGCGGGCGCTGCGCCATCGGCGACGGCTGCTGGCGCTGGGACTCGGCCTGCTGGGGCTTCTGCCCCTCGGCCTGGCGTCACTGGCCTACTGCGACTCGATCCTCTGCCCATTGATTCCCACGGGTTCGGCTTTCGTGACCCAGGCCCGCAGCGCCGAATTCGTTCCCCATCTGTTGGCGCGGATCTGGCCGGCCACCGGCAGCAGCAATGCCATCCATCTGCTGCCGCTGCTGCTGGTGGTGGCCCTGCTGCTGTGGCGCTGCCAGCGCTTCGGCGGGTTCGCGCAGGCCTACTGGTTTGCCCTGCTCACGCTCTCGCCGATCGTTCATCTCTGGTACTTCAGCTGGATCGTGCCCTTTGCTGTGCCCACGGGGAACTGGGGCGTGCGGCTGGTGAGCCTGAGCGGCTTCATCTACTTCGTGCTGCTGCACCGAGACCCCCACTGGAACCTGCTGGAGATCGAGCGCGCCCTGATCTGGGTCCCGTTCGTGGCGGGCTTCGCCATCACCCAGCTGAGGCAGGCCAGGCTCCAGCCCCCCGATCTCTCCAACCCGTCCGTGCCATGACCACCTTGAGACTGTTTCTGCTGGCTGGTGTGACCACCGCCCTGGTGGGTTGCTCGCTGCCTCCCTTCTCTTTGCCGGGCTCCGGGGCAGCTGGCACAGCGGGCTCCGGGGCGGCCGTGGCTGTGCCTTACTCCAGCGAGACGTACACCCGGGTGCTCCAGAAGTACGTCAACGAGCGGGGCCTGGTGGACTACGAGGGCCTTCAGCGCCGACCAGAGGATCTGGAGCGCTATGTGGCGGTGATCGGCGCCGTGCCCCCGGAGCGCTACCGCTCCTGGAGTGAGGCGGAGCAGATCGCCTTCCTGCTCAATGCCTACAACGCCCTGACCCTGGCCTCGATCATCCAGGAGACTCCGCTGAAGGCCAGCATCAAGGACATCTGGGGCGTGTGGAATCTGCGCCGCCACCAGGTGGCGGGCCAGCCGCGCACGCTCGATGCGATCGAGCATCAGTTCCTGCGCAAGGACTTCAACGAACCGCGCATCCATGCGGCTCTGGTGTGTGCCGCCAACAGCTGCCCGCCCCTGCGCCGGGAGCCCTACGTGGCTGAGCGACTGGAGCAGCAACTGGAGGATCAGGTGCGCCGCTGGCTGGCGGCTCCCTATGGCCTGCGGATCGATCGGACTGGGGAGCGGGTGCTGATCTCGCCGATCTTCCGCTGGTTCGGTGAGGACTGGGACCGGGCCAACGCAACGGCGGCTCCGGTGCCCGGCCATCTGAAGGACAGTGCGGTGCTGGCCTTCATCGGCGATTACGTCAGCCCTGAGGACCGCGCTTATCTGGCGCAGGGCCGCTATGCCCTGGGCACCCTCGACTACGACTGGTCGCTCAACCGCCAGTGAGGGCGGCAATGTTCAGCAACAGGACTCAAGCCCTCAACAACAGGAGGCGGAGCCTGCCGCTGTGAAGGGCATCACGCTGCCACAGCCGGGAAAGAGGCCGAAGTGGGCGCTGGAGTCGGCGCTGATGAAGTTGAAATGGGGCGCCAGCCGGGTCTGGTGGAGCATCCGGAAGGTGTTGCCGCAGACGGGAAACACCCGGCCCGCTTCGAGGCTGTGGTGTTTGTCGAAGTCAAGGCGGTGGGGGTGGCCGGGGATCGTGCCCCGGTAGATCACGGCCTGGCCGTGGTCCTCGCAGGCCTCTTCGAGGCTGTCGATGTTGAACAGCCGGTAGGTGGCGGAGAAGAAGCGCAGCTCACCGGTGCGCTCGGCCAGCTCCGGATCGGTGATCTCCAGCGGGCGGTCGTTCACCAGGCGCGGATCGGCGAAGCCCGCCTGGCGGGCCAGACACAGGAAATCGTTCCAGTAGAGGGCGCCACTGAGGCATTCGCCGTAGAGCACCGGGTCGGCCTGCAGGGCCTGGGGCACCCGCCGGTCGGCATAGACATCGGCGAAGAAGAATTCACCGCCGGGCTTGAGCAACCGCCGCACCCCGCGCAGCACCGCCAGCTTGTCGGTGGAGAGGTTCACCACGCAGTTGGAGATGACCACATCAAAGCTGCCGGGCTCCAGCTTGAGCTGCTCCAGCTGCTCGATGTAGCCCTCCAGAAAGCGGACGTTGTCGTAGCCGAAGGCCTCGGCGTGGAAGGCGCGGTGGGCTTCAGCCACCGCCAGCTGCTCAGCCGTCATGTCGACCCCCACCACCATGCCGCCCGGCCCCACCAATTGAGCGAGCAGGTAGGCGTCACGGCCGCTGCCACAGCCCAGATCCAGCACCCGGGCGCCCTCCAGCAGCGGCGGGCAGACCAGACCGCAGCCGTAGTAGCGGGAGAGCACCTCGGGGTGGAGGCGGCTGAGCAGGGGCCTGAGGGCGGCGGGCACCGCGCTGGCATCGCAGCAGGCGCTGGTGCGCAGATCGGCGCTGCTGGCCAGGGTGCTGCCGTAATAGGTCTGCACGGCCTCGCGGAGGCCTGTGCTCTGTGGTGAAGCGGTCATCGCGAAAGGGAAAGGGACGATGGGAAGGGGTTAATGGCCCCGGCGCCAGCTGTGGAAGCGTTGCAGCAGCGCCAGGGCGCGCTGGGGGGCATGGGCCCGTTTCCAGGCCCCGGCGGCGTACTTGTTCGCTTCCGAGAGGGTGGGGTAGGCGTGGATGGTGGAGAGGATCTTGCCAAGGCCCAGGCGCCAGCGCATGGCCAGTACGAACTCCGCCAGCAGTTCACCGGCCTGCTCCGCCACGATCGTCACCCCCAGGATCCTGTCGCTGCCCGGGGGGGTGAGCACCTTCACGAAGCCTGTTTCGGCACTTTCCACGATCGCCCGGTCCAGCTCCTGCAACGGGAAGCGGGTCACCTCCACCGCCACCCCCTGGCGGGCGGCGTCGCTCTCGCTCAGCCCCACCCCCGCCACCTCCGGATCGGTGAAGGTGGTGCGCGGGATCACCCGCCCGTCGACGCGGAACCGGCGGAAGGGCCCGAACAGGGCATTGACGGCGGCGTACCAGGCCTGGTGGGCGGCGGTGTGGGTGAACTGCCAGGGGCCGGCCACATCACCGGCGGCGTAGATGTTGGGGAAGAGGGTCTGCAGTGAGGCGTTGGTGTCGATGGTGCGGCCGCAGGGGATGCCCAGCTCCTCGAGGCCATAACCCTGCAGCCGCGCCCGGCGGCCGATGGCGCAGAGCACCTGATCACAGAGCAGCTCGCCGGCTTCTGGGGGTTCAAGCCCGCCGCTGCTGATCAGCACCGACTTCTCTTCCCCGCGCAGTTCAAAGCCCAGCACCGTGCAGCTGGTGAGCACCCGCACGCCATCGGCTTCAAGGGCCCGCTGCACCACGGCGGCCGCGTCGGGGTCTTCGCGGCTGAGCAGCTGCGGGCCCCGCTGCAGCAGGGTGACCCGTGCGCCCAGGCGGGCCAGGGCCTGGGAGAGTTCGCAGCCGATCGGACCGCCGCCCATCACCACGATCCGCGGTGAGGTCAGGGGGCAATCCCGCAGGGCCTGCCAGAGCGTTTCACTGGTGAGCAGACTCACCGCCTCGGCCCCCGGCAGATCCGGCAGCACCGGGCTGGCGCCGGTGGCCAGCACGATCGCCGGCGCCGTCAGCCGCTGGTCCTGGCCGTCGCTGCCGCTGATGGCCACGGTCCAGGGGTCGATCAGGCGGCCGTGGCCGCGCAGCACCTCCACCCCCAGCCCCTCGTAGCGCTCGACGCTGTCGTGGGGAGCCACTGCCGCCACCTTGGCGAACACCCGCTCCAGCACCAGCGGCAACGAGATGCTGGGCTGATGTGGCTCGAGGCCATAGCGATCGGCCTGGCGCATGCGCGCCGCCGCCCGGGCCGTGGCGATCAGGGCCTTGCTGGGGACGCAGCCGGTGTTGAGGCAGTCGCCGCCCATGCGCTCGGCTTCGATCAGGGTCACCTTCGCCTTCACGGCCGCAGCGATGTAGGAGGTGACCAGACCCGCCGCGCCGGCGCCGATCACGATCAAGTTGCGATCGAAGCGGGCCGGTCGTCTCCAGGGGCTGTACAGCCGCGAGAGCTTCCAGCGCTCCAGGCCCAGGCGTGCGATCCAGGGGAAGGCCCCCAGCAGTGCCAGTGACAGCAGCAGCGGCGGCGTGAGGATGCCCTCGAGGCTGCGCAGCTGTGCCAGCTGTGTGCCGGCGTTCACGTACACGAGGGTGCCGGGCAGCATGCCGATCTGGCTGGTGAGGTAAAAGGCGAGGGTGCGGATCGGGGTCAGCCCCATCACCACGTTCACCAGGAAGAAGGGAAACACGGGCACCAGCCGCAGGCTGAGCAGGTAGAGCACCCCATCGCGGCGCAAGCCCTCCTCGATCGGGGCCAGGCGGGCTGCGAAGCGCCTCTGCATCGGCTCCCGCAGCAGGGTGCGTGCCAGCAGGAAGGCGATGGTGGCGCCGGCGCTGGAGGCGAACGACACCAGCAGGGTGCCGAGCCCCAGCCCGAAGATGGCGCCGCCGGCCAGGGTCATCACCGCCGCGCCGGGCAGGGAGAGGCCGGTGACGAGCACGTAGGCCAGGCCGTAGAGGGCGGCGGCGCTGGCGGGTGCCCGCTGGCGCCAGGCCAGCAGGCTGGTCTGGGCCTCGCGCAGGGCCTCAAGGCTCAGCTTCTGGGGCAGATCCAGCAGAAAGAACAGGGCCACCAGGGCCGCCACCGCCAGCAGCAGCAGCCAGCGCCGCCGGGAGTTGCTCACGCGGCCAGGGCTCCGCCGCAGCTGGAGCCGCTGCCGGCGGTGCAGCCGAAGCAGTGGTCAGCCACCTGGATCGGATCGCCGGCGGGGTCGCGCCGCAGCAGATCCCGCAGGTGGGAGCGGCCGGCAGGGCCTTCGTCGTTGGTTGCTGAAGCACCGCTGGCGGCCAGCCCCAGCTGCTGGTTGAAATCACAGTCGTAGAGGAAGCCCTGCCAGTCGACGCTGATCAGTTGGCGGCACATCACCTGGGTCAGATTCTCGTTGCGGTGGCTGCGGCGCAGCAGCTGCAGGTAGCCCTCCAGTTCTCCCTGGGCGCTCAGCACCGCCGCAAAGCGCTGCACCGGCATGTTGGCCAGGGCATAGAGCCGGTTGAAGACCACGCCGTGATCGGCCCAGAGCACCCGCCGGTAGTCGGCCTCCAGCGGTCCCTGCTCGGGCGGCAGCGCCGCGCCCTGGGGGTTGTACACCAGGTTCAGCTCCAGGCCCGAGCCCGGCTGGCCGTAGCCGAGGGCGTTGAGCTGGCGCAGGCCGCTGATGCTGCGCTGGAACACCCCGGAGCCCCGCTGGCGCTCCACGTTGTCCTGGAGGTAGCAGGGCAGCGAGGCCACCACCGTGACCCCCTGGTCGGCGAGAAAGTCGGCCAGATCTTCCTGGCCCGGCTCCTGCAGGATCGTCAGGTTGCAGCGATCGATCACCTCCACCCCGAGGGCGCGGGCCGCGCGCACCAGGGCCCGGAACTGGGGGTGCAGCTCCGGTGCCCCACCGGTGAGGTCGAGGCAGCGCAGATCCCTGGCGGCCAGCACCGCGGGAATCAGCTCCAGGGTGGCGGCCTCCATGCTCTCCGTGCGGGTGGGGCCGGCATTGACGTGGCAGTGCACGCAGGCCTGGTTGCAGCGGTAGGTGAGGTTCACCTGCAGGGTGTCGAGGCGGCCGCGGCGGAGGGGCGGGAAGGCCTGGGCGGGCTGCAGGCGGCTGTGCTCTGGACTGCGTAGGCGGGGGGCAGTGGTCACGGAGCTGAGGTCACGGTGGGAATCAGATGGTGCTGGTGAGAACGCGGCGGCCGACGGGCTTGGCCCCCAGGCCCCCCAGCGATTCGATGCTGACGCTGACGCTGCTGGCGGCGCTGGTGGGGTAGGTGGGAATCGGCATGGCCACATGGCCCTTGCCGTCGGGCACGAAGGGAACACAGCCCACCTCGCGGCCATTGACGCGGGCCCAGAGCCGGTAGGTGGTGTTGGGCGGCGGCGGCGGCAATCCGTCGAGCATGAGCATGTTGTGGTTGGGATTGCCGGTGACCAGCACCTTGCCGCTGGCGCCGCCCTCGCCGCCCATGGCCTGGAGCGACAACTCGCGGCTGGCGGGGGTGAGGGTTCCGTTGTAGCCGGCCTGTTGCTGCACCCGCGCCAGCTGCTGGCGGGTCTGGTGCAGCTGGCTGCCCAGCACCAGCACCCCCAGCCCCATCAGCGCCGGCAGCAGCCAGGGGAGGATCGCCCGCCGCGGTGGGGGCTGAGCGAGCAGGCGCTGGCGCAGGCGCTGCGGCGGACTGGCGGCGGCGGGGAGGGCGAGGGGCAGGAGTTCGAGGGTGGTGCTGAACTCATCGAGGCGCTGGCGCAGCTCGGGGCGCTCCTGCAACAGCGCCGCCAGCCGCTGGCGCTCCTGTTCGTCGAGGTCGCCGAGGGCATGGCCGGCCAGCAGCAGGTCGAGATCGGCCTGAGGCTCTGCTGCGTTGGCGTGGCTGTGGGTGTCGTGGATGCTCATGGCTGTGGGCGCTCGTCGATCAGCTGGTCACGCAGGCGAATCAGACCCTGGCGGGAGCGGGTCTTGACGGTGCCGAGGGGGAGTTGCAACCGCTCGGCGATGGCCGATTGGCTCAGGCCCTCGTAGTAGGCCATCTCCAGCACCTGGCGCTGGTTGGCGGGGATCGCCTCAAGGGCGAGGCGCACCCGCTGGGCGAGGTCGTCGGCCTCGGCGGCTTCCTGGGGGCTGCGCACGGCCGAGGGAAACAGCTGCTGCGACCAGCGTTGCACCAGCTGCCAGCGGTTGCGGCGCTGCTCGATGCGGTTGAAGGCCATCGAGCGGGTCATCATCAGCAAGTAGGCCAGCACCGGCCCCCGCTTCGGGTCGTAGCGGCCCTGCTGCCAGTAGCGCAGGAAGACGTCGTGGCAGAGGTCTTCCGCCTCCTGATGGGACTGGCTGAGCCGCAGGGCCAGGCGGAACACCGGCGCCCCGCAGGCGTCGTAGAGGCCCGCCAGGTCGGGACATCCCGCCGGACGCTGGTCCGCCAGCCTGACCCCGGGGGGTGCGGCGGCGCTGGGCTCGGGGGTGGTCACGCGCAACAGGAAGCCGAATGGGCTGCAACAGAGGGGGTACCGCCGAGCCCGCCGATCGGATTGCCCGGAGGAGCGCGGCAATCCGATGGTGACCCTCACCGGTACTGAAGGGGTCTCACACCACCCACCTCCCCGTCATGTTGTTCCCCACCTCAACCGTTGCCCGCGGTCTCACCGCCCTGGCCCTGGGCGCCTCCAGCGTGCTGGTGGTCCAGGCCGGGGAGATGGGAGCCCACAGCGGCATGTTCCAGAAGGCCGAGGCCCCGGTGAACGGCAGCTTCATGATCAAGAAGGAGGGGGGCCGTCAGGTGCTCGTGCTCAGCAGTGATTTCAAGACCAGCACCACCGCCCCCGACCTGAAGGTGGCCTTCAGCCCATCGGCCAAGCCGCTGGCGATGAGCAAGCCTCCCGAGTACGCGCTCAAGCCCGGCAGCTACACCGTGCTCGCGCCGCTCCAGTCGAGCCAGGGAGCCCAGCGCTATGTGATTCCCGCTTCGATCGATCTGAGCAAGCAGAAGTCGGTGCTGATCTGGTGCCGGAAGTTCAACGCCACCATGGCCTGGGCGCCGATGCAGCACGACTCCATGGGCAAAGGCTCGATGATGAAGTGATCCCGACCCGCCATGATCGCCGGCATGGATTCAGCTCCGGGCCGGCTCAGCCACCTCAATGCCAGCGGTGAGGTGCACATGGTGGAGGTGGGCGACCGCCCCGCCACAGACCGCCGCGCCGTGGCCGAGGGGTTCATCAGCATGGAGGCGGCGGTGCTGGCCCTGGTGGTGGAGGGCCGGGCCCCCAAAGGCGATGTGCTGGCGGTGGCGCGGGTGGCGGCGATCCAGGGGGCCAAGCGCACCTGGGAGCTGATCCCCCTCTGCCACCCGATCGCGCTCACGGGCCTGGAGGTGCGCATCGAGCCCAGCGCCGATGGCGGCGGCCTGCGCCTTGAGGCGGCCGCCCGCACCACCGCGCCCACGGGGGTGGAGATGGAGGCGCTCACCGCCGTTCAGGTGGGCCTGCTCACCCTCTACGACATGCTCAAATCCGCTGATCCGGCCATGACCATCGGCCCGGTGCGGCTGCTGAGCAAAACCGGCGGACGCCACGGCGCCTGGAGCCGTCCTGTCGCCCTGTCCTCCTGAACCGGAGCTGCCGATGAGCACCAGCGCTGCATCGCTCGAGCCCTATCCCCGCGAAGGCCTGCCCCTGGAGGAGGCCCGCCGCCAGGTGCTGGCTGCCCTCACGCCCCTGGCCGGCCGGGAGGTGCTGCCGCTGGAGCAGGCCCTGGGCCGGGTGAGTGCCGAGCCGCTGCTGGCCAGTGAGGCGGTGCCGGGCTTTCGCGCCTCGATCATGGATGGCTATGCCCTGGCGGCGGCGAGTGTCCCGCAGCTGGGACACTCGTGGCCACTGCTGGGCCGCTCGGCCCCCGGCGCTCCCTATCCCAGGCCGCTGGCGGACGGCGAGGCGATCCGCATCCTCACCGGTGCGCCGCTGCCGGAGGGGGCCACCCGGGTGCTGCCCCAGGAGCTGGTGGCTGTGCAGGGTGAGCGCCTCAGCCTGGTGCGCGAGGCGGGGGCGAACCCCTGGATCCGCGCCGCCGATGAGGAGGCCGCCGCCGGCCAGGAGCTGCTGGCGGCCGGCGTGCGCCTGGGTCCGGCGTTGCTGGGACGGCTGGCCAGCTGCGGCGTGGCGGAGCTGGCCCTGCGGCCGCGGCCGCGGCTGGGCCTGCTGATCAGCGGTGATGAACTGGTGCCGGCGGGCAGCGTCCGTGCTCCGGGGCAGATCTGGGAGAGCAACGGCACGCTGCTGGTGGCGCTGCTGCAGCGGTTGGGGATGGTGGTGAGTGAGCGGCGGGTGGTGGGAGATCAGCCCGCCGCCCTGCGCTCGGCCCTGCTGGAGCTGGCGGCCGGCTGTGATCTGGTGGTGAGCACCGGCGGGGTGTCGGCGGGCGACAGCGACTGGATCCGGCCGCTGCTGGCGGAGCTGGGATCGGTGGCCTTCTGGAAGCTGTTTCTCAAGCCCGGGAGGCCCTTCGCCTTCGGCGAGCTGCTGGGCAGGCCGTTCTTCGGGCTGCCGGGCAATCCGGTGGCGGCGGCGATCACCGCCCTGCAGCTGCTGGTGCCGGCGCTGCAGCGGCTGGAGGGGGCGCCGGTGGAGCCATTGCCGCGCCTGAAGGTGCGCCTGGCCGCCGAGCTCAGGCGGGGTGCGGGCCGCCCCGAGCTGGCCCGCGCCCGGCTGCAGGTGGGGAGCGAAGGGGAGCTGCTGGCGCTGGTGGACGGCAGCCAGGCCTCCTCCCGCATCGGCTCCCTCCAGGGCGCGGACCTGCTGCTGGAGATCCCAGCCGAGCTGGGCACGCTGGCGGCGGGCACGGAGCTGTGGGCGCAGCTGCTGCGGCTGCCGATCTTCTGAGGGCCGCCCCTGGCCGCACAGGTCCCGGTGGTTCAGTGGCTGTTCAGTAGGCGGTGTTGCCCTCCACCCAGCGGCCCACGCCGTTGCTCCACTCTCGTTTCCAGAAGGGAGCGTCGTGCTTGAGGGCTTCGAGCAGCTCCTGGCCGCCGCGCTGGGCCGGACCGCGCCGATCAGCCGCCACCGCCACCAGCACGATCGCCTCCCCCGGCAGCACCCGACCCACCCGGTGATCCACCCGCAGGGCCAGCAGGCCATGGTGCTCGGCAATGGCGGTGGCGAGGCGGGTGATCTGGGCCTCGGTCATGCCGGGGTAGTGCTCCAGCTCCAGGGCCTCGAGCGCTGCGCCGCTGGCGCTGCGGCCGCGCACCCGGCCGATGAAATGGGCTTCCGCCGGCGGCGCTTCGCTGCCGCCGGCCGTGAGCTGTTGCTGCCATTCCGCCAGGGCGACCAGCGGCTCGAAAGCCTCGGGGTGGAGCCGCAGCACCAGGCCCGGCCGATGGGCTTCAGCCATGCGCTCAGCCGCCACTGATCGGGGGCAGAAAGGCCACTTCGTCTCCGGGCTGCAGGGGCTGATCGAGGGCGGCGAAGGCCTGGTTCACGGCCACCCGCACCTGGGGCGGCACGGTCTCCCCCAGACCCAGCTGGCGCCAGAGGCCAGCCGGTGTGTCGGGCGGGGATTCCGCCGAGATCGCGAGGCTGCGCTCCCCCCAGCCCGCCTGCTCGCGCAGGCCGGCGAACAGGCGCACGTGGATCACGCTCGGGTGGCCACCAGCACCCGGTGGCGGTGGTCGGAGGCCACGCGGCGGATGGCGGTGAAGCCGGCGTCGGCCAGGGCGGCCGGTAGATCCAGGCGGAAATAATCCTCGAGGTAGGGCTCGGTGGCTTTGAGCAGGGTGGCCAGGGCCGGCGGCATGGCGCGGATCACCGCCGCTTCGGGGTCCTGATCCACCAGGGCCAGCACCCCCCCGGGCCGCAGCAGCCGCGCCGCTTCCCTGAGCACGGCGCGGCTGGCGTCGCCCGGCAGTTCATGGCAGAGGAACTGGGCAGTGATCAGATCGAGGCTGGCCGCCGGCAGGCCGGTGGCTTCGGCGGCGCCGTGGTGCCAGGCCTTGATGCGGCCGCCGGCATCGCGCACCCGCGCCACCGCCAGCATCTGCGGGGAGAGATCGAGGCCGCTCACGCGCGCGTCGCTGTGGCCGTGCTGCTCCAGCCAGTCGGCCAGGGCCAGGGTGCCCACCCCCACCGAGCAGCCGATGTCGAGCACGTCGCGTACTGGAGCGCTGAGGCTGGGCTCGATGGCGGCGTAGATGCCCTCGCGCATGCGCTGCTGGGCGGCTTCGGGGCTGAGTTGCTTCTCCTCCTTCCACACCCGCAGCGCCACCGAATCGGTGGCCTGCTCCGCCTCACAGGCGGCTTCCCAGCAGAGATTGCCCTCGGCATAGGCGTGGAAGCGGGCCCGGTAGTAGGGCGGGACGACCACGGCTGCCTCGGTGCTGCTGGCCAGCCAGGGTTCGGCCTGCTGCCGCAGCTGCTCGCGGCGCTGGCGCCAGGGGATGCCCCGGCCCTCGGCCGTGCGGATCATCATCCGCCGGGCCTGCAGGAACAGGAGCTGCCGCACGGGCTCCACCGCCAGCACCCCAGCGATCAGCCGCCCCAGGGGCGTGCGCGCATCCACCCAGGGGGGCGGTGTCGACGGGCCGATCACCGGGCTGGAGTGGATGGCGCTGGTGTTCATCGCGGCGCTGGACTCAAGGCGAGGTTGCCATCCTGGCGCCCCCGGCTCAGGCCTTGGGCTGCGTCTGCTCGATCACCCAGCGCCGGTAGGCGGGATCAACGTCCGCCAGGGGCACGGCCAGGAGGAGGGGTTCTGCGGGGGCTGTCATCAACTGTTCTGTAGTTCAAGTGTCGGTGGACCGGCCGCCTCTCCTCTGCAGTCCTAATCTTGGTTTTTGCGCTAGCGCCCCATGGCCACTGCAGGCCGTAGCCGCGAAGCAGGAGCCATCCCCAATTCTGCCGACATCAGCAAGACAGGCGCGTCTCGCTTCCCATTGGTGCACAAGCTGATCCATTTTGCGGATCTGCGCAATTTTTATAAGGACATGCGGGAGGCGCTCAAGGCCGCCAACCGCCGTGCCGGTGCCCAGCAGGGGCTGGTGACCAAAGCCCGCAAGAAGATCGAGGGGTTGCAGCAGCAGCTGGCCGCGGTGGAACAGGAGCGGCTGGAGTTGCTGGCCTATCGCGAGCGGGCTGAGCAGGAGGCAGGTCAACTGGCCGAACTGCTGCCGCGCTTCCGGGGCCGGCTGCTCCAGGTCCAGCAGATCGAGCAGGCGCTCACCACTCTGGCTGATGTGAAGGAGGCAGTTGATCAACAGGAACACCAGAGCGGCAGCCCCACACGGCAATCGATGCAGGATCTCAAGCGCGCCGTGGAGAACCTGCTGGAGCGGGCCGATGCCGTCGATTTCTTCGAAGACGAACCCGAGAGCGGCCATGACCCGCAAAGCTGATCCCAGCCCCTCGCGCACGCCGATCAGCGACGGCCTCGCCTCCGACCTGCAGGCCCTTGGATCCCTTCTCGGCAGCCACATGCGCGGCCTCGATGAGCATCTCGGCCGCCAGCACGAGCGATTAACCCTGCGTGAAGACCAGCTCATCGAAGAAAGCCGCGAGCTGTTGCCTGCGGCTGCACTGGAACTGGAGCACCTCAGCAAAGAACAACTCCAGGGCCTCTGCCGCCAGCACAAGCTCAAGGGCTGGTCGAAATTGCGGCGCGACCCTCTGCTCGCCTTTGTGGCTGCGGCGCTCACCCAGGATTCAGCCCAGTCCTCCGGCTCTCCAACGCCGTTGGAAGCACCGTTGAGCCCGGCCGCCATCTCTCGAATCGAGCGCTTGCTGCTGCTGCTGCTGCAGCACCTGGCCGTGCCCCCCGAGCAGATCCAAGCGGCCTGGGACCCTCCACAGCGGGGCTGATCCCAAGTGCACTGATCGCGGACGCCGCGGACGCTCCACTTGACTCTCCAGTCGACTGGAGAGCATAGGTTTGAGTCAGCGACCCTCCCGATCGACTCTCGTCGATCAGCCCCCGCTGATGACTGCCCCACCCCCAGCCGCCCCCTGCTGCCACGCCGATGGCCTTGCCTCCGCGCCCTACGACGCGGAGCGGGAGCTGGCCCGGGAACTCACCCAGCTGCGCCGCAAGGTGAGTGTGGCGGTGGTGCTCACCGCGCTGGTGATGCTCTCCAGCCTGCCCTTCCTGCCGAGCTGGTTCACCAGCCCCTGGACCCAGCTGATCCTCACCACGCCGGTGCTGTTCTGGTGCGGCCGGGGCTTCTTCAGCGGCGCCGCCTCGGCCTTTCGGCAACACAGCGCCGACATGAACACCCTGGTGGCGGCCGGCACCGGCATCGCCTGGCTCACCTCGCTGTTCAGCACCGTCTTCCCCCAGCTGCTGATCGCCGAGGGCCTGCCGGCGGATGTCTATTACGAGGTCGCCGCCGTGATCCTCACCATGGTGCTGCTGGGCAACCTGCTGGAGGCCCGCGCCCGGGGGCAGACCTCCGAGGCCATCCGGCGCCTGCTGCAGCTGCAGCCCCCCACCGCCCGGGTGCTGCGCAACGGCAAGCCGGTGCAGATCCCCGTGTCCCAGCTGGTGGTGGGGGATCTGGTGCAGGTGCGCCCGGGCGAGAAGCTGCCCACCGATGGGGTGGTGAGCGAAGGCAGCTCCTGGGTGGAGGAATCGATGCTCACCGGTGAACCCACCCCAGTGGCCAAGGCCGCTGGCGATGCGGTGATCGGCGCCTCGATGAACCGCAGCGGCAGCTTCAGCTTCCGGGTCAGCCGGGTGGGGGCCGATACGGTGCTGGCCCAGATCGTGGAGTTGGTGCGCCAGGCCCAGAGCTCCCGCACCCGGGTGCAGCGGGTGGCCGATCAGGTGGTGAGCTGGTTTGCACCGGCGGTGATCGCCCTGGCCATCGCCGCCTTCGTGATCTGGTTCCTGTTGAGCGGCAATCCGGTGCTGTCGATGCTGTTTCTGGTGAGCGTGCTGGTGATCGCCTGCCCCTGCGCCCTGGGCCTGGCCACCCCCACCTCGATCATGGTGGCCTCCGGCAAGGGGGCGGAGAACGGCCTGATCTTCCGCAGCGCCGAGGCTCTCGAAACGGCCGGCACCCTGCGCACCATCGTGCTCGACAAGACCGGCACCCTCACCCGCGGCCAGCCGGAGGTGACCCAGTTCGAGCGGCTGCCGGGTGGCGCGCTGCCGGCTGACAGCCTGCTGGCCCTGACGGCCGCACTGGAATCCCGCTCCGAACATCCCCTGGCCGAAGCGATCGTGGCCTATGCCAACAGCCAGTTGGAGCCGGGCGATCTGCCGGCGGTGACGGACTTCGAGGCCGTGGCGGGCCTCGGCGTGCAGGGGGTCATCGATGGCCAGCAGGTGCTGGTCGGCACCCCCCGCTGGTTTCCCGAGCTCGGCATCGACACCGCGGCCCTTCAGCCCCTGGTGGAGCGCCTGGAGGGCCTGGCCTGCAGTGTGGCGGCGGTGGTGGTGGACGGGCGACTTGAGGCCTGCTTCGGGGTGGCCGATCCGCTCAAACCCAGTTCCGCAGCGGCGGTGGCGGCACTGCGGCGGCTCGGGCTCCAGGTGGTGATGCTCAGCGGTGATGCCCGCCGCACCGCTGAGGTGGTGGCCGCCGAGGTGGGGATCGAGCGGGTGATCGCCGAGGTGCGTCCCGCCGACAAGGCCTCGGTGGTGGCACGCCTCCAGGAGCAGGGCGAGGGCCCGGTGGCGATGGTGGGCGATGGCATCAACGACGCCCCCGCCCTGGCCCAGGCCGACGTGGGCCTCGCCATGGGCACCGGCACCGATGTGGCGATCGCCGCCAGCGACATCACCCTGATCTCCGGCAACCTGGCCGGCGTGCCGGCGGCGATCGAGCTCAGTCGCCACACCATGGCCAACATTCGCCAGAACCTGTTCTTCGCCTTCGCCTACAACGTGGCCGGCATCCCGATCGCCGCCGGGGTGCTGTTTCCCCTCACCGGCTGGCTGCTGAGCCCGATGCTGGCTGGCGCCGCCATGGCCTTCAGCTCCGTGTCGGTGGTGAGCAATGCCCTGCGCCTGCGCCGCTTCCGGCCCACCCCCCTTCCCGTTGCCGCCAGCTGATGAGCAGTTTGCTTGCCGCCGTCGCCAGCAACGGCGAACCGCTCTGGCGCACGATCCAGCAGCCCCTGGCCCTCAAGCTGGCGGTGGCCGCCGGCGGCCTGGCGCTGATCGCCGCCCAGCTCTGGTGGTTCCTCGGCCGCCATGGCCACGCCGCGGTCGCCAGCGAAGGGGAGCGCGGCCTGCAGGAGATCACGATCACCGTCGATGGCGGCTACTCGCCAGCGCGCATCCGGCTGAAGGCGGGTCAGCCGGTGCGCCTCACCTTTCACCGCCTTGATCCCAGCAGCTGCGTCGCCCAGGTGATCGTCCCCGACTTCCGCCGCAGCCTCGATCTCCCCCTCAACGGCCGCACCAGCCTGGAGCTGCCGGCGATGCAGCCCGGCGAGTATCCCTTCCACTGCGGCATGGCCATGGTGCGGGGGGTGCTGGAGGTGGTGTGAGTGGATCACCCACTGGAATCGGGTTGCCTGGTTTCTGTTATCCGCAACAGACGGTCGAGAACGTTCTGCTGAATGTGCAGTTGGGTCTTCAGTTCGTTGATCTCGGTGTCCTGCCGGATCATCTGTTGGCTGAGCCGACGCTCCAAGGTCTCGATACGGCGCAGCAGCATTCCCTGCTGCTCATTCTCTGGAGACAGCCGATGGCGAGGCACCATTTCTCCTCGCCGGAACAGGCTCCAGGTTGTGCCTCGCACCACAGGATTGAACACCGGCAATGATTGCACCACCAGATCAGGGCTGGCTTCCACACCACTGGGCACGCTGAACAACTGTTGAAAGGTTTCACTGCCCCAGATCCATGATGGAGAATCTGCAGTGATCCAGACCACCGCACCACCATGGTTCAGTTCACAGAACTGGAAGGGTGATCCCGTCTGGGATGTGGTCAGGCGCAGGTCCCGCTGGCTTGTGCTGCTGAGCTCTGCCGGGGCCTGGTACGCAGCGAGGGCTGCTGGGGTGCGACGCAGCAGCCGGATCAACAGCAGTTCGTCAACGGGCCAGGGCTGACGCGCTGGAAGGGGGTGATCGTTCGCTTCAAGCTTCGGCCGCGGCTGGGCAAGTTGGAGCTGCAATTGATCGAGGCTGGTCTCCAGGTGCAGAAGGCGCTCAAGGGGCGTGGGCGTGGCGGCATTCATCTCAGCTCTCCTTTTGGCGGGTGAAGCGAAGCTCAATCCGGCGGCGTTCGGCGCGATCCCTGGTGTCTGCAGGGGCATAGGTGCCATCATCATTGATCAGACTGCCAGCCGAATAGGGCCGGATGATCAGGCCTCTGGAGCCATCGGAATCCAGCTTGTTGCGCAGATGATGGGCCACCGCCAGGGCCCGTAGCAATCCCAGATCGGCATTGGAGCCCGCCCTGAATCCACTCAGGCTGGATGAACCACTGGCTTTTGGCATCAACAGATCCAGATTGCTCAATCCAGGTGATGGCTGACCATCGGTGTGGCCAATCACTTCAACGCTGTCGATTCGATACTTCGAGATCGTGGCGAGGATTTCCGGGACACGCTGATCCAGGGCCTTGATGAACTCAGGGCTGAGGGTGTAGCTACCGGTTGGAAACCGAAATGATTCCCGCTCCGTCAGGCGCACCAGTGGTGGCTTCTCGTTGTTGGCACGGGCCAGGGACGAGATGGCGATGGTCAATAGCAGAATCAGCAGGCTGCTGCTGAGCAGATCGGTGTAGCCGATCCAGTGGTTGCTGTCGCTGCTGCTGGAACGACGTTGGCTGCGGGCCATGGTCAGCGACCCCCTGCAGGATCGGGGGAGATCGGTGGCTCCAGCACCCGCAGGCTGGCCAGACGAGCTTGCAGAACCTGAAGCTGCTGGAGCAGCTGCTCACTGAGGGCCTTGGCCTCAATAGCGGGTGCGCCAAGTTGTGCCATGGCCGTTCGCTGAACCTCAATGGCGGCCAGGAGATCCTGCTGCAGTTGTTGACCCAGCTGCTCAATGCTCTGACGGGCCAGCTTGCTGCGCTCAACCAGCATCTGCTCATCCTCCCGCTTGGCCTGTTGGAGTGAATTCACATAGGCTGCCGTGAGGCCATCAAGCCGCTCAACATTGCGGTTCCAGTTGCTCAGAGCGCTCTCAAGGCCTGAGGCAAACACCTGACAACTTTCTGCCACGGAGCGATCTGATGTCAGGCGGCTCTGGACCGTTTCGGCGATTGCGATGGCAAGTTTTCTGTCGCGCATCACCTCCAGACGTGTTTCACGCAGCTGCTTGCTGGATTCCTTCGCCGCTTGGGTGCCGTTCTCCAGGCTGATGGCCGCCTGCTGCAGAACCTGGATCTCCCGCTGGATCTGTTGGGAGGCCCTTCGGCAGGTTCCCAGCTCCTGCTCAGCCGTCTTGGCGAGCAGCTGCCAATCGGACTGGGTGGCGAACAGGCCATCGCGCACATCCACAAGCCGGGCACTGAGCCCATTGCTGCTGGTGGTGAGCCGCTCCTGTGACTCATGCAAACTCTGAACTGATTGTTGCAGGGTTGTTGCAAAGTCGCTGTCGCGGAAAGCCTGAGCAGCCTGAACAAAGTCCTGACCGCTTTCATTGAGTGCGCCGGCGATAACTCCGATCTGGCGAACGGCGATCTGAGCCTCTGCTGTCAGGTTCGTATTGGCGTCAAACATTGTGTTGAGCTTGGCGGTAAAGGCCTCCTTCATGGCGGTCTCAATGGCGGAGTAAACGGCTACAGGCAGATTCTGAACCGACTCATTCAGGTCCTGAATCGACTGACGCAGGGGGGTAATGACCTTGCTGCCGAGTTGCTGAGGAAGCACGGTTTCCAGCCAGCTGCTCAACAGGGCTTCGCAGCGCTCCAGGCATGTTCTGGTGCCAACAATCTGCGTCCAGATCAGGACCACAAGACTCAGAAACAGGCCCAGTAGGCTCGTTTGAAAGGCGGCACCCATCGGTGCAACGATGCTGGAGAGTGCCGTGATGGTGTCTGCGGTGCTGGCGTTCTTGCCCAAGGCCCCGCCGATCTGGCCCAGGCCGACGGTGAGACCGGTGAATGTTCCCAGCAGACCCAGGGAAATCAAAATTCCAGGTGCTTGCCGCAGCCAGCTCTGCGCGGCGGCAGCGGTGATGCTGGACTGGAAGAATGGCAGCGAGATCGTTTCAATTTCGCCGGCACTGAACTCGGCAGCGTCAACATTGTCGACATGGGCGATCAGGGAGATGTAGCGCTCCTTGATGCGGGTCAGGCGATCTCCCAGCTCAATGGCAGTGGAGCCGTTCTGATGAAGCTCAGCGAGCTTGACGGCCAGCGGAGTGGTGAGCCGAGCCAGACGAGCAGACAATTCAAGTGCGACGAGGGCCACCAGCAGCTGCAACACCAGAATGATGACCTTGGAGAGAGTCGTCAGGACAGTCAGATCACTCATCAAGACTCGGTGACCGGTGCTTTCCGATCAATCAGCGTGACACCATGTTAGTTCCAGGAGTGTGCGTTTTCAGGGGTGGAGGACAGCCCCGATTCATCAGGACGAATCCTGAGTTGGCTTCGCTACGCTGGCAGTAACAGAGTGCCAATGCAGACCTCATGGCCGCTGACGACAAGATCATTGAATCCATTAAGTTTCTGCTTAAAAGTGTTAAACAGTTGAGCGATCGTTTCCTCGAGACAGATGCAAAGCTGACACGGAGTTTTGATGGAGTCATGGCTGATCTCAATGATCTCCATGAGAGGCTTGCACGGTTCGAGCCGGCCTGGAGCGATGGCATATCTCAGCCCCAGGTTTCATCACCGCGCCCTGCGGCATCCGATTTGCCTGTGACGACTGACTCGGCTCAGCGAGTGATTCCCAGCTTGAATCTATCGCTGGTGGCCATCCTTGACGCCTACGCCAGCACACCCATTCTGCTTGAGCCCTTCAGCCGCTCCTGCGGCGTCAGTGGACGCACCCTCACTGGCGAGATTGGCGAGGTTGAACTGGAAGTTGTTGAGCAGGGCACCACCTGGGCGCTCGAAACCCTTGATGATGGCTGGCTGTTGTTGCCTCGGCCCGGCAGCCTGGAGCGCAGGACCCAGCTGCAATCCCTGGAGCGCCTTTTTGACATCACTGGCGTGAAAGAGCTGCCCGTTGTTTTGCACATGATCCGTCCGGCCGAGGCCGAGGCGGTGGTGTTCGGCAGGCGGTGGCAGCTTAAAGCGAAGGGTGAGCTCAGTGTCCATCCCGATCCAATCAGGGCCAGCATGACTCAAAAGATGGCAGAGCTGGAGCAACGCCTCAGCCAGCTCGAGGCGCGGGGGTGAGCCTGCCTCAAGCTGGAACGATCACAATTCCCATGTTGACCACTTCCCAGACTTCACCCAGCATTTTCACTTCAGCGGGGCGTTTTAATTCTGCGCAGGAAACGCTCTGGCGCTCGTAGGTAAAGAGGCCTTTGGCCGGCTGACTGGTTGTCATGCCAGTCAACGTTTGAAAGGTGGGGAGCAGCCAGTCTCTGTTGTTCCGTTGAATCAGCAGATAGCTCCCGCCTCCGGATACAGTTCGCAGTTGGGTCTTGTTCTGTGAAAAGCCAAGGGCCAGGGTGTTTTCAGATTCATCGATAATATTCAGTTCGTTGGGCATGATTCTTCTAATGGCATCTCTGTCGTTGTTTTGAAATGCGGCCTGAAACTCCATAACCAGCTCGGCCGTAGGGGAAGGTGGCGGCAAGATCTTGAGATCCTTGTGCTCTTGAGCTGCCAATGGCGTAGCCACGCTTGATGATTTAGAGGGATCAGTGATCAGTGCCTCAAGTTTGGTGATCCGGCTGGCGGTTTCATTCTGAAAGATTTGGATCATGGACTGAATAGCCCGGTCTTGAAGTGTGCGTTCCTCTCGCTCTTTGTGTAGCTCTGTCGCTGTTGAAGCTTTGCTCAGCTTCTCGTAGAGTGCCTGAGCATGATCTTCGACATCGTCGAAACGACTGCTTTTGCCTTGCCTGCTTCTCATGGCATGTCGGATCTTGCGTGCACTTCCCCTTTCTATGACCGATATATCGTAGCGCCAGAAATAGATCGCCCATAGGATCAGTGAAGTGCCGCTAGAGACAAGGCCAATGGCTGTCAGAATCCTCCATAGAATAATATTGTCCCACCAAGTGGGGCCCTTTTGTTCGCTCTCCTCTGAAGGAGTTGAAAGGGATGGGCTCCCAGCCTCCAGCTGCGAAGCGCCCTCCTGTGCGGCGCCAAGCCAGGGAAGCCCAAAAGCTGCTTGCTGCACTGCCGCTGGCAGGGCGATGGCGATTGCAGCCACCAGAGCCAGCATAAGATAGTTTTTGCTGTGGTCACTATGAATTTTTGGATCTTTCATGGTGGCAGGCTGGATTGGCCAGGATTCAAGGTTTAGAAGCGTTCTGCCCACTGCTGGGATAAAACGTGGTTCAGCGCCTTGAGCCCTGTGATGAATGCAGGTTCGGGCTCAAGATCGTTCACACGTTTGCTGATGCGCTCCAGGCACAGCGCCCGCACCTGCGTCTCCACCTCTCCCCAGAGACTGTCCATGCAGGTGAGGCTGCGAATCGGCAGGAGTGAGCTGATTCTGGCGCTATTCAAGGCCTCGTCGTAGTTGCTGGCGAACTGACGTAGTTCAGTCAGGCTGGCTATCTCATAGCTGCTGATGGTTTCAAGCCCGTCAGTTCGAACACGGTCCAGTGAATTGAATGTTCTGTCGTTGATCATCAGCCCTTCTCCGGCCACCATGAACTCATCTTTCGGGTCAAAAATGCCCTGCAGATTCACTCCACTGCTGATCAGGCCGCAAGCTGCTTCATCCTTGAAGGCATCAGAGAGTGTTGTCTCAGCGGTGCCATTCTGACCTGACTCAAAAGCAGAGCTCTTGCTCTGCAGGATTCCCATGAGTTGGTCGGCATCGCAGTTCCGGGAGAAGGAGCCACTCTCATCCAGCCAGTTCAGGAAGCGAGCGCCATTGCCGCCCATATAAATTGGCATCGTTGCCTGCTTGCGCAAAAGGCCTTCTCGGTTCAGGGATTTCAGGATCAGCCCGAGATAGTGGTAGAGGCCACCAAAGCTCACGGCCATGAGGCTCACAAACTCAATCAACTGGCGTTCTTGATCGGCACGATGAATCGGCATTCGATCGCTGAGCAGCTGATCAGATTGATAGCGCAAGCAGTTGTCGAACCAGCTGTTGAAGTTCGGGTCCTGGCGTAGCTGCGCCTTGTTCCCACTGACTTCCCCTGTGAGGCTGGGTGGAAACAGGAAGTGCATGAAAGCTGGCTTGTTTTGCAGCACACTGGTGCAGATGTTGCGTCCGGCAAAGGGAATGGAGACCTGATGCAGCAGCCGATTCTCCTGCCAGAGGCTGATATCAGTGGTTCCTCCACCAACATCAAGGCAGGCTGTATGAACCATCGGCTTACCCTGGTGGTTGCCGAAATAGCTGGCGAAGGCTACGGCCTCAGTCTGAAGCCCTCCCTCATGGCTGTCCTCAACAAAGATCTGCTTGAGGCCGGTCAGTGGAGCGAGGTCATTGCAGAGGTCACTCCACAGTCGCCGATAGCTTTGGGCTTCGTTTTTGGAGAAGGCACTTGGGTAAGACACAGACCAGGCCAGCTCCGTTGCACCGGCTGCAGCGGCATTGCAGCTGATCAGCAGGGCCAATTCCTTGAGAAATGGCTTCTGGTATTGCAACTGTCGCCACTTGAAGTTTGTACGGATATTGAGCCCACGCAGAGCATTGGCATTCTCACTTGGCCATTGAATCCTGGATTCATGATAAAGCTTGGGAACTGTGCCTTTGACTTCCTGCCATCCAAAGGTATTCAGGGCTGTCGATGTCGGAGGATTCGAGCCTATCGGCAAGAGAGTTTCAGGAATGAAGTACTTGTAAAGTTGATTAAGCTTTGTTTCTTCTTGCGCCTTTGCCAATGAGATGACTCGGGTATCCAGTGGCTTTCTTTTCGGGCCAGAACCGTCGTCGATGAAGAAATTGGTGAATGAAGTGCCAAAATCGATACCAACGCGCCAGGTTGCTGCAGTGTTGCTGGCAGGAGGTGGCGGATTGACAGGGATCAATCCACAGTTCTGGCCACGCTCAATCAGCTTGATCAGATCTGGAAAGCTCTTGCTTGTGAAGTATTTGACACTTTCCTGGCCTTCCCTGCCTTTGTGAAGGTCATAGTCCTCGAAGCCGTCCACGGTCAGGCCTGAACTGCTGTCATCGCAGAAGATGAAGAAGTGCTTCCAGTTCAGATCGGCAATGTTGGGCCAGAGGGTGATCACTGGTAGATCCTGGTCGATCAGGTTCTGCTCCTTGATCGGGAAGTGCTTGGTGATCGGGTAGGCCGTCCGGCTCCCTTGCAGTGGCAGCATCAGGGTCATTTCAATGCCCATGCCGCTGCCGGTCTGTACCAGCCGCAGGCTGCAGCTCCTGGCGAGCTCGGCGCTGCTGAACAGTTCACGGATGCGCTCGTTCAGTGGCAGCAGGGGGGTCACGGGAATGCCGTTCACCATCGGCTTGCCTTCCAGGCGGCTGCCTAGCCAGGAATTGGCCAGCGCCGATTCCCCTGGCAGGAGATAGAGCTCTGGCAGAAAGATGTCATCAGGTGTGATCACATCGATCTCGTGGCCATATTGCCGCTCGAGCTTTGTCTTGTCTCCTCCGATGGCTTCCAGGGTGGCGGCCTTGTACAGCACGATGTCGTTGGCTGTCAGTCCCAGCCGATTGGGCATCTCCGCATCCAGCAGAATCACCGGGCGTACAGGAGTGCCCTTGAGGGGTCGTTCGCGGCGATCGCCCAGTTCCACGGTGGCCAGGCTTGGGCTTTCGCCACCTTTGGCAGCACGGGCCAGCAGGGATACGGCTGTGGGTCTGTTACGCAGGCTGATCACCGAATTGTCGGAGAGAATCACGTTGCTGGCGTGGCCACCGTTGAGGGTCTCGATGAAGCCTGTGAAGACCTGATCCATCTGCCCCGCCAGGGCGTCACTGAGGTGATCGGGAGCATTGAGCAGGCCTTCGTTCACATGGGCCAGCCAGTCGGCCAGAGCCTGGCGCTGCTGAGCTCCAAGAAAGCTGGTGGGCCCACCGAAGCGTCCCTTGGCTGTCCAGTTCATGCCGGGAATCGTGGTGGGCAAATGAACAGCTGGGCACAGCACCGTGGCAGGGGATGTGAAGCCGATCACCACTCCCTCCACTTTCAGCACGTGAACGGTGCTCCAGGGGTTGCTGCCATCAGCCAGGGAGTAGAGGGTTTGATCCCCGTTGGGCCGCGAGCCAAAGAGGCTGCGTGCGAACGGCCCCACCGCCTCGTCCTGGCTGGTGATCAGGTCGGTTAGAGCCACCTTCTCTGCCTCGAGCTTGAGGCCGAACATCTCCCACAGCCCCACGGTGGCGAAACAGCCGAACAGCTCCTCCAGCAAGGCTGCACGGGTGGGGTAGCGAGGATTCCTCACCGCTTGCTCAAATTGCAAGGCCCGCGACCAGGGGGAAGGCAGTGCATTCACCCGGCTGTTGGTGACCTCATAGACGAGCGTATTGGCGATCTCCCCCAGCTTCTGCTGATCCTTGCCGAGCCAGGTCCCCGCCTGGGCGCCACCTGCCTGGGGAGGGTCGGTCTTCGGCAACCAGGGAAACTGCAGAATATTGCTGGAGTTGTTGCCTTGGGTCATGACGGTGGCGAGTGAAGTGGCGTTTGGGGCAGGTAACGACTGGGGTCAGAGTCCGGTGTCGCAGTAACTGAGGGACCAGAGGGTGTCAGCCAGACCAGCCATTCCGTTGTGGCTGATCTTTTTGTGGCTGAGGGCATCCATCAGCACCTTGATGGCCTCGACGGTGTCGTCCTGCTCATCCCGGCTTGGCCGCGCTGAGCCACGCACCACCCTGCCGAGGGCGTTCTCGTAGTTGGAGTTGCGCTCAAGCAACTCGGGTGTGAACAGCTCCTGGCTGAAGCCGGTGCCGGTGTTGCTGCTGAACTGCTGAAGCCACTGCAGCAAGGTTTCGACATAAGCGTCAATTGCTGTCTTGAGGCTCAGCTCCTCGCTGCTGCGGATACTGGGCCGACCGGCCTGGGTGCCGCTGGCCTGGCCACTGGGTTGAAAGAATTGATGGGCCCAGGGGGCACCACTGAGGAACGTGGGCATCGGCACACTTTGGGCTGCATCGAGTTCCAGGCTGATGTTGTTCAGCCAGGCCACGCCAAAACGCGCGGCGCGGGCCATACCCTCACCCACTACTTCACTGTCGGGGATATCACCCCAGCTGATCTTGTTCTCAACAGCTCGGCTCAGGACATGGGCGTAATGGCTCGATGAATCGGCCTTGAGCCCGTGGCGCATCCCCAGGCTTGCCAGAAGTTCCACCAGGTGGGCGCCATTGGCCTGGGAGCGGCCACCGATGCTGAAGTCGTAGCGAGCTTTGATGTCGCTGCCCACCAGATAGACCTGATCGAAGCAGGAGGTGCCGCTGCTTCTCAGATACTGCAGGGCGGCATCGGTGTTGAGCTGAAAATTCCGTGCTTCGGCATGAACACCGGTGTCCTCCCTGGCCTGACCTTCGAAGTCGAAGTAGGGCAGGAGTAGCGAGGCGTTGACCTTGACCTTGTTCAGTCCCTGTTCCTTTAACCAGCTCTTGAGCATCTGTCCCAGGGTGGGAACGCCGGAGGCACCCGTTCCACCGAATACGCTGCCGAAGAGATGAATCACAGGTGTTTCACCACCTCCGCTGGCTGTTTCGATGTCGCTGAGCATCTGTTGCCACTGCCCGGTCTTCGCTTCGGCGGTGAGGCTCACGCGGCTCATCACCGCTGAGCCGATCGGCGGACGGCCCCGGAAGCCCACCTCCAGATCAGCGGCCTGCTCCTCCGGGGGAAAGAGACAATCGAACAGGGCGGCCAGGCCACTGGCCCTGGTGCGCAGGATGGCCTTGGGGAACACCTGGTCGAGGCTGATGGCTCCGGATGAGTTACTGAGCGGGCTCCAGGTGCCGTAGTGACGCAGCTCCCCCCGGGCGAAATGATCGGCCTTGCTGCCCAGCAGCCTGCGCATCTTCTGGTATCGATCGATTGCTGTTTCGGCCCTTGCCAGCAGGGTGCTTTGCTGGTCGGGCTCCACCAGAAATGTGCCGAGCCGCACACTGGTGCCGCCTTGTTCGAGCAGGCCGCAGGTATGGAGATGGGTGAGGGCTTCGAGGCACTTGGCTCCGGTACCGCCGACGCCGATGGCGAACACGCTCATTTCAACGACCTCCGAGGATTTTCACAGCACCCGGCACAACCAATCGATAGGTCCTCGGTGAGGCCAGCAAGGTGGGCAGCCAGAATAACAAGGTCACATTAATCATCACCATCATTGTCAAAAGGAGCCAGCCTCCTGGCGGTAGAAGAAAGAAATTCATGCCACTGCCTTGAACAGGAGATTGCCCTTGGAGCTGCCAGATGATGATGCTGAAAAAGAGTTGATACAACCAACCCAGCAACACCAGAATCACAGCAGCGGTCCACCACAGAGGTTTCATTCGCCTGACTTCGGCGCCGTTGCGCGGCCGGGCTCTGAAGGTGATCCACAACCAGATCATCAGCGCACTGATGCAGCTGATCCAGAGCATGGTGAAGGCGGGTTCATTGGCGAGCTGGAGGTAGTCGTTGAGAGGAAGGCCTGGACCGGCCAGAACGCCAGAGAAAACGTTGAGGAACATCCATTTCTGGACCACGAACACCCAGAGGAGCCCTGCAACGAAGGAAAGGCCGAGCAAGATGCCTTGTTGAGATCGCATGGCTGGTGGGGTTAGTTGTGTTGGAAGGCGATGCAGAGCACAGCTGCCGGTGGCGTGTTGGGGTCCCTGGCTGCAATCTGTTGGCCGAGGGTGGTCATGAGCAGGAGGAGGCCCTCCGTCTGTTGTTTGGCGTTGGCGTTCCTGGGGTCTGAGCGATCCCAGTCAAACCACCACTGATCTGGCATGTTGCCCTGTGGGATCGTGGCTCTGAGCAAGCCAGCAGGGGCCGTTGCGGGAATGTCCAGCTCCAGACGGATGTTGGAGTTGGCCATGCTCATGCTCCTCAGGCGAATACCACCAGCCTCGCTGGTATCTGTGGGCAACAACGGAATACGTTCGAGACGTACCAGACCAAGGTCGCCTCGGCTGCTGCCTTCGCCCCATGGTTTGATTGTGTCGACGACGACACCAGTGGCACCAGGCAAGAGTTGTATGGAGCGATAGTCGCCGTTGCGTCCCGCTGAATATTGGCTGTTGCCAATGCGAATGGGTTGATCAGGCTTCCCCTTGGCCAACGGGACTGCTGCAATTGACTTGATTGTCAACGGACTGCCGCTCCTCTTGGGCTCCAACATGGAAAGCTCCTGCGCCGCAACCCCTTTCTGGGCCATTGTGCTTTGGATCAGAGCAAGCAAATCTTTGACTTGCTCTGGCTTACCAGTTGCCAGAAGATAGAGTGGCCGATTGAGCTTACCAGTGTAAAAGTTGTTGCCCTGAGGGTCAAAAACTTTGCCATTGAATGGCAGCTTCAGCGCGAGAACTCCTGCGGAAGCTCCCTTGGCAAGATCCGTGCGAATCCCGCCTACCAAACTGGAAATATCGCTTTGATTCACCTCCAGATCACTCACCAGCAGCCTCAGTGGAATGGCATCACTCCCTGAGCTAGCCGTCCAGAGGGTTTGCAGGCTGGAGCTCACTGGTGGGTAGCTGCCACAGCCCTTGAAGAAACATGGATCTGTGGCCTGCGTTACCTTGCCGCCTGTGAGTGGCTGTATCTTCTGCCCGCCAACACGGAAGCCCTGGGAGGAGAGCCCAATGGTTTCAGCTGAGAGATTGATGGCCTGAAGCAGATTGCGCCAGCCTGAGGCGTCGCCGGCCTCGGCATGGCCCAACATGGAGCCGCTGCCATCAATGCCGATCATCAAGGCCTTGGCATCAGCCTTCGCCGGAGCTGCTGGGGTCGCTGCTTCAGCGTTGGCTTTGGAGTTGAGGCAGGGAGGTAGCTCACTGCCGCAGGACGACAACCCTGCCAAAGGGATGAGGCCAGAGAAAAGCAGCCATCGACGCAGCACCATGCCGTGGGTCCCCTTGTTCTGATGCTGATGGGCCATGGCTTGGCTTCAACCCTTCCGGGCAGCTGGCTGTAACACAGCAGGATTGGTCTGAAGATCAGAGTGGATTCTGGCCTGAAGCAACAGCGGCTGGCCGGAGTTGCTGCGAACAACCGACTGCTCAGGTTGTTCGCAGGATCGAGTCAATCCGAGGATGGCCTTGGCGATCATGGCTGACTGTCGTTCCGCGACTGGACCATTCTGGGAATTATCGCATCCAGCTCGGCCTTGGACTGTGCGTTGACGTACGCCAATTCTGGCTAGTGCTGTGCATTTACCCTTTTGCAACCTTTTCCAATTATAGTCAAAGAACTTACGGGCATGAGTGTTCGCCGTGGGCATGTCTCATCAAGCTGCTGTCCGTCTCGATTGTTTGAGTCCAGATGTCTGATCCTGCCGATGGCAGTATTGAATCCACCGGCCATGAGGCCGAGCGTCTTTTGGCTGAGCTGGAGAAGGTGGGATCGAGCGGGCAATCCTCGCAGAGGAATCCAACCCTTTCCGCGCCAGGCTCCGTGGTCTGGATCAGGATCGTCCTCATCGGGCTCATGGGTGTTTTCGGGCTGATGGCCGTGCGCTTCATGGTGCCCATGACATCTCCAACGCCGTCATCAGCAGCGCAGTCGCTGGCCTTCCAGGACAGCTGCGGCTCCAGAGGCTCCCCCTCAGGGGAATGGTGGCCCGTTGTTGCCTCTTCCAGCCGCGAGCTGCTCGCCAGCGTTCGCAGCCGTTATTGCGGCGATGCCTACATCAATGCCAGCGGCTGGCTGCAGGCGGCCAGCTTCAGCGAGGCCGAGGCAGCACAGGATTTCGCCGAACGCCTTGCTGAAGCCACTGGCGAGCGGTTCTGGATCGCTGATCCGCTCAGGCCATGAGCTCAGGTTGGCCCTGAGTCTCAGCGCAGCAGCTGTTCACAGGCTTCGCCGTCGCCGTTGCCATCGAGATAGCTGTGACCCTGGCGCAGCAGTTCCTGGGCCCGTTGGTGGGAGCCGATCTCCTGGCAGTCGTAGCGACGTGGCCCTGAGGGGCTGCCAGCCGGGGCTCGTGCTGCTCTTTTGGCCCGGCGGAAGTCCCAGGGCCTGAGGATTCCACCGCTCAGCTGCCACACGCCCAGGCCGCGCAGGCCCGCCTTCGATTCGGCTTCAAGGAAGTCGCTGGCCTTGCAGTTTCCCAGGTATTGGCGGTAAGCGAAGGCCTGGCCGCTCGCCACCATGGCCAGGTTGATGTTGCCAGAGCTGATCACCTCCGCCACTGTGCGGCCATAGCGATCCCTGGTCTTGACGTTGAGTTGCACCACACGCCCCACCGGCAACCGGCTTTGAAGGGCATTTCTGGAGTTGGCACCGTGGGGCGCCTGGGCCATCTCCGGTGCATCAATGCAGGCGAGGCGGACCGTGAGCCGTTGCTTCCCCTGCAGAACACGGATGGTGTCGCCATCTCCGACGGAGAGCACTGTGGCCTGGATGCCCTGGGCTGTACAGGCAGGGGTCACCAGCAGGGCCATGACCAGCAGACCTGGCCACGGCAGTGGGAGCTTTGGCATGGCGCTGAGTCTGAACGGCTCCGCTTCCTTGGAGCCGCTTTGGTGCTCAATCAGTTCTGTTCTGTGATTTCCTGAAAGCGTGGAAGATTGCTTGGCGCCTCGAGAATCGGTGTGCTTTGTGGCAGCATTCTCTGCTCTTTCGATCTGAGCTATAATGAGGCTGATCGTGGTTCTTAATGGGCTGATGGCTGCAAGTCAGCGCTTGCCATGGCTGTGGAGAGGGGATCAGTCACTGTCGCAAAATCTTGGCTCTGAAACTCATCTTCAGCCGAAAGGGGTCTGACACCTCCTACGGCAAGAGGGCCAGCTTGGTGGCTGCCGATGGGGCGATGCTGAGTGTGCCGATTCCTGAGGATGGGTTTGCCCATGGGATCACCTATGAGAGCATCCGTGGTCTGCCTGCGGGCCTGTCTGGGTTGGCCCATCTCGACCCTGATCTGCGGCAGCAGGCCCTTCCGCGCCAGCCCGGCTGGCGGCCTTCGTTTGGCCAGTGCGATGGAGCCCTGACGCATCTGTTGCATCAGGGGGTGGGTGTGGGTGATTTGTTTCTCTTCTATGGATGGTTCAAGGGTGCGTTCTTGCCGATGCGAGGCAGTCACGTCATCTGGGGATGGATGCAGGTGGGAGAGATGCACTGGCCGGAGGCCGATGTGCTTCCAGACTGGCTCACCTACCATCCCCATGCCGCCCCTGCCCTTAAGCATCACAGCAGAAATGTGATCTTTTCGGCGGCTGATCGCCTCACCTGGCCTGGCGTGGAGGGGCTGCCAGGGGCCGGAGTCTTTGATCACTACAACGCCAGCTTGCGCCTCTCGGCGGGTGAGCGGATGAGCCAGTGGAGTGTTCCGTCTTTCCTGATTCCTGCCGATGATCACAGCGTCACGATGTCCCGCCATCGCAGACGTCACTTCTGTGATCTTGGCGATGGCACGGCCCGGCTCTCCACCACGTCTCCGGGCCAGGAGTATGTGATCGACATCTCGCGAGTGCCACAGGCGTGGCCCTGGGCGCTGAGCAAGCTGCCCTTCAGCCGTGCTGGCGTCTGAGGCTCTCGTAGGCCTGGCAGAAGGGTTCGCCCAGGGCGTCACGCAGCAGCGTGTCGGCGGCGAAGGCGGCCAGGGCTTCCTCCAGGCTGGCGGGCAAGGGGGCGGCTGTGCCGGGGGGCGGCGGGTCGGTGTAGAGGTTGGCGTCGTTGCGGATGCCGGGGTCAAGCTGGCGCTCGAGGCCGTCGAGGCCGGCGGCCAGCACCGCTGCAGGCAGCAGGTAGGGACTGGCGGCGCTGTCGGCGAGGCGCAGCTCCAGGCGCTGGTCGTCGGGGATGCGCACCATGTGGCTGCGGTTGTTGCCGCCGTAGCTGATCCAGCCCGGTGACCAGGTGGCGCCGGAGTTGGTGGTCTGGCCGCCGAGGCGGGCGTAGCTCTCGGCGGTGGGATTGGTGAGGGCGCAGAGGGCCGGGGCATGGGCCAGCAGACCGCCGAGGAAGTGATAGGCCAGCGCCGAGAGGCCCAGCGCGCCGCGGGGGTCATGGAAGAGGTTGCGGCCCGTGGCGTCCCAGAGGGAATGGTGCAGGTGGGCGCCGCTGCCGGTGAGCTGGGGGAAGGGTTTGGGCCCGAAGCTCACCTGAGCGCCCAGCGGTTCCGCCATCGACTGGGCCATCACCCGGAAGAGGGCGTGGCGGTCGGCGGTCACCAGGGCATCGGCGAAGGTCCAGTTGATCTCGAACTGGCCGTTGGCATCCTCGTGATCGGCTTGATACGGCCCCCAGCCCAGCTCCTCCATCGCTTCGAGCAGGCCGCCGATCAGCTCGAACTGGCGCATCAGGGCCAGCTGGTCGTAGCAGGGTTTGACCTGGGTGTCGCGGCCATCGGCGATCGCCCTGCCGCCGGCTTGCAGCAGGAAGAACTCAGCTTCCACGCCGGTGCGGAAGCTGTAGCCCAGCTGCGCCACCCGCTCCAGCTGGCGGCGCAGCACCCAGCGCGGCGACTGCTCCAGGGGCCGGCCCTCCACCTGCAGATCGGTGGCCAGCCAGGCCACGCTCCGCTGCCAGGGCAGCACCGCCAGGCTGGCGGGATCAGGCAGGCCGAGCACATCGGGATCGGCTGGGGTCATCGCCAACCAGGCGGCGAAACCAGCGAAGCCGGCGCCATCGCGGGCCAGCTGATCGGCGGCGCTGGCGGGCACCAGCTTGGCCCGCTGCACCCCGAACAGATCGGAGAAGGAGAAGAGGAAGTGGCGGATGCCGTGGTCGGCGGCGTAGCGGGCCAGGTCGGTCATGGGCTCAGCGGGGGGCGGGCGGAACGGTGGATCAATCCATCAGCAGACGCCCGAGGGCGGCGCGGATCATCGCCTGCTCCCGCGGCGCCTCGCGGGGGTTGCCGGCCCGGTGCCCCAGCACCGACTCCAGCCGCTCGAAGCGGGCGCCGGGGATGCAGGCGGCTTCCGCGGCGCAGTCGTCCGGGGGGAAGTAGAGGTCGTGGGAGCCGGCGATCACGGTGGTGCGGGCCGTGATCCGCCCCAGGGCGGCGGCCAGGGAACGGCCCACGGCGGCACCGAGATCATTGGCCAGCCAGGTGTCGAGCATCGCCAGCAGGTCGCGGGGATCGTGGCGGCGGTAGGCGGGCAGCCAGCTCTGCTCCACATACTCCTCCACGCTCGTGAAGCCGAGGGCCGTGTGGTGTCCATCGCGGTAGTAGGCCTGGCTGGCGGCCCAGCTGGCGTAGATCAGGGCAAAGCTGCGCAGCCCCTGCTCCGGTGGGGCCGTGAAGCGCTGCCCGTTCCAGGCGGGATCGGCCGTGAGGGCCTGACGCAGGCTGAGCAGGAACAGGCGGTTGTGGGGTGTGGTGCGGGCCGTGCCGCAGAGGCAGCAGATCCGCTCCACCCGCTGCGGCTCCAGGGCCGCCCAGTGGTAGGCCTGCTGCGCCCCCATCGACCAGCCGTAGATCAGGGCGAGGCGCTCCACCGCGAACCGCTCCTGGATCAGCCGGCACTGGGCGGCCACGTTGTCGGCGTGGCTGATCACCCAGCCCTGCTCGGCCAGCCCCATGGCACTGGTGCTGGGGCTGCTGGAGCGGCCATTGCCGAACTGGCTCACCAGCAGCACGCACCAGCGCTCCGGATCGAGGATCGGGCCCACCACCCAGTCGATGTCCTCGGGCCAGGCGCCGTAGGAGCTGGGGTAGAGCACCAGGTTGGAGCGATCGGCGTTGAGCTCCCCGAACAGCCGGTAGGCCAGGCGGGCGTTGGGCAGCTGCTGGCCGCAGCTGAGCGCCATCGGGCCCAGC
Source organism: Synechococcus sp. CS-1329 (assembly GCF_025128055.1). Lineage (GTDB taxonomy): Bacteria > Cyanobacteriota > Cyanobacteriia > PCC-6307 > Cyanobiaceae > Regnicoccus_A. The sequence goes on along the minus strand of NZ_JAHLYS010000033.1, from coordinate 38,412 downwards.
TCGAACAGCCCGTCGCGGCCCCGGATCGCCGCTGTCACGCTCATGCCGGCGGCGCCGGCAGCGCCAGCTGCGATGGTTCGGCCAGAAACGACCGGTGCACCGCCAGATAACCCGGATCGTTGTGCTCCAGACGCCCGGCGATCCAGCCGTGGGCGGCCGGCAGGGCATGGAAGGGAATCGAGGCCAGCAGGTGGTGCTCCACGTGGAAGGGCATGTTCCACATCAACCAGCGCAGCGGCGCCAGGGTGTGGGTGGTGCGGGTGTTGCGCAACACATCGGTGCTGGTGCTGCAGCCGCCGTGCTCCGCCAGCAGCACGAAGCGCAGCAGGGGCTGGCCCAGGGCCAGCGGCAGCAGCCACAGCCAGAGCAGGACACCGTTGCCGCCCGGTAGTGACAGCAGCAGCAGCAGCCCGTAGACCGCGAACTGCAGCCGGATCGAGCGGCGCAGCGCCGGGGCCGCCTCGGCGGGGATGTAGGGGCAATCGCTGAAGTTGCCCATCAGGCCAGCGGCATGGCCGCGCAGCTTGCCGGCCCACCAGGGCAGGCCGCTCAACTCCAGCAGGTAGCCCCAGCGGCTGCTGGGCGGCGGATCCTCCAGCTCCGGGTCCAGGCCCGGTTGGTGGGTGTGGCGGTGATGCCACTGGTGGTAGCGGCGGTAAAAATCAGCGTTGTAGAAACTCAGCACCCCGGCCCACCAGGCCACGGCGTCGTTGAGCCGGCGGCTGGCGAAGGCGGTGCGGTGGCCGCATTCGTGCAGGGCACAGAAGGCGAAGGCCAGGCCCCAGCCCAGCAGCAGCAGCGCCGGCAGCCGCAGCGCCCAGGGCAGCCGCCCATCCGCCCAGATCAGGCCGCTGGCCAGGATCAGCGCCCCATGGCCCGCCAGCTGCCGCCAGCCGGCCCGATCGCTGCGCCGGTTGAGCTGGCGCAGGGCCTCGGCTGGAATCAGCTCAGCTGGAGTCAGCTCGGCTGCAGCCGCCGTGAAGGCAGGTTGGCGCGTGATCACGGACCTCAGGCCCCCAGCAATGCTGTGCATTCCAACCGCTCCTGGTCCGCCGTTGCGTAGCGGATGCCTCCACAGCGGCCCGTGGTCATCGCCCACCGGCACGGTGCATCCACCGGCGCGGTCGAACCCGGTGATCGTGTTTCTGCTCCTGCCCACCCTGCTGTACAACAACGCCTTCCGCGAGAGCCGCTATCCGAAGTACTGGTGAGAGCCCAACAAGTTATTCATCTTGTTCTACGGATGTGATCGTCACAGCCGATGCTCTGATCTTGGCCATGGCGAATCGAAGGAGCTGAAACTGACCGGCCTCAGGCCATCAACCAATAGAGGGTGTCTTTGCTTCAGAAGCATTTCATCGGCTGCGAGGCCTAAGCCCGGTTCAGCCTCTGACAGGAGTAAGATAATTCATCGCAAGATTCAGATGCCCGCTCAAAGTACAAAGCCTCCACTGCCTCCGTTCAATCAAGAAACGGCGATCCAGAAAGCAAGAATGGCGGAGGACGCCTGGAATTCCAGAGATCCGCACCGAGTCTCGCTGGCCTACACGGAAGACAGCTACTGGCGGAATCGCTCAGAATTCATCAGGGGCCGCCAAGAGATTGTGGAGTTCCTGCAGCGGAAATGGGCTCAGGAGAACGGCTATCGATTGATCAAGGAAGTCTGGGCCTGGCATGGCAATCGCATCGCTGTGCGCTTCCAGTACGAGTGGCATGATTCAGATGGCCATTGGTATCGGGCCTATGGCAATGAAAACTGGGAGTTCAGTGATGAAGGTCTGATGCGTTGGCGTGAGGCCAGCATCAACGATGTGCCGATTGCCGATTCAGAGCGCAAATTCCTCTGGCCCCAAGGACCGAGGCCGCAGGACCACCCCGGCCTCACCGAACTCGGCCTTTAATCAGAGCGGCTCAGGTCACCACTTCTTGTAAGGCAGAAATTTGCCGCACATGGTCACCTTGACCCGATCTCCAGCTGGATGCTCAACTTTATCGATTTCCAGGGTGAAATCGATCGCACTCATGATGCCGTCGCCAAATTTCTCCTGGATCACATCCTTCATCGGCAGGCCGTACACCTGCATGATTTCGTAGAAGCGATAGATCAATGGGTCGGTGGGGACCACGGGATCCAGGCAACCCTTGACGGGAGGAACGGTCAGCTCGCCAGCCAGGTTGGGATCCAGATCCAGGGCCGCCAGAAGGGTCTGTGCTTCATCCGGCGAGGCTGTGGCCTGGCCATAGAGCAGGCTGGCAATCCAGACCTCATCTCGATTGAGCAGCGTTTCCAGTTCCGCAAAGCTGATGCCTTTTTTGCGTTTGGCGTTGAGCAGGGTGTGACTGAGCGGGGTGAGTGTGCTCATGGCAGATCCGTCAAGGATGAAGGGGAGGGGTGATCGGGACGGGAGGGGAAGCGGTAGCTGGGCCGGAAAGTGGCCGGAGGACTACTTTTCTTCGATGGCCCTGGTTTCCCGGAACAGATGGTCTTCCAGCCGCTGTTTCACGGCTAGAAAATCCGGATGGGTTTCGATCATGTTCCGTTTGCGCGGACGAATCCGTGGAAGGTCGATCAAATCACTGATCCGAGCATTCGGACCGCTCGACATCAACACGATCTGGTCCGAGAGCAGCAGGGCCTCGTCAATGCTGTGGGTCACCAGCACCACCGTGACCCGGTGATTTTCCCACAGCTGTAGAACTTCCTCCTGAAGATAGCCGCGGGTCAGGGCGTCGAGGGCCCCAAAGGGCTCATCCATCAGCAGAATCTTGGGCTTGATCGATAAGGCTCTGGCAATGGCCACCCGTTGTTTCATGCCACCACTCATCTCCCTGGGATAGCGGCCCATCGCCTTATCGAGATCCACCATGGACAGATACTCACGGGCCTGTTCCTTGGCGCTGCCCTTGCTGATGCTGGGTTGTGCGGTTTCGATCGCGTAGATGACGTTCTCCAGGGCCGTGAGCCATGGCATCAGGACATAGTTCTGGAAGACAACTCCACGGTCAGGACCGGGGCCGCGGATGCGAAGCCCGTCCATGAGGATCTGACCTGAGCTGGGTTCATCCAGGCCGGCCATCAAATTAAGCAAAGTGGACTTGCCGCAGCCCGATGGACCGATGATCGAGACGAAGGTATTTTCTTCGATTCGGAGATTAACGTCCTCAAGGGCAACGTAACCACCGCTGGCTCGACGCCCGCTCAGCGACCTCAGCAGGCCAGGTTCCGATGTGAAGACCTTGCCAACACTTTCGATACTGAGCTGGGCTTCGCGGTAGTCGTTGTTGGCTGGCATGACATAAGGCAAGGCTGGTTCTGTAGATCTTTGGACGTTAGAGTTGATAATCAAAGCGCTTCTGCAAAGCTCCAATCAATTGATCAAGAAGAATGCCAGTGAGGCCGATCACGATGATTGCCACGAAGATATTAGGAAGTGAAAGATTGTTCCATTCATTCCAGATAAAATAACCAATGCCGGAGCCCAGCAGCATCTCGGCTGCAACGATCACCAGCCAGGCAATGCCCATCGAGATGCGCATGCCCGCCAGGATGTTGGGCATGACAGCGGGGAGCACGACTTTGGTAATCGTGCGCAGCTGGCTGGCACCCAGGGATCTGGAGACCCGCAGGTAATCGGGGTTAATGGTTTGTACGCCAAAGGATGTGCTGATCAATGTTGGCCAGACACTGGAAATGAAGATCACAAAAATGCCGGTCAGCTCTGAATCCCTGAAGACGAAAAGGCCGATTGGCAGCCAGGCCAAAGGCGAGACCGGCTTCAGCAGCTGAATGAAGGGGTTGGCGGAACTGCTGGCCAGGCGGGACACCCCAATCAAGAGCCCGAGCGGGACGGCGACAACGATGGACAAGCTGTAGCCGATCATCACCCGGCGTAAACTAATCAGCAAATTAGTGCCGATTCCCAGATCATTGGGACCGTTGTTGAAGAAGGGATCCGAGAGCCACCATTGGAGTTCTTTCAGGGTTTCTAGGGATCCTGGGAAGTTTTTGCCCAGCAGACCTTGCTTGGCAAGAATCTGCCAGACGACCAAGGCGATCACAACACTGACGATGGAGACAAGCAGGCCCATCGGTTTGCTCAGGGACGACTTTGTCATGGAGACAGAAGCATGAGAAGTGTGCAGTTCAATCAGAAGCCATCGCGCTTTCTCTGTTCCTCGACGTAGTCGAGGGGCCTCTGGGGATCGAAGGTGTCAAAGGCGAGAGTTTCGACGCGGGACGTTTCAGTTGGTGGGTTCAAGCCCATGCTCCTCTCCAGTTCCTGGGCCTCAGTTGTGAGGAAGATGGAAGCACTGTTGGTGTCAAAATCACCCGCTTGGATCATGCTGGCAGCCTTGCCGAGATCCCATCGCACCAGCTGGCTCTGAATCCAGTTGGAAAAGCTCTGCCAAGGATAAGGCTTGAAATCGATGCGATCGGGGACATCAAAGCTTTGCCCCAGCCCATTCTCGAACTTGCCAGTCAATACGGCTTCAACCACTTCGGTGGGCTGGTTCAGGAAGGCTCGCCCAGAGATGGCTGAAGCGATTTCCTTGCGATTTTCGGCTTTGCTGGCGTAGTTTGCGGCTTCGATGATTGATTTGTTGAGGGCTCGGAAGGTCTGGGGGTGCTCTTGAATCCAGGGCTCTCCCGCAGCAAAGGCGCAGCAGGGATGTCCATCCCAGAGATCCTTGGTGAGCAGAAGAATGAAGCCCGCATCTTCGTAGACGGCCCTTTGGTTGAATGGATCGGGCATCAACATGGCATCGAGATCGCCAGTCACCAGTTGGGCGATGCTGTCCGGCGGCGGTACGGGGCGGATCTGAACATCGGTATCGGGGTTCACTCCGCCATTGGCCAGGTAGTAGCGCAGCAGCAGGTTGTGCATCGAGAAGGGGAAGGGCACGCCGATGACGAATCCTTTGAAGTCCTTGGCTTCCCTGACTTTGCCGGCGTGGCGTTTGGCAACGGTGATGGCCTGGCCGTTGATGTTCTCGATGCTCGCCAACTTGACACTGAATGGTGTGGAGCCAAGGCCCAGGGTCATGGCGATCGGCATGGGGGCGAGCATGTGATAGGCGTCGAGTTCGCCTGCAATGGCTGAATCGCGTACAGCTCCCCAGCTCGGCATTTTCACCACACTTACATTCAGGCCTTGCTTGGTGTAGAAGCCCAACGGCTCCGACATGATGATTGGCGTGGCACAGGTAATTGGAATGAATCCAACCTTCAGGTCTTTCTTCTCAAGGCTGGAGGGATCGACCGGGGCTCCTCCGTCGGTTTCTCTGTCATCCCGTACACCGCAGTTGGCCAGGGTGACCAAGGCTGCCCCTGCAGCGAGACCTTTCATGAACGTGCGCCGCCCCAGCGGGCTGCTGCTACTCACACGGGAGAAAAAGCGACCTGCCTGGGGACCGAAAGCCGCCGCAAAGGCTTGATCAAGGCCGCCGGCTTCGCTGGCCAGGGCGCGCAGGAGCTGTTCCTTTTCTGGATTTCCCTGAGATGCATGTCGAAAGAAGAGCACCTCGCGAAGTTCGGACTGACTGATCTTCTCCGCGATTGGATAGGCCTCTCGACGGATCAGTCCCATGCGATGGAAGTCATCCATCAAGGTTTCGGGATCCTCAGGAAAATCCGTCAGAAATGATTCATGGGAGGCCAGTCCTTGGATGCAATCTGTGCAAGTACAGGCCGAATTGGCTGTCTGTCCAAGGAGCCGCTCGATCGAGGCCTGACCGGACAGTGTTGCGGGAATTGATGGCATGAGAAAGGCAGAAGTTTTTGCAATAAAAGCTTGCTGAAGGCTGGACAAAATGTCCTGATTTGGCAAACAGAAGATGAACTCAGCTTGAATTATGCAATTCTCGATATCTTTTTCTTATTGCTTCGTGGCATCAAAAGCGCCCAATGCATTCTTCCTGTTCCCTTCGATACGGCGGGTATCTGTTGCTACTTTTGATGTGGTCTGGCCGTCTCGCTCTGTTGCTCATTGTTGCTGTTGCTTCAGCTGATGACAGTGCTCAGGCTGTCGGTAGTCGTTGATGCTCCGCGTCGGTGGCGTGCTGGTGACCTATGGGCGGCCAGCCCACCACTGCTCGTGCCCCTGTTCAGGAGGGCCGCTCCAGCTGTTCAAGGATCTGCGTTGGCGAAGACACCACTCGCTTAGGGCAGGGAGTTGCATCCATGCAGCCAATTGACAGTGTTTCCAGGCTGCTGGTCGCGGCCGAGTTCGCTTGAACCTCCTGAAACGGACCGTACGCTTATGGGGTCCACAGAACCCGTGCTCTTTACCCAGCTTTGTTCTTGGTGGAACTTGGTGCGGCGATCGAGGTGGCACCAATGATTGTCCCCTGCTTCATCGCCAGGCCCAGCTTCTTGAGATGGGCTTTCACCGTCTCAAAGATCTGCTCTCCCTGGTTGTGCTTCTCCAGCAGGTGACGGAAAGCCAGGATCAGCGCCTGTCAAGGAACCACCTTCTCCATCTCAGTCAGAAACTTCTCACGCTTGGTGCGCTTCTTGGCCGTGGTCTGCTCGTCATCAGTGAACCCGAGCTGCTTGCCGCCCTCAACCCAGTGCTGATCTTGCTTTACAGCCCCATTCCCGCGTGAATCGCCTGGGTTTTCTGGGGTTTTCTTAGGTCTTCCAATGGCGGCCGGTGCTCCGCCTCCTCGTGCACCAACTGCTTGGTGCGGTTGAAGCTGAGGTCGTAGCCCTGGGCAGTCGGCCACCCTGCCAGCATCGCCTAAAATTACATGTAACCATGGGTGGAGCGGCGATGACAGCAGAACCAAGCCCGGGCGCAGACCCCCTGGAGGCACGCCGCGCCGCCACCCGCCGCAAGGTTCGGGAGCACCGCCAGCGGTTGCGGGCCCAGGGGATGCGGCCGATCCAGATCTGGGTGCCGGATGTGCATGCGCCTGGGTTCGAGGCCGAGGCGCGGCGGCAGTCGCGTTTGGTGGCCCAGAGCCCTGAAGAGGCCGAGATCCAGGCCTTCATTGATTCGGTGGTCGAGTGGCCGGACGATGAGTACAGCCAGTGAAGCGAGGAGAGATCTGGACCATGGCCGGTGGTCCTGGCTACGCGAGCAAACCCCGTCCAGCCGTGATCATCCAGGAGGACGGCTTTGCGGAAACGCTTTCGATTGCGCTGTGTCCTCTTACCAGTGAGCCGATCGACGCCCCGATCCTCCGCATCCAGGTGGAGCCGACGGCGGCGAACGGTCTCCGCAGCACCAGCCGTCTGATGGTGGACAAGCTGATGACCGTGCCCAGGAGCCGCCTTGGCCAGAAGATCGGTCAGCTCTCCGACGCTGACCTGCTGCGCCTCAACCGATCGCTGCTGGTGTTCCTGGGCCTGGCCCGCTGAGGTGCGCCTCAGCCCTCTCCTTCCAACGCCGGATCCAGCATGGACACCACCCGCTGTGGGAAGGGAATCTCGATGCCCTCCGCGCTGAAGCGGTGCCAGATGGCGCGGCTCACCTCGCTTTTGATGCCGGCGTTGTTCATGGGGTCCTCGATCCAGAAGCGCAGCGCATAGTTGATGCCGGAATCGCCGTAGCTCAGCAGCAGGGCTGTGGGTGGGGGCTGCAACATCACCCGCGCCGAGGAGCGCGCCACCGACTCCAGCAGGCGGATCACCACGTCCGGGTCGTGGCGGTAGGCGGCTGACACCTCCACCTGGCTGCGGCGCAGGCGGTCGGAGCCGGTGTAGGTGGTGGTGGTGGTGGTGAAGAAGTCCTGGTTGGGAATCACCAGTTCGGCGTTGTCGCGGTCGCGCCAGAGCACCGCCGCCCGCAGGCCGAGGCTGCGCACCTCGCAGGGGTCGCCATCGATGAACAGGATCTCGCCAGGACGCACCGATCCCTCAAACAGCAGCCAGAGGCCGCTGACGAAGTTGGAGAACACCTCCTTGACGCCGAAGCCCAGCCCCACCGAGAGGCCCCCTGCCACCGCCGCGATCGCGGTGGTGTTCAGGCCGATGCGCTTGAGCACCCATAGCGATCCCATGGCGATCACCAGGTAGCGGCTCACCAGTTCCACCGCCACGCGGGTGCCGTTGGTGAAGCCCAGCAGCCGCTGCAGCAGCCCGCCCACCAGCACCACCCCATAGCCCGACACCACCACCAGGAAATAGGGAATGGTCAGGATCAAGAAGATCCCACTGGCGGTGAGCGGTTCACCGAACAGGGTGATCAGCGGGATCTGGCCCACATCGATGAGGGAATCCAGCTGGTTGATCAACGACCCCACCACCACCAGGGCCGCCAGGGGGCGCACCAGCTGGCGGTAGAAGCGCTCAACCGCGTCTTTGCTGTACCACCGCCGGGAGATCAGCCGCACCAGGGCCAGCACCAGCCAGAGGCCGAACAGCTGAGCCACGTAGTGGGCCAGGCCGTTGTGGAATCCCAGCCAGCCCAGCAGCACCGCACTGAGCCGCAGGGCCAGCAGCAGGCCGAGGCTGCCGAGGAATTCCAGGCGGTGGCCGCGTCCCAGCAGCCGCGGGCGGATCCAGATGGCGTAGCTGCCATAGAGCAGCACCCCGATCAGCACCTGGACCAGCACCTGGGGCCGGGCCACGTAGCCCATCCAGCCGGAGATCTCGTAGAGGAAGAGGCGCATTGACGCTCGGCTGGACGGTGAAGGTCAGGGCTTGTTGCTGCGCGGCGTCGCGGCTGGTCCCGCCTGGAGTGTGCGCATCACCTCAGCGGGTGCTTCGGCGTTCACAATCGCGCGCTCCAGCACGTCGTCGATCCAGGCCAGACGGATTTCGATCCGTTCGGGATCCTTGAAGCTCATCAGCTCGGCGCGATCGAGGCTGCCCGCGAGGGCGGCGAACAGGCTGGAGCTCTTGCTGGGAATGAGCACGTCGCGGTTCACCGGCAGATTGCCTGGGGCGGCCAGCATCAGCCGTTTCTGGTTGAGCTGGTTGAGTGTGAACAGAACGAACTCCTCAGCCAGCTGCCGTTGCCGGGGGGTGGAGTGCCGCCCGAAACTCCAGACCTTCAGCCGGGTGAGGCCCTGGGCCGGCTTGCCGTCGCGACCCGGCAGCTGTGACACCCCCAGCGATGGCCCCAGGGTCTTGCCGAGCCGATCCAGCCAGACACTGTTGCAGCTGATCCAGCCGAGCTTGCCCTGCTCCATCCTCTCCACCAGGTCGAGCGGATCATCGGAGAACTCCACGTTCTGCTGCAGATTGACGTTGTTGAGCCAGTTCAGCCAGCGCAGCAGGTCCTGGCGATCGGCCGGGTTGATCGGCAGGGATCCGCTGGCGCTGATCGGCGTTTCCAGCAGGCGCTTGACAGCTCCTTGGGCCTGGAGCGCGCTGCTGGTCCAGTAGAGATCCGTGAGCCGCAGGGGCAGGCCCACCTTCAGGCCCTTGGCGCTGAGGCCGATCAGGCCATCGAGATCGCTCGGCGGTGTGGGCACAAGCCGGCGGTCGTAGCAGGCCACGTCCGGCTGGGCCAGCAGCGGCACGGCCAGCAGCTTGCCGCCCACCCGGAAATCCTCGAGGAAGCGCGGGTCGATCTCCTTCAGCTGCGCTGAATTCAGCTCAACGGATTCGCTCAGCTCCTGCTGATTCAGACGGAGGGCCGTCACCACCCGTGTCACCATCAGGTCGGGGCCCAGCCCCCGGGAGGTGCGGAAGGCGGTGGAGCTCAGAAACGCATCACTGGGGAGGTGGCGGACGTGGATGCTCACGCCTGGATTCACCTGGCGGAACTCCTCAATCAGCTTGCGTGCCCGCTGCTGGCTGTCGCCCAGCTCCACCCTCCGGGTTTGGGTGGAGTCGGTCTCCACATAAAGAAAGAGGCTTTCGTTGACGCCCCAGCCGTGGCAGCCGCCGCTGAGCAGGAGGGCCGCCAGGGCTGCGAGGGTTCTGGCCGGCCTGGCACTCATGGGGCCTTGGCAGGGAGGGCCTGGCCCACCAGTTGCTCACTCACCTCCCAGAGCTGCTGGCGGATCTGGGGATCGAGGGCGGCTGGGGCGATGCGCACCTGGGTGGGCCCACCGCGCATGCCCCCCCATTGGTCGGGCCCGTAGTGCTCTCCGCCGCGGGCTTCGGGGGCGGTGGCGGCATAGAGCTGCGGCAGGGCCCCCATGGCGGCGCTCTGGAAGAGGGGGTCCATCAGCCGGTAGGCCAGGCTCTCGAAGCGCGAGCCGCTCGAGGCCACCGAGGCGGGCTGCAGGTTGGTGCGCGCCAGCCCGGGGTGGGCCGCCAGCGATGACACCGTGCTGCCGGCTGCCGCCAGCCGTTGCTGCAGCTCAAGGGCAAAGGTCACATTGGCCAGCTTGCTCTGGCTGTAGGCCGCCCAGCGGTCGTAGCGCCGCTCCGCCTGCAGGTCGTCGAAGGCCAGCTTGCCGAAGTACTGGGCGCCGGAGGTCACCGTCACCACCCGGGCGTCGGCGCGTCCCTCCATCAGGGGCAGCAGCGCTGTGGTGAGGGCGAAATGGCCCAGGTGGTTGGTGCCGAACTGCAGCTCGAAGCCATCGCGGCTGAGCTGCCGCGGCGGGCCCATCACACCGGCGTTGTTGAGCAGCAGATCGAGGCGGCCGTACTGCTCCTGCATCCAGTGGGCCCCGGCGCGCACGCTGGCCAGATCCGCCAGGTCGAGCTCGAGCACCTCCAGGCCCGCCGCCGCGATGGGCAGCAGCTCGGCGCGGGCCTCCTCCCCCCGGCGGCGGGAGCGGCAGGCCAGCACCACGGTGGCGCCCCGGGCGGCCAGGGCTCTGGCCGACTCGAGGCCAAGCCCGCTGTTGGCTCCGGTGATCAGGGCGATCCGGCCGGTCTGATCAGGAATGGAGGCGGTGGTCCAGGGCATCGGCTTGGGGCGCATGTCGGATCAGGGGTCCCATCGTGTCGCCTGTAGCTCCAGCACCGTGGGGGCCATCCAGTAGGCGCCGGGATCCTGACCGGCGGCGGCGATCTCGGCGGCGACGGCAGCGGCCTCCTCCTCCGTCCAGAGCCCCTGCCGGATCAGTTCCTCGCCGTAGATCACCACAAAGCTCTCCAGCCAGCTGGCCACGGCGTCTCCGGGGCGGCCCAGCAGTGACAGGGGCCTGAGGGCCTCGATGCGGAAACCCCGCGCCGCCAGCAGCGATGGCAGGCGGCGGTTCACATCGGGATCACCGCCGGCGGCAGCGAAACTCGCGAGCACCGCGGCAGCGAAGCGACGGACCGCCTCGCCGCGGGGATGGAGCGCGAAGGTGCTCCAGTGAACGTATTCGTGGATCAGCAGCTGCGCTCCGGGCTGCAGGCGGGCGGCGAGCTGGTCGAGCAGGGGCTCGAGCGCCGGCAGGAACATCGCCACCCAGCGGCACCAGATCAGGTCAAAAGTCTCCGCCGGCAGCGGATCACAGCAGAGGTCGTGGGTGCGGACCTCCAGCTGGCTCAGGCCCGCGTCGGCCGCCGAGCGGCGGGCGGTTTCCCCATAGGCGGGACTGAGCTCCAGCCCCAGCACCCGGCCGCCTGGTCCCACCTGCCGGGCGAGCTCCAGGCTGACGAAACCGGGGCCGGCCCCGAGGTCGAGGACCCGCTGACCGGTGCTCAGGCCGGCCCTGCGCCAGGCGTCCTCGGCGAAGGGGAGCCAGAGCTTGTGCTGAACCCCCAGGCGCTGTTCCTCGGCGGCGGCGGTGCCGAGCACGTAGGTGTCACCGGCCTGAGCCTCAACCAGGGGAGTGGCCATCGCAGCAGGGCGTGGTGGGGCGATTCAATCCTCAGGGAAGAGCAGGTCGGCCAGCTCGTCGGCATCGACGTCGTAGACGCGGGCCAGGCTGGTCTCGATCGCGGAGGTCACTTCCCCGGGAAGGAAGCGCATGGCGTTGAGCGCGTCCTCGGCGATGTCGTCGTTGAGCAGTTTCTCCTCGCCGCCGAGCTTCTCGTCGTTGATGACGGCCATGACCCAGCTCTGGTAGGCGTAGACGAGGTCTGCGAACTCCAGATCGGGATCGTTGAGGTCGAGGCCCATGGGTCTGTCACGTTGAGGCCTGCGTAGTCTGACCCCCGAGGGGTCGGGCGGCCATCGTCTGTGGGTCTGCTGACCCCGTTCTGCCTCTACCTTGGCGCTACGGGCCGGTAGCAAGGGAAGGAAACGATGTCCAGCGAAGCGTCTCCACTGTTCGGCGGCAACACGTTTCTTGAGGAATTGATCGAGAATTTTCTCGACAAGATCTCCGAGGGAATGTTCGTTGTGGAGGCGGGCGTCGGGGCCTACCTCTCCACCACGAACGATCCAGAGCTCTGCCAGCAGAAGCTGAATGAGATGATTGCAATCAAGCAGCGTTGCAGTGAGCTGCGTCACACGATTGTGACCATGCTCTATACCGAAATGCTGTTGCCGGATGCCCGCGGTGATGTGCTGAGGCTGCTGGGAAATCTCTTCGAGCTGCTCGATGAGATCGGTGACGACTATCAGGAGATGATGATTGTTCAGCCCTTGGGCCTGGAGGGATTCGCCGATGATTTCGCCGAGCTCAATGCCATGGCGACCCGCTGCAGCCAGGCCGCTGTGCTGGCGGCCCGCACCTTCTTCCGCAATCCAGCCGCCGTCCGCGATCACATCAATGACGTGCGCATGTCTGAGGATGAAACCGACCGCATCGCCCTGCGCATCAAGCGCAAGGCCTTCGCTGTCGATCTCAGTTTCGAGCAGCGCACCCAGGTGAGAGAAGCCACCGCCATGCTCGATGGCCTGGCCGACAAGGCCGAGAACATCAGTGACGACCTCTCGATCTATGCAATCAAATGCGCGCGCTGAGATCGAGCTCTCGTTCGGGCTCCCGATCGTCACCCGTGGCGCTGCTGGTGATCGAACGGGCTGTGCTGTCGCCTTGAGCCGCGCTGTTGCTTTGAGTTGATGTCACCCCAATCCCCCGAGCCCTCAGCCACCGCCCTTCAGGCCGGTCTGTTCGAGTTCGCCATCGCCGAGCTGGTGCGCCGGCACCGGAGCAGCTTTGAGCCCCTCTGGACCGTGGAGAGCTGGGCCAAGCTGATGATCTGGCTGACCCTCAACAGCGGCGGCAGCGGCGATCGGCAGGCCCTTGAGCAGTTCGCGGACGCCCTGGGGCCATCGCTCTGTGGCCGGATGCGGCAGCTGTTCTATCAGCGGGAGCTGGAATCCCTGGGCCTGAAGCTGCTGGCCGACCCGGCCGAAGCGCAGGTGCTGGTGCTGCCGCTGGCGGCGGCCGGCGGCCGGCGGCGATGACCCGCTCCTGGATCTGGAGCGGGTGGCGGTGGCCCTGGCGGGGGCCGGCCTCGACGGACGCGTGGCCGAGCGCGGGCGCTGGCAGATGCTGGAGTCTCTGGTGGCCGTGCCCTGGCGAGACGAACCATGCAGCTGATCGCCACCTACAATAACGCCGGCTACGCAGCGGTGGCCGAGGCTGCCCTGGCCTTCTACGAACGCCGCGCCGATCTGCGCACGGCTGGCACCAGCTTCGGCGCTGGCTCAGATGCCGCTGGCCGCCCGCTCGACAAGGTGTCGACCGACATCTCCCTGGTGGCGATCGACCGCTCCGACCCGGAGGCCCATGGCCTGGCCCAGCTGATCCTGCGCGGGGTGTCGGCCGGGCTGCAGCGCTACCTGGCCGAGCGGCCCCTGCTGCTGGAGTGCTGCCCCGAGCGATCGCTGTTCGTGATGCCGATCTTCAACCTGCAGCGCTACGCGCCGGGCGAAGGATTTCGCAGCTGGCACTGCGACTGGAACACTAGCGAGGAGGCCACCGAGCCGATCCAGAGGGTGCTGGCCTGGATCCTTTACCTCGAAACCCTCCCCGACGCCGGCACCGAGTTCCACTGGCAGGAGCACCATGTGGAGGCGATCCAGGGGCAGTTGGCGATTTTCCCCGCCGGTCTCTCCCACATCCACCGCGGCCGGGTCAGCCACACCCACACCAAGACGATCGCCACCGGCTGGATCAATGCCGGCACCCTGGAGGCCTACGTGGCGCGGCTGGCCGCCGAGTGAAGCCCGGGGCGATGGGCCGCTTTGAGAGCATGGGGCCTCCGCCGGTTCACTGTTTCCATGGCTGAGGCCACCCCCGACGCCGCCCTGCCCAAGACCTACGACCCGGCCGGCACCGAAGCCCGCTGGCAGGCGGCCTGGGAGGAGGCCGGCGCCTTCCATCCCGATCCGAAGGCCCCAGGCGAGCCTTTTTCTGTGGTGATCCCGCCGCCGAACGTGACCGGCAGTCTGCACATGGGCCACGGCTTCGAGACGGCCCTGATCGACACGATCGTGCGCTTCCAGCGCCTGCAGGGCAAAAACGTGCTCTGCCTGCCCGGCACCGACCACGCCTCGATCGCCGTGCAGTCGATCCTGGAGAAGCAGATCAAGGCCGAGGGGGGCAGCAAGGACGACCTGGGCCGCGACGCCTTCCTGGAGCGCGCCTGGGCCTGGAAGGCCGAGAGCGGCGGCACGATCGTGGGCCAGCTGCGCCGGCTGGGCTATTCGGTGGACTGGCGACGGGAGCGCTTCACCCTCGATCCCGGCCTCAACAAAGCCGTGGTGGAGGCCTTCGTGCGCCTGCACGAGCAGGGGCTGATCTACCGGGGCGAATACCTGGTGAACTGGTGCCCGGCCTCGGGATCGGCGGTGAGCGATCTCGAAGTGGAGATGAAGGAGCTCGACGGCCACCTCTGGCACTTCCGCTATCCGCTTAGCGGCGGCGAGGCTGGGGGCGAAGGCTCAGCGGCTGGCGGCCTTGACCACCTGGTGGTGGCCACCACCCGCCCCGAAACCCTGCTGGGCGACACCGGCGTGGCCGTGCACCCCGATGACCCCCGCTACGCCGCCCTGGTGGGGCGCACGCTCACCCTGCCGCTGGTGGGCCGCGAGATCCCGATCGTGGCCGATGAGCACGTGGATCCGGCCTTCGGCACCGGTTGCGTCAAGGTGACCCCCGCCCACGACCCCAACGACTTCGCCATCGGGGCCCGCCACGGCCTGCCGCTGATCACGGTGATGGCCAAGGACGGCACCATGAACGCTGCCGCCGGCCGCTTTGCCGGGCTGGATCGCTTCGAGGCGCGCCAAGCGGTGGTGGCGGCGATGGAGGCGGAAGGCTTTCTGGTGAAGGTGGAGCCGCACCGCCACAGCGTGCCGTTTTCGGATCGCGGCAAGGTGCCGGTGGAGCCCCTGCTCTCCACCCAGTGGTTCGCCCGGGCCGAGCCCCTGGCCGCCCGCTGCCGCGAGGCCCTCGATGGCGGCGCGCCCCGCTTCGTGCCGCAGCGCTGGGAGAAGGTCTACCGCGACTGGCTCACCGACATCCGCGACTGGTGCATCTCGCGCCAGCTCTGGTGGGGCCACCGCATCCCCGCCTGGTTCGTGGTGAGTGAAACCGCTGGGGTGATCACCGAGGCCACGCCCTACGTGGTGGCCCGCGATGCCACCGAAGCCCGTGAGAAGGCCCAAGCCCAGTTCGGCGCCGCCAGCGCCGCGGCGGGCCGCCCGCTGCAGCTGGAGCAGGACCCCGATGTGCTCGACACCTGGTTCTCCAGCGGCCTTTGGCCCTTCTCCACCCTGGGCTGGCCCGATGAGGGCGCCGCCGATCTGGCCACCTGGTATCCCACCAGCGTGCTGGTGACCGGCTTCGACATCATCTTTTTCTGGGTGGCGCGGATGACGATGCTCGCCGGCGCCTTCACCGGCCGCATGCCCTTCGCCGATGTGATGATCCACGGCCTGGTGCGGGATGAGAACAACCGCAAGATGAGCAAATCAGCCGGCAACGGCATCGACCCACTGCCGCTGATCGAGCGCTATGGCGCCGATGCCCTGCGCTTCGCCCTGGTGCGCGAGGTGGCCGGCGCCGGCCAGGACATCCGCCTCGACTACGACCGCGCCAGCGGCAGTTCGGCCACGGTGGAGGGGGCGCGCAACTTCGCCAACAAGCTCTGGAATGCCACCCGCTTCGCCCTGATGAACCTTGGCGGCGAAACGCCGGCGAGCCTGGGCCGGCCCCTGGCCGTCGAGCTGGAGAGCGAGGACCGCTGGATCCTCTCGCGCCTGGCCCGCACCGCCGATGAGGCGGCCGAGCTTTACGGCAGCTACAGGCTGGGGGAGGCGGCGAAGCTGCTTTACGAGTTCGCCTGGAACGATCTCTGCGACCAGTACATCGAGTGGGCCAAGCCACGCCTGGCCGGCTCAGACACCAGCGCCCGCATGGCAGCTCGGCGGGTGCTGGCCACCAGCCTCGAGGCGCTGCTGGTGATGCTCCACCCGCTGATGCCCCACCTCACCGAGGAGCTCTGGCATGCAGTGACGGGCGCCGATGCCACGGCGTTCCTCGCCCTGCAGTCCTGGCCCGAGCCCGAGGCCGCCTGGCGCGACGAAGCTCATGAACGGGCCTTCCAGTTCGGGATCGAGGCGGTGCGGGCGTTGCGCAACCTGCGTGCCCTCTCCGGGGTGAAGCCCTCAGAGCGACTGCCGGTGGGAATCCACAGCGGCAGCCCCGAGCGCCGGGCTTTTCTGGAAGTGAACCAGGAGAAGATCCTGCGCCTGGCGGGGGGCAGTGCTCTCGGCCTGGAGCCCCAGCCGGCGGTAGGTCAGCTGCTGGGCATCGTGGACAGCGACGCCCAGGTGGGCCTCACCGTGCCCCATCAGAGCCTTGAAGCCCTGCGCGCCCGCCTTGAAAAAGACCTGGCCAAGGCGGAGAAGGAGATTCAGGGCCTGGCCGGCCGCCTCGCCAACCCCAACTTCGCCGGCAAGGCACCCCCCGAAGTGGTGGCAGAGTGCCGCGCCAACTTGGCCGAGGCGGAGGCCCAGGCGGCTCTGGCGAGACAGCGCCTGGCCGACCTGGGCTAACCGGAACAGCAAGGATTCACCAAGGCGATGGCCGGCCAATCCAGTCTCAATGCCAAAAACCTCGAAGCCCTGGGGACGGCCAAGCTGGCGGAGCTGCTGCTCACCCTGAGCAAGGGGGATGCCAGTGCCAGGCGCATGCTGCGCCTGGCACTGGCGGAACAGAAGGGGCCTGCGGAGATCGCTAGAGAAGTGCGCAAGCGGCTGGCCACGATCGAGCGCTCCGGCAGCTTCCTCGACGACCACCAGCGCGACAGGCTGCTGAAGGATCTGGAGCGGCAGCGCCAGGCCATCAGCGGGCCGATCGCTGAACACAACCCGGCCGTGGCGGTGGAGCTGTTCTGGGAGCTGCTCGGCCTGGCCGAAGGCCTGATGGAGCGCTGCGACGACAGCGACGCCGTTTTGCGCGACTTCTTTCATCAGAGCAGCGCCGCCCTCGGCGCCGTGGCCCTCAAGGTTTCCGGGGATCCCAGGCCCCTGGCGGATCAGGTGTACGCCGCGATCGTGAGCAACAGCTATGGCCAGTTCGATCCGATCCTGCGGGATCTGGGGACGGCCCTAGGGTCGGAAGGGCTGGCCCATCTGCGGCAGCGGCTGGAGACCCTGCGGGCTCGCGTCACCAACAACGATCAAGCGAAAACGCACCGAGGTTGGATCGTGCGCATCGCCATGCTCGACATCGCCGATGCCCTGGGCGATGCTGATGCCTATCTGGCGGAATACCGCGACCATGATCCCGAGGCGCTGACGGTGCCGGCGATCGCGGCCAGGGTGGCTGAGCGGCTCACCCCCGCCGGCCGGGCCGAGGAGGCGCTGGCGCTGCTGGAGGAGGCCGACCCAAGGCTGTCCGAGCGCCGGGCCGGGGCCGAGGAGTGGTGCGATGCCCGCCTGGCGGCGCTGGAGGCCCTCGGCCGCCGCGACGAGGCCCAGGGGCAGCGCTGGGAGTATGCCCTGATGGAACTGTCGCGCCGCCACCTGCGCGACTACCTGAAGCGCCTGCCAGCTTTCGAGGATGCGGATGCCGAGGAGCGGGCCCTCGATCTGGTGGCGGAGCACGACGATCTGCAGGAGGCGCTGTGGTTTCTGTTGCACTGGCCCGAACCGCGCCGCGCCGCCCGGCTGGTGCTGGCCACGCCGAAGCCGCTCAATGGCGACTGCTACGTGCTGCTGGCACCGCTGGCGGAGCTGCTGGAGAAGGATCACCCCCTGGCTGCCACGCGCTGCCTGCGGGCGATGGTCGATTTCAGCCTGCGGGTGGGGCGCAGCAAGCGCTACCCCCACGCCGCCCGCCATCTGCATACTTGCCACCTCCTTGCCCAAAGGATCGAGAGCTGGGGCGAACTCGCCGATCACCGCAGCTATGGGGCCCAGCTGCGGCGGGATCATGGCCGCAAGTACGGCTTCTGGAGCCTGGTGCCGAAAGAAGTTGCGCCTGAATCGGAGCCAGCAGGACAGTCGAGAAAAGCCCAAAGAGATGACCCCACTGAGGCTGCCAGTCCTGCCGCCAGCGATGGGCCGCTGCAGCCGGGTCTATGGTGATTTGTGGGGGTTGTTGTTGATCAGTCGCGTCACCAGATCCCGCACAAAGTTGCGGAAGAGGGAGTTGTCCTTGAACTGCTTGTAGAACTCCGTCTGATCCAGAAATAATGGATCAACCACGCGATTGAGGGCGGCATCGAGCTCAATCGCGGCCGTGTTGGGGGTGTTCGCCTTGGCATTGCGATAGCGCTGGTCCTGGGCCACCTGGGGGGCGATCTCCTCACGGATCAGGCGGCGGATGCGGTCTTCGTCGCTGAAGCTGGTGCCGAACTGCTCGTTGAAGTTGATGACGATCACCGAGAGCGGTTCGAGTTCCGGTTGGGGCTTGAAGCCACCGGCTGAAACGGGGGCGGGATCCAACGTGGAATCCTGATCGGGAAGGGGAACGCCGCGCTCCTCCTGCTTTTCGATGCGGTAGCTGTCCATGTCGATCAGCTCCAGCATCCCCTTGGTAAGGTCGTCCTCATCTGGGGCCGGCAGGGCACGCACCAGCAGGGTGAGGAAGATGGAGAGCTTTTCCCACTCCGGATTGTCGTAGGTGAGGATCGTGGCCAGGAAGTCGTAGCTGCGCACAAAAGCTTTGGCCTTGCTCTTGAAGGCCACCTGATCGTCTTCGCTGAGCTGCTCGGTATAGATCTGGCGGCATTGGTTCAGGATCGGCTGCAGCTCTTCGCGATCGCTGTTGCTGAGGAAGAGTCCCACGAACTCCTCCACCTGCTCCCAGGTGTAGACCCGCAGCTGATCGAGGCTGTCGCGGAGATCGTGCAGTTTGTTGGGATCGGTTTCCTCGCTCAGCAGGGTGGTCTTGTAGTAATCGGCGAAGGCCGCTTCCACGGCGGCGGTGTTGTCCTGGAAATCGAGCACGAACACGCGATTTTTTCCTGGGGCAGCGCGGTTGAGGCGCGAGAGGGTCTGCACCGCCTGGATGCCACCCAGGGCCTTGTCCACATACATGGCCTGCAGCAGCGGTTCGTCGTAGCCGGTCTGGAATTTGTCGGCGCAGATCAGGAAGCGATAGGGATCCTCCTGGATGCGGCTGGTGATCTCGCTGGAGGGAAAGCCGTTGAGGGAGGCCTCACTCACGGGACCATCGCCGAAGTCGTGGTCGCCGGAGAAGGCCACGATCGGCAGGAAGGGGCTACGGCGCTCGTGTAAGTACGTGCGAATGGCATGGAAATACTGCACCGCCCGCTCAATGGCGCCGGTCACCACCATCGCACGGGCTTCGCCCTTCATCTCCCGCAGAGGCAGCACATGGTCGAGGAAGTGATCCACCATGATCTCGGCCTTGTTGCGGATGGCCGTGTCGTGGCTTTCCACATAGCGGCGCAACTTGGAGCGGGCGCGTTTGCTGTCGAACAGCGGGTCAGCCTCGATCGTTTTCACCAACCGGTAGTAGCTGCTGATCGGGGTGTAGTACTGCAAAACATTGAGGATGAACTTCTCCTCAATGGCCTGCTTCATCGTGTAGACGTGAAAGGGCCGGCGGCCGATCTTGCCTTCCCCATCCGGAGGAAGTGGGGTGCCGAACAGTCCGAGCGTCTTGGCCTTGGCGGTGGCGGTGAAGGCGAAATAACTGGCGTTGGCCAGCAGTTTGCGGCTGCGCAGGCGCTCATCGATCACCGTATTCACGAAGTCTTCGATGTCGGTGTCTTCGGCCAGGGGTTGGGCATCGCTGGCTAGGGCCTTGTTGAGGGCAGCGGAGGCCTTGCTGCCCTGGCTTGAGTGGGCCTCATCGATGATCACCGCATAACGACGGCCCTGGGGGGCGCCGTCGAGCTGGCTGCAGAGCTCCGGGAAGGTCTGCAGGGTGCAGATGATGATCTTCTTCCCAGCTGCCAGAAACTGCTTGAGCTGCTCGGTCTTCGAGCTGCCACGCCCGGTGACGGCGCCCACGCTGGCGCCCACCTGCATGAAATCGAGGATGTTGTGGCGCAACTGCTCATCGAGGTTGCGGCGATCGGTGACGACGATCACCGAGTCGTACACACGCTCGCCGTTGTGGGTCACGTCGGCCACCTGGTGGCTGAGCCAGGCGATCGAGTTGCTCTTGCCGCTGCCGGCGGAGTGCTGGGCCAGGTAGCAGCGGCCGGCCCCATGGGTCGCCACATCCGCCAGCAACGAGCGCACTACATCCAGCTGGTGGTAGCGGGGAAAGATCTGCCTGTAGCGCCTGCGGCCGGTGCGCAGGTTGGGCTTTCCCACCACCTGGGCGTAGTTCTCCAGGATGTCGGTGAGGCTGCTGGGCGTGAGGACCCGCTCCCAGAGATAGCCAGTGGAAAGTCCATCGGGGCTGGGGGGATTTCCGGCGCCACCGGAGGCGGTGCCACGGTTGAAGGGCAGAAACTCGGATTCTTTGCCGATGAGGTGGGTACAGAAGCGCACCTCCTGCTCGTCCACGGCGAAGTGCACAAGGCAGCGGGCGAAGGCGAAGAGCGGCTCGCGGGGATCGCGATCGGTTTTGTACTGCTCGATGGCTTTCTTGACGGACTGACAGGTGAGGTTGTTCTTGAGCTCAAAGGTGGCCACCGGCAGGCCATTGATGAACAGAGCCAGGTCGAGGGCGCGGCGGGTCTGGTCGTTGCTGTAAGCGAGCTGGCGTGTGAGGCTGAAGCGGTTGAGGCCGAACAGCTCGGCGGCGCGGCTGTTGCCGGGGGAGGGCGTGCCGTAGAAAAGCTGGATCTCGTGGGGGCCGTGGCGGATGCCCTTGCGCAGCACGTCCACCACGCCGCGCTGCGTGATCTGTTTCTCCAGCCGGGCCAGGAACTGCCGGCGAGGGGGCCCATCCACTTCGATCGCCACGGCTTCGGCGATCTGCGGCTGGGTGGCCTCCAAAAAACCCTGCAGCTGCACCAGATCTACGCAGTGGCTGCGGTCGTAGTGGCGCGGGTCGCCCAGCAGCCAACCGGTGCCGCCACTCACCGGCACTGCGGATGGCGTGGCTTGGTGGCGAGGCTCCAGCAGGTGGGTGCGCCCGGTCATGGAGCGGGTGATCAGCGCTTCCAGTCCCTGTTCGCTGGTGTCGGTGGGCATGGGGGCCGGGTGGTTGTGGCTGGCCTGTGGGCAGTCTGGGGCACGTCATTGGCTTGTGCCGTTCGGGGCCTCTGCTAGGGGCTTTGCTAACTCCTCTGCTAATTGACGACTATGGAGCCGCCCTTAGTAGAGCCCTCGGCTGCTGCCCTGAGGATCCACCGTGCGCCCTCCAGAGTGCCGATCCGCTCGATCCGTCCAGCGCGGCGCAGCTCTTGCATCAGGTTCTGAACCTTCCTGAGCTTCTGCTCCTCGCTCAGCCGCTCAGGCAGCTTGGGCAGTAGCAAGGCATCCACCTCCTTGCGCGCCACAGGACCGTGTTCGTGGACGAGTTGGAGGATCAGATCCAGGTAGTACTTCTTCTCGAAGCCGCGCTCACGGATGTGCCTGGCGGTATCGCCTGTGGCTTTGGCGACGGAGGCCGAAACGATCAGATTGGGAAACCGCCCCTCCACCAGCCTCTGCTTCTTGAGCTGCTGGTGCTCGTCGCGACTGATCGGCAGGCCCTTCTGGATGCGGTCGAGCAGGATCACTTGGGTAAGGGATAGGTCGGGCTGCTGCATCAGCAGCCGTGTGTAGCGCTCATCGAGGATGCGGCCGGGGATGGTGACTTGCACCCGATCGGTGGCGCTGAGGTCGTAGTCGGGCAGGGGGAAGGAGCGGCGCCGCTGGGTCTCGAACATGCGTTTGATGCCGCCGCCCTGGGTATCGATCAGGTTCAGTTCCACCATGGCGTCCGCCAGCATCCGGTTTCGGTAGAGCTCTTGAGGGGCGTCCTGCTCGATCACGGTTCGGATCGTGCCGGGGAGAAAGTCGCCCACGTTGGTGATAAGCACACGGTCGGGAAACTCCACCACGGTGATGCGGCCATGGCGGAGATAGTCCTGATGGGCGATGGCGTTGTGCAGTGCTTCCCGGAGTACCCAGGGGTCGTACTGGCTCAATTCCTGCGGGAAGAGGGTGCCACTTGGCAGGGCGCGCACTGTGAGGTTGCGCAGGCGTTGCAACAGCTGATCACCGGCCAGTAGAAACGGAGGGCCGATGTGGGTGTAATCGAGTTCGTGGTTGCCGGCGTCCTTGAGGATCCAGGACACCTTGGCCACGGCTGGCGACAGCAGCGTGGCGGCCTCAGGGCGGCCCAGGAGCAGAACAGCGGTGTGGGTGATGGCCCCCTGGCGCAGCAGCCGGGCCTTGTTGAGGAAGGTGCGGTCGTCCCAGGTGGTGAGCTCCTGGGCTTGGTTGGGATGCTTGATCTGAAACTGCTCGCGGGCCTTGGCGATGGCCTCGGGATCGAGATCTGCCAGGGTGGCGCCTTCGCAGATGGCGGCCGACCAGTCGACACCCTGAGACCAGAGCCGGCGCGCTTTTTCCGGGTGATTGGCGAGTTTAGTTTTGCTGGTGCCAGCGCGGCAATAGCCTTGGCCGTGAAACTCCACCGGCCGTCCCCGGGCAGGGCCAACCGCGAGCAGAGCAACCCTGCCATCGGGGTGGTCGAGGCTGTGAGGCTCGATGCCGGGATTGGGTTGCAGAAGGGCGGCCAGCCAGGGCAGCAGATCCTGATTGCCCTTGGCTTTGGCGGTGTAGGGATCGAAGCGGGTGCCGACGACGGCGTTGCTGGCATCCTCGATGCCAAAGATCAGATAGCCGCGGGGCTGATTCAGAAGGGCGGCTTCATTGGCCAGGGCGGAGAGGTACTCACCAATCTCCTGGGGATCAGCGTTGTTGTGCTTGAACTCCAGCCACTCGGTTTCTCTGGGCAGCCCGCGCAGGCGATCCACCAGGGCAATGAGTTCTGGCTGGTTCATGGCAACTCCGTCTCTTCGTCGCCATCGAGCCCAAGCTCTTCAATCTCGTCGCCCGGCTCGCTGGCATCCTGGGGTTCGATTTCCTCTGGCAGCCCTGCCGCAGCCTGCCGCACATCAAGCTTGCCGGTGACCACATCGGCGATTAGGCGGGTGCGGTATTCGCTGAGAAGGGTGATCTCCCGCTTGGCGTTGTTGATTCCCGTGCTCAGAGTTGCTGTCGACTGCCCAATCCATTCGACAAGCCCGTCTTGCTCGTTATGGGGAGGAAGCAGCACCAAGTAGTTCTTTACGTCATCAAGAGACAAGCCCTGCTTAGTCCCTCCGTACATACTGAGCTGCCCGTGAGCCCGTCCCACATTCGATAGCAGCACGTATCCAACCCAGCGGGAGTTGGCAGCCCCCACACGTGGTCGACAGCAAGCGACGTGCTGGCTGACGTACGCCTCCTCGATGCCAGGTGGTACAACTGCCACGGACCCAATAAACGCGGTGATCGACAACAGAATGTCCTCTGGTTGAACCCGGGTTCGGGCCGCTTCGGCGATGGCATGGTCGGGCAGCTGAAGACGAACGCTGCTTTCGAAATCGAGATCTAACGACGCTCTTGTGAGGTTTCCAATTCGAATGAAAAGCACTCCAGAGACAGCCGCGAAGTTAGACCACCCGCGAGAACCGCTAGTCACACGGGAAACCAGTGACTTCAGTCGCACTGTCTCCCAATGCTCCGGTATCTCCCCCAACCACTGAATCCCCGAATCCTTCAGCGGCACGGAAGGATCCAGCCCCCGGGTCACGGCGCGGTGAATGATGGCCTGCTTCTGCTCATTCAGCAGGGCTATGATCCTGCGCTTGGCCCGGATGGCGCGATCCAGCCGGTTGGTGGCCCAGGTGAGGAAACGGGCGATAGCCTCCTGCTCCTCAGGCGGTGGGCATAGCAACGGAATTTGAAGAAACTGATCTGGATACAATCGCAAACGAGAAGAATTGATCCCCATCGAGCGACGAATGTATTCCGTCTTGTAGGCATCGGTGCGCAGCAGGCTATCTAGATATTCCGAGTTCAAAATCCCAGTTCTCAGCGAGCGATAGACGCCGTAAGAGGGGCTCACTATGCCTTCTTGTCTAGCAATGCCCAGGGCACCCATGAATGCCCACATCGTATTGATTGCGATATCCCCAGGGCGGCAGATCTTGTAGCCGATCGTCGATTCGGCCAGAAACATGGTTACATTTTGCTTCCGAGGCGTCACTCCTGTCTTGTGTGACACGGACATCAATACCTCCTTCCCGGACTCCGAGCGTTTATCGACTTCACGAAAGAAGTACTTGGCTCGCATTTCAGACCAATGCGCTGGAATCTCCCCAAGCCATGCCAGGTCCGAATCCTTGTACTCCGCATACGGCTTCAGATCCTCAATCACGCCGCCACCCCCTGCGGCGTGTCGCCGAACAGCTCGATGTAGGGCTGGTAGCAGAAGCGCCGGTGGCGTTTCTGGCCCGTCATCTCACGAAGGATGCCTAGCGCTTCCAGCCGGGCCACCAGCGTGTTGGCGGCGGGGTAGGTGGTGGCGATCAGTGCTTCGATCGCGTTCACGCTCACGATCGGCCGATCGAACAGGCTTTCCAGCACCCGGTGCCCGTTGGCGGCGGCCCGGCCCAGGTGGTCGGTGATCAGGGCTCGGTGCTGCTCCCGCAGCGCCAGGATGCGCCGTGCCGTGCCACTGGCCTCCTGGCTCACTTCAGCCACGCCTTGCAGAAAGAAGGTCAGCCAGGCCTCCCAGTCGCCGTCGTCCCGCACCGCCTGCAGATGGTCGTAATAGGCCTGGCGGTGCTGCTTGAAGTAGTGAGAAAGGTAGAGCACCGGTTTCTGCAGGATGCCCTTCTCGGTGAGCAGGAAGGTGATCAGCAGCCGCCCCACCCGGCCATTGCCATCCAGAAAGGGATGGATCGTTTCGAACTGGGCATGGGCCAGGCCGATGCGAATCAGGGCCGGCAGATCGTCCTTTGCATGCAGAAAGCGCTCCAAGGCCCCCAATGCTTCCGGCAGCAGCTCCGGTGGTGGCGGCACGAAGCTGGCGGTGCTCAAGGTGCAGCCGCCGGGCCCGATCCAGTTCTGGCTGCGGCGCAGTTCCCCAGGGGTGAGCCGGCTGCCGCGCACCCCCTGCAGCAGTTCGGCGTGGATCTCGCCGATCAACCGCATTGACACCGGCAGGGTCGCCAACCTTCCCAGGCCATGGTTCATCGCTCGCACATAGTTCACCACCTCATCCACATCGCGTGGCAGGTTTTCCATGCCGAACAGATTGGCCTCAGCCGCCAGCAGATCCTGCAGGGAGCTCTGGGTGCCCTCGATCTGGCTGGAGAGCACCGCTTCCTTGCGGACATACATGAACACGAACAGATCCGGATTCGGCAGCGTTTCCACCGATCCATCCAGCCGCCCCAAGGCCCGATCGGCCTGGGAGAGCAGCACCTGCAGCTCACCGTTCACCTGCAGCGGTGGATCCGGTGGCAGCGGAGCGGGATGGAAGGCCCTGTATCCGGAGGGCTGGGCGCGGTAGGTGCCGGCGCGGCTCGACCTGGCTTCAAGCATGTGTTGCTGTTCCTTTCCCATGGAGGCTTTCTGCTTCCATGGTAAATAGAGCTTTCACTATGGAGGCTGTTGGGCTGCATGCGCATCTCAGCCTTGCCCATGACCACCCTTCAGTTGGCCCCCACCAGCAGCCCATCCAGCAGCCCCTCGGCCTCCTGCTCAATCGCGCGGATGTCGGCGGCGATCTCGGCCAAGGACCGCAGCGGCTTGGGTTTGTAGAAGTGGCGCGTGAAGCTCACCTCGTAGCCAACTTTGGTGGCTTCGGCGTTGATCCAGGCATCGGGCGTGAAGGGGAGCACCTCGCGGCGGATGAAGGCCTCGATGCCGCCCTCCTCCAGCAGCGGGATCTGTTCGCTGTCGCGCAGATCCACATCCGGCTCGTACTCCACCACGCAGGCCTTGCCGCTGATCTCAGCTTCAAACAAGCCATGGAGCGAATCCGGAGCCATCTTGCCGGGCTTGTGCGCCTTGGCGATCACGGCGGGGGCAGCTTCCTCTCGCCAGCTGGTTTCCCGCAGCAGCAGCTTCAGATCAGGGGCCGAGAGCTTGAGGCCCTGCAGCTTCAGCCCCTTCTGCACCTCGGCGCGGAAGTGGTTGTGATCCGTGAACAGCTCATCGCTGAACAGCTCCCGCAGCGCCTCAGCAGCAGCGACCAGCTGCTCGTCACGCTGCCAGGTGGTTCCATCCAGCAATTTCTTGCGGCGTTTATCCGGCAGCCCCCGCTTCGGCGACTCGTCGCCCTCATCTTCGTCGCCGGCTTCCTCGGATCCCCAGTCGTCGAGGAATGCCTCCAGCCGGGGCTGCAGCGCAGCGAACTCCGCCACCAGCCCATCGCCGAACTGCTCCAGGGCCGCTTCGCGGATCTCCCGGTCGCCCGAGGCGGTGCGAAGAGCCGTGATCGCGGATGGGGTGATGCGGCTGTGCAGGCGCAGGGGGCGCTCCACTGTCACCTTCTAATAGCCGAAGGCCTCATTGGCGAACATCTTGGCGTGTTCGCTTTCCTCCATGGCGTTGTAGGCGGCCAAGACGCGATCGATATCCTCGGGACCCATGATGCAGTTTTTCTTGCCTTGATTTTTCCGCAGCGGCTGGCTCCAGCCGCTGGCATCAATCAGCTGCACCTTGCCCTGCCGTTCGGGCGTTTTGCGGTTGCTCAGCAGCCACACATAGGTGGCGATACCTGTGTTGTAGAAGAGATTGAGGGGCAGGGCCACGATTGCCTCCACCCAGTCGTTCTCGAACAGCCAACGGCGGATGTTGCTCTCCCCAGAGCCCGCGTCGCCGGTGAACAACGACGAGCCGTTATGCACCTGGGCGATGCGGCTGCCTAGGGGTGAGTCGTGGTTCATCTTGCTGGCCATGTTGGCCAGGAACAGCATCTGGCCATCGCTGGAGCGTGTCACCAAAGACAGCAGCTCATCGCAGTGGTTCACCTGGAATCGCGGATCCTTCATCTCCTTCTTGCCGCCCATCACTTCGAGATCCTTCTTCCAGCTCTTGCCATAGGGCGGATTGGAGAGCATGAAATCGAAGACCCGTGCCGGAAAGGCGTCGTGCGACAAGGTCGACCATTCGGCACCGCCCACGATGTTGTCGGCGTTCTCGCCCTCGCCCTTGAGCACCATGTCGGCCTTGCAGACCGCATAGGTTTCGGGGTTGATCTCCTGGCCGTAGAGGTGGGTCACCACCTGCTGACCATGGGCCTGCGAAAGCTCTTGCAGGGTTTCGTCGGCCACCGTGAGCATGCCGCCGGTGCCGCAGGCGCCGTCGTAAAGCAGATAGCTGCCGCTCTTCACCTGGTCGGCTATCGGCTGGAAGATAAGGTTGCTCATCAGCCGCACCGCGTCGCGGGGGGTCCAGTGCTCGCCCGCTTCCTCGTTGTTGTCTTCATTGAAGCGGCGCACCAGCTCCTCGAACACCGTGCCCATGGCGTGGTTGTCGAGCGCCGCTGGGCTCAGATCGATCTGGGGATCGAGGAACTTGCTGATCAGTGTGCCAAGCGAATCCGAGCGAGACAGCGTGGGGATGTGGTTGCGGAACTTGAAGTTCTCAAGTATGTCCTGCACGTTGTCGCTGAAGCCCTCCAGGTAGGCCTCGAAATCGGCCCGCAGTTTCTGCTCGCTGCCCCGCGTGGTGAGATCGCGCAGCACGAAAGGCGACACGTTGTAGAAGGCCTGGCCTGCCGCCGCCCGCAGGGCCGCTTCCTGCTCGTTGATTTCGGCGGCATCGAGCCTGGTCTTGGCTTCCAGCACCCCCGCTTTGGTGGGCTCCAGAACCGCATCAAGCCGCCTGATCACCGCCATCGGCAGGATCACGTCAGGATACTTGCCGCGCTTGAACAGATCGCGCAGCACGTCGTCGGCGATGCTCCACAGGAATGACACGATCCGGTTGTGGGTGGCCTGGTCCATCCGAGCGTTGTCTTGCCAATGGCTTCCACAGTAGGGAGAGCTCACCTCGCAGCTCTCCGCCAGGGCTCCTGCACTGATCGTCCGGTGAGAGCAGCGTCGTGCAGGCGCTGATGCTGCCCCCCCGAGGTGGTGGCGGAGTGCTGCGCCAACTTGGCTGAAGCCGAGGCTCAGGCGGCGCTGGCGTGGTGGCGGCTGGTGGGGCTGAGCTGAACAGGTGAGCAACAACCCGGCTGATTTTCAGGCCTATCCCAACCTCACCCTCGAGAACTGGGTGGCCTGAGGCCATCGAAGCTGATCTGGGAAGCGCCACTGGCCTGTAAGGCCGCCGCCGCGGTATATCGCCCGCCTGGCCCAGTCTTTGCCGCGGAAGCTGTTTTGTTTGGGATTTGATCGACCTGCTCCCGCCACTGCCAGGTGTTGGCCTGCTTCGCTGAATAGGTTGTCCCCCAGCTGAAGATCTGATCCTCAGCCAGATCGGGGTACTGATCCTTGGGAATCGGCCGTTCGGCGACGGTCACATAGCCCGTGGCCTTCACGAACGCATCGAACTCGGCATTGGTGATTTCATGGCGGTCGATGCAGAAGCCCTCCACCGTCACCGCATCGGCTGAGAGTTCATCGGGGTAGTGATCGTCTGATCCCATGCGGAACGTGCCGCCGGCGATCCATTCCATGCCGGCCGGACAGGTGGGAGATACCTGCACGGCGCCCACTTCCAGCGGTTGGATCAGCAAGCCCAGGATGAGCAGGACCATGGCCAGCAGGCGCAGGGGCATGAAGACTCCGCAGGGCGTGTGTACCTAACAGCCTGAGAGTATGGGAGAAAGCCTCTGCCCATGGCTCCTTCGCCAACCTCCCTCGCGCTCGACGTGCTGCCCCTGGCCGTGGGGGCCGCCGTAAGCCCACTGCTGTTGGTGGGTCAGGTGCTGACCCTCACCACCCCAGGCTCCGGTCTGCGCAGAGGCTGGTGTTTTGCCCTCGGCTCGGCCCTGGTGGTGGCCCTCTGGACGGCACTGGGCCTGGGCACAGGAGCAGCTCTGCCGGCCAGGACCCCTGGCCCCGACCCGGTTTCAGCTTGCCTGCACCTGGTGCTGGCGGTCGTGCTGGTGGTGATCGGGATCGAAATCCTGTGGCGGCCCGAACCCCAGAAGGTCGCCACCAGCGCGCCCGTTGCCCATCCTCTGCGTGGGTCTTTCCTGTATGGGATAGGCCTCATGGCCGCGAACCTCACCACCCTGGTGCTGTTCCTGCCTGCGATTCAGGATGTGGCCCGATCAGGGCTTTCAGCGATCACCCAGGCGGTGATGGTGGCGATGGTCAGCGCAATCACCTTGCTGCCCTCCTTGGCCCCGCCGTTGGCCCTGCTGCTGGCGGGTTCATCAGGGCGCCGCACTCTTGTGACCCTCAGCGGTTGGACCGAACGGCATCAGCGCCAGATTAACGCCGTTCTCTGCTTCGGTTTTGGGGTATTTCTCGCCATCAGCGGTTGCTCCAGGTTGTGATCTGCCGCTATCTCTGCTCCCGACAAGTACGGATGCTCATCGCTCAGGCCTGGCAGTGCTCATCAGGTTGGCCCAATGAGCGATCAGTGTTTCAACAACAATTAGGAGCCTTTTTCTCTCGCTCAGCCAATCTTGTGTGCCTGTAGGCATCGACGGAGATCCCTCCCAGCCCCTGGGGCCGCTCAATCGACCTTCCAGTCGGGGGCGGGGGGGATACCAAAGCGTGCCGTTCACGACGCTGCTGTTCTGTCATTGGAATTTGGTTGCATGCGGCGGGCGAGAGGGGTCATCCTTCCTGCCTCGCGATTGTCGCGCAGTCATAGTCAGTAGATTTATCAGCTCACGTTGGTTGGTGGTGAGGGTATTCTCAATCATACGCTGTAGCAACAGCGAGTAGGTCATGGCCCTGAACTCGCTACCACGAAGCCATCGCCCTATGCTGATTGCAGTCACCTTGAGATCTGATCTCCCAGGTTCTAGCGTTCTCATCGCTCATGATTCCATCAGGCTGTCGATAGCGCTCCATCCACGACAATTGTGATCGGCTGCCTCTCCAGTTGTTCCCGCTCCAAGTTGAGGGCTTGTGCAGCAGTCTCATAGGTGCTCTGCAGGAAGATCAGCAGCACGTCGTCGGGTGGCGGGGCTGCTCCAACGGCATCGGAGGGAAGGAGGCGCTCACTGAGGGAGGCATTCCAGCTGGCTTCAGTCGGATGGGTGGTGCTCTTGGCCAATCCTGGTGATATTGGATAGGCATACGAATGGAAGGTAGGTGCCTGTACACCGCCTCCCCCCAGGCCAGAATCCTGTACTGATGACTGCATGGGAGCAGGCCTAACGGGTCATCCGGCCTGGGGGGTTGGCAATGCCCCCAGGGTGTACCGGTGCCAGCCGGCCGGGAAAGCAAGTCACGGCCAGGTTGAAACTTTCCCAGAAGAGGTGTGCTGGCTGCATTTCCCTGGGAGATGGGAACGGAAGTCGTTGAAGGCACGATTGGCCTGCAGCAAGGCTCTCCAGAATCGGCAGGCTGCATCAGGGTCGTAGTGGTGATGAAGCGTGTCCTGCTCCAATGGAATGGCGTCCGCGATCTCGCACGGTGTGGTCCTGATCTGGACATCGAGCCCGAGGGCGTGCAACTCAGCCATCACCGCCCCATAGAACTCAGCCACACTGCGGGGCTCAAGGGCGACCCGACGCGTCTCTCCCAGGCTGGTCTGAATCACCAGTTGGCGCTCAATGAAATCGAAGATCAGCTCGAACAGACGGCCGCCATGGGGAATGGGTGAGGTGGTGAGGTCACGGGCGCTCAGGTAGAGCGGAGCGTGCAAGGAATGGTTGGTTCATGGTGTTTCAACCAGACGGATCTTGCAGATGATCTGCATCCAGAGCCGCAGGGTTGTGGCTATTTCTTCCTGGTCAAGCTAAAGAATGTTGGGCCAGTCTTTGCCTGTTCGGCCCTGGCTGACGATCGTGAAAGTTCATGGCATAGCTTCTCTTCTTTTGTGGCGAAGAGTCGGGATCCTGATAATCCTGGCCGACTGCTGGATTCGCTTCTGCCTGGGTAAGTCTTTGAAAGATTCGACGTGTTCGCGTGGACTCGGAGGGCAGTGAGCAGATCTGGAGTGAGCCCCCGCTGTGGCTTCGGTCCGTATTACAACAACGTCCCCTGATGCTCCACCGGCTCCAGCTGCGCTGACTCGGCCCGCTCCTCTGCTTCGCTGGCCTCCACGTCGAGAACCTGCTTGATCACCCGGTCGGTGAGCGCATCGAAGTAGGCCGAGAGGGTCTGCTGGAGCTCCAGGAATTCCGGCCAGAGCGTCTCGTTCACGAAGGGGCGGCTCAGCCGCGCCATCACCGTGGTGCGCCGCTGGCCGCGATACCGATAGGGCTGGATGCCGTAGCGCCGCATCAGGGCCACGAACAGGTGACGCGACCACTGGTCGGAGAGGGAGAAGCGGAACTCCACCGGTGGCTCCTCGGCCGCCAGTTCCCGCAGGCGAGCCTGGATGCGTTCGCGCGCCCGCTCGGCCGCCACCCGCTCCCCGTCAGTGGCAGGCCTGGCGAACAGGGCCTCGATCCGCCGCAGCTTCTCCACCAGCTGCTCCTCCGGGCCCGCCGGCGGCGCGCTCACGGTTCGTGGACCGGACGCAAAGCCCCGGGCGGAACCCTGGGCGGTGGATCGCTCACGGCGGGCGATGGTGCTCGACTCCCAGATTCAGCTCAGCAACCGTAGACGCCTCTGAGATGCGTCAAGCCCGGCTCAGTTCGCCTGTGCGCGCAGTGATTTCGAGCTGGAGATCGAGCGGGTTGGCGATGATCTGCAGCTCCGAGCGGCGGGTCGCCCCTACAGCCCCTTGCGGTCCAGCGCCTCGGCCAGCCTTGTCACCGCTGAAGCCAGCTGGGCCTGGGTGTCGGGGGGTGCCACCGCCGCCTCCTTGCGCTTGGTGGCCTCGATGGTCTTCACGATCAGGAAGACCACGAAGGCGATCACGAAGAAGTTGATCAGCGCCACGATCACGGCGCCTGCCGGCCAGGCATTGATGGAGTCCACCTGGGCAGCTTTGAGCGCAGGCTCCAGCAGGCTGGTCATCACCTGGCTCACCACCGCCTCGACCACCTTGCCAAAGGCAGCGGCAATCACCACCGCCACCGCAAGGTCAACCACATTGCCCTTGTTGATGAAGGCCTTGAAATCGGCAAGGAAGCTGGAGCGACGCGGGGCCATAGCCGAAAATGATTTGGAATCGAGATAACTTACCAGTCAGGAGAATGGACATCCCTCCGGGCGCCATCGACGGCGATGGCCTGTAGGCCGATCGCACCCATCTGAGCGGGATACAGATTTGCGGCGTGCCTCTCAGCGATGGACCCATCGGTGAGTGGGGATCGGTGATGGGCAGCCCGAGGCGTGTCTCCGGCAATCCATCGGCCAGGCTCACCGGTATCCCCTCGAGGATCTCCATCACCCATGCCCGAGGTTCCGGTCCAGCCCGCCCGCATCCGCCCCGCCCCCTGGTGGACCCGGGCCTTTCATGCCTTCAACCTGCTGGTGCTGCTGGTGATGGCCGGCAGCGGCCTGCAGATCTACAACGCCAATCCGGTCTTCGGGGGGCGGGGGGGCGCCACCGTGCCGGAGCTGTTCACCCTCGGCGGCTGGCTGGCCGGCGGCCGCGACTGGCATTTCGGCTTCATGGGGCTCTACGCCCTCAACCTCGGTCTCTGGATGGCCCTGCTGCTGGCCCAGCGCCGGCGGCGGTTGGCGGAGGTGGGGGATCTGAGCACCCTCAGGGCCAGTGCCCACGCGCCCAGGCGCCGACTGGCCAGTCACCGGCTGGTGTACACGCTGATGCTGATCCTGCTGGGCTTCAGCCTGATCACCGGCCTGGCGATGTATAAACCCGCCCAGTTCTGGTGGCTCTCGGGGCTGTTCTCGTTCGGTGAGGCCTTTGGTGTCACCGCCTGGCAGACCCTGCGGGTGTGCCATTTCGCCACGATCCCCGCCATCGCTCTGCTGCTGATCGCCCACGTGCTGCTCTCGTGGCGGATCGGCGGGATGCGCCTGCTGCGCGCGATGTTCGCCTGAGCCCTGCCATGACGAACCACCAGGATCCCGCTTCACTGCTCAGCCGCCGCCGCTTGCTGGGCCTTGGGGCGTCGGCTGGCTCCAGCCTGCTGCTCGGGGGCTGCGCCCTCAATGGCCTCAGCGAGCAGGTGGGGCAGATCAGCGAGCCCCTCAACCAGCGTCTCGAAGCTCTGCTGCAGGGCCGCGGCCCGGTGCCGGAGTTCCGGCCCGATCAGGTGGATCCTGAGGCGCTGCTGATCAACAGCTTCAACGGCACGCCCCGCTTGGATCCCGGCAGCTACCGGCTGCGGGTGGAGGGCCTGGTGAACCGGCCGCTCCAGCTCGATCTGGCGGCCCTGGCCGCCCTGCCCCAGCAGAGCGTCACCATGCGCCATGTCTGCGTGGAGGGCTGGGCGGCGATCGTGACCTGGTCGGGCGTGCGCCTGGCCGATGTGCTCAACCTGGCTGAGATCTCGCCCCTGGGCGGCTATGTGGAGATCGAGTCGGCCGATCAATACTTCGAGAGCTGGGACCGGGCCTCGGCCATCCATCCGCAGACCCTCCTGGCCACGGCCATGAACCGGGCGCCTCTGCCCGTGGCCAATGGGGCCCCCGTGCGCCTCGCCACCCCGATCAAGCTGGGCTACAAGCTCAGCAAGTGGGTGACGCGCCTGCGGGTGGTCTCCAGCCTCGGAGTGCGTCGCGGCACCTGGGAAGACCAGGGCTACGAATGGTTCGCGGGCCTGTGAGCCCAGCCCTCCTGGCCGTGGACCCTTCCACCTGGCTGGAGCCGCTGCTGCCGGCCCTGCGCTCCCCCGCCGGGGCGGTGGCGTTCGTGCCGCTCTATGCCCTCTGGGTGACGCTGCTGCTGCCGGGGGTCTGGGCCTCGATGTTGGCCGGGGCGCTCTACGGCACCGTCTGGGCCAGTGTGATTGTGTTTCTGGGGGCGGCGCTGGGGGCGATCGTCACCTTCCTGCTGGGCCGCCACTGGCTGCGCGGCTGGAGCCGCCGCCGCCTTGGCGCCTTCCCGAAGCTGCTGGCGATCGAGCGGGCCGTGAGCCACGAAGGGCTGAAGCTGGTGCTGCTCACCCGCCTTTCGCCGGCTTTCCCCTTCAGCCTGCTCAACCTGGCCTACGGGCTCAGTGAGGTGAGCCTGCGGGATTACACGATCGGGCTGATCGCGATCCTGCCGGGCACGGTGCTGTTCTGCGCCCTTGGGGAGCTGGCCGGTGATGTGGCCCGCTTCGGGGAGGTGCTCCACGGCGACGCCGACGCCGGCACCTGGGCGCTGCGGATCCTGGGGCTGGTCGCCACGGTGGGTTCGATCTGGGTGGCGGGACGGGCGGCGCGGCGCGCCCTTGGGTAGGGATAGACGCATCCGCCCCCTGACGGCTTGTAATCGATCGTGCTTAAGCGCGACGCCCTGTTCATCTCCGATCTCCATCTCCGCTCCAACCAGTGCGAGGCCCGGAAACTCAGTGCCTTCCTCAAGCTCATCCGCCCTCAGTTGCCCTACCTGGTGGGGGATGTCATCGATCTGCGGGCGATCCGCTTCAACGCAGGTGTGAGCGAGCGCTTCTGGTGCTAGGCCAGTTCGGCATAGTTCGCTCGGCCGCATTCGGACCGGATCAGCAGGAATACACCCAGATCGATCGGAGGCTGGACCATGGCGAGCACCAACTGTTCCTTGAGCCCTGGGCGTGTCTGTGCCTGAGGCGACAGGGAAGGGTCGCATGCAGGCCCATGGGAGGTGGTCTGGACTTCAATCCCATGGACATAACCCTGGCCTAATCAAGCCTTAACGACAGCACAGGGTCTGTTGCCGGAGGGTGATGGTCACCAACCGTCCCAAATCTCCGTGCCGGCCACCAAAGCGATCAAGTCTCTCTTCTCCTTCCTGGAAGAGGGAGTCCCGTTCCGCCGCTCCTTTTTCTCGGGTTCGTTTGGATTCGAAGATCGCTTCGGCCGCGGCCGCGGCAAGCCCCCGGCACCGGCCAATCCCCTGCTGGCCAGCATCAACCTTTCGCCGACGCCTCCCGCCCCTGGCGCCTCCCCAACCGAGCAGTTCCAGACGGAGATCTCCGCTTACGTGAACGTGCGCGGCAAGCTGTTCATCCTCTCCTCCGGCGGTGGTGGCACCCTGCAGGTGACCGATGCCACCGATCCCTCTGCCCCGAAAGCGCCGCAGCGGGTCTCCTTCGATTCTTACATCAGCCAGTCGGTGGCCACCCACGACGATCTGGTGGCCGTTGCCCTCTCCCCTAGCGACTACGGCATCAACGCCGGCAAGGGGCTGGTGCGTTTCTACCGGATTGACAAGTCCGGCAGGCTCACCCTGTTGAAGGACGTGGAAGTGGGTTATCTGCCCGACGGTATCGCCTTCAGTGACGACGGCAAGAAGCTGGTGATCGCCAACGAGGGCGAGCCGATTGCGAACTACGCGATCGATCGCCCCGGCAGCATCGGCATCATCGACATCAAGGGCAAGGAAGGCAAGGAGAAGTTCACCTACACTGACCTTGGCTTTGCCGGGCTCACCCTGCCGGATGGGATCCGCATCTCCGGGCCGGCAGGCACCACTCAGGCCACGGACATCGAGCCGGAGTACGTCTCGATCCTGGGGAACTATGCCTACGTGACCCTTCAGGAGAACAACGGCGTCGCCAAGGTCAACCTCAAGACCAACACGATCGAGACGATCTTTGCCCTCGGCAGCGTCGATTTCAGCACCCAGCTCGTTGACATCACCGACCGGGACGGCCCCCCCGTTTCCCCCAGCACCACCGGAACGCCCCTGATCAAGCCTGTTCTCGGCAACAACGTGGCGGGTCTGCGTATGCCGGATGGGGTGGCCGCCTTCAGCACCAAAGGCAAGGACTACTTCATCACCGCCAACGAGGGCGATGGCCGCGAATACGGCACCTACATCGATGAAACCCGGCGCCTGGGTCGACTGAAGACCCTCAGTGAAGACACCACCGCCCCCTTCACCGCCTTCGGCAGCCGCAGCGTCAGCATCTTCGATGCCAGCACCGGCGCCCTGGTGTGGGACAGCGGCAACACCCTGCAGACCATCGCCATCGCCGCCGGCGTGTACGACGACACACGCAGCGACGACAAGGGCGTTGAGCCCGAAGGTGTGGTGGTCAAGAAGCTGGACGGTCGCACCTACGCGATCGTCAGTGCCGAACGGGGCACCAGCAGCCTGCTGGCGGTGTTCGACATCACCCAGCCCGCCCAGGCCAGCTTCGTCACCAGCACCGTGCTGGCCGGCAGCGTGTCGCCCGAGGGCCTGCTGGTGATCGACGCCAAGGACAGCCCCACCAAGCGGGACCTGCTGGTGGTGTCCAACGAGGTGTCGAACACCCTGAACATCCTCGACCTCGGCGCCCTTGTCGCCGCGCCCCCGGTGGCCGGTGCCGGCACCTTCGCCGCCACCATGCTCAAGGACGTGGCCGGCGGACCGGAACTGACGATCACCAGCCTGATCACCAACGGCGAGTTCACCAACGGCACCGCGCCGGGCAGCGGCGTCTACGTGCCGCCGGGCATCTTCGACGGACAGGGTGCCTACGCCAATGGCGATGGCACCTACACCCTGCTGGTGAACCATGAGGTCGGTGCCAGCGTTGGCTACGCCTACACCGCCGAGGGCCTCAATGCTTCGGTCACCGGTTCCCGCATCAGCAGCTTCATCGTCGACATCGATGTCGATGACAACGCGGCCAACGGCTTCCAGTCGCGCATCGTCAGTGGTGGCCTGGCCTACGACAAGGTGATCGGCGACGACCTCAACGGATTCGATCGCTTCTGCTCCGCCAATCTGGTGGAAGCCAACAGTTTCGGCGCTGGCCGCGGCTTCTCTGATCGCATCTACCTCACGGGCGAGGAGGTGTTCGGAGGAGGTGGTGGCGCTTTCTACGCGCTGGATACGCTGAACAGTGACCTGTACCAGGTGAAGGCCTTCGGCAAGGGCACCTGGGAATCGGCCACGGCCATCGACACCGGCAGCGCCAACACGGTCGCCGTGCTCCTCTTCGATGACGCCAAGGCACCCCTGCGTCTCTGGGTTGGCCAGAAGACGGCGGGTGGGTTCCTGGAGCGCAACGGCCTGGCGGAGGCCAATGGCGCACTGTACACCTTCGTGCCCACGGCCCTGGCGGAAACCGGTCTCGACAACACCCCCGGCCCTGATTCCGACGACCTCAAGGCCCTGGCCCTGGGTGCTCCCCTGGCCGGCAGCTGGGTGAAGGTCGAGAAGCCCGCCGGCACGAGCTACGCCGATCTCAGCGATGCCCAGTTCCGCAATCTGACGATCGGCCTCGGGGCCCTTCAGCTCAGCCGTATTGAGGATGGCGAAGTCAACCCGCTCAATGGCCAGCAGGCTGCCTTTGTCACTACCGGCACGAAGGATTTCAGCAGCGGTGATCTCTACGGCAACGTCTACACCATGAGCTTCGCTGATGCCTTCGCCACCGATGGCAGCCTGGCCAGCACCGGTGCCAGCAGCCTGCGGCTCATCTACGACGCCGATCGCTTCGCCGACCCCATCACGGGCCTGCGCAACCCCGACAACCTCACCTGGAGCGCCGACGGCTCCCTGTACCTGCAGGAGGATCGGGCCAACGGCGGTGGCATCGACATCAGTGCAGGCAACTTCGGCACCCAGGAGGCGTCGATCTGGAAGTTGAACCCCAGCGGCCCGGTCGATCCAATCTCGGGTGTGCCGGCTGAGCGCTGGGCCCAGATCGATCGAACCGCTGTGCCGACCGCCTACGGCCAGAGCCAACCCGGTGTGGTCACCGACACCAACACCAACGGTGTCGGCAACTGGGAGTCCTCGGGCATCATTGATGTCTCGACAATTTATGGAGCCGCACCCGGCAGCTTCTTCCTCGCCAATGTCCAAGCCCACAGCCTCGGTGGTGGAAACATCAACGGCTCCGGCTATCTGGTGGAGGGGGGCCAGATCGACCTGATCCAGCAGCTGCCGCTGATTTGAATCAGGGGATCGGGGGCTCGTGAGGTGGTCTGGTTTTTCTGGACAGGGCCCATCGTTAACCTCTGAGGCGGGGCACCGCCCCTGAAAGGGGCTCCCAACGTTGGCGAAGCCTTCTCCGAAGGAGTTGAGCAAACGCCGAACCCACAGCCCCGAGTTCAAGGCCAGGGTCGCCATG